>NZ_CP083560.1:2536156-3170195 GCF_025143825.1 Sulfitobacter sp. S223 | reverse complement strand
GGAAGAAGCCGCAGCCAGAATATACGATCGAGGGCTTTTCGAAGATGATAATCTGAGGTTGCGGGTAAGGTTGGTGGCTATTGGTGCGAGCACCAGTGATGGTCTAAAGCATAGCCATCCTCAAGTTACCCAGCTGACTTGGCACACTGTTCTCGGCTTCATTGGGGATCGCCTATACGGATACCGAAAGCCTAAGAATGACAGCCACCAGTGGGATGAGCAGATAGCGTTATTAAAGAACGTGGTCATTGAAGCTAAGTCAGGTCACGAATTTGAGCGGGAGCGTTTCATAGCCCTTAGTCTAGAGCGCCTAGGGATTAGAGCCCAAAAGCCACCCCCCCAAATACCTTCCGCCAAGGCAGCGAGCTCAGGGTGATCTGACCAGCGGTGAACGTCTATGGGGCGGGAGTGCCAAGGGTCCTTTATCGTTCCCATAGGGGGTCTCTCTCTAGGGTAGGCAGGGGGTGGTAAGGGGAGCTCTGAAGGTATGCCTCCCCTGCTATCTATTCATTACTTATACCTATTCCCCCTCCCTCACCAATAGCCCTCTTCAGAAGGCGAAGGTGGTGGGGCGATAACTGGGGCAGTTTAACCGGCAGCGGGTGCTGCGGGTTCTTGCGTTATTATATCTAGGTGAAGTGGCTGGGATGGTAGGATTCGAACCTACGGTACACTGTACCAAAAACAGTTGCCTTACCACTTGGCTACATCCCAACGTGGGCTGGTAAATAGGGCGGGTTGGCTCTGGGTGCAAGCCTTTATCCGCTCTAAATTCACTAATCTTGCACTTATTCCTGATCGGCATTCTCGCGCAGCAAATCCACGTGCTCTCCGGCGCGCTCTTCGTCGATAATCTGGCTGAGTTGCTTGTCTTCGCGCGCATCTACATCCTGTGCCGGCGCAGGAGGCACCTCAGCCCCTTCATATTCTGTCTCTGGCGCCGCTTCAGGGGCTTTTTCCGACGGTGGCATCCCCTCGTGAAGCACGCGATAGGCGGGGATTTGTGCCGAAACGCCTGCCGCATCATAGGCGGCCTGAACAAGGCGGATGGCTTCGGAACGCGCCAACACAATGCTGGTGTCGTTCTGGTTGATCCATGCCGCCATCCCCATGTTTACCCAACTGTCGCCGACTGATTCGATCCAGACCGATGCTTCGGGCGTGGCCAGAACGAACGGCAGACCTTCCAGTGTGGACAGCGCGAGGGCTTGTGCCTGGGCTAGATCGACCTCCGGTGCGACAGAAAGCTCCAGCGTGAATCGCCGTTCCGCGTTGCGGGAGAAATTGACAATTCGGCTTTTGAATACGGTCGAGTTAGGAATGCGGATGTGGTTGCCATCAAAGCTGAGCAGGATTGTCGCGCGGGAAGTAAGGCGGATAACCTTCCCGGTATCGCCTTCGATTTCCACGGTGTCATTCGGACGAAAGGGCTGCCGGATAGACAGCATGATGGAAGCGATGAAGTTTTCCACCGTGTCGCGCACCGCAAAGCCGATGGCCAGACCGACAATACCTGCCGCGCCCAGAATGCCTGACAGCAGCGCTGTTGCATTCAGGATATCAAGGGCGACGACCAGACCACCAATCACAAATATCAGCCTGAGAACCTGACGGTAAATATCCGCAATGAAGGCGTTTGGCGCCAACCGGTTCCACGGTTGTTCCCGCCGCGCGATAAAAAATCCGAACCAGACGATTAGGATGAAAAGCGTAAGCGCGATCATCGCCAGCGGCAGAAATGCAATTATTTGCTGGCCGCGCGCCTTGAAGCGGTCGACGGCAGGGTTCAGTCGTTGAACCACATCGGTAGTTTCAGTCACCTCGTTTTCGATTGCGACAACGCCTTCGATTCGACCGACCAAATCGTTCAATCGCTGCGAAGAGGGGGCATCAAGCGTGCGACCACGTAATGTCACAATGCCGGAACTGACCGAGACTGTGACATCTTCAAAGCCTTCCAGCTCGCCCATAATGTCGCGAATGCGGGTGGCAATCGCGGCGTCCTGTGCAGCATCTTCTGTCACGTTGATGGTGCCGGAGGGCTGGTCTGTTGTTTGTGCCTGCGCGGAAATTGGCAACAGAAGACACAACAATAAAGCGAGAACACGCATGGAAGGCCTCATGGAAATAATCAGGGCAAATTTGACGCAAGCCTAGGCCTGCGTCTGGGAATAGGCAATTCCTGCTTGTCCGGTAGCTAGGTGCAATCGATCAGGATCGCGCCAACCCTGCCACCTGCCAGAACGGCCTCGTGGGCAGCGACGCAATCCTCAAGGGCAAATACCTGTGCCACAGGACAGGTCAATGCGTTGTCCTCGAACGCACGGTTCAGCAGATCGATGCAGTTTTGACGCTCCGCAAAGGGCAGCAAGTAGATCAGAATGATGTCGATGGTTGCCGCTTTGAACAACAGGGGGCCGAACGGGACTGTCGGGGTCATGTCAATCTGGGAACCGTAAGCTGCGATCACTCCGTTTGGCGCAATAACTTCGGCGTTCATCGCCACGTTCGCCCCGAACTCTACTTCTAGAATGCGGTCAACAGGTGCGCCGTCGTTGGCCGCAAGGATATCCGCTGCCAGTGTTTTCGACTTGTAGTCAAGGACGGTCCGGGCGCCAGCCGCTTTCACGCGGTCTGCGTCCCGCGCGCTACAGGTGGCAATCACTTTGGCACCTCCCCAGACAGCGAGCTGAACGGCAAGATAGCCAACCGTGCCACCCCCGCCCGAGATCAGCAGGGTTTGGCCTTTGACCTTGCCACTTCCGAACACAGCCTGTGCTGCGGTTAGGCCGGGAATGCCCAGTATGGCACCGGTTTCAAGGCTGACTGCGTCTGGCAGGTCTACCGCTTGTTCGGATGGTAGGGTGATATGGGTTGAGGCGGTGCCGAATGCGCGCTGCCACTGGCCGTTCCAAATCCAGACACGGGTACCCACACGTTTGGGGTCTACACCTGGGCCGACAGCTTCGATGACGCCTGCGCCGTCGCTGTGGGGGATCACTTCGGGAAAGGCGGGCTTTAGGACACCGGGGCGGCTGCCTGCACGTCCTTTGATGTCCGACGGGTTCACGCCTGAAAACACCAGCCGTACCGTGACTTCACCGGCAGCGGGAGAGGGCGTGTCAAAGGTTTTGATATTCAAAACATCGGCCGCGGGGCCGAAACGGTCGTAAAAGACGGATTTCATGGTCGTGTCCTTTGGATCTGGCAACATCCCGACACCATGATCCAAGCATCACGAAGGCGCAATCAGTCAAACACTTCCGTGGGCAATACGCCCCACAGTCGGGCCTTTGGAGCCCACCCTTTGAACCCGCCAGAGCGCAGCAGGCACCATTCTTCGTTGCATTCGCTTACCCGCGCCACAACGCCCAGTTCCAGCGCAGCCATGACAGGCGAAGATGGATCGGGTCTTGCATGCAGGGTCAGCAGGTCTTTTTCTACCAGTACCGTGCGTGTACCGGACAGGAGGGAATAGTGAACCCAGCCGCCCATGCCATCACGGTCTTCGACGCGGCGCCAATGGCCATGCTCCGCAGTGATACGCAGCGGCATATCGCGGCGTTTGAAAACCCAGTCGATGCGGTGGGTAAGAGATGGTCCGCGCCGCACGTTACCTTCCGATGCTTTCATCGAAACATAGCGCGGAATAGGCCGTTTTGTGACCTTGCCAGCGGCGTCATCCGTCCCTGCAAGGGCTGCCGTTGCAAAGACTGACGTCAGGGCCAAGGCAAACAGGCCTACAAACCCTGCGCGTAGTTTGCGCATTCTCGATCTATTCATAATGTGCTGCCTGCACTGATTTTTATTGCTTTGGGTCTGCTCTTGTTGCGCGGGGTTCTTGTGCCTCGTCGCGTACTGGTTCACCATGCCCCCAGATCATGCCAACCGCCAAGCCTGGAGATTGAATTATGCCAAAACAACAGCTGAGTGTTGTAGTCACGCGACGGTTGCCGGAGGTGGTAGAGACCCGGCTGGCAGAGCTGTTCGATGTGCGCCTGCGCGCCACGGACGCGCCGATGACACGCACTGAATTGGCCGAAGCCATCAAAACATGTGATGTGCTTGTGCCGACAATAACCGACAACATCGATAACGCTCTGATTTCCCAGGCCGGAGAGCGACTTAAGCTGATCGCCAATTACGGTGCCGGTGTTGATCACATTGACGTCGCCACCGCGCGCCAACAAGGGGTGTTGGTGTCCAACACGCCAGGCGTGCTGACCGATGATACCGCCGACATGACCATGGCGTTGTTGCTGGCTGTCACGCGGCGCATGCCAGAAGGTATGGCCAAGATGCAAAAGGGCGAATGGGACGGCTGGGCGCCCAATGCCTTGTTGGGTGGGCGCATTTCAGGTCGACGTTTGGGCATTCTTGGTATGGGGCGGATCGGGCAGGCGGTTGCCCGCCGTGCAGCTGCGTTCGGCATGCAGGTTCATTACCACAACCGTCGCCGACTGCGTCCCGAGACCGAAGAAGCATTGCAGGCGACCTATTGGGAAAGCCTTGACCAGATGGTGGCACGGATGGATGTCATCTCGGTCAATTGCCCGCATACGCCATCGACCTTCCACCTGATGAACGCGCGCCGCTTGAAGCTGATGAAGCCCGACTCGGTGATCGTGAACACCTCCCGTGGGGAAGTCATCGACGAAAACGCTCTGACCCGAATGCTGCGCGCAGGTGAGATTAAGGGTGCTGGTCTGGACGTGTACGAACATGGCGTAGAGATCAACCCGCGCCTGCGTGAACTCGATAATGTGGTTCTCTTGCCGCACATGGGCTCGGCGACTTTGGAAGGCCGGATTGAGATGGGCGAGAAAGTGATTATCAATATCAAGACGTTTGATGACGGGCACCGGCCCCCGGATCAGGTCGTGCCGTCAATGCTGTAATCGCACGCGCCTTTAGCGGACCAGCGCGTTGGGAAATGAAGACCGAACAGGAGCAGGCGATGCGTAATATTCTAACAGCGTTATGTGTTGTGATGGCCGGTACTGCTTTTGCGCAGCAAGCGGCAGATGCCATCGCACCCGAAGCGGCAGGCACGGGCGATTTTCAAAGCTTGTCTGCCGATGTGACGGCCGCACTCAAGGCCAAAGCGGCAGGCAAGTCTGTTCAGGCGGACAACTGGATGGTCGTGGCGGCCAATCCCCATGCGGTCAAGGCGGGTGCAGATGTGCTGGCGGCAGGCGGAACCGCGGCGGATGCGCTGGTTGCGGTGCAAACAATGCTAGGGCTGGTAGAGCCGCAAAGTTCCGGTTTGGGCGGCGGTGCATTTTTGGTGTGGTACGATGCCGCGAGCGGTGCACTGACCACCTTTGATGGTCGGGAAACCGCGCCTTTGGCTGCAACGCCGCGCTTGTTTCAGGATGCCAATGGCGAACCGCTAAAGTTCTTTGACGCGGTTGTCGGAGGGCGATCTGTCGGGGTGCCGGGTACCCCGGCGCTGTTGGCCGAGGTACATGCGCGATATGGCAATCAGGACTGGGCGCAATTGCTGGCCCCCGCGATGAAGCTGGCGGAAGACGGGTTCCCGGTTAGCCCCCGTTTGGCACAATTGGTCGCAGATGATGCCGAACGCTTGGCAAGCTCGAAGATTACAGCCGCCTATTTCATGCCGGGTGGTTTTCCGGTGGCGGCAGGGCAGACTTTGGTTAATCTCCCCTACGCGCTGACGTTGAAAAAGCTAAGCGCGGAAGGGGCAGGTGCCTTTTATGCTGGTGACTTGGCCAAAACGATTGTGGCGACCGTGCAAGGGGCCGAGGCCAATCCCGGTGTCTTGTCCGAGGTTGATCTGGCAATTTTCCGTGTGAAAGAGCGCCCGGCTGTTTGTGCAAGCTTCCGCGCCCATGACGTGTGTGGCATGGGCCCGCCATCTTCTGGTGCCATAGCTTTAGGGCAAATGTTGGGTATGCTGGACGGCTACGACCTGAGTGCGGGACCAGAAGATGTGAACGTGCGGCGCCTGATCGGGGATGCCTCGCGGCTCGCGTTTGCCGATCGGGGACGCTATGTGGCAGATAGCGACTTTGTGCCTGTGCCGGTGGCGGGAATGTTGGATTCTGACTATCTGGCGGATCGCGCAAAGCTGTTGGCGGGCGACGATGCGCTGCCCGAAGTTACCCCGGGTGTACCCGAATTTGACCATGCGCTGAATTGGGCGGACGACGAAGCAATCGAGCTGCCCTCCACATCCCACATCTCTATTGTTGATGCGGCGGGGAATGTTGCTTCAATGACGACCACAATTGAAAACGGTTTTGGTAGCCGTCTGATGGTGGGAGGCTTCCTGCTCAACAATGAACTGACCGATTTTTCCTTTCGGAGTCAAAAGGATGGTGTGCCGATTGCGAACCGTGTCGAGCCGGGAAAGCGGCCGCGTTCTTCGATGTCGCCGACGATTGTGATGAAAGACGGTGCACCTGTGTACGTCGCCGGTTCGCCCGGGGGCAGCAGGATCATCGGGTATACTGCTCAGGCAATCATTGCGATGATTGACTGGGGCATGGAACCGCAGACCGCCGCTGCCTTGCCTCATGCGGTTAACCGTTTCGGGACATACGATCTTGAGGCGGGAACACGTGTCGAGGGGCTGGCGGACGCGTTGGGGGCCATCGGGTATGAAACGAATGCACGCGCGCTGACATCCGGCCTTCACCTGATTGCGATTGATGATAGGTTGCGCGGAGGCGCGGATCCGCGCCGCGAAGGCATCGCATTGGGAGAATAGGTGATGGTTAATGCAGTAGCGCTTGCGCGGAACGAAGATGGTATCAGCGCAGCTTTGGGCATTCTCAAACAGCAGTTCGGTGAGCAATTTCAGACCGGTGCGTCAATTCGCGAACAGCACGCCCATACAACCACTTGGATTGTGAACCAGCCCCCTGATGGCGTTGTTTTTGCGCGTTCAACGCAGGAAGTCGTCGATGCAGTAAAAATTTGCGCCGCACATAAGGTTCCGATCATTCCCTTTGGCACGGGAACGTCCCTTGAAGGACATGTGAATGCGCCGGCAGGCGGGATCAGCATCGATGTGAGCCAGATGGACAAGGTGCTTGAGGTAAATGCCGGTGATCTGGATTGTCGCGTACAGCCCGGTGTGACACGTATGGCGCTCAATACCCATCTGCGTGATCAGGGTCTGTTTTTTCCGATCGATCCAGGGGCCGACGCGAGCATCGGCGGCATGGCGGCAACCCGCGCCTCTGGCACCAACGCGGTGCGCTATGGCACAATGAAGGACAACGTGCTGAGCCTTGAAGTTGTGATGCCAAACGGCGAAGTGATCCGTACAGCTAGCCGCGCGCGCAAATCTTCAGCGGGCTATGATTTGACCCGGCTTATGGTCGGCTCTGAAGGGACGCTGGGAATTATCACCGAAGTAACCCTGCGCTTGCAGGGCATCCCAGAAGCTATGTCAGCCGCAAGCTGTTCGTTTCCCAGTGTCGAGGCTGCTTGCGAAACTGTTATGGCGGTCATCCAGTATGGGCTACCGGTTGCGCGGATCGAGCTGCTGGATGCCTTGGTGGTCAAGGCGGTGAATAGCTATTCGAAGCTGACTTTGCCGGAGACACCTTTGCTCTTGCTCGAGTTTCATGGCTCCGATGCGGGTGTGGCAGAGCAAGCGGAAACCTTTGGCGCATTGGCCGAAGATTTTGGCGGAACGGGATATGCGGCGACAAGCACAGCCGAAGAACGCAACCAGCTTTGGCAAGCGCGCCATGATGCCTATTGGGCGATGCTTGCGCTGCGTCCGGGGTGCAAAGCGGTGGCAACGGATGTCTGCGTGCCAATATCAAAGCTTGCCGAAGCTGTAGTTGCCGCCAATGAAAAGGCTCAAGAGATCGGCCTGATAGCCCCAATCGTGGGTCACGCCGGCGATGGTAACTTTCACGCCTCGGTCCTGATTGATATGGACGATTCTGACGAGGTGGCCAAAGCGCAAGTATTCGTTAGCTGGCTCGCTGACCTTGCCATACAGCTGGGGGGGACCTGTACCGGCGAGCATGGGATCGGACAAGGCAAGCGGCCATACCTGATCAAAGAGTTGGGCGGTGCGGTAGATGTCATGGTGGCAATCAAGCAGGCGCTTGATCCGGACGGGATCATGAACCCCGGCAAGATTTTATCTTAAGCGAATGGGTGCAGTGTTGTTTGGGGTTCTGCCCCGCCTGCGCCTATGGCGCAGTCTCCCCGGGATATTTGAGGCCAAAAGAAATGGGCGGTTGGCGCCAAATGCTATGAGGTCGGTTTTCTGCCATGTCCGGTCGCGGTTTGGCGTCGGAAATAGCGTTTGCACGATAAAACGAAGCGAAATCGGGCCAGAGGGAATCGTGTCATGAAAACGCAAGTCAAAGCATTGGTGGTAGGCGGCGGTGCCGTAGGGACGTCAATTGCCTATCATCTGGCGCGGGCCGGTTGGGATGACGTGATGCTGTTGGAGCGCGACGAGCTTACTTCCGGCTCTACGTGGCACGCGGCAGGGTTGTTGCCCTACTTTAACATGTCTTTTGCCACGACCCATATCCACGACTACTCCATCAAGTTTTATAAGACTTTGGAGGAAGAGACCGGTCTAAACGCTGGCTTCGCAGTCGTTGGAAATTTGCGCATGGCGCAGACGCAGGAGCGTATGGACGAATACATGCTCTATGCGTCTACGGCGGAAACATGCGGTGTGCCCTACCAATGGTTGACGCCTGACGAGATCAAGGCGAAGTGGCCTTTGATCCGGACCGAGGACCTGAAAGGTGCACTTTACCATAACACAGACGGCTACATTAACCCTGCTGATGTGACGATGGCGATGGCTAAGGGCGCGCGTCAGCGCGGGGTCGTGATTGAACGTAAGTGGCAGGCCGATGCTTTTCATTGGAACGGTGAAGCTTGGGAAGTAACCGTAACCAAGATGGTCGAGAAAGGTGGCAACCTTGTCCCATCTGACGAACAGGTTATCATAACGGCAGAGCATGTAGTCACCGCAAGCGGCAACCACGCGCAGCGCACAGCCAAGATGCTGGGAATCAAAATGCCTGCGATACCTGTCGAGCACCAGTTCATTGTCATGGATCAGGATCCTGAATTGGTGAAGTTCCGGGCGGAAGGCAACGCGGAGCATCCTGTCATCCGCGATGCTGATGCACAGTCCTATGTGCGCGAAGAACGTGGTGGCTGGATCTTGGGCGTATACGAGAAACACGCGCCTGCGCGGTTCGAGTATGGTGTACCTGACAGCTTCCGTGCCGATCTGTTCCAGCTCGATCTGGACCGGATCGAAGATCAATATGCTGCTATGTTGCACCGGATGCCATCGGCTGAGGATTCGGGGCTTAAAGACGATTTCAACGGCCCTATCTGCTATACGCCAGACGGCAACCCGCTGGTTGGACCTGCGCCCGGATTGCGCAATATGTGGCTGGCTGAAGGTTTCTCCTTCGGTATCACAGCGGCAGGGGGGACAGGCTATTATCTGGCTCAGCTCATGGTCAAAGGCGAGGCCGAGATCGACATGGCGAGCCTTGATCCCAAGCGCTATGGGGACTGGATGACCACCGAATTTGCAGCCCGTAAGAATGAAGAAGCTTATGAGCATGTCTATATCCTTCACCACCCAGATGAAGAACGCCCCGCGTGCCGTCCGCTGCGGACTTCTCCGGCTTATGATCGTCAGGCTGCGCGTGGGGCCCAATTCGGCTGGGTAAATGGCTGGGAACGGCCCAATTACTTTGCTCCTGAAGACTTCAATGACCATGACAGCCGCAGTTTCCGGCGCGGTGGCTGGTGGCAGTACGCGGTCGACGAAGCAAAGGCCGTGCGCGAATCCGTGGGCCTGATTGATGCGACTGCATTTACAAAACATTTGGTCAAAGGGCCGGGCGCCACGGCATTCCTTGACTGGTTTACATGTAACAAGCTGCCCAGCGTTGGTCGCATCAACTTGACCTATGCACTGACCGGCGCAGGTACCACACGTACTGAATATACCATCGTTCGGCTGGCACAGGATGAATACTATCTTGTAAGCGCAGGTGCGTGGACAGCCTATGACAGCGACTATTTGCGTAAAGCCATTGAGGATAAAGCGCCTGAATTCGGCTATATTGAATGCCACGATGTGACCACTCAGTGGGGCGTATTCGCCATCGCGGGCCCCAAATCCCGCGATGTACTGAACGAGGTCATCAAGGACGCTGATCCCGCGACTGCGCTTAGCAACAAGCGCTTTCCGTGGCTGACCATGCGCAACATCGAGCTGGGCATGGTGCCCGTGCGTGCGATCCGCGTTGCCTATACGGGTGAGCTGGGTTGGGAACTGCATCACCCGATCGAAATGCAGAACCATCTGTTCGATCTGTTGGATAAAGCAGGCGAAAAGCATGGCATGAAGCTGGTCGGTGCGCGTGCGCAAAACTGGCTGCGTCAGGAGAAGTCATATCGCGCCTTCGGGAACGAACTTGGCCGCGATGCGACGCCGCTGGAAGCAGACCTGCCGCGCTTTGTCGATATGAACAAGGACTTCCACGGTAAGCAGGCGATGGCGGATCACGGCATCAATGCGAAATGTGTCACCTTGCTGATTGACGGGCCAGATGACGCTGATCCTTGGGGTCGCGAAGTGCTGTATCATGGTGATACCCGTGTAGGACGTCTGACATCGGGCGGATATTCGGTCGCTTTTGGCAAATCCATAGGCATGGGCTACGTGAAGCCCGATACTGCTGTGGTTGGTACCAAGCTGAAGGTCAAGATGTTCGACCAACTCTGGGATGCCGAGATTGTCGAGGACAGCCCGTATGATCCAAAGAACACCACGATCCGCGTGGACGGCTAAACACTACTTCACCACCGCGTTGATTTTGGTCGCGGTGGTGTTTGCGCTGGGCGTGGCATTGTCGCCGCCACGTGTTCCCACGGTAATGGTCATAGGTGATAGGGCAGAAGAGGTCCGCGCGGCTTTAGGTATTCAACAAAGCGACGCGGCCACAGTGACGTTCGTCTTGCTGGAGCGTTGGGAAAGCCTTCGCCATCTACCAGACATAGCAGAGCTTTGCTGGGACGCCTGCCATACCAAAGCGGCACCTCAAATCGCGCTGACGCACATGCGCTTCGGTGCCACGCGCAAGGTCGTTGTCTTTTACTTGCCCGCCTTTGAGGAAAACCTCGACTGTCTGGTGGACCGTGCGCGGCATGAACTCGACGCTCTGCGCGCTCAGATGCCTGAATGCAATATCAATGCTTCACGCCTGCCGGTCTGGATTCTGCCGGCAGGCCTTGGCCGGATATCATGAACCTTATTTCACTGCGCGCGACCCAAGCCATGCAGTCCATTCTTGGGGGCTGCCGGAAAAAGCATTCAGGTCTACTTCGCCCTGAATCCCGCCGATCAAGCCTGTTGCAGAGTATTGCCAGAAGCGCCAGCTTTGGCCGGGGAAAGTTTCACGCGGAGCTTTGGCCGTGGTGCGTAGCCAGTATTCGTAGCCTTTGAAGCCCTTAAGGTTGTTCTCTTCGTAGAACCGCGGGGTTGTGTAAATGATCGGGCGCACGCCGTAGTATGCTTCGACGATCTTTAGCCAGCGTTTCATTTCGTCTTGTACCACCCGCGCATCAGGGCGCCGGTGTGCACAGGTCGGCGAGAATGGATTCCATTCCATATCAAGGACGGGGGGCAACATCCCTTTTGAGCGCGGAACATTGCGGATGAACCAACGTGCCTGCACCTCTGGTGTCGTGCAGAAATAATAGAAGTGATAGGCACCGCGCGCGACGCCTGCCTGACCCGCGCCACGCCAGTGGGATTTGAACATCGGATCCAGAAGATCCCCGCCTTCTGTCGCCTTGAGGAAAGCAAAGCTGACGCCATTCCGCCGTGCAGTGCCCCAATCTATCTGCGTCTGAAAGCGCGCTGCATCAATACCTTGCACGCGGTAGCGTGCCGGATGCTGTCCTTTGAAATCCACCGGATCCGCATCACGAAAGTTGAGGGCAACGGGCGCACCTATCGGGATAGGTTTGTCGGAGCTGCACGCTGCAAGAAGGGCGAGGCCCAGAATGGCAAATCCGGTGCGTAAATTCATAGCGGCTCCCGTTGAGCGATAAGGCTGAGGTTGTTGGCTGGCATGTTGTGCACCATGCTAAGGGCAAGACCGCTTTCTGTCAGCATATCCTTGACCCAAACGTCGTCTTTGTATCCGATTTCCGGGTTGGCTGCCTGAAGATCAAAGTGGAATTTTGCATCACCTTCCGACGTCAACACGCCGCTGCGCATGAAGGGTCCGTAGACAACGACCGTTCCAGCCGGGGCCAGCGCACGTGCTGCCTGAGACAGTACCGTCTGCGCGGCGCTTTGTGGGATAAGGTGCAAGAGGTTTCCTAAATAGATCAGATCAAAGGGATCTTCTGCGTCTGCCCACCCTGTTTGTGTTGCGTCCAGAAGGCGGGCAGGCTGCACATTGGCCAAACCGGCGGTGTAGGCATCAATGCTTTTCAAACGGTCATGCGCGATGTCGCTGGGGTGCCACTCTAGGTCGGGCAGGGCAGTTGCCAATGCCAGCACATGCTGACCGGTTCCAGATGCGATTTCCAACGCGCGCCCCTGCACGGGCGCGATTTGCTGCACCATTGCGACAATGTCAGATGTGTTTCGCTGGGCCGAGGGATTGCACAGCTTGCCGTCTTCCAACCGTGTGGCAACGCTGGCATTAGGCGGAAGGCGGGTCATGCGCGCAATCTGTCCGGACGCAATGCCGCCACAGAGACCGCGTCGATTTCAGGTTCCCGCCCATGAACCAGATCCGCCAATAACGCAGAGGCAGCGGGTGAGGTTTGGAACCCGTATCCGCCCTGACCAGCGCACCAGACAAATTCAGGTACATGCGGATCACGACCAAGCACAAGCGTGCGGTCAGGAGCAAAGCTGCGCAAACCCGCCCATGTGGCCAGCGGCCTTGTCACTGGTTCGGTTACCATCTGTTGGTAACGGTCCAGACCTTCAGCCAGTGTCATATCGTCGGCGTAGGCATCATGCGGATGCGTTGCGACTTCCTCAGCGGGGGAGACAAGCAGGGCACCGGCATCCGGCTTTGCATACCAGCTTTCATTCGGACCGAAGAACATCGGCCATTTGGTGGTGTCGTGCCCGCCGGGGGCGGCCAGACGCGCCATTGATCGGCGGTGTGGTACAATGCCCAAGGGGGTCACACCGGCGATGCCCGCGATCAGATCAGCCCAGGCACCTGCCGCATTGACTAGCGTGCCAGCGGTGTAGCTATCGCCTGCGATCACCTCCCAGCCCGACGCATCCTGCCTGATGCCAGTGACGATGGCATCTGTGATTATCTGACCGCCGTTGGCGCGCAGAACGCGGATGAAGTCCTGCATCAAGCGGTCTGTGTCGATATCGAAGGCTTCGGCATGGTAGCCCGCAAATGCCACTTTTGATTTATCCAGCACGGGCACAAAATCGACGGCTTCGTCAGGACTAATCTGGTCGACGCCCATATGAACCAGATCGGCCTTGAAGGCGTCCTCTTGTTGATCATCGGCGATAATCAGAAGGCCCCTCTGGGACAAATATCCGCCATCCTGAAAATGAGCCATACCAGCATGATTGAGCGCCTGAACCGATGGTGCACCGTAGTTTTCCTCAATCAGCGCGGCCGAGCGGCCAGAGGCATGATAGCCGGTCACGCTCTCCATCTCTAGAACCGTTACCTGTGCATCTGCCGAAAGACGGGCCGCTGCAGACAATCCGGCAATGCCGCCGCCGATGATGATGATATCGCTGTTCATGCTTCTTCTGCCCTGTCTGTTGCTGGCGGCGGTGCTGGGATCAATGCGGTCATTTCTGCGTAGAGGTCGGGTGACATGGCATAGTCCATTGCGGCCAACGATGGCGCAAGCTGTTCATCCGAGCGGGCCGAGATGATCGGTGTCGGCGCTGTTGGATGGGCTGCGGCCCATGCCACTGCAAGGGTCGCGGGATGCACCCCCTCACGCGCAGCGATCTGGCTAAGAGCCTCGGCGGCAATGTGCATATAGTCAAATCGGTAGCGCGCCGCATAGCGGTCATCTTCGGACAGCCGGCCTGTTCCGCCGCCCGCGTATTTCCCGGTCAGTAGTCCACCGCCCAAAGGAGAATACGGCGCACAGAGCATCCCGAAGTCCTGCGCCATGGGGAGGATTTCGACCTCTGCCTGTCGTTTGACAACGTTGTACATGGGCTGGATCAAAGTAATGGTCAGATCGAATTTAGCTGCAATTCCGGCGGCTTTGGCGGCCTGCCATGCAGCAAAATTCGAGATGCCGATATGACGAATAATACCGCCTGCTTTTAGCTGCGCAAAGGTTTCAAAGCTAAGGTGCATGTCCGTGTCAGGATCAAAGCGGTGCAGATAAAGCACGTCGAGCACATCAAGATCCATTCGCTTTCGCGACGTCTCGGCAGAGGTGCGGATATTCTCGGGGGTCGCGCCGCCCGTATAGGCCGCTTTGGTCGCTATGATCAGCCGCTCTCGGTGAGGTTTGATCATCTCTCCCAAGAAGGTTTCTGATGCGCCATCGGTATAGACATGCGCCGTGTCGAAATGGGTGATGCCCGCATCAAGAGAGGCGTCAAACATCGCTTGGGACGCCGCGCGATCAGCGCGACCGCCAAATTGCATTGTGCCAAAGGCAAGGCGGCTAGCCGGGGTGCCATCAAGGCTGGTAAGGGAGTGTGTCATTCCCTTTTGGTGCCACCCTAGCGGAGCCTTGGCAATGGCGCAGGCTGCTAGACGCCGCCTTTTTCTACTGCCCGCTGATAGGCAGGGCGTGCTTCAAGAGCATCCACAAACGCAGCCAGCTTCGGATAGGCGTCCCGCCGTTCAAGCCGCATCGCGATTTGCGCGGGAAAGCTAAGCATGATGTCCGCAGCAGAAAGGTCATCAAGCACAAAATGACCCGACGGGCGCAGCATCTTCTCCATATAGGCAAAGTGGTTGTCCAGCTCGGATTGGATGCGCGGATGCAGGGGCGCTCCGGCCTCTCCCAGACGACCTACGTACAGATTGAGCAGGATCGGCGTCATGGCTGAGCCTTCGGCGAAATGCATCAGTTCCAGATGCCGCAGGTAAGCTTGGGTGCCCACCTCTGGGATCATCTGTGGTGCGAATTTTGCGCAAAGCAGTTCGGTGATGGCAGCACTTTCACAAACTGTTTCGCCGTCCATCTCGATCACGGGCGATTTTCCCAACGGGTGCACCTTGAGCAAAGCGTCGGGGGCAAGGTTGGTCTTGCTGTCGCGTTCATGCAGGACAAAATCATAAGGCGCGCCGATTTCCTCCAATAGCCACAGAATTCGGAGCGAGCGGGACCTGTTGAGGTGATGCAATGTAATCATCGTTAAAGCTTAGGCGGTTTGTGTTGAGCTGCAAAGCATCCACTGACAGCGTGACGCAACGGGAGAGTGCTAGATGATTTCATCCTCATCGAACAAAGGCGCTTCTTCTAGCTGGCTGGCCAGCTCGTCCACTGCGGCTTCAGCCATATCGCCGGATTTGACATCGGCAATGTGGAACAAGGCATCGCCTTCATGCACGATGGGCACCACCGCGCGGCCAACAATGATACCACTGTAACGGGATTTGATCTCGATCTCGTCCTCACCAAAAGGATCAGAGATTGCAGCAACGACATCTCCTTCGGTCACGACATCGCCTTCGGCTTTGAACATCCGCAGCAGCCCGCCTGCAGAGGCACGCAGCCAGTGGCTGTCTGCACACAAAAGCGGGGCGGCTTTGGGCTTGGCGATGCCTGCCTTGGGCAACTGCCCGATGTCTTTGAGCACGCGCAAGATTCCGGCAACACCTGCGCGCACGGACATCTCGTCAAATCGCATGCCTTCGCCAGCTTCGTACAAAAGCACGTCGACGCCGATTTTCTTTGCCTCTTGCCGCAGGCTGCCATCACGTAGGGCGCTTGTCAGAATGACAGGGGCGCCGAACGCTTTCGCCAGCCGCATTGTGTTGCGGTTGTTGGCCGATACACGGATTTGTGGCAGGTTGATCCGGTTGATCGCAGCAGAGTGCAGATCAATACCCAATGAACAACGCGCGACAATCTCATTGAGAAAGATATGCGCCAAGCGCGATCCGAGTGATCCGTTCGGAGACCCCGGAAAGCATCGGTTAAGATCGCGGCGATCCGGCAGATAGCGCGAATGGTTAAGAAACCCGAAGGTATTCACAATCGGCACGACAATCAGCGTCCCACGCAAGGACTTCAGGTTTTTGGAGCGCAGCAACCGGCGCACGATCTCTACGCCGATTACCTCATCGCCGTGAATGCCGGCGCTGACGAAAGTCGTCGGTCCGTCGGAGCGGCCATGCACGATATGAGCCGATAACGTGACAGGCGTATGATCCGACAGGGTGCTGACAGGGATTTCTATCGTCTTGCGCGTGCCTGCTTTGACAAACTGTCCTGCAATCTCGAAATCAGGACGCCGCTTCATCCTTTGCCTTTTGTCTTTGTGGCGTTCGGCTTTGCATTCTTCTCGATGTATTTGATGATCATGCCTGCAATATCCAGATCGGTTGCCTTTTCTACTCCCTCAAGACCGGGAGAGGAGTTTACTTCCATGACCACGGGGCCGTGGTTTGATCGCAGCATGTCCACGCCGCAGACATTCAGGCCCATCGACTTGGCTGAACGCACAGCGGTTGAGCGTTCCTCGGGAGAGAGCTTAATCACTTCGGCAGAGCCGCCGCGGTGTAGGTTGGAGCGGAAATCATCTTTGGCACCGGTACGCTTCATCGCGGCGACGACCTTGCCACCAACAACGATGGCGCGAATGTCGGTGCCGCCTGCTTCTTTTATGAATTCTTGCAGCAGGATGTTCACGCCGGCGCCGCGAAACGCCTCGACCACGGAAACCGCAGAGCGCTTTGTATCCGCCAGAACAACGCCGATACCCTGCGTGCCTTCCAGAAGCTTGATGACCACAGGCGCGCCACCAGCAAGTTCAAGCACTTCGTCGGTCTGCTTGGGATCGTGTGCAAAGGTTGTGACGGGTAGGCCGATCCCGTCCCGCGCCAAAAGCTGCATCGAGCGCAGCTTGTCTCGCGAACGGCCAATGCCGACGCTTTCATTCAGCGGATAGACGCCCTGCATCTCGAACTGCCGCAGCACGGCGAGGCCGTAAAATGTAACCGAGGCCCCGATCCGTGGGATGATCGCATCATAGCCTTCCAGCTTTTCACCGTTGTAATAAACTTCTGGTCGGCGAGAGGCGATGTTCATGTAGCACCGTAGCGTGTTGATAATATCAAACTGGTGACCACGGGCTTCGGCAGCTTCCTTCAGACGCTTGTGCGAATAGAGGTTCGGATTACGGGCGAGCATAGCAATTTTCATCGGTCGGATCCTTCAAATACGGGTTTGTCGCTCACCAGGTATGATTTGCCCGGATGCACAAGGATGTTGCGGTTGCGTAATGCGCGGCGCCCTAGAATTAGGGGAAAGCGCATGTTGCCGCGATCTGTCAGGGAAATGTCGATCTTCCAACGCCGTCCGGCCAATACCATAGGCGTCCTGATAACGATACGTGTCTCTGGCGTGCCGCTGGTATTGGTTATGGCGCGTTTGGTGTGGACGGGGAATTCACAGGTCTGCCCTGTGGCACCTGTCGGGGACGGAGCCGTGAAGCGCACCCATTTCTCTCCGTCTTTTTGAAACGTCTCGATGTTTTCGGCATGGAGCGCGGTCGTCTTGGCGCCGGTATCTACTTTGACCGCAAAGTCGTGCAGGCCCATTTCTGGCAGGCTGATGCACTCGTGCCAGCCAACCACAAGAAAGGATTGCAATAATTCGGTCGTGTTTGTCTTGGTCATCGAGATATCCATGAGAAAGCGGGAGCGCGTGCGCCGTCCTGATCCCGCGCGATGTAGCAGTGGTACGCGAGTCCCGAAAGGGTAACAATGAGAATGAAGCGTTAGCCCGTGGGTGACACGGCGAAAGCCGGTCAAGAGGGGGCGTAATCTAGCGATATTTTGATTGCTGGCGTGTTGAAAAGGCAATCATCACGTGTCATTTGATTTCCTGTGAGGACGACCTCTCCGAATGGATCATCGCCGGGACGGCCCGGTAACTGTTTTTGAGGTACCCATGCGCTCCCTTTATGATCGTTTACGTCACGCCATTAGTTTCGAAATCATCGGCTTACTTCTGGTCGTTCCCCTTGGATCATTGCTGTTTCATGTGCCCCTCGCAGATTTTGGTGTCGTGGGGTTGGTAAGTGCGACGCTCGCGACCCTATGGAACATCGTTTACAACTACTTTTTCGATAGGGCGCTCCAGCGTGCATATGGCACGACCCTGAAGACCCGCATGATGCGCGTTGTGCACGCCGCCTTGTTCGAGCTGGGATTGCTGGTTGTGCTGTTGCCGTTCATCGCATGGTATCTGGGCGTCACAGTATGGCAGGCATTCATAATGGATTTGTCTTTTGCGGCATTCTATATGGTCTACGCGTTTTGCTTTAATTGGGCATACGATACGCTTTTCCCGCTGCCGGAATGGGAAAAAGCCTAGCTCACCAGTTGCCAATGCAAAAAGGCCCCGCGAATACGCGAGGCCTTTTCGAGATCAACGGTTAAAGTCGCTTATTGCGGGATATCGCCCTCAATGCCTTCAACGTAGAAGTTCATGCCGGCAAGGGTGCCATCGTCCGCTGTTTCACCTTCCGCAAGGAACGGTGTGCCGTCCTGCTTGTTCAGCGGGCCGGTGAACGCATGGTAGGTGCCGTCAGCCAATGTTTCTTTCAACGCAAGAGCTTCTTCTTTCACGTCAGCAGGTACTGCATCGGAAATCTCGCCGATGCCAACCATGCCGGCGCCAATGCCGTCCCATGTGTCGGTTGACGTCCAAGTGCCGTCCATAACCGCCTTGGTGCGCGCAATGTAGTATGGCGCCCAGTCATCAATGATGGACGACACGCGCGGGAAGGGAGCGTACTGGCTCATGTCCGAGGCTTGGCCGAACGTCACAACATTGCCAGCTTCCTGAGCCGCAGCCTGTGGCGCGGTGGAATCTGTGTGCTGCAGGATCACGTCAGCGCCTTGTTCGATCAGAACCTTGGCTGCGTCTGCTTCTTTGGCTGGATCAAACCATGTGTAGGCCCAGACGATTTTAAACTGCACATCGGGGTTTGCTTTGCGCGCGTGAATGAACGCAGAGTTGATGCCACGAATTACTTCTGGAATCGGGTAGGAGCCGATGTAACCGATGGTGTTGGACTTGGTCATCTTGCCAGCGATGTGGCCTTGAATAGCGCGGCCTTCGTAAAAGCGCGCTGAATAGGTGCTGACGTTGTCGGCACGTTTGTAGCCAGTGGCGTGCTCGAACTTCACGTCCGGGAACTTTGCCGCGACGTTGATTGTCGGGTCCATATAGCCAAACGATGTGGTGAAGATCAGATCGGCACCGTCGAGCGCCATCTGCGTCATCACACGCTCGGAATCGGGGCCCTCTGCCACGCTTTCAACGAATACGGTCTCTACCGCATCGCCGAATTCTTCCTCAACGGCCACGCGGCCTTTGTTGTGCTCATAGGTCCAGCCACCGTCGCCGATCGGGCCGACGAAAACAAAGCCGACTTTGGTTTTGTCTTGGGCAAAGGCCGCTGTTGCCATGCCGGCAACCAGCGCGGCGCTGGCCAGCAGTTTGGTGAAGTTCATTTGGTTTCTCCCCAGTTGGTCTTGGTCCGCTCGTTGGCGGATTTATTTGCCTCAGGACGAGGCGTGGAAAATGCGTCCCAGCGATCCCGGCGCGGCGCTTTTGTCGCGCGACAGGAATACAAGGACCACAATAGTTATAACGTAAGGCGACATTGCCAGATATTCGACAGGAATGGCAACGCCCGCGCCCTGCAGATTGAGCTGTAATTGAACAAGACCGCCAAAAAGATAGGCACCCAGCAGCACGCGAAACGGCTTCCATGAGGCGAACACAACCAGCGCGAGAGCAATCCAGCCGATACCAGCCGTCATGCCTTCGGTCCATTGCGGCACACGAATGAGGCTGATGTAGGCGCCCCCAACGCCTGCGCAGGCCCCACCGAACATAATGGCCAGCGTGCGGATACGTTTTACTTTAAAACCAAGCGCATGGGCCGCATCGTGGTTTTCGCCAACAGCGCGCAGAACAAGCCCCGCGCGCGTAAATTTCAATGCAGCCCAGACCGCAATTACCAGAGCGATGCCAAGGTATACGATGATATCATGGCTCAAGAAGATCGGTCCGATAACGGGAATGTCACCCAGTATACCAAAATTCACATCCGCAAGGCGCGGCGGTTTTACCCCGACATAGCTTTGGCCTAACAGCGCCGAGAAACCCAACCCGAACAGCGTCAGCGCAAGACCAGAGGCGACCTGATTTGCCAGCATCACCTGTGTCAAAAACGCAAAAAGAAGGCTCAGTATCGCGCCACCCGCAGCGGCAGCGACAAAACCCAATAACGGCGAACCTGTTTCAACGGCGGTGGCAAAGCCACTGATTGCGCCCATGATCATCATCCCCTCAACACCAAGGTTGAGGACGCCGGTTTTCTCAACGACTAATTCGCCTATGGCAGCAAAGATCAACGGCGTTGCAGCGACAAAGAAGCCGGCAATAAATAGGATCGGATTGATTGCAGACAGGTCCATCAAGCAGTCTCCCTGCTGCCGAAGCGCAGTGTGTAATTTGTGAAAAGATCAAACGCGAGCAGGAAGAACAAAAGCATCCCCTGAAACACCTGAATCGCTGCCGCAGGTAATCCCATCTTAGATTGGGCAATGTCCCCGCCGATGTAGGTAAGGGCCATAAGCCCACCTGCCAATAGAATGCCCACCGGATGCAATCTGCCTAAAAATGCCACGATGATCGCTGTGAAGCCGTAACCTACGTTAAAATCAATTGTGACCTGTCCGGCTGGACCAGACACTTCGAACACGCCTGCCAGTCCTGCCAAAAGGCCCGACATTCCCAAACAGAAGACCACCAGCCGTGTGGGGTTCACGCCAGAAAATGCTGCGGCGCGCGGCGCGTCGCCTGTGACCCGAATGGCAAAGCCCAGCCTGTGCCGCGCCAACAAGACATAGGCAAAGATCACCGCGATAAAGGCCGCAACGACACCCCAGTGCATACCGGTACCTGCAATCAAGTCAGCGTTATGCGCACTGGCGTATTGCTGTAGATTCCGCGATCCGGGGAACCCGAACCCTTCGGGGTTCTTTAGCAGGCCCAAAGACATCGAGGCCAGAAATTGTTCTGCGACGTAGACCAGCATGAGCGAGACCAAAATCTCGTTTGTGCCGAATTTCACCTTCAACACTGCTGGTATCATTGCCCAGATCCAGCCGCCGAAGGCTCCGGCCAGAACCATCAAGGGAAAGACCAACGCACTTTCCATGGGATAGAAGGCAAGGCCTACACCTGCGCCAAAAAGCGCACCCATAATGTACTGACCCTCGGCGCCGATATTCCAGATGCCCGCCTTGAACCCAAGGCTCAATCCAATGGCGATCAAGACAAGAGGCGCGCCTTTGATAAGCAGTTGGGGGCGATAGAAAAATGCAAATTCCCCAAACACAGGTTCCCAAAAAATGGTCCTGATTGCTTCGAAGGGGTCTTTGCCCAAAACGGCGAACAGCAACCCACCAAAGATCATCGTGGCAACCACGGCCAGCAGCGGTGCTGCAAGTGAAAACGCGCGGCTCGGCTCGGGGCGCTTTGTCAAAGCAATCATGTGCGGTCCTCTGAGAAGGTGTTGGTCGTAGCGTTAAACATGCGCCACCTCCATTCCGTGGGCGCCGCCCATCATCAGGCCAATCTCTTCGACAGTAATCCCCTGCGCCGGACGCGGCTCTGATAGGCGGCCTTCGTTCAATGCGGCAAATCGGTCGGATATTTCCATCAGTTCGTCCAGATCCTGACTGATCACGATGACAGCCGCGCCGTTCTCAGCCAGATCCAGCAGTGCTTGCCGGATCGCCGCCGCTGCAGAGGCATCAACGCCCCAAGTTGGTTGATTGACGACCAAAACATCGGGCCGCTGCATCACTTCGCGGCCAATGACGAACTTTTGCAGGTTACCACCCGACAATGACCGTGCCGCAGCGCCCGGGCCGGGAGTGCGCACGTCAAACCGTTCAATCACACTTTCAGCAAAGCGTGTCGCTGCCGGCCAGTCCAGAAAACCCCTGTGATCCAACCCCTCACGGACAGATCCGGTCAGCATGGCATTTTCGGTAAGCGACATGTCTGGTGCGGCGGCGTGTCCCATCCGTTCTTCTGGGGCCGCCAGCAATCCGCGCTGACGCCGCGCGGTTGGTCCCAGAGGGCCAATATCTTCTTCCTTAAACGCAACCATGCCGCGCGCAACAGGGCGCTCACCGGACAGCGCCGCCAGCAGTTCGTCTTGGCCATTCCCTGCAACCCCGCCAATCCCAAGAACTTCGCCAGCGCGCAGCTCCAACGAGATGTCCTTGAGCGCTATGCCAAAAGCGTTGGGGGCAGGGGCGCTTAAGCCGGTCAGGTCCAGCACAACATCTCCCACCGCTTTTCCTGCACGCGTTGGCGTTTGTAGCAGCTTGCCAACCATCAGCTCTGCCATCTCGCGCGCTGTTGTGTCGCGCGGTACGCAATCGCCTACAACTTTACCCAAGCGCAGGATCGTGGCGTTGTCGCACAGGCTTCGAATTTCTTCGAGCTTGTGTGAAATATACAGAATTGCGGTCCCCTCGGCACTAAGCTTGCGCAGGGTTTTGAACAGGATTTCCACCTCTTGCGGGGTAAGAACGGAGGTCGGCTCGTCCATGATAAGAAGCTTGGGTTCTTGCAGCAGACAACGGATAATCTCGACCCGCTGACGCTCACCTGCGGATAGATCGCCCACGATACGGTCAGGTGACAGCGGCAGGCCGTAGGTTTCCGATACGGTCGTGATCTGGGCAGACAGATCGCTTAGACGTGGCGCATTCTCCATGCCGAGCGCGATATTTTCGGCGACGGTCATCGCATCAAACAGCGAGAAATGCTGGAACACCATGCCAACCCCTGCGGCACGGGCAGCGCGGGGCTCGCTTGGTGAAAAGGGCTGGCCGTGCATCTGCATCGTGCCACTGTCGGGCTTCACGAGCCCGTAAATCATTTTCACCAGTGTCGATTTGCCGGCACCGTTCTCTCCGAGCAGGGCGTGGACTTCCCCCGGTGCAATCCGGAGCGATACGTCGTCATTTGCGACAACACCTGGATAGGCTTTGGTCAAAGAGGTCAGCGAAAGCAGAGGTGCGGTCATTGGGCGTAGGTCCTTTGGTCGGCCGCACTATCATCCATGGCTTGCGCCTGTTGCAAGAGCTGTAGCGCGGTAGAATGGGCAATCTGGTCTGGATGTTTACCCAAGGTCTTGTCGCCAATGGGGCAGGTGATGCGATCGGCAGGAAGGTTCATCGCATTTAATCTTTTGAAAAATCTAGATTTCTTCGTATCTGAGCCTATCAGGCCACACCACGTAAAGCCCCGTTCCAAAAGCGTAGCGCACAGGGCCAAATCAATCTCGTGGGAATAGGTTACGATGATATGTTGGGCAGATCGTGGCGCGTGGCGGGCCAGTCGCGGCATATCCAACGCTGGCAGAACCGTGATGCCTTCTGGTGCAGTATCTGGAAAGCGCTCTACACTGGTATCAATCCACGTAATATCAAAGGCTCCCAGCGGAGAGAGGCGGCGAACCAGCGCACGCCCGACGTGTCCTGCTCCCCAAATCCATAGTGGACCGATCGGGTGGATAAACAACGGCAACTGCGCAAGCGATTGCCAGCTATCGACCTGCTGCGGGACTCGACCATAACGCAGTGAAACAGAACCGCCACAGCACTGACCCAAGTCGGGGCCGAGCGGGATGGTTTCAGTGTGCCCGTCGCGCCCGTCCTGCATCATAGCGCGCGCTGTCGCTATGGCGCGAAGCTCAAGCGCGCCGCCGCCGATCGTGCCAAGCGTTGTCGAAGGGGTGACACACATCGCTGTCCCTGCATCGCGCGGCGCAGACCCGCGCGTGCCGGTAATATCGACATAGATCGCTTTGTTCGTTTCGCTCATCGCTGCTGCCCTGCGCGCGCTCTGCCGATGGCCGCCATCACTGCTTCGGCTGTCGCAGGTGTTTGCAGGTCGGCATACTCATCGCCGCAAGCGGCCACTGCATCGGCAAGGGCTGACCACGCAGAGATGCCCAACATAAAGGGCGGCTCTCCCACGGCTTTGGAGCGATAGATTGTCTGCGCCGGATTTGGCTCGTCCCACAGGGTCACGTTGAAGATATCCGGCCGATCCGAACATGCGGGGATTTTGTAGGTCGATGGGGCGTGGGTTTTCAGTGCTCCGGCGTCATCCCACACCAGCTCCTCTGTCGTGAGCCAGCCTGCCCCCTGAACATAACCGCCCTCAATCTGCCCGATATCGAGTGCAGGGTTCAATGACTGGCCAGCATCGTGCAGGATGTCGGTGCGCAATATCCGGTTTTCGCCGGTCAGCGGATCAATCACAACTTCGGTGATCGCCGCGCCATAAGCAAAGTAGAAAAACGGCCTGCCGCGTCCGGTTATCCGGTCCCATTGTATGTCTGGTGTTTTGTAGAATCCGGTCGCGGAAAGGCTGATGCGCGCTTCGTAGGTCAGTTGTGCGGCTTGCGCAAAGCTGACCGTTTCAGAACCGGCATAGACCGTTCCATCGGCGAACCGGACATCTGAAGCGGTGCAATCATAGAGGGTCGCCAGATGTTCTGACATACGATTACGTATGGTCTGACAGGCATTCTGGACCGCCATCCCGTTGAGGTCTGTGCCGGAGCTGGCAGCGGTTGCTGACGTGTTTGGAACCTTCGCCGTATCAGTCGCGGTGATCTTGATCTGATCAAGCGGTATGCCAAACTCTGCGGCGGCCACTTGTGCTACCTTCTGGAACAATCCCTGTCCCATCTCGGTGCCACCATGGTTCAGGTGGATCGAGCCATCCTGATAAACATGCACCAAAGCGCCTGCCTGATTGAGATGGGTCAGAGTGAAGGAAATACCGAACTTGACCGGCGTCAGGGCAATGCCGCGCTTCAGAACAGGTTGTTTGCTGTTCCATTCTGCGATCGCTGCGCGTCGTTTTGGATAATCAGCGCTTTTACTTAAACGCTCGACCAGCGCATTGATAATACAGTCGGCCACTGGCTGGTGATAGGGCGTTGTTTGCAGGTCGTCTGTAACGGACGGCAGAGTGTCCGGCGGTGTGATTTCGCTTTGTGACCCTCTGCTGGCAAGGTCGGTATTGCTTGCGGTTGATGCTACGGGCTGCTCTGGCGGTGATGGCAGTTCAGTCCGGCTGTCGCGGTAAAAGTTCACCCGACGCACATCAAGCGGGTCCACCCCCAGATGATGCGCGACATGGTCCATGACGCGCTCGATCCCGACGATGCCTTGTGGCCCGCCAAAACCCCGGAAAGCTGTGGCACTTTGTGTGTTGGTTTTGAGGCGGTGGGAGGTGATCCTGACGTGCTCCAGATGGTAGGCGTTGTCAGCGTGAAGCATGGCGCGGTCGGCCACAGGCAGGCTGAGGTCCATCGCCCATCCGCAGCGGGCATAGTGGATAAAGTCTACCGCCGTCAGCTTGCCGTCCGGTTCGAAACCTACTGTATACTCGACACGAAAATCATGGCGTTTGCCGGTTATGATCATGTCGTCATCGCGGTCATAGCGCATCTTGCAGGGATGGCCTGTTGCGCGTGCTGCAATGGCGCAGGCCACGGCCAGCGCATTGCCCTGACTTTCCTTGCCACCAAATCCACCGCCCATGCGCCGCGTCTCAACGCGCACCGCGTGCATAGGCAATCCGATTGCTTCGGCGACCTTGTGCTGGATCTCGGTGGGGTGCTGGGTTGAGCTGTGGATCAGCATATCGCCATTCTCTCCGGGCAGAGCGAGTGCTGCCTGCCCTTCGAGATAGAAATGCTCCTGCCCGCCGATTTCGATCCGGCCTGTCAGGCGCTTTGCCGCGGTCTCAAGGGCGGTTTCGACTTCGCCTTTGGCGTAAACGCGCGGCCCTTCCTCGAAGCGGCTGTTGGCTGCCAATGCCTGATCAATGGTCAGGATTGGCTGTTCCCCAATTATATCAACGACGCCCAGTTGTGCGGCGGCACGTGCGGCCAGATGGTTTACCGCGACCACCATGAAAAGAGGCTGGCCAACGTAGTGCACTGTGCCGTCTGCCAGCAAAGGTTCATCATGGTTGGAGGGAGAGACATCATTGGCAAAAGGAAGATCATCCGAGGTGAACACAGAAATAACCCCAGGGGCCGCACGCACGGCTTCAAGGTCCATTGATCGTATGCGCCCGCGAGCGGCATTGCTGAGCCCGAAAGCAAGGTGCAGCGTTCCGGAAGGTGTCGGAATGTCATCAACATATCGCGCAGCACCGGTCACATGAAGGCGGGCGGCGTCATGAGGTAGAGGTTTGGCAAGGCTCATGCGCGGACCTCCTGCAAATTCGTCACGCTGTCAGCATAACCGCTGGTGATTTCATGGTACGCCCGTAGCAACATGTTTTGCGCACTTGCCATACGGTAATCGGCGGAAGCACGCATATCGGATAATGGTTTGAAATCGCTTTTCAACGCCTCCATTGCCAGCTCTATCGTTGCAAGGGTTGCGGGCTTGCCGCGCAGGGCAGCTTCCGCGTTGGCTGCTCTTGCCGGTGTCGCGGCCATACCGCCAAAGGCAAGCCGGACCTCACCGAAGCCGTTGTCAGAGACTGGCAGGTTAAAACAGCCGCAAACAGCTGAGATGTCCTGATCAAACCGTTTTGAAAGCTTGTAGCAGTAAAGCGTGTCTTGCTGCGCAGGGACGCTGATAGCTTCAATAAATTCGCCCGCGCGCCGATCCTGTTTACCGTAAGAAACAAAGAAATCCTCTAGCATAATCTCGCGACGCGTATCGCCTTGCCGAAGATGCAAAGTCGCGCCCAATGCGATCATCGCAGGGCTCCCATCCCCGATGGGGGAGCCGTTTGCAATGTTGCCGCCCAGCGTTGCTGCTGCCCTAACCTGCGCAGAGCCGTAGCGCCGCAGCATCGCACCAAGGCTAGGAAAGCGGGGGCCGAGGTCACGCTCAAGTTCGGCTATTGTGGTCATGGCGCCGATGCGCCAACCGTCGGCTGTTTCTTTTATGCCGCGCAAATCCGCACATTGGCCAAGGAAAATCACTTCTCCCAGATCGCGCATTTGTTTTGTCACCCAAAGACCAACGTCGGTTGCACCGGCGATCAATGTTGCATCTGGTTGCGCTGCGTAAAGCGCAGCCAGTGCATCGCTGGTTTGCGGCCGGGAGGGGGGCGCTGCCCCCGCAGCCTCTGGCTGCTCCCCCGGGATATTTTCTGCCAAAGAAAATAGATGCGCCGGGACCGGAAGCGAGCTGGCATCTTTCGCGGCGCGGATGATTGGCGCGTAGCCGGTGCAGCGGCACAGGTTTCCGGCGAGGGCAGTGTCATGGTCCGTATCATTGTTGAGGTGTGCAGTGGCCATGCTCATGACAAAACCCGGGGTGCAGAAACCGCATTGGCTGCCGTGTTGGTCTATCATCGCCTGTTGTACAGGATGCAAGGTGCCATCCTGCGCAGCAAGACCTTCAACGGTTGTGACGTGTTTGCCTTCAAGCTGTGGCAAGAACAGGATGCACGCGTTGAGAGGCCGGTGACCCGAGGCATCGCTGACCATCACAGTACAAGCGCCGCAATCGCCTTCGTTGCAACCTTCTTTCGTACCGGTGAGGTGGCGTTCTTCGCGCAGCCAATCAAGGAGCGTTGTCGTGGCTGATGGGTCCGTCAAAGTGACGGGTTTGCCGTTGAGCAAAAATGAGACGTACATGGGGAAGACCCCGCCGCGGTACCAATGGTTTGGCGCGACCTGTGTTCGATGCGGCGTAGAAAACAGGCGCGGGCCTCAGGCTACGGCGGGAGGCGCGGATTTGGCAAGGGGTTTGGTGATGTCCGGAGCCAGATGTTCCGCGTTTGGTGCAGTGGTGCGGAATATAGCAGCGGCTGAGTAAGCGTTTTAACGGGGAAGAGACGTGAAATAGTTTGCTGCGTGGGTTGCATATGAGTTGGGCCGCGTGTCGGTATTTTTTATACGTGAATGACAGTATCTGACTGACGCCGCGCAATATGTTGTTTTCACTGTAGAGGCTTTTTCGGATAAAGACTAAGCTTTGCTGATGAGCAATTCCCCCCGATTCATTCACCTGCGCACCCATTCCGAATACTCTCTTCTGGAGGGGGCGCTACGCCTTAAAAAGCTACCTGATATGTGTGCAAAGGCGGAAATGCCTGCCCTTGCGTTGACGGACACAAACAACATGTTTGCTGCGTTGGAGTTTTCGGTCGCGATGTCGGGTGCCGGCATTCAGCCTATCATCGGCTGTCAGGTTGATCTTGAATACGTCCAGCCTCAGCCTGGTGAGAAGCCCCGCGCACCAGCACCGGTGGTTTTGCTTGCGCAGAGCGAACGTGGATACGAGCATCTGATGAAGCTCAATTCTTGCCTGTACCTAGATAAAGGGGGCGCTTTGCCTCAGGTTACGTTGCAGGAACTGACGCAGCATGCGGAGGATGTGATCTGTCTGACGGGCGGTCCGGAAGGGCCGGTTGGTATGCTGTTGCAAAACAACCAGCGCCCGGCAGCTGAAGCTTTCATGAAGCAGTTGCACGCGGCCTTTGGCGACGGGCTGTATATCGAACTGCAGCGGCATCCGGGTGAAAGCGGCGCGCCAGAGGTCGAACGGCAAACAGAACGCGGATTTGTGGAAATGGCCTATGCCATGGATATCCCGCTGGTGGCGACCAATGATGTCTATTTTCCAGCCTCAAAAATGTATGAGGCACATGATGCGCTGATCTGTATTTCCGAGGGTGCCTATGTGGACCAGCAGGAAGGACGTCGCCGTCTGACGCCGCAACACTATTTTAAATCGCAGGCAGAAATGGTCACGCTCTTTGCAGATCTGCCGGAAGCGATCGACAATACTGTCGAGATTGCCAAGCGTTGCGCATTCCAGACCTATCGCCGTGATCCGATCCTGCCTAAATTTGCCGATGACGAAGTTGCTGAATTGCGTCGGCAAGCTCAGGAAGGGCTGAAGGCACGGCTGGCCATCATCCCTCATGCGGCCGAGGTGTCGGTCTATGAAGAACGGCTGGAGTTCGAGTTGGGCATCATTGAGGGCATGGGATTTCCCGGCTACTTTTTGATCGTTGCCGACTTCATCAAGTGGGCCAAAGATCAGGGAATTCCGGTTGGACCGGGCCGGGGTTCCGGTGCGGGTAGCCTTGTTGCGTATGCCTTGTTGATCACGGACCTTGATCCGCTGCGTTACTCTTTGCTGTTTGAGCGTTTCCTGAATCCGGAACGTGTCAGCATGCCCGATTTTGACATCGACTTTTGCATGGACCGTCGCGAAGAAGTCATCCGCTATGTGCAGGATAAATACGGTCGTGACCGCGTGGGACAGATCATCACTTTTGGTGCGTTGCTGTCCAAAGCTGCGGTGCGCGATATCGGGCGCGTGCTACAGATGCCATACGGACAGGTAGACCGCCTGTCCAAGATGATCCCTGTTGAGGGCGTTAAGCCTGTTTCGATCGAGAAGGCGCTCGCCGATGAGCCGCGGCTTCGGGATGAGGCACGCAATGAAGAAGTCGTGGCGCGTCTGCTTGAATACGGTCAGCAGGTCGAAGGCCTGCTGCGCAACGCATCCACACACGCGGCCGGCGTCGTGATCGGTGACCGCCCGTTGGACGAGCTGGTTCCGCTGTATCAGGATCCGCGCTCTGACATGCCGGCCACCCAGTTCAACATGAAATGGGTTGAACAGGCGGGATTGGTCAAGTTCGACTTTTTGGGTCTGAAGACGCTGACCGTGATCCAGAATGCGGTGGACCAAATCAAGTCATCTGGCCGCCATCTGCACGTCGCGGCGGACGGAACCGAACTCTTTGCCCCGCCCGAAGGCTTGTTGGACGATATCTCGACCATCCCGCTGGATGACGAGGCCTCTTACAAGCTTTATGCAGCGGCCAAGACCGTGGCGGTATTTCAGGTTGAAAGTTCGGGGATGATGGACGCGCTCAAGCGCATGAAGCCGACCTGTATCGAAGATATCGTTGCCTTGGTGGCGCTTTACCGCCCTGGCCCGATGGAGAACATCCCGACCTATTGTGAGGTGAAGAACGGGATCAAGGAACGCGAGAGCGTCCATGTATCCATCGACCACATCCTTGAAGAAACCCAAGGCATCATCGTTTATCAGGAACAGGTGATGCAGATCGCGCAGGTTATGGCTGGTTATAGCCTTGGTGGTGCCGACCTGCTGCGCCGCGCAATGGGTAAGAAGATCGCCGAAGAGATGGCCAAGGAACGGCCCAAATTCGAAAAAGGCGCCATGGAGAATGGTGTCGATAAGAAAAAGGCCAGTGAGGTTTTCGACCTTCTGGAAAAATTCGCCAACTACGGTTTTAACAAATCCCACGCCGCCGCCTATGCGGTTGTCAGCTACCAAACGGCATGGCTGAAAGCGAACCATCCGGTTGAATTCATGGCCGGTGTGATGAACTGCGATATCCACCTGACGGACAAGCTGGCGGTTTACTTTGAGGAAGTGCGCAAACGGCTTGAACTGCCATGGGTGCCGCCCTGTGTGAACCGCTCTGACGCGACGTTCAAGGTGGTTGACGGGGCGCTGGTTTACGCGCTGGGCGCACTCAAGAATGTTGGTGTCGAAGCGATGAAGTTGATCACCGAAGGTCGCGACGGCAAACCTTTTGCTACGCTTTTCGATCTGGCGCGCCGCGTTGATCTGAAACGGGTGGGCAAACGTCCGCTTGAGATGCTAGCGCGGTCTGGCGCATTTGACGTTCTCGATTCCAACCGCCGCCGCGTTTTTGGCGCGCTTGATGCGTTGGTCGCGTATTCCGCCGCGATCCATGAACAGAAAGCCTCCAATCAGGTGTCCCTGTTCGGTGAGGCGGGGGATGATCTGCCAGAGCCGCGGATGATGCCCAGCGATGACTGGGAAGCCCCTGAACGGCTGACCGAAGAATTCAAGGCCGTGGGTTTCTACCTGTCGGGGCACCCGTTGGACGACTATATGGGTCCTCTGAAACGCAAGTGGGGCAGTGACCGTGGCGTGCCGTTCCTGACGCTGGATGAACTGACAGATAAGGTTGCAGACCGTGGAGCCATGAACGCGCGTCTGGCTGGCGTCGTTGCAGGACGGCAGGAACGCAAGAGCGCGCGCGGCAACCGTTTTGCCTTTGCCCAGCTTTCTGATCCGACGGGCGCCTATGAGGTCACGCTGTTCTCGGACACTCTGGAGGCCTGTCGTGACCATCTGGAGACAGGCTCCAAAGTGGTGGTCACTGTCGAGGCGACGATGGAAAGCGACCAGCTCAAGCTTTTGGGGCGTGGTGTCACCCCGATTGAGGCCGCCGTTGCCGATGCGGGCAGCATGGGCCTACGCATTTTCATAGAAACGCCAAGCGCCGTAGCCGCTGTATCCGAGGTGTTGGAGGGCGCGCGGCAGGCCGCAAAATCAGCGGGCAAAGGACCGATCCAATTGTGCCTGATGGACCCGGCTTTGCCCGGTGAGGTCGAAGTCGATCTGGGTATGGAATTCCCGGTTACGCCGCAGATCAAAGGCGCAATTCGTTCCCTTGGGGGCGTGCTGGAAGTCGAAGAAATATAGACGCTATTTCCATCGGCACGGTGCCGCTTGTCCGGCTGGACGGGCAACTCTGCCTTCGTTATGGAAGGGGATAAGCTTTCGGGGGGTAGCGTAGTGCGCTTTTTACCAGTCTTCTGTGTTGTTCTTGGTCTTGCTGCCTGCGGCGATCCGCTGGCGGGCGTTGATCGTTTGTCGGACGTGGACGTGGCGCAAGCCGATCCTGCTGCTGCTTTGCCGAATGCTGACGAGGTCGCGCGCGAAGGATTTTTGGGTACTTCTGCCGCTGCGGGCACCTTGCCAGACGGCATTCCTGCCAGCACCTCAGAAACATCTGCCCAACCAGAAAGTGGTGGTTTCTTTCGTAAGCTTGTCCGTCGTGCAGCCGACGCTGATCCGGCCACCGCAGTTGCGGCCGACGTAGCGCAGGCACAAACAGCAGAACAGGACGCCCCGGCGGAGAGTGTCGAATTGGCCGCGCTGCCAGAGAAATCCAAAAGTGCTTTGCCGACAGGCCGTGGAATAGCCTTGTTCGGGGGCGGTCAGAAGAAGTCATCGGCAAACGTGCCGCGTCGCGGGCCCGATGCCCGTGACGTACCGTTCGGAACCGTGCTGGCATTTGGTGAGATTGCCCGTGTCTGCGACGCACGGGGAAAGTCACTTGGTCGAAAAGTAGAGAGCAATGGCCGCCGCGGCTTTGTTCTTTTTGATAGCCAGCCAGGCATCCGTGACAAGCGCACCTATTACATCACCGGCTTTGACGACAATTGCCCACGGCAGTTCACAGCAGCCAACGCGCTTTTTGGCGCTCCCTCGTTTTATGAACAAATCCGGTTCAGCCCCGCAGGCAAAAACCTGCCTTTCGGGGCAACTGACAAAGCCTATGACAAGGTAAAGTCCTCTATTTGCCGCACATCCAAGAATAAGCCATGCGGAGGCAAGATCAGCAAGCTGGACAGCAACACGGCCTTTATCAGCGCCTATGAGTTCAACGAGTATAATGGCAAATGGAAAGAGTTTCTGGTGCATGACGGCGCCGTGGTCGCAGCAGCGGTCAAATCCACAAACTAGACTTAGTAGTGGGGCGGGCGCTCGTCTCCGACAACAATGCCGCCGCTGCCAGCCGCTTCACGCTCGCCTTCGCGATGCATCAGCATCTCGACGCGGCGGGTAAGGCGGTCAATTTCGGTTTGCTGGCGCGCGACGATATCTGACAGATCGTCAACAGAGCGCAGCAAATGGGCCATTTTTTCTTCAATCTCTTCCATGCCTCCCACCTAGGGCGCTTTGTGCGGTTGCGCAATGGGTCTGCGCGCAACAGCGCAAGGCTGTGCTGTTGCTTGCTCAGCGTGCCAGCATCCGGTAGAGGCTGGCCAAGATCTTATCCTTGCAGAGGTATATCATGGCCAAGCCCAAAAAGACCCCGCGCCCCAAGGCAGAAACGCCACGGGGATTTCGCGATTATTTCGGTGCAGAGGTAACACAGCGCGCCGAGATGCTGGCAAAGATTGCAGGGGTATATCATCGCTACGGATTTGACGCGCTCGAAAGCGCCGCCGTCGAAAAGGTTGAGGCGCTGGGCAAGTTTCTGCCCGATGTGGACCGCCCGAACGAGGGCGTGTTTGCATGGCAGGAAGATGCAGAGGCCGAAACACCCGGTGACTGGCTCGCCCTGCGCTATGATCTGACAGCGCCTTTGGCGCGGGTCTATGCCCAGCACCGCAATGATCTGCCGACGCCATATCGCCGCTACGCCATGGGGCCTGTTTGGCGGAATGAAAAGCCCGGGCCAGGCCGGTTCCGCCAGTTCTACCAGTGCGATGCGGATACTGTCGGCACGGGATCGGTCGCGGCAGATGCCGAGATTTGCGCGATGCTGGCTGATTGCCTTGAAGAAGTCGGAATTGAGCGCGGCGATTACATCGTGCGGGTGAACAACCGCAAAGTACTCAACGGTGTGCTTGAGGTCGCGGGCCTGTCCGGTGACGATAAAGAGGACGCGCGCGGTATCGTGCTGCGCGCCATTGATAAGCTGGACCGTCTGGGGGCGGATGGCGTGCGTGCGCTTCTGGGCGAAGGCCGCAAGGATGACAGCGGCGACTTTACCGATGGGGCAGGGTTGGATGATACCTCTGCCGATGTGGTGATGGGCTTTATGCAAGCCAAGCGCGACGATGGCGCTGCCACATGCGCGCGTCTGCGTGAATTGGTCGGTAGCAGCACCATCGGCCTTGAAGGCGTCGCCGAGCTTGAGACCATCGCGGAGCTTTTGGCTGCCGGCGGTTATGGCCCTGACCGGATCGAGATTGATCCATCGGTCGTGCGTGGACTTGGCTATTACACTGGCCCCGTATTCGAGGCTGAGCTTACATTTGAAATCAAGGACGAGAAGGGGCGTGCGCGCAACTTCGGCTCGGTCGCGGGCGGGGGGCGTTATGACGATCTGGTCAAGCGGTTCACCGGACAGGAAGTGCCCGCAACGGGTGTGTCGATCGGTGTGGACCGTTTGCTGGCCGCGCTGCACGCCAAAGGCCGGATGGACACAGCCGCGCAAGGTCCGGTTGTTGTCACCGTCATGGATAAAGCACGGATGGCTGATTATCAGGCGATGGTCGCTGAACTGCGGCAGGCAGGCATCCGCGCCGAAGTTTATCTGGGCAATCCCAAGAACTTCGGTAACCAACTCAAATACGCGGACAAAAGGGCCAGCCCTGTCGCCGTGATCGAGGGTGAGCAAGAGCAGGCAAATGGTGTCATCCAGATCAAGGATCTGGTGCTGGGCGCGCAGATTGCCGAGAATGCCACGCTTGAGGAATGGCGAGATCGACCCAGCCAATACGAAGTGTCGCGTGGTGATCTGGTCGCGAAAGTGCGCGAAATTCTGGAGCTGTACCGCTGATGCCAACCCGTTCCCAGACAAACGCAAAAGCGGCCAGCCTGCGGGCAGGCTTTGAAGCCGCAGGTGCGCGCGCCGTTGAGCCGCCAATCCTGCAACCTGCTGGCACGCTGCTTGATCTCTACGGAGAGGACATTCGCGCGCGTGCTTATGTGACATCTGACGCGCTGCGCGGAGAGCAGATGCTGCGCCCGGACTTCACTGTGCCGGTGGTGCAGATGCACATGGCGGATGGTGCCGATCCTGCCCGTTATACCTATGCGGGCGAAGTCTTTCGTCGGCAGGAACATGACCCTTCGCGCGCCAACGAATACGTTCAGGTCGGCTATGAGGTGTTCGAGCGTGAAGACCCTGCTGCCAGTGATGCTGAAGTTTTCTCTCTGATCAATGCCGGTCTGGGGAACTTGCCCGTGCGCGCAATCACGGGTGACATTGGTGTGCTGATGGCTGTGGTCAACGGGTTGAATACATCCGAGCTGCGCAAAAAAGCGTTGATGCGCCATATCTGGCGACCCCGTCGCTTTCGCGCGCTACTTGAACAATACGCAGGCCGTACACCCGTCTCTGCCGCACGGCGGGATTTGCTGAACGGTAATGCCGGCAGCGATGCACCGCTGGTGGGCGCGCGCCGTCAACATGAGATCGACGCGCGGATTGCTGCGCTGAAAGCTGACGCCCAGATACCACCGATTGCGGTGAAGGATGTGGATCTCATTACGGCGCTATTGGACATCTCGGCAACCATGCCGAATGCGCTTGAGCGGTTGCACGATCTATCAGTGGATTTGCCTGCGATCATCCCAGCGGTGGATCGCGTTGAAGCGCGTAAAGATGCGCTGGCGGCACGGGGCATAGATGTAAGCAATCTGTTGTTCGAGGCGAATTATGGCCGGACCTCTATGGAATATTACGACGGATTTGTCTTTGGGTTCAGGGCCACTGAACGCGCTGATCTGCCGCCGTTGGCGACCGGCGGGCGCTATGATGCGTTGACGCGGCAATTGGGCGATGGACGCGAAATTCCTGCCGTGGGCGGTGTGATGCGCCCCGGTGTGATGCTGGAACTGGAGGACGGGAAATGACGATCAAGCTTGGCGTGCCGTCCAAGGGGCGGCTGATGGAGAAAACCTTTGAATGGTTCGGCGCGCGCGGTATCCAATTGGCGCGCGCTGGTTCAGAGCGTGAATATGCAGGGGTTGTCGAGGGCATTGAAGGTGTGTCGCTTGTGCTTTTGTCGGCGGGTGAAGTCCCGCGCGAACTCGCGGCTGGGCGCATTCACCTAGGTGTGACAGGCACCGATCTGATTCAGGAAAAGTTGGCGCTTTGGGATCAATCTGTCGAGACAATAGCCGAACTTGGATTTGGCCATGCGGACCTTATTCTTGCTGTGCCTCAAGGCTGGACAGATGTGGACACGCTGCATGATCTGGACGCTGCCGCATCAGCATTCCGCGCAACCCACGGCCACCGCCTGCGCATCGCGACAAAATACCACCGTCTTGTGCGGGAATTCCTGCGTGAATCCGGCGTGGCTGACTATGCGCTTGTGGACAGTCAGGGGGCGACCGAAGGTACGGTTGCAAATGAGACTGCTGAAGCGATTGCTGATATTACGTCCACCGGAGAGACTCTGCGTGCCAACCATCTGAAAATCCTTGGTGACGGGATGATCCTGCGCAGCCAAGCGACCCTGTGGAAATCACGCAGCGCGCCGATGGACACGTCCGAACGTGCGACGCTGGATTTGCTGCTGACGCGTCTGAACGGGTAAACGGTTAAAGGACGCCGATCTCGGCCAGAGCACGGTTCAGTTCGATCGGGAGCGATTGTTCCTGATTGCTGCCCTTGGCCAGATCAGCAGGTGCGTCCTCTGGCGTGAGGTAGCGCCACCCCTGAAAAGGCCGCCGCAAAGCGGCAACGGTTGGCACTACCTCTGGATCAAGAACAATGCCGCAGCGTCGGATACCGTCTGATCCGATCTTTTCATCCAATCGAAGAATGCGTTGGCGCGCTGAAATCTCTCCCTTGATGACCCAATAGATCGACCCGCCATTGAGAATCTCAGGCTCACGTTTGGGCCACATACGAGTTTGGTGATAGTACTGGCCGCCGGGGGACTGTGCCGCGCGCTGCTTTTGCCATGCGATCAGTTGATCGATGCTTTCGGTTCCGACAGATAACTTGATCAGATGCACGGTTTTGTTGCTCACAGGGTTACCCACCACTTTATCCACAGACTCAGTCTTGAGCCACATCATAAGGTAGAGTAAAGCGCCGCAGAAGCAAACTGTTGTGTTTTTGTGAGCAGAAAAAGCATCAAAGAGTGGTGGCGTTTCTGACAATGCACGCTATGGTCTGCCTCCGCCCCAACACGAACCAAGGAATCGCTAATGACCCGCTTTGCCGCCCCAATCGCCGAACAGATCTGGGATATGAAGTACCGCTTCAAAGCCGCTGACGGCACGCCACATGATGTAACCGTTGAGGATACATGGCGCCGTATCGCGCGCGATCTGGCTCAGGTCGAGGACGACAAAGACAGCTGGGAAGAAACCTTTTACGAAGCGCTGGAAGATTTCAAATATCTGCCAGCAGGCCGCATCACTGCTGGTGCCGGTACCGCACGGCGGGTAACGCTGTTCAACTGCTTTGTAATGGGAACAGTGCCGGACAGCATGTCGGGCATCTTCGATATGCTGAAAGAAGCCGCGTTGACCATGCAGCAGGGCGGTGGGATCGGGTATGATTTCTCAACCATCCGTCCAAAGGGTGCGGATGTACTGGGCGTTTCTGCTGATGCATCGGGTCCGCTGTCCTTCATGGATGTCTGGGATGCAATGTGCCGGACGATCATGTCTGCGGGATCGCGCCGTGGGGCGATGATGGCGACGATGCGGTGTGATCACCCTGACGTCGAAGCGTTCATTTCCGCCAAATCTGACGCGGCACGGCTGCGTATGTTCAACATGTCCGTCCTGATCACTGATCCGTTTATGGAAGCGGTCAAGGCAGATGCCAGCTGGGATCTGAAGTTTGACGGCAAGGTCTACAAGACCGTGCAGGCGCTGGACCTGTGGAATGCGATCATGAAGGCAACCTATGATTTCGCCGAACCAGGCGTGATTTTTATTGATCGGATCAATGAGGCCAACAACCTCAGCTATTGTGAAACCATCGCGGCAACCAACCCCTGCGGTGAACAGCCTTTGCCGCCTTATGGCGCCTGCCTATTGGGCTCTATCAACCTTGCGCGTGTGGTGTCTGATCCCTTTGAGGGCAACGCAGCCCTTGATCTGGAAGCATTGAACGAGCTGGTCGCGACATCCGTCCGGATGATGGACAATGTGGTCGACGTGTCGAAGTTCCCGCTTGAAGCGCAGCAGCTTGAAGCCAAAAACAAGCGCCGTATCGGCCTTGGAGTTACCGGCCTTGCCGATGCTCTGCTGATGCTGGGCCTGCGCTATGGCTCGGATGGGGCCGCGCGGCAGACCGAAGAATGGCTGCACGCGATCGCCCGCGCTGCATATCTGGCGTCAGTTGATCTGGCGAAAGAAAAAGGCGCATTCCCGCTGTTCGATGCTGAAGAATATTTGGCTTCCGGAACAATGCGGGCCATGGATGAAGATGTGCGCGAAGCCATCCGTACCTACGGCATCCGTAATGCGCTGCTTACCTCCATCGCGCCCACTGGCACGATCAGTCTCTATGCTGGCAACGTAAGTTCAGGCATCGAGCCTGTGTTCGCTTATGCCTACACACGCAAGGTTCTGCAGAAAGATGGCAGCCGCACCGAAGAGGAAGTTGTCGATTACGCCGTGCAGATGTGGCGCGACAAGTTTGGTGACCGTGAATTGCCCGACTACTTCGTGAATGCGCAAACACTCGCGCCTCTGGAACACGTCAAAATGCAGGCGGCTGCGCAAAAGTGGGTCGATTCCAGCATTTCAAAGACCATCAACTGCCCCGAAGACATCTCCTTTGATGCGTTCAAAGACGTGTATATGGAAGCTTGGGATACTGGATGCAAAGGCTGTACCACCTACCGGCCGAATGATGTGACGGGCTCCGTCCTGTCGGTTTCCGAAGACAAGAAAGCAGCACCCGAAGTTGTCAGCCATGACGGCGAAGAGCCAATGGCACCGCATGGTGATGTCATTTACATGTCCGAACCGCTGGATCGGCCGGAAGAGCTTGAAGGATCTACATATAAGATCAAATGGCCGGACAGCGAGCATGCGCTTTATATCACGATAAACGATCTGGTTGTCGGCGGACATCGCCGTCCTTTCGAAGTGTTTATCAACTCAAAGAATATGGAACATTTCGCCTGGACTGTTGCGTTGACGCGCATGATCTCAGCAGTGTTCCGGCGCGGCGGTGACGTTTCGTTCGTCGTTGAAGAACTGAAAGCGGTATTCGATCCACGCGGTGGTGCCTGGATGAGCGGCAAGTACATCCCGTCAATTCTTGCGGCGATCGGCGGCGTAATCGAACAACACTTGATCGCGACAGGTTTCATCGAAGGCGAAGGCATGGGGCTTAAAACAGATCCTCAAGCGAACGTTGTCGGTCTGGAAAAGCCTCGTGGCAAGGCATGCTCAAGCTGTGGGCAGTATGACCTGCGGATGGTCGAAGGGTGCATGACCTGTGGTAGCTGCGGTCATAGCAAGTGCGGCTGATGATCTTGCGTTAGAGCTGATTATTGATGTTCGACATCGAAAGTCCGTCTTTACGACAAAAGACGGGTTTTCTGGCGAATTTTGCGGGTGATTGAACACCAGTGATCGAAATAGCGTCACATCGGACTTTGCAGTCTGTAAAGCTATAGAACCAAAGAAGGCGGATCCTTAGGATCCGCCTTTAACTTTTTGTCGATATGTTCCCTCTTCAACGAGGTGTGGAACGTCGCGGATCTTTGACTTGATGGCTGGGGGGCTCTGAATGCTATCAGGGGGCGTCACGTAATACTGACCCAAACCGGACCTTTAGCACGGTCAGGGTCAAGGTCTGCTATGCGGGACAAACCCGACTTTGGAGCGTATCCATTGAATGGCCGCTTTCATCAGCCTTCATGTGTATCGAGAAAACGCCGGAAGAACGCAGCTGTTAGCTGCTAGCCTAAACAAGAAATTCCCAAAAGTGTTCGTGGAGGGCGACACGCCCTCGTTCAGATATCAATGTTACGCATCTCGCCAAGTGTGATCTACAATCTGAGCCCCATTTGATGATGTTGCCGCAATTCTCATAGCGGCAACATCATGCTCTCGCACTAAGCGCTCAAAACATAAATCTCCATTTGCAAGTAACTGTTGTCCCGCAATTGGATCAGGTCTTGGTAGGCCTGTTGGTCGAAAAACGATTTTGCGGCGTCTAGATCTGGAAATTCAATTGCCAAAACCGTTGCTGGTGTTTTCCCTCCTGCCAAGTTGTCGACAACGGGACCACGCAGCTTTATCTCGACGCCAGCGGTCTTCAACAAGGATCCAACAGCTTCGGCGTAATGCTTCACCCCTTCGGATTTGACCGGGTCTGGGGTCGATATGACAACAACATGTGCGCTCATCCCTAGTTTCCTTTCAATGACGGTTGGAATGTTTCAGGTAATTCGACCGCAAGGATGCGGTATGGGTCAGCAGGGCCGGCTTCTGGGTCGAACAAATGGTCAAGCTGACCTTCGACAACATAGGCCGTGCTGCCAACAACGGTTGCGGTTGTGGGCACATTCAAGTCTGGCGCAATCGCTTCGAGCGTCACAGTGCCGTCGGACAACGTCGCCCCCCAAAGCGCGCCGCGCGCACCGGCAGAGAGGCCACCGCCCTCTACGATCAGAAACCGACCATCTCCCAAAGCTGTCAAACCATCGGCACCCTGAATTTCTTCTGACATCTCAAGGTCAGTGATGATGCCAGCATGCCCATCAGCGTTTAGTTCAATCTGATGCAACGTGCCGGTGTTGTAGCGAGCAACAAACACCGAGCCATCACCATAGGCGATCCCATTGAGATTAAAGCCTTCGCCAGAAAAGCGGCTATCGTCGAGCCAAATTTCCAGCTGATCTGCGCCTGGCGTTAAAGAATAAATGCGCGGTACAAAGCTGTCCGTCGCCAGAATCGTGCCGTCTGGAAGTTCAACGATATCGTTGCAGAATATACCGCCTTCTGGGAGCGGGTAACGGCCTGAGGGTTCACCGGTTTTTGTGTCAAACGCAACCAGAGCCGGCGCCGCTGTTCCGGTCAAGGCGCCGATTCCGGGATCTGACGAACAGACAAACGTTTGCTCGCCTGCAACGTGAAGGCCAACAACGGTCACCAAACCATTTGAACCAGCGGCGACAAAATCAGAGACTTCCGCGGACTGAAGGGTGATCTTCACGATCCGCCCTTGTGTCAAACTGCCGACGTAAAGATTGCCCGCGGCATCATTTGAAATGCCTTCAGGTGCGAATGCCAAATCCGGAAAAACGATATTTGCGTCGGCAATCGCCATGGCAGGCGTCGTGACTGCGAATGAGCCGGCTAACAGCAGGTTTGTGAATGAGAGTGTCATAGTGTTCCTTTCCAATGTTACTTAGAAAGAGATGGGCTATGTCCGTCCTGCTTTCGCGCTGCGGCAGGTCAAGGATGCGCTTCAAACGGTCAATTTCCGGCGCGCTGTTGATCGAGCATGACAACGTCACCGGCGGGCCGTTTTTGGGTCGCGCGCAGCTCGGTTGGGCTCATTGAAAACCGCAGGCGAAACCGTTCCGCAAACCGCGATTGCGATTGATATCCGCATTCAAAGGCGATTTGGCCGATTGGCATGTCAGACGATATGACCCGTTCGACACCCTGATTGAGACGCGCGTCTTCGAGCAGATCCCGAAAACCTGTCTTTTCCGCCTGAAGGCGGCGGCGCAAGGTTCGTTCGCTCATCGCGAGGGTATTGGAGAGATCCTGCACGGACCAATCGTGCGAAAGGTCGGTCATGAAATGTTGGGTGACCCGTTCGGATAGGGTGTCACCACGCGACAGCAGAAGGTTTCCTGCCAGTCCCTGTCTCGCCAAGACCAATAAGAGTTCGACCAACCGGTGGCGGGTTTGTGTAATGTCAGTGGAATATTTTTGATCATGGGCAAGCCAGTCAGCAATTAGGGAATAGGCTTCGTTTGAACCGGGTGCTTTCCACTTTGGTGTTAATTCCCAATCCTTTAGGCCATCTGAATAGGCTTTGCCGAACAAGTCTATTGTCGATTGATCGAACACCAAAGACGCGCCCAAAAACCGGTTATGGCCCAGTTCAGGAATGTTTTCGACGTCACAGCGGATGCCTTTAGGCAGCATGAGGATTTCGCCGGGTCGCGCGTCATAGACTTGATGTTCTGCTACAACCCTTTTGTGCCCGACAATCGGAAACATCAGGACAGGTGCGGACATATCCATCTTGGTCAGCCGTTGCAGCTGTTGGCATCCATTGATCCAAAAATTTCGTGTCGTTTGTCCAGTAATGAAGGCTTCATTCATAGACATCTCAAGCCGAGATATGATTTTCTGTTCGATCATTGGACGTTCTCCTGATCTGAAGGGGTCTCGCTTATTTATCAGGTTATTTTGCGTTTTTTCAGGCCAAAACCATCATTGGCCATTTGCGGCGCAACATTGGCCGGATCTGGATAACATCTCCCAAACAGTGATCGACGGCCTCATGATATTGATTGGTTGGACTAATTGCTCGGATTACCGTCTTACCCAGAAATACCTTAGAGAACAGATGTTCGACGTGCGTCGCTCTCGGTGAATGTCTTTTGACAATTACTCGCCAAACCAAAAAACTTTGAATCACCATGTAACACTTTGCTGTTTCACCCTCTCTTCATATGTATCCGCCGCAGTTTCGCGACGGGAAACTTGGAGATCAAAATGAAAAATTTCGACGTACAATCTATCGGCCTAACTGTTCCCGCAAACGTGGCATTCGACTATATTTCGCAGCCGTCCAACTTGCCGAAATGGACCAATGCGTTCTCACGCGCAGATGCCACAACGGCTGACCTTGTTACGCCAAATGGTGAGGTTCCAATCAAGTTACAAACTGTGGTGTCACGGGACGCGGGTAGTGTCGATTGGTTGATGACTTTTCCCGATGGCTCAACGGGTGCAGCGTATTCGCGGATCACGCCAAACGGTGACAATGAAGCTATCTATTCCTTCGTGCTGATGGCTCCGCCTGTTCCGCTCGAAGCATTGGAAGGTGCGCTTGAAGCTCAAAAAGGCATTCTCTCGGGCGAACTGGAGGAACTGAAAGGAATCCTTGCCGCATGATCATCTTTGATCCTTCACAAGTGGAGGCCGCGCGACAGGGAAGTCGCGCGGCCTTAGACGCGCTTATCCATGCCGCAAAAGGTCCGGTATTCAACGTCGCGATGCGGATGCTTGCCCATCGCGAAGACGCCGAGGACGCGACGCAGGAAATTCTGATCAAGATCATCACCCATCTTGGTGATGTGCGTGACGTCAATTTGACTGGCGCGTGGGCCTTTCGTGTCGCGACCCGTCATCTGAGCGAAACCGCGCGGCTGGGTCGGGTCGAAAAGATGCGGATGACTTTTGATGACTTCGCTGAAGATCTGCATCACGACCAAGGTGACGCCGCACATATTGGTTTGACCGAAATTGAGCACCAGCTTGCGTTAAAGGAAGTGAAGGTCGGTTGTACGTTGGCAATGTTGGTGTGCCTGTCACGACCACTGCGCATGGCCTATATTCTGGGTGATATCTTCGAGATGACAGATACAGAAGCCAGTAATGTTCTAGAAATTCCATCCGGCACATATCGCCAAAGGCTGAGCCGTGCGCGATCTACAGTCAGTGGGTTCATGCAAAAGAATTGCGGCATCCAATCTGAACAGGCGCAGTGTCGTTGTGACAACCGTATCGCACCCGCCTTGAAGAAGGGACGCATCGCGAAAGGCATCGCACATCTTGACGGCGATCAGGTTGGGCATCGGGCTCCGGATGTCATCAAGCAAGATGTAGGAGCACTAGAAGAAGTACAACGCACAGTCGCGATTATGCGATCAAACCCGCAGTTCGCGACCTCGGTTCCGTCATTGGTCGAGCAACTTCTGGACCAGATTTCGTAAAGATCCCCCGAAGACTAAGTGTCGTTCGGGGGACCTGACTATATTACGATACCAACTCAACAGAACGATCAATCGCGGCCTTTTGGTCCCCAAGCGGGTCACCTGTCAGCAGAGATGGCTGAAAACGGACATCTGTGGTTTCGGAAACACCGATAAATTCGAGCCACCAAGACAGATAGGTTGAATGAAAATCAGCCCCGTATTTCGCCGGTGCACCGGGCGCATAAACACCCGCAGTGTAGAAAACGCGCGCCACTTTGTTTTCCAGCAACCCACTATATCCGGCCTCAGGGTCAAACCCGAACAGCAATCCAGGTTGCGTGATGATATCGATGTATTGCTTCAACTTGTAGGGAACACCGCAGTTCCACATCGGAACCGAGAACACATATTCATCCGCATCGGTAAACCGTTGTGTGATCGCGACAATCTGGTCCCAGGCCGATTGGGCTTCGTTGTTCATTTCACCGACGCCAAAGAATGTCATCTTGGCTGCGGCTTTGTCGCCATCGAATTCAGGCAGATCCGCTTGCCATAAATCAAGCACATCAATTTCCACATTTGGTTGACGGGCTTTGCGTTCAGCCAAATACGCATTTGCCAATTTTGAGGATTGAGATTCATCGCCACGGGGTGAAGCCGCTATATATAGGATTTTCGTCATTTTGATCTGTCCTTTGGAAGTGTGTGTGCGTCTAGCGCGCCATAAATTTAAGAATTTCATCGCCGATCTCCGCTGCGTGGGTTTCCAATGCAAAGTGGCCCGCATCGAAAAGGTTCACGTCCGCATCCGGCAAAACCGCCTGAAGCGCGGAGACGCCAGCTAACGTAAAGAACGGATCGTTTTCGCCCCAGACAACCAATGTGTCTGGCTGGGCCTGTTCCAGATATTCTTGCCAAGCCGGATAGCGCGCAACGTTGTCTTGATAGTTCCATAAGTATTCAAGTTGGACCTCGGCATTGCCGGGGCGATCCAATCCGGCCTGATCGTGGATCCATGCGTCTGGGCTAAGGCGTTCGCGGCGGCTTGACCCCTCAACATATTGCCACTGTGTGGTTTCGGCTTTGAAAAAACCGCGAAGCGGTTGTTCGGTTTCAGCCGAACGTTCAGCCCAAAACGGGGCAAATTGGCCTACGATATCAGGGTTCCAACCTTCCGCATGGATCGTCGCGTTTTGAAAGATCATTCCTTCGACACGTTCTGGATGTTCAACAGCAAGGCGCAGCCCAACGGGGCCGCCAAAGTCCTGCATATAGAGCGTGTAATTGGTCAGGCCGATATTTTGCGTAAAGGCGTCCATCGTCTGCGCCAAGGTTGTGAAGTCGTAGTTGTAATCTGCGGCATCTGGTGCTGAAGACTGTCCAAACCCAGGATAATCAGGTGCGATGACGTGATAGGATTGCGCCAAGGCTGGAATGAGATCGCGAAACATATGTGACGAAGATGGAAAACCATGCAGCAACAACAGCGTCGGAGCATCTTTTGGACCTGCCTCACGGTAAAAAATCGAAACATCATCGATTTCAACAGCGTGATAAGTTGTATTGTTGAGCGGGTTCGTATCTGCCCATGCGCTTGAGGATTGGAAAGGGGCGCTTAGAAGCAACGCACCAGCGATGGCATAGAGTCGAGTTGAATAGGTCATTTGTGATTCCTTTAGTAACCTTTAAAGGTTGTTTTGATGGTTACTTTTGCTAACCCCCTATAATTTATTAAGCTAGTTACTTTAATGTGATCAGCTGAAGCGCTTTACGCCGTAAAAATAACTTTCATAATGCAGGTAAGGGGGTTACCTTGAGTGATTGCCCTATGCAGTGCGTCGTTGAGAGATGACATGAACGCAGTTTCAAATCGCCCAGACCCAATGTTTATTGGTGAAAGCCCCGCGCTCGATTTTTTAAATTCGGTTGCGGCCCCTAAGGGCAAAGTCATCGACTGGCTCGACACGGAATCTGGTTTACTGGATTGGCTTGTGAAATCGGGGCTTTGCACAGGCGACGAATTAGACGTGTTTCACAGTGAACCGCGGACGATTGAACAGACAAAGGCGTTGCACGATATCCATGAATTTCGCGGCGCATTCCGAACGTTTATAGAAAGGATGGCAGGGGGTGATGCTGCGCAGCCCGCAGACCCCTTCATTGAAAAAATCAATGCGATCCTACTTCGTGGCACGTTGACGATGCAGATAACGCCGCCGCCGGTCGATCAAGACAGGGAAGACGGCGCGACCACGTCGGGGGCCCTGACGACACAATACCAGATACGACAACCACATGATTTGCTGCCCCGAATTGCCGCAGCCTGCGCCAAATTCATCTGCGAGGCCGATTTCGCCTTTGTCAGAAATTGCGAAGGACCAACGTGTACTTTGTATTTTCACGATGTCAGCAAGAATCGCAAACGTCGCTGGTGCAGCATGAGCGTTTGCGGCAACCGCGCGAAGGCTGCGGCACACCGAAAGGCCTCTGCGACGGCGCCAGAGGTGTAGTTGTCACGACAGCCGCTTCATGACCGGCAGCCCTACGTGGCCCTTTTCACACAAATGCTGGCTAGTTCAACAATCGCTACGCCGGAAACTGTTGTAACGTTGCTGGTTCGATCTTCGTCAGAACCCTCTTTCGTGCTGTACCGATGGCCTGGCCCAAGGCCAGATCGGCGTAGGCCTTTGCTGATTTCATAAATCCTGCCCCGCGAAAGCGGACTTTGGCTACGGTGCAGAAAATCTGAGGAGAGGGCTCTTTGCGGCCCAATGCGTTCGCAGAAACACCGTTTGCCAGCGACTTCGGACACCAGCCGTTCAACAAGATGCTATGCTCTTGTTGTCAGCGCGGTGCTGATGCCTGGGTTTGGAGGGAGGATTGGAGGGCATATTATGCCAAGAGTCCAACTTCCCGCAGTTACCCCGAGAAACAAAGCCTGGAACAAGGGGCGGATCATCGGTCAGAAACGACCGCTTCTTCCCAAACAGGTTTGGGCCATTCGCGCCCGGCTCGAACTTGCAGGCTATCTGCGCGATCTTGCATTGTTCAACATTGCAATCGATAGCAAGCTGCGAGGCTGTGATCTGGTCAAACTCGGCGTGGCCGATTTGGTCAAAGATGACCGAGTTCGTGAGCGCGTTTCAATTATCCAGAGTAAGACCAAGAAACCCGTTCAGTTCGAACTGACTGAAAACACGAGAGATACAGTCATTGCGTGGGTAAGATCACCTGAGATGATCGGGTGCCGCTTTATGTTCCCGAGCCGCTTTCACGACCGTCCGCATATCTCAACGAGGCAGTATGGCCGACTGGTACGTGACTGGGTGACGGCGATTGGTCTGGAACCCAGCGGATACGGGACACACTCGATGCGTCGAACCAAAGCTGCGGAGATTTACCGCAAGACGGGTAACCTTCGCGCAGTACAACTTCTACTCGGCCACACGAAGGTCGATAGCACTGTGCGATACTTGGGCGTCGAGCTGGAAGATGCTCTAAGTATTGCTGAGCGCATCGACATCTAAGACCTGTTGGCGAGCGGTTGTGCCGTTCGCCAATCCAGAACGGACCTAGGAATTTCATGCCACAGACGGCGGTAGCGAGCCCAAAGTGCAGGATGCTGCGGTTTGAACAAATGGCGGCTTTGGTGAATTGGTGTGGTGAATGCACTCATCCGTCTTTTTGGGGTTGGATTGCATAGCTCGCGCGTTCCTGATCCATTTCAGAACGCCAGCGTGCGCGCAAGGAAAGCGCATTTTCTGGTATCCGTTTCTCTAGAATATCTGCTGAAATCATACGATCGGTGCGAAAGTAACGAAAACCGTTCCGCAGCTCACACCAAGCTGCAAGAATGCGGCCTGCGTCCCGATAGCCAAGTAGAATTGGCCAGACGACGCGCTCCGTGCGCGTTCCTGAACCGCCTTCGTATACCAGTGTTATCTTTCGATGCCTACGGATGGCATTTCTAAGGGACGAGGAATTGACCACCTCGAAAGCTGGAACAACAGGTGCGATACTCGTAGCTGGTTCCAACACGTGTGCCCGCAGGCGTTCTGGTACGACCACCTCAATCTTAGCAAGTAAGTTAAGGGCGGCTTTTGCCAAATCTGGCTCGCCTCTGCTTGCAACCCAATGCGCACCCAAAACGGCGGCATCCATTTCATCGGACGTCAACATCAACGGCGGCATATCAAAGCCCTTTTCAAGGACGTAACCGACGCCAGCTTCTCCTCGGATGGGGACGTCCTGCGCCTTTAATGCCGCGATATCGCGATATACGGACCGTTTGGACGACCCCAGCTCATTCGCGATATGCTGGGCAGAAATCGGTTCTCTCGCGAGGCGGAGAAGTTGGACAATTTCGAATAATCGCTCCGCTTTGCGCAAAAACAGTTCCTCGCATTCAATGCTGCCATGATGCTGTCAGCATGCCATATTTATGTCGCAAAGCAAACGTGTGAGTAAGGTCGTTGAACATGAAAGGAAAGATTATGATACGGGGAAGTTGCTGCTGCAAGGCGGTCCAGTTTGAGTTGACGAATGAGCCGTCATTTGTCGGTACATGTCACTGTTCGAGGTGTCGTAAGGTTGGCGCAAGCACCATCGCATTTGTGAAAAAGGAAGACCTCAGATGGATTGCAGGTAAGGACTGCGTTCAGGTTTTCGCACCGACTACCCCATACATTTATGCGCGGTGCTTTTGCAAAGTCTGCGGCACGTCACTTGGCGAGATACTATCAACCGAAGACAGTTTCCCAATCGCAGCAAATGCCCTTGATGGAGATATTGCCCTCACGAACCAATCCCACGAGTTCGTTTGTGAGAAGCCTTCGTGGTACACTATTTGTGATGATGCGCCTCAGAACGATGGGCACCCAGCAGAGGCGAACACTTGATGAAACGCATGATATCAGCCCAATACTTCAGCCTCTTTGCTTTCGTATTTAACATAGCTGCATCCTCAGTGAATGCTGAACCGATCCACACTGATCGCTTTGGTCTCTATGTCGTTGTCGATGATATGGATCGAGCCAGCGCGTTTTATGAGCAATTGTTTGGCGTTCCGGAGATCCAGCTGCCAAGCCTCGTCGGCTTCGAAGTTGCAGGTGGCCTCTATGCTGTTGTCTCGCGCGAAACATATGCTGCCGATGCGATCCGCGGTGATACGATGCGGGCTTACATTAATGTAGCCGATATTGAAGAGGCTTTCGTGAGGACGCGAGCAATAGCACCAAACCGTTTAGAAAGTTCTGCCGTCATTGTAGAAGGTCCCTTTAGGTTTTTCCGAGTCCGCGATCCCGACAACAACGTATTGGAGTTTTTCTCCATCGATCAGGCACCGTCCGATACGCAATGAAATTTTGTTGCTGAGGGTTTTGGAGCGGACATTCCATCCAATTCGATCGTGCAGCCACACATTTGCCAGTTTTGGAGTTACAACTTACAACAGTTCTGGGCCGCGCCAACGCCATGCCACCGCAACAATGCTGATCAAAGCGATCAACTGAATACCCATGAAAAAGACGTTGTCGAGGTCGGGTTTGAGGTTCATCGCCACGATCATGACAATTGTCAAAAGGCCCACACCAATGTTCGTCCATCGATTCAGTCTATGTGGCAACAGCAACGCGAGGACTGTCATCAAGATTGGAATCTCTATCATGATCCCGCCTAACAGCATCAACATTTCCGTTATCACGACCCCGTCAATTATGCCGGACATCATCTGTTCCAGCATGCCGGGGCGGCCCAACTCATGAATATCGCGTGCAAAAAAATTCAGGATGATGAAGACCCAAAGGATCGACAAAAGAAGACGGGGATTGCCATTTTGGTACGTCATTTCAAATCTCATTTCTTGGTATTGAAGGCCGTACAGGGGGCAGTGACGAATGCTTTTGCCGACGCTTTGGCGGCCTCAGCATGGCACGTATGAAGATTTCTGCGGCCAGCAGGTTGACCACCCACGCGAAAATCATCAACCCGTCGCGCAGGGGTCCCATCGCTTCGGAGCCGACAGCAATGATCCAACTAATGCCCAAAACAGTCTGCGTCGACGCGCCCTGACCGATGGCATAGGCCCGCACCATCGACGCGCTGTGTTGGAGAACGTTGAGGGATCTGGCTGCGATCACGGCCCAGATGATGAGTCCGACCATTGCGGTGCCCAAGACCATCCGCACCCGATACAGCGCGGGCCCCTGAAGCGGTTCGGGAAACACATAAAAATGGGTCATCCACAGACCCGTGAGCGCAGAAATACACCCCGCGATCGCAATCAATCGTCCGATGACGCGATGCGCCGCCGGACGCTGGCGGCGCGGGCTTGGTAAGAACTGGAAAGCGCCGAGCACGCAGAACAAACTACTGCTCGTGATGTGGAGAATAATGGGGAGCGGAGCAAGCAATGCCCGAGGGTTTACTGGTGCGATCTGCGGCCCACCTGTTAGCTCAAAAATCCGTATCAACCCGCCAACGACCGGAATGAACGAATATACAGAGATTACGCCAAGAATGATCCACTCGGATCTTCCTAAGCCCAATTTGGGGACTTTTCTAATTGGAGAGATCATAACGGCCGCCGCGCCCAAAAAGCAGTGCTCGCGAAGCCAGCAAAGGAGCCGAGCCGAACCGGCTGGTATCCGACATCGACAAGCTTAGATGCATGCAGCCATGCAATGCCCTCTTGTTCTGTGATCGCCCATGTGCGCCACAAGAGTTGGACGAGTGCGCCGAAAAGTGAGGGCCGCGTCACGCAAAGGAACACCATGCCACCCGGCTTCAGAACGCGGACCATCTCTGCAAGGGCACGTTGGGGATCCGGCAGATGTTCAAGAACATGCGCGGCCATAACGACGTCAAAGGACTGATCATCATAGGGCAATGACATGACATTGGCCTGTTGAAGATGGGGGCTCAGCCCGGAGTGCTGCATCAATGGCTTGGTCTGCACAAGCATTTCAGCAGAGGTATCAACAGCGTGGAAATCGGCCGGCCCCTTCATGAGGCTAGCAAGCGCAATCGAAAGGCTGCCATTACCGACACCGCAATCAAGGATCCGCGCCCTTTGCTCAACCTGCATAAGATCCGTCACAACCCGAGAGGCCAAAAGGGGTTCGCAATATGCGGCATTCAACCGAAAACGACGCGCCGTCCGCGCCCATTTGCCCGAAACCGCGTCGTAGCGGCTGGCGAGGTCCGTTGTCGAAAGCGGGCGCCTGCTTATGAGAACCTCCCAAGAGCCGATGCGACGCGTTGCCATGGGGATTGCCTTTTCCATGACAGGGGTATCCGATGGCCTGTGCCTTTTTCTTTCTGGAGTCGTCATTTTATTGCTGCCTTAAGTTCGTCACCGGCAACACATAGATCGCGGCGCACCAATACGGAATTGCGCATCTATCTTGATCTGGTATACGAAAATGATGGAGTGGAAACGATCAGCCTTCGACTGGAACCAAGCGCGGGCGTTTCTCGTCACCGCTGAAGAAGGGTCGTTGTCCGCAGCCGCGCGCGCCCTTGGGCTGACGCAACCGACGCTGAGCCGACAGGTCGCCAGCCTTGAAGAAGCACTCGGGGTTACACTCTTCGAGCGGACATCGCGCGCACTTTTGCTGACCCAGTCAGGCGTAGAGCTGCTCGCACATTTCCAAACGATGGGCGATGCAGCAAACACCATATCCGTTGCCGCAACAGGCCAGTCCCAAGCTGTAACCGGGCATGTTTTGATTTCGGCTACAAACGGGATGGCGACGTTTTATCTGCCGCCTATCCTCAAGAAACTGCGCCAGACCTACAGATCGAGATTATCGCATCAAATGAGTTGAGCGATTTGCGCCGTCGAGAAGCGGACATCGCAATCCGTCACAGTCGACCCAATGACGAGACCCTGTTTGCAAAACGGCTTCGCGACACGAAGGCACATCTTTTCGCGTCAAAAGAGTACCTTGATGAAGTTGGCCGCCCCAAGTCGCTGGCTGATCTTGAGAAATTAACGTTTGTCGGTTTCGACCAACCAGAACAGCGACTTGGTTTGATGGCATCACGTGGCGTGAATCTGACGACCGCGAATTTCAATTTTTCGACGTCGAGTACCACACTTACGCTCGAACTTGTCCGGCAAGGCTTTGGGATCGGCATCCTCCCAGTCGAAATCGGGGCTGATTACCCAGAACTCGAAAACCCGACTTCGGCGTTTGAGCCGATCAGTATCGAGACATGGCTGGTGGCCCACCGCGAGCTAAAGACAAACCTACGCATTCGCGTAGTTTTTGATCTACTGGCAGAGGGTATTGGTTAAGACCATCGAAGCTCCGTCACCGAGTCGACGCTGGAAAGCCAACACTGCCGCTATTCAAAACAACCCCCGCAATGGGCCATCGCATGGGAAGTCCCAGCACAGATGAAACGTCAATTGCGGACTTACGCGCAGCTGCAGCGAAATGGCGCTTTGTCCGCATTGCAGCCTCTCGGCCCCCGACTTGGCAGTTGTTTTTGTGTGCAACCGCAGCGAACGGCAGCAACGAGCCCAATTCGACCGATGCTGTGCTTCGCACCAATGTCCGCTTACGACGAACAGCCAAAAACCTTCAACAACTGCTCGGGTTTTGAACGGAATTTTTGGTAGCGTCATTTCGGATGATTTTTGCATGTGCCAAAAACGAGCGTTTTTGGCGAGCTAAAGCAATCTAATCACAAGCACCACATAGCGCGCCTTCATAGCCCTCAGGAATCTCCCGCCCAAGCGGAGCGCCGCAATTGATACAGGTATCGTCACTCACGGAAGAATTTCCAACGTCTGCTTCGCCTTGATTCCCTCGGCGGCGATCCTCGTGCCATGCAGCGCGTTCTTTGTCTGTAAAGCTATTGTTCTTAGTCATAGGTATCTCCTGAAGCGTTTAGGCACGCGCCTACAGCGATAAGTATTGCGCCCTTTGTGACCCAATTCATAATTTGCCTATGTGGCAGAAATTGGGTCTCATCGCTTACTTCGATGACACACAGAAAGGCCATGATTAAATGGCGATATTCGAAACCGCACGGAACTCCCAAAAACGAGCGTTTTTGGTACATTGACCTTAGCGTTCACTGATCCAATAATGCGCCGATGAAACGCGTCTTATCAGGCATCGCCATATCTCTAGTTACAGCCGCACCTGCGATTGCAGGCTGTTCCAACTACGAAGACGGCAGCTTGCCCAACACCTAAGCACCTCAATACCGGGTCTGCTACGATGACGTCTGCGATGAGACGACATTGTCCTATGAGTGTAGCAATATCAGAGGATCCCAAACTGGTTTCGCAATCGGATGGTCAATTGATGTCGTGATCGCAGAGAATGGCGATCAAACAGCAATCATAGGATGGCAAGGTCGCACCATCGATGAGGACAAGCATCATCGGTTGTCGGTCGAGGAAATAGTAGACTGATGTGATGGGCCCTCAACTGCGGCAGGCAATTACGACGACAGCAATTTGATAGCGCCGTTGGCGTATTTGTATTCGACGGCAGTAAAGTCCGCTGAGCGGACCTCCGACATCGTGTCAAAAACGAGGGTTTTGGGAACGCAGATGAATAGCAATTGTGCGGACTTTTCCGCCCTTCGGCTTCATGTTGTCAATGATCGCTCCAGCCCTTTCACGACAGTCGCTCATCATACAATATGAAGCTAATAGCGCACGTGAGGAGGCATCTTCTGCACCTATAAGCAATGTGCAGCCACAAGAAAGAAACTAACATGGTGAAACTTACCATCTATCTCGACACTTCGTCCTGAAACCATCTGCTCAGTGGGCAAATGTCGTCCCTAGGACAGGCGATCGGCAGATCGGATTCTTGCATTCCTTGCTATTCTACTCAGAGTATCGAAGAACTTCTTGGAGCACGCGACGAAAAGAAAAGAACCGGATTGAATCTGCAACTTGATGTAGTTGGTGCCAAATGCCTTGAGACAATCTCCGACAGCGTAGGCGGCATGCCAACGGGCCACAGGATAACCGTAAAAATCGCGAGGAACGAACCCAAATCTACAAGGATATGCAGAACTTATCATCCGTCGGCGGCTTCGGACTTGGTGATCTTCTCCAAAAATTCATTGGCGGGATTGATTCAATATCCTTTGATGATGTTTCCAAGATGGCGCTGGCAGACTTGGACCAACTACTCGATTTTGATGTTTCAGAGTTTCCTCCGGAACTGGCTGCCACGGTCATGGGCGCAGCGGAAGAGATGAAGGAGAAGGCGCGCAAAGCACAGTACGATCTCACTGAACAATTAAACCGTGAGAATGATATTCGGCTTCAACAGCTAGACACCGCTCGGATCAATAACTTTGTTGGAACTGGGGCTGTTGATCAAATCATTGAAGCAGAAAATTTCCACGAAGGCACCTCTGTTATGGTCGAAGAATTTCTTAAGCAGCCACCGCGCATACCCTCCAAGCGTGCCGATGCGCACCTTGGCAGCCCAAGTTGGGAGCAAGTCTATCGGCTCGCGCAATTATTGTTCCTACTGTCCGTCGTCAGAGTTTTTGGAACCAATGGCGGCCTAATCTAAGAGAGAGTTTGGCTCATCTGGTTTGTTTGATTATGCGGCGCGTTGTCTGTGATGCAAGCGTCGCGTTTCGAGCGTCTTTCGTTTGATCCTTTCCACTGCCCGGCAGGGTTATGCGCAGCATGATCCCGAGAGGGGCGTTGTTTTAGAATGGCTTTGTCACGCCCGAAGTAGACGTCAGCGCGTCTAAGGCTGGCCAAACTGGGCATCCCCCGCACCACGTTCTATCGTTGGTACGATCGGTACCTGCAGCGCGGCGAGGCCGGGTTGCAGGATCAATCTCCTAAGCCAAAGCACGTCTGGAACCGCATCCCCGACGAAGTGCGTCGCAAGGTGGTCAAACTGGCGTTGAGGGAGACGGAGTTGTCACCGCGAGAGCTGGCGGTGACCTTCACTGACAAGGAAAGTTGCTTTGTATCAGAGGCTTCGACATATCGTATCTTGAAGGCGCACGACCTGATCACCAGCCCAGCTTTCATTGTGATCAAGGCCGCTAACGAATTCAAAGATAAAACCACAGCGATCAATCAGCTCTGGCAGACCGACTTTACCTACATCAAGGTTCTGGGATGGGGCTGGTTCTACCTCAGCACCGTCCTCGACGATTACAGCCGCTATATTGTCTCCTGGAAGCTCTGCACCAACATGCGGGCTGAAGACGTGACGGATACCCTGGACCTCGCCCTTCGGGCGTCTGGCTGTGACCAAGTTCACGTCGTTCACAAGCCACGTCTGCTCAGTGACAACGGATCCAGTTACGTCTCGGGCGATCTGGCAGAATGGCTGCAAGACAAAGGCATGAAGCACTCGCGTGGCGCGCCATATCATCCCCAAACACAGGGAAAGATCGAACGTTGGCACCAGACCTTAAAGAACCGCATCCTGCTGGAAAACTACTTCCTGCCGGGTGATCTCGAACGCCAAATCAAAGCCTTCGTCGATCACTACAATCACCAGCGCTACCACGAGAGCATCAGCAACGTCACACCCGCTGACGTCTACTTCGGGCGTGACAAAGCCATTCTAAAACAACGCCCCTCTCGGGATCATGCTGCGCATAACCCTGCCGGGCAGTGGAAAGGATCAAACGAAAGACGCTCGAAACGCGACGCTTGCATCACAGACAACGCGCCGCATAATCAAACAAACCAGATGAGCCAAACTCTCTCTTAGATTAGGCCGCCATTGGTTCCAAAAACTCTGACGACGGACAGTGGCCTAAACGGACATTACGGGCGGAAAAAAAGCGCGAAAGGACCAATTGCCTCATCCAGACTTAAGTATACTGATGTACCTGATCGACTTTCCCCCAAAGCAACCGCATGGGAAACTCAACTACAAGGTTTGGCTATCTTACTTAGCGGACTGTAGTATCTCCAACAGTTCATGTTCTGAAAGTACAAAAGGATTGCCGCCCATTGAGGATGCTCTAGACGCGGCTTGTGCAACTTTCGAATAGTCTGCCGCGGATAACCCCAGCCCTTCCAAACCGGGAAGACCCATCTTCCGCGACCAACTACGCAGCGCAGCAATACCCATCCCTTTTTCACCTTGGGCAAAGTGGGTGTCGACTTCATCCAGTACCCACTCCAAGCGGATCGAAATGTCCGTATGCTTCTTAGCTTTGCGCAGGTGCGATTCAAGCACAGCAGGAAGCAGTGCGCCGCATATCGCCCCATGAGGGGCATTGGTTTCTCCGCCGATCACACCTGCGAAACCATGTACAGCACCAAGGCCCGCATTCGCTAAGGCCAAGCCGCCACATGTGCTGACCCAAGCCATTCTATCCCACGCTTCGGACGCATCGTTTTCCACCAGATCTTTCAGCGTGCGAAGACCTGTTGAAATGGCCGCATGGCACAGGGCGTCGGTCATTGGATTGGCTTTGATCGACAAATACGGCTCAATCACTTGGGTAACCGCGTCGAGCGCGGCCGCAAGGGCCACATGTTTTGGCGCGCCCTGCATGAGAGATGGGTCAACGATGGCAATCCTCGGCACCATACGCGGGTCGCGTAAACTGACTTTAATACCTTGATCAGGCACCAAGATGACCGCGTTTTTAGTGACTTCAGCACCGGTCCCTGCCGTTGTTGGCAATGCGATCATAGGTAGGGGAGGGTGATCCAAAGAACGACCATCCCCAACAACTTCGAGGTATGTCATTGGATCGCCATCACAGGGGATCAATGCTGCCAGCGCTTTGGCAAAATCGAGGACTGAACCGCCGCCAAGCCCGATAACAATGTCCGGTGAAACCCCTTTTAGCTGGCGCAGCGCGCGTTCAATATCGGGCAGGCTCGGCTCGCTTGCGCAACTAATTCTTTCAGTCTTAAGACCTGCCGAATTGCATGCATCTATCAGCCACTGTGCGCGCGTGGCACTCGCGCCATGAACTAACAGAACCGAGGTGCCGAAGGATGCGGCCAACGCTGCTGTATTTTGACTTTGGCCTCGGCCAAAATGGATCGCTTGTGGGCTTATAAAAGAAAACATCGCTTAAACGCTCATAGTGGCAAGGACGGCTCTGCCCCATGCCGCATATTTTTCGGCGCGCAGTGTTTCGTCCATCGCGGGTTTGAATTGTGTTTCACAGGCCCATGTCTTGGCAAAGACTGCTTGGTCTGGATAGACGCCTGCGTGCATTCCCGCCAGCCAAGCAACCCCGAGGGCCGTCGTTTCCTGGCTCGATGGTCTGTCGACAGGGGCTGAAATGATGTCCGACAAAAACTGCATCGCCCAATCGCTTGCAGACATTCCGCCATCGACTCGTAGCGTAGGCTGGACGCCGGGCGCCTCCCAGTCAGCAGCCATGGCTTGCAGCAAATCCCGTGTCTGAAAGCCAATACATTCAAGCGCCGCTTTTGCCATTTCAGCGGGGCCTGTTGCGCGCGTCAGGCCAAAGGCGGCGCCTCTGCAATCAGGGTTCCAATAAGGGGCACCCAGACCAACAAAGGCCGGAACAAGGATCACGTTTTGCTGGGGATCTGCCTGTTCGGCTAAGGCCTGCGTTTCGGCCGCGTCCTGAATGATCTGCATCCCGTCCCGCAACCATTGTACGACAGCGCCTGCAATGAAAATCGAACCTTCAAGCGCATAAGTCGGCTTGCCATCAAGTTGATAGGCGATTGTGGTGAGTAGACGGTTCTCTGACATGACAGGCGTATCGCCTGTGTTCAAAAGCGCAAAACATCCCGTACCGTAGGTCGATTTTATCATGCCGGGTTCAAAACAGGCCTGTCCGATGGTGGCAGCCTGCTGGTCTCCGGCAACACCGTTGATGGGAATTTCAACGTCGAACAAATCCGGTCGGGTGGTGCCATAATCAGCGGCACAATCTTTGACCTGCGGTAACATCTGCATGGGTATATCAAGGAGCTCACAGATCGTGCTGCTCCATCGGCCTTTGCGAATATCATACAGCATTGTGCGCGCGGCGTTGGTCGCATCCGTTGCGTGTGTCTTCCCGCCTGTCAGTTTCCAGATAAGAAAGGCATCGACAGTGCCGAACAGCAACTCGCCCCGTTCAGCGCGGGCGCGTGCGCCGTCTACATGGTCCAGTATCCATTTCAGCTTGGTGCCTGAGAAATACGGATCGAGCAAAAGCCCCGTGCGCTCTGTGATCATCGCCTCGTGACCTGCATCGCGCAGTTCTGCGCAGACATCTGCCGTACGGCGGTCCTGCCAGACAATCGCGTTATGCAGCGCCTCGCCGGTTTTCTTATCCCAGACGATGACAGTTTCGCGCTGATTGGTGATGCCGATTGAGGCAATTTTTGAAGGCGTTATGTCGGCTTGGTCAATGACGTCACGACAGGTCGACAGCGTCGTTTCCCACAAATCCCGGGGATTATGCTCAACCCAGCCGGATTGGGGGAAATGCTGCGCGAATTCTTCATGCGCGATGGCACATGTAGTCATCGTTTTGTCGAACAGTATCGCGCGGGTTGATGTTGTGCCTTGGTCAATTGCTAGGACATAGGTCATGAATGGTCGCCGGTTATTTGAGGTGAAAACAGCGGCCCTTCTGAAGGGCCGCTGATCTTGGACGTGTTCATCAAACCGTTTGAACTGGGACCAGTTTCTTGGCCCCAGAACATAGGTTTACTGCCAGGATTTGATCAGCTCGTCATAAGAGATAGTCACTGGTTCTTCGTCTTCATTGGCCAGTTTCGCTTTGGGCGAACCGGGTTGGGACAGCCAGTAATCTGCATCTTTCTCTTCGTTCATAACCGGACCAAGTTCACCCTGAACACCGGCACGCTCCAGACGGATCAGAACTTTTTCCTGATCAGCGCAAAGTGAGTCGAGTGCTTCCTGAGGCGTCTTTGCACCGGACATTGCGTCGCCGATGTTCTGCCACCACAGCTGAGCCAGCTTTGGATAGTCAGGAACGTTGGTACCTGTTGGAGACCATTGTACCCGTGCTGGTGAGCGGTAGAATTCAACCAGACCACCCAGTTTCGGCGCACGCTCGGTAAAGCTTTCGTGCTGGATCGTGGATTCACGAATGAATGTCAGACCAACATGGCTTTTCTTCACGTCCACAGTCTTGGACGTCACGAACTGGGCATAGAGCCAAGCCGCTTGTGCACGGTCAACAGGTGTGGATTCCATCAGCGTCCAGGAACCGGCGTCTTGATAGCCGATCTTGGTGCCTTCGGTCCAATATGCACCATGTGGTGAAGGGGCCATGCGCCATTTTGGCGTGCCATCTTCGTTCATCACGGGCAGATCAGGCTCTACAGACGCGGCGGTAAAGGCCGTGTACCAGAACATCTGCTGTGCAACGTTACCCTGCGCAGGAATTGGGCCTGCCTCAGAGAATGTCATGCCGGCTGCGGCAGGCGGAGAGTATTTTTCCAGCCATTCGATTGCCTTGGTCACAGCATAAACAGCAGCGGGGCCGTTGGTCGCGCCACCACGTGCCACACAAGAACCAACCGGTTGGGAATTTTCGTTTACACGAATGCCCCATTCATCAACGGGCAGGCCATTTGGCTCACCTACGTCGCCGGCACCAGCCATGGACAGCCACGCATCAGTATAGCGCCAACCCAAGGACGGGTCTTTCTTGCCGTAGTCCATGTTGCCAAAGACTTCGCCTTCTACGCCCAGACGAGACAGGTCACGACCGGTGAAGAATTCCGCGATGTCCTCGTATGCGGACCAGTTGACCGGCACACCCAGATCGTAGCCATATTTGGCTTTGAAGTCGGCTTTGTTCTGCTCGTCGTTGAACCAATCGTACCGGAACCAGTACAAGTTCGCGAACTGCTGGTCGGGCAGCTGATAGACTTTTCCGTCAGGTCCGGTTGTGAACGAAAGACCGATGAAATCCTCAAGGTCGAGGTTCGGGTTCGTCACAGCGGCGCCTTCGCCGGTCATCCAGTCTGTCAGGTTGCGCGCCTGCTTGTAGCGCCAGTGTGTGCCGATCAGGTCAGAGTCGTTGATGTAGGCGTCATAGATGTTTTCGCCGGACTGCATTTGTGTTTGCAGCTTTTCAACAACGTCGCCTTCACCGATCAGGTCATGGGTGACCTTGATGCCTGTAATGGCCTCGAATGCGGGGGCCAGAACGGTGGATTCATATGTGTGCGTGCCGATTGTTTCTGACACCACGTTGATCGACATGCCTTCGTATGGTTTGGCCGCGTCGATAAAGAATTGAAGCTCAGCTTCCTGTTCGGCGCGTGACAGCGCCGACAGTTCGCCAATTTCGCTATCAAGGAATGCCTTGGCGGCATCCATATCGGCGAACGCGGGCGCGGTAAGCATGCAAGCAGCAAGACCTATCGCGGTGGTTCCTTTAAGTCGCAAGTTCATGTTGTTCCTCCCTAGATGTGAAAGTTATAGGCGGTCCGGTTCTTGCTTGCCGGGTCACCTATTCGATTAAACCCAGCGGAAGACCGCTAAGGCATAAAAGAAGCAGACGACCAGTGCGCCCCATTGCGGCGCACTGAGCAGTCCAAGCCAAGCCAGATTGATAAAGGCCGAGCCAAGTAGCGTGATGAATAATCTGTCACCACGGGTCGTTTCGATCCTAAGTATCCCGCTGCGCGGTGCTTCCGGATATTTGATCGCAAGCACCGTAAAGGTGACCAGCGTTATTGCGATGATGCCGAAGAAAACTGCGGTCGGCCAAGTCCATGCCATCCATTCCATAGGTGTTTCTCCTTTCTTAGACGCGGCCCAGGGCGAAGCCCTTGGCGATGTAATTGCGGACAAAATAGATCACCAACGCACCCGGCAGGATTGTGAGAACCCCGGCAGCTGCCAACACACCCCAGTCGATACCGGCTGCACCCACCGTGCGGGTCATCGTAGCGGCGATCGGTTTTGCGTTTACCGATGTCAGCGTGCGGCTGAGCAGCAGCTCAACCCAGCTGAACATGAACAAGAAGAATGCCGTGACACCGATGCCAGAGGCCACAAGTGGCGTGAAGATACGGATGAAGAAGCGTGGAAAGGAGTAGCCGTCGATATAGGCCGTCTCGTCGATCTCCTTGGGCACGCCACGCATGAAGCCCTCCAAAATCCACACAGCCAGCGGGACGTTGAACAGACAATGCGCCAAGGCGACAGCGATATGCGTGTCGAACAATCCAACCGAACTGTAGAGCTGGAAAAACGGCAGGGCAAAGACTGCAGGAGGTGCCATTCGATTGGTCAGGAGCCAAAAGAACAGATGCTTGTCACCCATGAACGTATAGCGGCTAAAGGCATAAGCCGCAGGCAGTGCGACCAGCAGTGAGATCACCATATTCATGACCACATAGGCCATGGAATTGAGGTAACCGGTGTACCAAGACGCATCCGTCAGAATGGTCAGATAGTTGTCAAACGTCAGGTCCCGCGGCCACAGGGTAAAGCTGTTGAGAATCTCTGAGTTGGTCTTGAGGCTCATCATCACCAGCCAGTAGATCGGCAACAGCAAGAAAAGCAGGTATAGGCCCATGACAATAGCGTTGCCTTTGATTTTGGGCAGGCCAAAACTGCGTTTGGTCGGTATGTGTGTGAAGTCAGACATCAGTGACCATCCCTTTTATCAAGGTTCGTCATCACGGTGTAGAACACGTAAGACACCAGCAGGATCACAAGATAATACATGATCGAGAACGCCGCAGCGGGACCAAGGTCAAATTGCCCCAGTGCCATCTTCACCAGATCAATCGACAAGAATGTGGTCGAGTTACCTGGTCCGCCGCCCGTCACCACGAAAGGTTCGGTGTAAATCATGAAGCTGTCCATAAATCGCAGCAGGATCGCGATCATCAGTACTCCCATGATCTTGGGTAGCTCGATAAACCGGAAGACTTTCCAGCGGCTGGCTTGATCGATCTTGGCCGCTTGGTAATAGGCGTCCGGGATGGACTGCAAACCCGCATAGGCCAAAAGGGCAACCAGTGAGGTCCAGTGCCAAACGTCCATGACAATGACCGTGATCCAAGCGGCATAGAAGTTTTGGGTATAGTTATAGTCAATGCCCAAGGCCGCCAAAGTATAGCCAAGAAGGCCAATATCGACGCGGCCAAAAATCTGCCAAATCGTGCCGACCACATTCCACGGGATGAGCAATGGTAGCGACATCAGGACCAAGCAAAACGAGGCCCAGAAACCCTTCTTCGGCATGTTCAACGCGACAAAAATGCCAAGCGGTATTTCGATGGCCAGAATGATTGCGGAAAACGTGATTTGTCGCCCCAGAGCATTCCACATGCGCTCAGATGCCAGCATCTCTTCGAACCATTCGAGGCCCGCCCAGAAAAACTTGTTGTTCCCGAACGTATCCTGAACCGAATAATTCACCACAGTCATCAGCGGGATCACCGCAGAAAATGCCACCAGCACCAGAACGGGGAGAATGAGGAACCATGCTTTTTGATTAACTGTCTTTTTCATATCAGGCCACCTTCGGCGCGACGCGCCAGCTATCTGAATAGACATTGATACCGGCCGGATCGAACACCACGCGGTTCATGTCGGGCGAAATTTCGGCGCCTTCTTCAGCAAGGATGTTAATCTCTGTGCCGTGGAAGTCTGCCCGCACGATCTTGTGGCGGCCAACGTCTTCCACTCGCTTGATCGTAACCGGCAGCCCATCTTCACCTGCGCTCAGCGATGTGAACTCGGGCCGGACACCCAATTCCACTTTGCCCGACAGCGCGCCAAAGCCTTTGCCAAGGGAAATCTGCGTGCCCTCAAGCACAGCCTTTTCACCGTCTACTTGCGCAGTCAGCACGTTCATACCCGGCGAGCCGATGAAATAGCCGACGAATGTATGCTCAGGTTGTTCAAAAAGCTGTTGGGGTGTCCCCATCTGGACGACGCGGCCATCATACATCACCACGACTTTGTCCGCAAAAGTCAGCGCTTCTGTCTGGTCGTGCGTCACATAGATCATCGTATGCCCGAACTCATGGTGCAGGGACTTCAATTGCGTGCGCAATTCCCATTTCATATGCGGGTCGATGACCGTCAACGGCTCATCAAACAAAAGCGCATTGACGTCCTCACGCACCATGCCGCGGCCCAAAGATATCTTTTGTTTGGCATCCGCAGTCAGGCCGCGGGCCTTATGGTCAAGCGTCGCTTCCATCCCGATCATCGCTGCAATTTGCTGAACGCGGTCTTTGATATAGGTCGCATCGGCACCGCGGTTGCGCAGCGGGAATGCTAGGTTGTCGCGGACAGTCATCGTGTCATAAACGACGGGAAACTGGAAAACCTGTGCGATGTTCCGCTCTGTCGTCGGGGCCATCGTTACGTCACGGTCATTGAACAGGATGCGCCCCTGAGAAGGGTGCAGCAGGCCTGAAATGATATTGAGCAATGTGGATTTACCACAGCCAGAGGCGCCCAGCAGCGCGTAGGCTTCGCCGTCGACCCAGTCGTGGTTCAGTTCCTTAAGTGCAAAGTCATCTTCGCTTTTGGGATTGGGCAGATAGGAATGTGCCAGATTTTCGAGGGTGATTTTTGCCATTATCTCTCTCCCTCAAGCCGCAAGTGCATAGGCGGCAGGTGCCACCGATGTGCCGTTTTGGGCAAAGATATAGACGTGTTTCGGGTCAAGGTAGACATTTAGCAATGCGCCGATTTCCAAGGATTTGACACCGTGCACAAGGCCAACCCAGTTTTCGCCATGATGGTCCAGATGGATGAAAGTCTCTGATCCGGTGATCTCGGTCACGTTCAGCTTTCCCGTGAATTCAAGTGCACCCGGTGCCTGTTTCGCCAGCTCAAGATGGTTGGGACGAAATCCCGCGATATAGCTGCCATCTTTCAGCCCTTCAAAAGCACCGAAGGCTGGTGCGGATTGTCCGTCGCCGAACAGGAGACGATCACCGGATTTCTGGATGTCTAGAAAATTCATCGGCGGATCGGAAAATACCCGCGCCGTGGTGGCGTTAACAGGTTGGCGATAAACCGTCGGTGTTGTGCCGAACTGGGTGATCTTGCCTTCCCACATCGCTGCCGTGTGTCCGCCCAGCAGCAGGGCTTCTTCAGGCTCGGTTGTGGCATATACAAAGATCGATCCCGCTTCCTCGAATATCTTGGGGATTTCGGCACGCAATTCTTCGCGTAGTTTATAGTCAAGGTTGGCAAGGGGTTCGTCCAACAACACAAGGCCTGCATCCTTGACCAGCGCACGGGCAAGGGCGCAGCGCTGCTGCTGTCCGCCCGATAGTTCAAGTGGTTTGCGATCCAAAAAGGGCGACAGCTTCATCAGGTCAGCCGCTTTCTTAACAGCTTCTTCGATCTGGTCTTTGGATTTGCCCAACAGCCGCATCGGGCTGGCAATGTTTTCGTAAACGGTCATCGACGGATAATTAATGAACTGCTGATATACCATCGCAACGCCACGGTCCTGCACCCGCATACCAGTCACGTCTTTGCCGCCCCAGATAACCTTGCCCTTCGTCGGCACATCAAGCCCGGCCATTATGCGCATCAACGACGTTTTCCCCGATGATGTTGGTCCAAGCAAAACATTCATCGTTCCTGATGAAAGCTCCAGATCTGTTGGGTATATATGTGTCTGGCCGTTAACGACCGTGGACACACCCTCAAGGACAAGTGACATTTCTCTCTCCCCTTCGCAGTTCACACTGCGTGTTGCCCGGGCAGATCGGCGGCGGAATTCGCCAACCAACTGTCCAACGCATCAATTTCTTCTGCCGTCATTCTGAGCCCCAACTTCGAGCGTCGCCAAACAATATCGTCAGCAGTATTTGCGAATTCCCGCTCAACCAACCAGTTTACTTCGCGTTCCGTCAAATCCGATCCGAAGTTTTGCCCCAGATCGCCCTCCGTTTGAGCGTCACCCAGCAGATCGAAGACTTCTGATCCATAAGCTTTAACCAGTCGATCAAGCCAGCGTTCTGATAGGAACGGGTATTTCGCTTTCAATTGCGCGGTCAGCGGACCGACGCCATCAACCGGAAAATCCCCACCCGGCAGGGCAACCCCTGCGGTCCATGGCGGGCCGGTTTGGGCAAAGAGAGGCGCAATTTTTTCCAGCGCGCTCTCCGCGAGTTTACGGTAGGTCGTGATCTTGCCGCCAAAGACATTCAAGACAGGTGCACCTGCAGATTGGTCCAGCTTTAGAACGTAATCGCGCGTCGCCGCCGTCGCCGAACTGGCCCCATCATTGTAGAGCGGGCGCACACCGGAATAGGTGAAAACTATGTCATCGCGGGTGACCGGTTTCTTCAGGTACTTCGAGGCAAAACCCAACAGGTAATCCTGCTCTTCCGGGGTGCAGACAGGTTTTTGATTTACGTCAGTGTGGTCTGCATCGGTGGTGCCAATCAAGGTGAAATCGGTCTCGTAAGGTATCGTGAAAATGATCCGCCCGTCTTCGCCCTGAAAGAAGTAGCATTTATCGTGGTCATATAACTTGCGTGTTACGATATGGCTGCCGCGCACCAGACGGACGCCTTCGGTTGTGTTGATCCGCATCGTGTTGCGAATGACATCTTCAACCCAAGGGCCACCAGCGTTCACGATCATACGTGCGGTGACGATACGCTGCTCACCGTTTTGCCCCTCAAGTGTGATCCGCCACATTCCATCGACTTGCGCGGCCGAAACCACCTTGGTGCGCACATTAATGCGGGCGCCGCGGTTTTGGGCGTCTCGGGCGTTCAGAACCACCAGCCGACTGTCTTCAATCCAGCAATCAGAATACTCATAAGCTTTTTCAAAGCGGTCCTGAAGCGGCGCACCCTCTGGCGTACCCTTTAAATCCAACGATGTTGTTCCCTTAAGAACTTTTCGGCCGCCCAGATTGTCATACATAAAAAGGCCAAGCCGGATAAGCCATGCGGGCCTGCGCCCCTTCATCCACGGCATTAGAATATTCAGGACTTTAGATGTGGGCGTGTCGCTCTCGAAGCGCATGTCCTTATGGTAGGGTAGCACAAAACGCATCGGCCACGAGATGTGGGGCATCGCCTTCAGGAGGGTCTCGCGCTCGATCAGCGCCTCTCGGACAAGACGGATTTCCCAATACTCAAGATAGCGAAGGCCACCATGAAACAACTTGGTTGAGGCAGAAGAGGTGGCGGAGGCAAGATCGTTCATTTCAGCCAGTTCAACGCTCAGCCCACGGCCAACCGCGTCACGGGCAATGCCGCATCCGTTGATGCCGCCCCCGATGACGAACAAATCGACAATGTCCTGATTTCCATTCTGACCCAATGAAGCCTCCCTGCATTCACTTTGCGCCGCAGACTCCCTGCTCCGGACGTTGCGCCAGTCAACACTACTAGAGCGAATGTGACAATAACGAATGTTCGTTTTTGTTCCTTTTTGACTAATGCGCTGAAAGCTATGGGTTTTCCCTTTCGAATTCGCACGCTTTTCTGGTTTTTTAGGTGATCAAGCAATCCGCGGCCTTGACGAGGCGTCAGGTCTATTGGCTGATAGACAAGATAAGCGCCCCGCTTTTGTGTGCTTGGACGGGTTGTGTAATGGAGTAGGTGATGGCCTCAAATTTCAGGCAGAAGGAAATCCTTGATCTTGCCCGCAAGGAGGGAAAAGTCACAGTGGATGGCCTCGCGGATCTTTACGACGTCACCGTGCAGACCATCAGGCGTGATCTTTCCGATCTTGCAGAAAGCGGTCGACTTGAAAGAGTACATGGCGGTGCGGTTGTGCCTTCCGGCGTTGTGAACATCGTCTATGAAGAGCGCCGTCGCCTGAACGATGTTGGCAAAAAAGCAATTGCTGTTGAATGTGCCCGCGCTATCCCTGATGGGGCATCGGTTTTCATGAATATAGGCACAACTACCGAAGCGGTCGCGCATGAGTTGCTGGATCATGAGAATCTGCTGGTGGTCACAAACAACCTGAATATTGCGAACATTCTTGCCATCAATCACAGCTGCGAAATCATTCTGGCAGGTGGTGTATTGCGCCGCGCAGACGGCGGCATTGTTGGTGGTTTGACAGTCGAAATGGTGAAGCAGTTCAAGTTCGATTATTCTGTTCTGGGTTGCTCGGCCATTGATGCGGACGGTGACCTGCTGGATTTCGATGGGCAAGAAGTGATGGTCAGCAGAATCGCGATACAGCGGTCGCGCAAGGTTATGATTGTGGCTGACCACCTGAAGTTCACGCGGAAAGCACCCCTGACAATCTGCTCGTTGAGCGATGTTGACGTGCTGTATACCGACGGCAAGTTATCACCAGAGCTGACTGCGAATTGTGACAGCTGGGGGTGTCGGGTTGTGACTGTTTGAACTGATCTTCGGCTATTTCAAATGTGAGATCATGCTGAGGTGGTCCCGCAGATCCAGACACCTCATTAATGCTTGTCTTACCTTCCCGAGAATTGGTTCCACGCAGGCGATCATATCGCTCTGCCTCTGATGGGGACCACGGGTTTGCGGGGCATCTAAAAAGGCGCAAAACCAGCAAGAAGCACCCACAGATTTCGATCTATTCTTAGTGTCATTGGAACTTGCAAATCACGCGACTGATAAAGGCCATTGCCAAATTCGGTAAGTCCAAAGCTGTCTACCTTCATGAAATGCAGGATATTTTCGAAGGCGAATGGGGCAGCGACAGTTGAAAGGGATGCTGCAATGCCGAAGGAGCAGATGCCGCATTTGATACGGGAAAGCCGGGCGCCAAATGCTTCGATCCGATGCAGATGAACGACTTCAAATGTTGAGAATCCATGCCTGCTCTGGATTGGAAACGGTCGTTAGCCGCGTTTGGCACGAACGGCGGCTTTGGGGATGTCCAACACGACCTTCAACCCTCCCCATTTCCCTTTTGTGAGGAACATGACGGCATTTGATGCCTCCAGAATATCCTGAACAATAGCAAGGCCAAGGCCCGCACCTGTTCCTTTTGCGTCCATCCGTTGGCCCCGATGCATCATGGCATCCGCCTGTTTTTCGCTGATACCTTTCCCGTCGTCCTCAATCGAAACGCGGGCTTTGCCGGCATTGTCAATGATGGAGACGCTGACGCGGGAGGAGGCGTGCCGCACCGCATTTTCCAATAGATTGCCCAGCACCTCGTTCAAATCGTCTTGATCCATTGCCACATCAGCACGCACTTTGAATTCTTGGATTATGTCTATTTTTTCGCCCCGCGGGGTTCTTTGCAGGGTGCGGATGATTGCTTCGGCAGCCGCAGCCACAGATGATTTATGGCCGCTGCTGCCGTGTCTAATGCGCGCTTGGGACAGTTCGCGCTCCATCAGGCGCTGCATCCGCAGGGCAAGATCCTCTATGTCATCGGCAATTTCAGTCTGGTTGTTGGCGCGCAACCTTGTGATGTCAGTGACCAGCGCTGTGAGTGGCGTTTTAAGCCCATGAGCCAGATCGGCGGCCCTGTCGCGCGCACGGACCATTGATTTTTCCTGAAGGTCCAGAAGGGAATTGACCTCCTCCACGAGAGGGTAAATCTCACGCGGGACAGCCGTATCCAATCGCGACTTTTTGCCAGAGCGCACCTTGTTCACCGCAGCCTTGAGTGAATTCAGCGGCTTCAGGCCTGCGGCGATTTGAAACCCGAAACCCGCCATCAGAACCAGCCCAAGCAAGGACAGCGCCGGGATCAGATCGGTGCGAAAATCAGTGGCCAACCTTTCGATCTCCGAGGCGTCGATTGCGACCGAGACGCGCAGGTCAATCAACTGGCCGCCAGCAGATATCGTAATCATCTGTTCGCGGATCAAAAGCGCGCGGCTGAATGAACTTTCGATGATGTGTTGATGAATGTCTCCTGCAGCAAGTGCATCGTCTGGCAGGATCAGTTCGGAATCCCACAAGGATCGTGATCTCAGCAATGACCCGTTTTGATCATTTCGAATTTGCCAATAGAGGCCGCTAAAAACCTTCTTGAAGCGGGGATCTGCAAGATCACGAGTGAGTGATAGTCTTTGATCCACGCTCCACTGGACAGCGCCCGAGAGTTGATCAAGAAAGATGTCCAGTTCTTCCGCCACACGGCGTTCTGAATGCCGCTCGAATATTTTGGTCAGGCCCGCCCCTGTGACCAGAAGTGCGATTATGACAATGCCGGCCGAGATGAGCAGAAGGCGGATGCGCAAGGAACGTGGTCGCGAGGTCATTCTGGCGTGTCCTCTTCGATGATATAGCCGAAACCACGCCGTGTCTGGATCAAGGCCGTGGAAAGCTTCCGCCTGATCCGGCCAACCAACACTTCAACGGCATTTGATTCCCGTTCAAAATGGACGGATTGCAGATGCTCTGCCAGCTCTTGTTGGGGCACGACCCGCCCGATGTTGATCATCAGATAGGAAACAAGCCGGTATTCTTGTGGTGACAGCGAAACAGGAATGCCGCGCACGGTGATTTTCATTTGACGTGTGTCAAGCTCGACCTCGCCAGCGGTGATGACGGGGCTAGCCTGACCGCCCGAGCGCCGGATGATGGCCCCCAGACGTGCAATCAACTCTTCCATATGAAAAGGCTTTGGCAGGTAATCATCAGCGCCTGCATCAATGCCTTCGACCCGCTCGCTCCACGTGCCGCGTGCGGTCAGAACAAGCACCGGCATGGTGCGGCCCGCTTGACGCCAACGTTTCAGAACGGTCAAACCATCCATTTCCGGTAGGCCCAAATCAAGGATAACCGCGCCGTAGACCTCAGTATCGCCCAGAAACCATCCTTCCTCACCGGATGTTTCGCTGTCCACGATATATCCTGACGCCTCCAGCGCTGCGGTGACATCGGCACGAATTCGGTCATCATCTTCGATCAACAAGACGCGCATGGTCAGTCTGCCAATTCATCTTCGAGCACGTTACCCGACTGAGCGTCCACATAGACTTCACGGCGGCGGCCGTTGTCGTCCAGATAATAGACGCCGTATTTGTAGCGACCGTCATCCTGTTCAAACTCAATTGCGACGACATTGTCGCCGGTGATTGGGTGAATGTGTTTCAGGATCGTGATCAAAGGAAGCACATCACCTGCGCGGCGGGCTTCCATGAGGGCCTGAAGGCCATATTTTTCATCGTCGTCGTCATCATCCGCCAGAACCGGTGTCATAATAAGTGCGATGAAGGCTGCGATCAGTAGTGAAGTCTTTTTCATGGTTTCTCCTTCGCAGATCATAAATGACAGTTTGCTGACAGTCGTTGTCTGGGAGTTGTCATTTGGACCCTGCCATACCCGTCCCATCGAAACACAGAGCACAACAGCTCGGAACATAAATGAGGATGATGTTATGAAATTTGTTAGCGCAATAACCGTCGCTGCAAGCCTGATCGCAGTTCCTGCCTTTGCAAGCAAAATCTCCTGCGACAGTGGGCCACAAGACGGCTGGATGAGCAAGGAAGCCATTCTGGAAACGGCAAAAGGCCTTGGCTATGACACCCGCGCCGTGAAAGTCGAACGCGGATGTTACGAAGTCTACGCAATCTCGCCCAAGGGTGAGCGTGTTGAGATGTTCTTTAACCCGACCAACGGTGAACTAGTTGGCGTGAAGGAGGACGATTGATGGACAGCCCGCCTTCGGTTCCGGTATCGGGTGTCGGCATTCGGGAAAGTCAGGTCCGCGTATGGGATCCCTTGATCCGCATCTTCCACTGGTCTTTGGTAGGTGGATTTGCAGTGGCCTACATCACGGCAGATGAATGGGACAAGGCACACGAGACTGTCGGATACATCGTAGCAGGATTGATAGCGTTTCGCCTGATCTGGGGTGTTGTCGGCTCTCGCCATGCGCGCTTTTCCGATTTTCTCTACCGCCCCTCGGTGGTCCTCTCCTTTATCAAGGAAAGTCTTGCCATGAAGGCCAAACGCTATATCGGTCACAACCCCGCTGGCGGGACCATGGTGATCGCATTGTTGCTGGCAATCATCGGCATTTCGGCCACCGGATACATGATGACGATGGACATGTTTTGGGGGGCGGAGTGGGTCGAGGACCTTCACGAACTGTTGGTAAATGGCACCTTGGTGCTGATTGTGCTGCATGTAGGCGGCGTGGTCGTCGCCAGCTTTGAGCACAAAGAAAACCTTGTCCGTTCCATGTTTACCGGCCTGAAACGACGCTAATCCAAACCCTTCCGAGATCAAAGGGAACTCGGATTTGAGAAACTAACAAATTGGAGAAAACTATGAAAACCTCAATGATTGCGATCCTTGCGACGACAACGCTATTGGTCGGCTCTGTTGTGATGGCGAGTGAAGACCGCCCCTCAAGTGCAGACCACATGCGCAACCTCAGTTCCGGTCATGATGCCGGCAAAAACTATGGCTCGGACGGCCATGACAGTGACCACGATGAGTCTGACGACAATGAGAACGATAGCGAGGGACACAGTGACGACGGCGATAGGGACGGACACGACGACAGTGACAATGACGGACACGGCGACAGCGACAGCGACGGACATGGCGACAGCGACAGTGACGGCCACGGCGACAGCGACGGCCACGGCGACAGCGACGGACATGGCGACAGCGATAGTGACGGACATGGCGACAGCGACCACGATTGATACAGTGCCACTATGACGAAACGCAGCCGAGACTTTTCCTCCGGCTGCGTTTCGTCATCTGATATCTTCTCGCAAAGTGTGACTGTACAACTGCACAGGTCATTAACGTTCATTTACTTAAACTGCTGTGCGAAGATCGAGCTGCCACTTCTGTACGATGCAATGAAGCATCTATATTAGGGGAGCAGCCAGCAGCAAAGACGCATGTCCGTTCCTTGATCCGGTCCAATGCAATGACATCCGCAGCTTTCAGGCGAACACTGGTTATCCAGATTTATCGTAGTTTTAGGGGCGCCTCCGGAAAACTATGCGCCCTTTGTTCCAGTCAGGGCGATACGCGCAAACATCTGGTCAATTTGTGTTTGCACAGCTGATCCTCCGATCCACCATCCCACCCAACGAAAACAATCCGACGTTACAATGCTCACAATCTAGCATTCCCATGTTACATGCTATCAATGTTGCTAATTTTGCAGAGGGACTTCAGATCAACAAGACGTTTGGTCAGTTACTTCCACCAACTTTAATGAAGGCTTCCCGATGGCTACCAAGACCAATCTTCACCCCCGTAATCTGCACAGAGAAGGTTATGATTTTGAGCGCCTAGTGGCGGATTCGCCTGAACTTGATACATTCACGATCCGTAACCCTGTCGGTCAAACAACGATTGATTTTCAAGACGTCGGCGCGGTCCGTATGCTCAACCGTGCGTTGCTGAAGACCTATTACAACATCGATTTTTGGGACATCCCTGCCAAGTACCTATGCCCGCCGATCCCTGGTCGCGTCGACTACATTCACTATCTGGCGGACTTGCTTGCCGACAGCAACAATCAAGAGATCCCGCGTGGCGGCCAAATCAAGGCATTAGACATCGGCACTGGCGCGAGCTTGGTTTATCCTCTCACGGGGCAGAGCGAATACGGCTGGCACTTCACTGGTGTGGATATCGATCCGGCTGCCATCAAATCGGCACAGCAGATTTGCGAAGCAAACAAGCTGAAAATTACCCTTAGACGACAAGATGTACGTGAGAATATCTTTCGAGGAGTGATCGAACCCAGCGATGCTTTTCACGTCACCCTGTGCAACCCGCCTTTCCATGCTTCCAAGGAACACGCCAATAAAGGCACCCAACGCAAGTGGAGCAACCTTGGCAAGGGTCCTTCAAAAAAACTTAATTTCGGCGGTCAGAACGCCGAGCTTTGGTATCCGGGTGGTGAGATAAAGTTTATCGCCAGCATGGTTAAACAGAGCATGGAATTCGCCAACCAATGTTTGTGGTTCACCTCATTGGTGTCGAAAAAGGACAACCTCAAGCCACTCTCCAGAATTCTTAAAAACGCTAAAGTTGCTGAATTTAAGGTCGTTGAAATGGCGCAGGGGCAAAAAACAAGTCGCTTTATTGCTTGGACTTACATCAAGGAAAACCAGCGACCTTTGTTTATGAAAGACATGCGTCAATAGAATGGATCGCACTCCATCAGGCCTGATTTTCGCCTCGCCTCACAGCGGAGATTTGATCAAGGCCCGCGGTTTCATGGTGCTGAGCACAAGACTGGTCTGATACTTTAACGGCGAATGTCTCTAGCGATGATCCAACAAACCAATGGGTGACGGAGGATGCAGGCTGGGACAGGATGGGATTGTATCAGTCACCGTCGGCTTTGCCCCATACCAGATTGGTGGTTTGGCTTTGGTTTCGGATTAACCAGCCCGTTGGCGTCGATGTTCGAGCGGATGGCGAAGCCGGTTACTTACTATCTGTCCTAATTAGCCCTCAATGCCATAGGTACGTTCTGCGACGTCAATCGCCGACAGTTCGGCCATACACGCTGACAAAAAGGTAGCCTCGGCATCGGACTGACGCCGCGCAGGGTTGCTGAGAAGATGGATGTTCACAAGCGGCAGGTTTTCATATGGTGGCAATTGGCGGAGGTGACCTGCCTCTACATCTTGCTGAGCTACATGAAGCGGCAGCGCACCAATACCGATATTTGCCATGATCATACGCCGGATTTCGTTCAAACTGGAGGAGCTGCCGCGTCTGCTGTTGGCAAGGCCAAGTTGGGAGCGCAGCCGGTAAATGGCCTCAAGCGGGCCCCCTTCGGCCTCTGTCTGAAACGCAACGAACGGTTCACCTTGCAGATGTTCCGGAGCGATATCCGGTTGATGAAAGAGCGGATGTCGCCTGCCGCAATAAAGTCCGAAATATTCACGGTACAAAATCACCGATTCGAGCGGCGTCGGAGACCCGTGCAGCAGACAGATTCCAAAACTTGCCCGATTTTGCATCACGATGGTTTTAACTTCATCACTTTCAGAAACCGAGAAAGAGTAGGTGACCTGCGGGTGTTGATTGGAGAACTTGTTAAGAATTTCGTCGAAGTGCTCAGAGATCACGTGGCTGGTGGTGGCGATTGACACATGGCCGCGCAGTTCAGCATGAGCCAAGTCCAGAAGCGACGGAAGCTGAGACACCGATCCGAAGATTTTTGCGCATTCAGTATAAAGAACCTGTCCAGAGCGGGTGAGCGAAAATTCGTTTGGTTTTCGTATGATAAGGGTGCGGCCGGTATGTTCTTCAAGCCGTTTCAGAGCGGCTGAAATAGTGGGTTGTTTCAGGCCCAGAAAATGCGCGGCTTTGGATATGCCCTGCTGTTCGACAACGACCATGAAGGTGCGCAGCAGGTTCCAGTCCAGGTTCCAGGGAAAGCGTTGTCTGTAAGGTTGGGTCATTAATCAAATCTATATTGAAGATACTTGATATCTATTTGCGCAATGCATCCGCTACATGCAAGGCTTTATTAGAGAGCGGAATAGCCGCCACAGGAAGGCCGAACCCGGCTTCAAATTAAGTCATCTCAGGGAGTACCAATAATGACTGTTCGCCGTACTATTTTGAAATCTGCATTCGCCGTAGCAAGCTTGGCCATGTTGGGCACCACAGTTGCCGCAGAAGAACTGGAAACATTGAAAGAAAAGGGCGTGATCCGCATCGCTATGTCGGGTGCCTATCCTCCGTTCAACTTTGTAAATGATGAAAATAAGGTCGTTGGTTTTGACCCTGCTATTGGCACAGAAATCGCCAAGCGCATGGGCATGGAAGCCGAGATTGTGACAACTGCCTGGGATGGTATCATTGGTGGCCTTCTGGCTAATAAATACGATGCCATTGTCGGCTCAATGACCATCACAGCAGAGCGCGACGAAGTTGTGGATTTTGTCGGCCCCTACTATTCGGACAAACGTGCGATCTTTACCAAAAAAGGCTCAGGCATTGGCAGTCTGGAAGACCTTGAAGGTAAGAAGGTCGGCTTGACCCTTGGCGAAACCCATGAGGAATGGGCGCGTGAAAAGGGCTATGACATCAACACCTACAAAGGCCTGCCGGAGCTGCTGCTTGAGCTGGAAAACGGCCGCGTGGACGCGATCGTGAATGACTCGATTGCGGCCATTCTGGCAATGGGTGCCAAGGGGCAGGAGTTCGAGATGTTTGGTGACCCGACAACAGAACCTTTCGGTGCAGGTATTGCTATCCGTGAAGGTAACCCGAAACTGGCCGCTGAAATGCAGGCCGCGCTGCAATCCATGATGGATGACGGCACGTATCTCGCCCTTGCCGAAGAGTGGATTGGCGCTGATATCCGCTGATACTCCTTTGCCCTTGCCGCCTGTCTAATAGGTGGCAAGGGCAGTTTTTGTCTACATGATTATCGACCGCCCGCGCCCTTCTGGGGGCTGGCCGTTGCTTTGCGTCCAAAAGGGGGGAACATGGACTTCGAACTCATGCTAAAGGTCTATCCGTTCTTTCTGGAGGCCGCCTGGATTACGATACTGCTGTCGATTCTGACAGCGATCCTTGGATTGATTTGCGGCACGCTGGGTGCGTTTGCACGGTTGTCGCGCTTTGGCCTCGTACGATTTTTGGGGGCGGCATATGTGAGCGTGTTTCGTGGCACACCCGCACTGATCCAACTTTTCATCTTATACTTTGGCGGCCCGCAAATCGGCATTCAGCTGGACGCGTTCGAGGCAGGAGTCATCGGCCTTGGTGTAAATGCAGGCGCCTATATGACCGAGACAATCCGCGGCGCGGTGATCTCTATCGACAAGGGCCAGCGAGAGGCCGCACGTACCCTTGGTCTAAGCCAATGGCAGGCAATGTATAAGATCATCCTGCCGCAAGCCGGCCGTCTGATGGTGCGTCCGCTGGGGGTGAACCTGAACATGCTGATCAAAGCCACAGCGCTGGTCGCAGCCATTTCGGTGGTAGAGCTTACCTACACTGCACAGCGCTATATCGGCTCCACCTACAAGCCCTTCGAGATGTTTCTGCTCGCGGGCGTTCTATACATGATCATTATTTATGTGACTGGCCGGGGTGTTGCCTGGCTGGATCGCAAAGTGCAGATCACGTGATGCTGGAAGGATAACCCATGGGCCTCGATTTCACAGTGATCCCCAAATACCTCGACATCATTTTGCTGGGGTGCGCGTATACGATCGGGATTACAATCGCCGCTGCGATACTCAGTTTCTTCGGCGGCATTCTATTTGCAATCATTGCGCTTTATGCGCCGTGGATCATCCGCCAACCTTTCCGTCTGGTTGCTTGGATATTCATGGGGACACCGCTGTTATTGCAGCTGTTCCTGATCTATTTCGGACTGGTTCAGATTGGCATCGACCTTCCCGCTGTTGTCGCGGGTATCATCGGCTTGGGGCTGCATTTCGCGGTCTACAATTCGGAACTGATCCAGACTGCGATCCTGTCAGTCGACAAGGGCCAGATGGAAGCGGCGCGTACACTTGGGCTGAGCCGTAGCGAGGCGCTTCGCAAGGTGGTCATACCACAGGCCGTCCGTGCCGTGATCCCGCCGATTAGCAACAACATGATCGCTTTGTTGAAAGACAGCGCGCTGGTGTCGGTGATTGGCGTGAGCGAACTGACACTATCGGCGCAACGGGCGATCGGCAGGACCTACCGACCGTTTGAGTTCTATCTGCTCGCCGCAGCATTCTACTACGTCATCAACCTCGGGATGGAATGGGTGCAGCGCAAGATTGAACGCCGCATTTCGATTTCCCGCTGATCATTGGAGCCAGACATGACAGATGATAAACACTTTGTTGAGATCCGGCATGCCCAAAAATCCTTTGGGACTGTCGAGGTGCTCAAGGATATCAGCCTTAGCGTCGACCGGGGTCAGATCGTAGGCATTATCGGATCTTCGGGATCAGGTAAGTCGACCCTCCTCAGGGCTATCAACGATCTTGATCCGTTGACAGGCGGCGAAGTTTGGCTCGATGGCGTTCAGGTGAACCAAAAGCTGCCGCACCGACAGTATGAAAAGCACATCAATCAGATGCGGCAGCAGGTTGGCATGGTGTTCCAGCATTTCAATCTTTTCCCGCACATGACCGCACGCGAGAACGTGAGCATGGCCCCGATCATGCTCAAGGGGATATCCAAGGACGAGGCGGATGCCTTGGCCGAGGCGCAGCTTGATCATGTCGGAATGCTTGAACGCATTGATTACTATCCGTCCCAACTGTCTGGTGGTCAAAAGCAGCGCGTAGCGATTGCCCGTGCGTTAGCCATGAAGCCCAAGCTTATGCTGTTCGATGAGGCGACCTCAGCGCTCGATCCGGAGCTTGTCGAGGAAGTGAACCAGGTGATGCGCAAGCTCGCGGACGAGCAGATGACCATGATCATCGTGACCCACGAAATGGATTTTGCAGCCTCGGTCTGCGACAGGGTTCTGTTCATGGATCAAGGCGTCGTCGTCGAGGAAGGTCCGCCAGAGATTTTGTTCAAGACCCCCACACAACCCCGAACGCGCGAATTTCTGCGCAAGCATCTGGAAGCTGCAAAATGAACGACAACGCCTCCTATCTCTTCTACCAGACCCGCAATCCACGCCCCTTTCTGGATTACGGCGAGGGGATTTACCTATTCGATGAAAGTGGCAAACGGTATATCGACGGATCGTCTGGCGCGATGGTGTCCAATATCGGCCACTCAAACAAACGTGTTCTGGCAAAGATCAAGGCGCAGATGGACCGGGCCACATTCGGATACCGTCTGCATTTCCGCACGCACCCCTCCGAAGATCTGGCCGCAAAAACCGTTTCGCTCATGCCTGAGGGGCTGGACCGTGTCTTCTTTGTCTCTGGCGGCTCCGAGGCTGTGGAAAGTGCTGTAAAATTGGCACGGCAATATGCCCTGACCCAAGGTGAGGCCGGGCGTTACAAGGTTATCTCACGGTTTCCCTCGTATCATGGCTGCACTTTTGGCGCGCTTGATCTGACCGGTTACGATCCTCTGCGCAAACCATTTGCTCCCATGATGCAGGGCATGCCCAAGATCGCCGCACCTGCGACCTACCTTGACCGTGACAACCTGACCGAAGAGCAACGCGGGTTAAAATACGCAGAATACCTGCGGGACAAGATCATCGAAGAAGGCCCTGATACGGTATTGGCTTTTATCATGGAACCAGTCGGCGGGGCGTCAACCGGTGCGCTGGTGGCTCCTGACAGCTACTACGGCCGCATCCGCGAAATCTGTGACGAATTCGGCGTGCTGCTGATCTATGACGAAGTCATGACAGGTGCAGGCCGCACAGGTAAATTTCTCGCGGCAGAACATTGGGGGATTACGCCCGATATTGTTGCCATGTCCAAGGGGTTTGGCGCCGGTTATGCCCCGCTGGGGGCAATCGTGGCAGGCGCGCGGCTGGTTGAGCCGGTTCTTGATGCGGGCGGTTTTCTGCATGGGTTTACCTACGCGGGTAACCCCATGGCCTGCGCCGCAGGGCTTGCCGTGCTCGAAGAGATGGAAGAGCAGAACCTTGTCGAAAACGCGGCCCGCATGGGTGACGTGCTGATGGCGCAATTGCGCGGTTTGATGGACCGTTACCCCTTTATTGGCGATGTGCGGGGTAGGGGGCTCTTAACCGCCTTCGAGTTTGTTTCCGATCGGGAAACGATGGAGCCCCTGCCGCCCACGCTAAACGCATACGACCTGTTGGTTGAGCTGGCCTATGAGCGCGGCCTGATCATCTATTCGCGGCGCACCCGCGGTGGCACATCGGGCGATCATTTCTTGCTGGCTCCGCCACTGATCATTTCTGAAGCCCAGATTGGTGAGATGATGACCATCCTGCGGGATGCTTTGGATGCGTTCGCGTCCCAAGCTGGCCTGCCTGTGTCGGAGAACGCCGCGTGAAACTGCCCGACAAACAATGCAGCATCGAGGACGCCATCGCCCATGTCAAAGACGGGGATACGGTCATGCTGGGCGGGTTCGGTGTGCCGGGCACGCCGTTCACGTTGATCCACGCTCTGGTGCGCCACGGTGCGCGAGACCTCACGATTGTCAAAAACGATGCCAACGAACCCAATATGGGCGTCGACCATCTGTTGCATGCCGGTTTGGTATCGCGGCTCATCACTACGCATCTGGGCCTCAACTCCCATGCGATTGAGCTGATGAACAGTGGAAAGATCAAGGTCGAGTTCAACGCGCAGGGCATTTTGGCTGAACGCATTCGCGCGGGCGGTTCAGGGCTTGGCGGGTTCCTGAGCGATATCGGCATCGGGACCGAACTGGCCGAGGGCAAACAGGTGATCGAATCCCACGGCAAGACCTACATCGTAGAGCCCGCTCTGCGTGCTGATGTGGCGCTGCTGCATGCCGACCGCGCTGACAGTTTCGGCAATCTGGCTTATGTGGCCACGGCGCAAAACTTCAACCCGCTGATGGCCATGGCCGCCGACTGTGTTATCGCCGAGGCCGAAATTCTGCTGCCTTTGGGCGGGCTCGGGGCCAACGAAATCCATACGACCGGCGTCTTTGTCGATCACGTTGCTGAGCTGGGTGCCTTGTCGAAGGAATATGCCGTTGTCCAACGCTAGAGATAGAATGGTTGCGCGGGCGGCCCGTGAAATTAAGCCCGGTATGGTGGTCAACCTTGGTATCGGTTTGCCGACTAAGGTCGTCAATTATTTACCTGCCGATTTTCCTGTATGTCTGCACACCGAAAACGGACTTACGGGTATCGGGCCCACCCTGCCGCCGGATCAAGCCAACCGGAACCTGATTGATGCAGGGGGGGGCTATGTCTCGACCATCCCTGGCTCGGCGTTCTTTGACAGCGCCACCAGTTTTGCTTTGGTGCGTTCCGGACGGCTTGACCTCACCATGCTTGGGGCATTCGAGGTTGCGGCCAACGGCGATCTGGCCAATTGGAAAATCCCCGGAAAATTCTCTCCGGGAGTGGGGGGCGGTATCGAATTGGCCCAGAAGGCCCGGCGCGTGGCGGTTCTGACAACCCACACTGATCGCGCAGGCAATTCCAAGCTCAAGGAAACGTGCAGCCTGCCGTTGACTGCGAAATCCTGCGTGGCGCGGATATTCACCGATATGGCGGTGATTGATGTGGGGCCCGAAGGTTTCGCGTTGGTTGAAACCGCTCAAGGCGTCACCGTGGCAGAGATCATTGATGCCACAGATGCCGCCCTTCACGTCCCTGATGCGCAACTTCCGATTTTTTGAGGCCTTTCCATGCAAGATAATCTTCAAAACCGCCTGCTTGATGCCGTAGATTCTGCCTTTGACACGCAAATCGAGTTTTTGTCAGAGCTCACCTCTCACCCGTCGATCCGTGGTCAGGAACAATCGGCGCAGGATTTTATGGCGCGCGAACTTACACAGCGCGGTTACGAATTGGACCGTTGGCAGATCGACGTGTCGGACATTCAGCACCTGCCCGGATTTTCCCCTGTTTTGGCACCCTATGACGACGCGGTGAATGTGGTCGGAACACACCGTTCAAAAACGTCGAAAGGGCGGTCTTTGATCCTGAACGGCCATATTGATGTTGTGCCCGCAGGGCCCTTGGATATGTGGGACACCCCGCCGTTCGAGCCGCACGTTGCTGATGGCTGGCTATACGGGCGCGGCGGTGGAGATATGAAGGCCGGTCTCGCCTCCAACCTGTTTGCGCTTGATGCGCTGAATGCCTGTGGCCTCGCGCCGGCGGCAGATGTGTTCTATCAGTCCGTGGTCGAGGAGGAGTGTACGGGCAACGGTGCGCTGGCCTGTCTTGCCCGTGGATACCGGGCGGATGCGGCGCTTATCCCGGAACCATTTGCCGAACATCTGGTGACGGCGCAGCTTGGCGTTATCTGGTTTCAGGTACACCTCAAAGGTCGGCCAACCCACGTGGCCTATGCCGGCACGGGCGCCAATGCGATCGAGGCTGCGATCCCGCTGATCTCGGCATTGCACGAGATGGAGCATCGTTGGAACGCGTCCGAAAACCGGCCCGACGACTACGCCCATATGGAGCATGCGCTGAACTTGAACGTGGGCAAGTTTGAAGGCGGAGACTGGACCAGCTCGGTGCCTGCATGGAGCGTGTTTGACGTACGCATGGCGATCTTCCCCGGCCAGTCCATCGAGGCGGCCAAGGCAGAGATCGAACAGGTCATTCTGGATGCGGCGCGTGACAATGATTTTTTGCGCAACTCCTTGCCTGAGATCGTTTATCACGGGTTTCACGCGGAAGGGTATGCGCTGTCGCAGGACAGCTCTGCCAAGGCCGCCTCAGCCATTACTGCACTGGATCAGGCTCACAAGACCACCACTGGCGAAGACCTTGTCCGCGAGGCGATCACAGCAACGACCGACGCGCGCTTTTTCGGCCTTTATGCGGACACGCCCGCGCTGGTGTACGGCCCGCGCGCCGAGGCGATCCACGGGTTCAATGAAAGGGTCGATCTGGAAAGCATGCGCCGCATCACCAAGGCGACTGCCTTGTTCATCGCCGATTGGTGCGGAACCGAAGAGTTGTAGCTGTACGACCCCACTGGTCGAAATATCCTGAAAGGGGGGGGCATGACGGCTCCGACTGAAAAACAAATATCTGCGCTTGTTGATCTTCGCCATGCGTTACACCGGCGTCCAGAAGTGTCGGGCGAAGAGGCTGAAACCGCGAACCGCATCGCGGAAGAGCTAACCGCGCTTGGGGCGGATCGTATCTGGCGCGGTCTGGGCGGCCATGGGGTTGCTGCGGAATTCAAAGGTGCCGAGGACGGCCCCACAGTTCTGTTGAGGTGTGAACTCGATGGCCTGCCGATCCATGAAGTTTCGGATATTGCTTATAGATCCGAAACCGACGGCAAAGGCCATCTGTGTGGTCATGATGGACATATGGTGTCCATGCTCGGTGTCGCTATGAGCCTCGCTACCCGACCTGCGAGGGGCCGGGTCGTTCTGCTTTTCCAACCCGCCGAAGAAACCGGCGCGGGTGCGAAAGCGGTCATTGATGATCCGCGCTGGTCTGAGATCCGTCCGGAGTTTGCATTTGCATATCACAACGTGCCGGGGCGCCCGCTGGGTGAGATCGGCTTGCGGGCGGGGCCGGGCAATTGTGCATCGCGTGGGATGCAAATCCTGCTGGAAGGCAAAAGCTCCCATGCTGCGGCACCTGACGACGGAACCTCGCCGGGGGAGGCGATGGCCGCCTTGATGCTGGGCTTACCAAAGCTTGGCACCGGAAAAATCGGTGACAATTCCTTTGCGCTGAGCACTCTCACGCACGCCAAGCTGGGAGAGCCGACTTTTGGTATCGCTCCGGGGATGGGCGAGCTGCGCGTGACCCTGCGGTGCATGACCGATGACCGGATGGAGGCGCTAGTGTCTGCTGCCAAGGCATTGATTGCCGAACATACCAATGAATTGGCGGTAGGCGTTTTCTGGCATGACATCTTCTTTACCGTGACAAACGATACTGAAGCGACGGGGGTTGCACGGCGGGTGGCGGCGCGACAAGGCCTCTCGCAGCATGAGATGGACACGCCGATGCGTTGGTCCGAGGATTTCGGCCGATTTGGAACCGACGGAGCGAAGGCGGCGATGCTCTATATCGGTGCAGGTGTAACCCACCCGCAACTCCACAATCCTGACTATGATTTTCCCGATGCACTGATCCCTGTAGTGACCGGCCTGTTTTCCGGAATTGTCGAAGACATTCTTGGCATAGCGCCGACTTGATGATGCCGGAAACGCCGATCCCAAGCTCTTGGTGTGAAATCAATCTTGAACGTGTTTCAAGGAACATTGAACTCACGCTTGGTCTTCTGCCTGCGGGCGCCGCGTTCTGCGCGGTCATGAAGGCTGACGCTTATGGGCATGGCATCCACCGGATTGTGCCTTTGCTTTTGGAGCAAGGCATTTCTTGTATTGGCTTCACCTCCAATGCCGAGGCACGGGCCGTGCGGGATGCCGGTTTCTCCGATACGCTGATCCGCCTGCGCGCGGCTACGCCTCAGGAAGTGGAGGCGGCTTTGCCCGATTGTGTTGAAGAACAGGTGGGGTCGCTTGCGGCGGCAAAACACCTATGCGGACTTCGCGAAAACGGGCAAGTGCATTCAGGTGTGCATCTGGCTCTTAACGCTGGTGGCATGTCGCGGGATGGATTGGATATATCCAATCAATCAGGTCAACTGGAGTGCAGAGAAATTCTTGATCAAATCGGAGACAGCATCATTGCTATCTCCACCCATTTTCCATCAAATGAACCTGCGCCCCTCAAGCAAAGTTCAGAGCTTTTCAGGCAGCAGGTGGAATGGATTTTTGACAACAGTGATCTGAACAGAACGGATATTCTGATCCACGCAGGCAGTACACTGACGCTGCTTTCCGGTGCGCGGATTGAAACCGACATGTACCGCTGTGGCGCTGTCTTGTATGGATTTTTAGAACCCCAATTGGGCTTTCGCCCGACTATGGAATTGAAGGCGCAGGTGGTTCATCTAGGCATCTACCCCAAAGGCGCTACTGTGGGTTATGATTGCGATTTCTCTCTGGATGCAGATCGGCGCTTGGCGTGCATTTCAATTGGGTACGCTGCCGGTTACAGCCGGGTCGCTCAGGATCGTGGTGCGGTCCTGATCCGCGGAAAACGGGTCCCTGTTTTGGGCAAGGTGTCAATGAATTCCATCGTCGCGGATGTGACCGATATTGCAGATGTTCAGGTCGGAGATACTGCGACGGTGTTTGGTGCTGATGCTGCCGAGACGATCACCACAGCTACGGCAGTTGAGCAATTTCACACGATCTTGCCGGACCTCTATTCCGATTGGGGCATGCGCAATCCGCGTGTCTACCGTTGATCCTGACGTCACATCTCAAATTTATGGCTACGATCAGCGAACCCGGCATTGGCGAACCGGCAACGGAGTTATGCAATCCGAATAGAAGCGGCCATCGGTCGCAAGGTGCTGTGTTAAAATATTGATGAATTAAGTCGTTAAATTTTTGCGCGGAGCAAATCGGGACAGCAACGTAAAGTAAGGTCTATATTCGGAACAGCCTACAGCCCGAAAACCAATTTTGGGTCTGTCGGCGCTTCGTGCTGCGTGATGTTGGTGATTTGACAACAGGGTAATCGAAATCGCTTAGCAAAGCATCTATTTCCCAAGGGTCTTACCCGGAGACACAACTCTGAAGAAACCGGAACCAAATTATGATAGCCAGCGTTCCATGCACTGGTTTTACGAATATTTTGTTGTTCCTGCGGGGGGAGTTGCTGATGAAACAGCATCCCGCGAACTCATTTTTACAGTAGCAGTAATTTGGTCAGCCAACGACTATGACGCCTTCGATCATGAGGTTGGGTAGGGGGCCATCCTGCTTGTGACACAAGGATAAGATGGCCCACATATCGTATGATTAGAAGATAAAGTCGTTGCTGAAAAGGTTCGACACATCGACGTTGAGTAGCGTCAACTGATCCCCATGCTCCGTGTTGATTACTGCATCGTTTCCAACCTGCGTAAGGTGATTTTCGACGAGGTCGGAGAAAAACGCGATATCCAGAACTCCGGAGAAATCGACCTGTTCATCTGCGGCGAAAACGTCAAAATCCTGTACGACATCGGTTCCGAACTGATTGTCGAACACGAACAGGTCCGCACCGGCTCCTCCGTTAAGCACATCATCGGCTTTACCGGCATACAGCGTATCGTCGCCGTCTCCGCCAAACAGGAAATCACCACGCCCTTGTGTGTCGGACGAGACCGAAGACGTTTGCCCAGAGCGCAGAATGTCATCGCCGTCTTGACCGTAAAGAACATCACGATCGGAAGTAGAGAAGTCCTGACCGCCAGTCAGATCATCGTTACCGGCGCCGCCGTAGATCATGTCGCTACCGTTGGAGCCCACGATGGTATCGTTTCCACTGCCTGCGATAGCGGTGTCATTCCCGAACGCGTTATCGCCACTTTCCGACGTGTAGATCAGATCGTTACCGCCATTGCCGACGATGAAGTCATCGCCACCGCCGCCAGCGATCAAATCGCTCTGGCTTGACGCACGGATGGTATCATTACCCTCTTCGCCAGAAAGAAAGTTTTCCCCGAAGAGATCAACAAGGAAGTCATCCCCCTTGCCACCAAAAACAGCATCATTACCAGTGCCGCCATTGATGGTGTCGTTACCTGTTCCGCCGAAAACCAGATCGCTGCCGTCGTAGGCAAAGATAATATCGTTACCGCCTAGACCTTCGATGACATCGGCATCGTTTGTCGACAAAATTTGATCGGCAGATCCGGTACCGCTGAAGATGTCGGCGAATACGATATCCGGAGCAGTCGTCGAAGTGACTGCGCGACTGTCCGTTGTTGCGGCGTAGCCCGTCGCAGCCGCACCAGCGGCGGCAGCAGCTACACCCACACCTGCCTCGGCTTCGGCTTCAGCCTCGACCTCTGCTTCGCCAACAGAATTCTGTTGTGCTCCAACAGCGCCGACGCTTTCGGGGTTGGCGTTGTCTTGAATGTCCGTTGTCAGGCTCTGGGCAGCGCTTGCATCATATGCCGAGGTCTCGATGCTATAATCCAGCACCACCGAGCTTTCGCCCTCGGCTTCGATCTCGAACTCGTTGTCACTGCCACCGGCGAAAGGTGTGCCTGCCAGCGCGATCGCAGCGGCGACCCCGCGGCCTTCGCTATCCCAGGCCGCTGCGTATGCACGCACTGTGCCTCCCATGCCTTCGGGTGGCAGTATCACGAAAGTCTGCGTGCGCTGACCAGCTGCTGACGCAGCGGCGGCAGCGTTTGACGTGGCTTCGGCCGAGGTCTCGCTTGTGATACCATCATAGCCAGAAGCACCTGCGGCTGCGGCAGCTGCTCCAGCACCGATACCGACTTCGGCTTCGGCTTCGGCCTCTGTCTCTACCTCATAGACGACCGTTGTCGTCGCCGTCGGGGCAGCTTCTTCACGATAAGAAAAATCGTTGGAAGGATCGTCAAAAACCGACGTACTTGTCGCAGTAGATGTCGCTACCCCAAGGTTGGCCGCAGTGCCTGACGTATGTGAAAGAGCGCCTGTTGCAGCGGCACCGGCGGCTGCGGAATTGAAGCCGACTTCCGCTTCGACTTCGACTTCCGCTTCAGCCTCGGCCTCTGTTTCGGTTGCGACCGCCGAAGCTGGTGCTTCGTTTGCCAATGGCACGCCGCCAAAACCAGATGTGTCTTCAATCTGGCGCTCTTCGATGTCCTTCAAACCGTTGGTGAAGGTTCGTGGACCTACATCGCCGCCCAGTTGGATGCCCGTTGTCGAAAGGCTACCGCCACCGCCATCATTGGTGACGCCGCCAGCTGACCCCACGTTCCCCAGGCTGTCTGTCGGTGCATTGGCTGTTGCTTCGGCCTCGACCTCTGCTTCTGCCTCAATGCCGGGGGCATCACCATCCGTTTCTCGATTGGCGATACGCCCGTCAATAACAGCTTGAGAGCTTGCCGTATCCGGTGAAGACAGCAAGGCTTCGACCTGTACAATGTCGTTATTTGTGCGGAAAATACCTGCGTTTCCGAATGTTGAGACAGATCCGGAAATCGCGCTGGAGGCGATAGCATCCGATCCCACGCCAGCGACGCCAGCGCCACTGCTGCCGACTGCGGCTACTGCTGCTGACCCGTTACCGACTTCAGCCTCTACTTCGGCTTCGGATTCACTTTCGGCCTCTGCTTCGGCTGTCTGGGTCTGGCCGCTTGTGGTCGAAGCAGGCTCTGTTGCGCCGGGAGAGTCGTTAGAGATGCTGATATCATCGACAAAGGCTGATCCCGCCAGATTGTTCGCAACGCTATCCGTCGATCCACTAGTCAAAAAGCGGCTGACGTTTTCCGCGTTTTCGTCCATCGCGGATGTCGATGTCCCCGTACCGCTTGCTGTGGCGGCGTCGCCTACGGCATAATTTCCTGCGATACCTACACCAGCAGCACCCGCCGCTGCCGCAGCCGCAACGCGATCACCGGTTTCCGCTTCCGCCTCGGTTTCTACTTCGATCTCAACTTCGGCTTCACCGAAAACGGTATGCACGACCGTGTTAGAGCGACCTACAGGCTCCGGAGTGCCCCATTGCGTCACATCACCAGTTGCGCCGTCACCCTCAGCGTCATCGCTGTCGTTCAGCGCGGCAATGGATGTCGACGTGGAACTTGCGCCATCAATAGCGGTATGCACGTCAGACACCTGAACGATACCGTCCACCAGGCTGGAACCAGCGGCCCCGGCCGCAGCGCTTACGCCCGCACTGGCAGCCGCAGCGCCGGCGCTTACTTCGGTTTCGGCCTCGGCTTCTATTTCTACTTCTGCTTCCGCTTCGGCCTCTTCGACAGAGATGGCTGCGGCAACTTGTGGGGTGCTGTTACTGAAGGCGGTAATGGTGCTACCCGGGATGATGCTGTCGGTATTTCCGGTCGGCTGCGGATCTTCGATATCACCGGTAGTTTCGCCGACACCCTTGACTGAAATAGAGCCGCTTGAAAGAGTTTGTGTCAAAGCATTTGAGCCTGCGGCGGCTGCAGTAGCACCAGTGGCCACTGCGGCGCCCGCAGCGCCCGGTGCGGCTTCTGCCTCTACCTCGGTTTCCGATTCAGTTTCGACTTCGGACTCGCTCGTTTGGTCGAACTCCGATGGGATGATCGTACCGTCGGCATCCAAACCTTCGAATGCGGTCACTGCAATTGTCCGGTCATCAACGACATCGCCAGTGCTGTCAGTGCCTGAAAAGGCCTCTGCAGTTATAACGAAATCGCCGGGCTGAAGCGTCAGGTCATCTGAACCGGAGGAACCTATGCGGATTTCGTAAGGTGTTTCGCTAAGGTCGAATGCAGTAGCGCCCACAGTGATCCTGACACTCTGCTCTGATGCGCCCTCAACCGGGACAGCCCGAAGAAGCGTTCCGTCAAGCTCCGCGATAGAAAGCTCGGAGCCGCTACCGACTTCATTGATGATGGATCCGGAATTAGCGTCAAGGATCAAAATTTGCATAGAATATACCCCGTGGTCATTTAATATTTTCACGAGGTTAACCAGCCGGAGTCGTTAATCGTTCCAAAAAACTCATCTATTAGTTGAGCCTTTTGCAAATCTACGCGGTGGTTGTTCTGTTTTTTCGGTCAAGTCTGCGACCTGAAAATGTTCCCGTGCCATGGCCTGCTATATGGCTGAGATAGTCTCCACGAACTGCGCTGGGCGTGCTGAAAGCGCCAACTCGTGAACGGGATCACGCATAATAGCAAAGGGGACGACGACGCCGAGAATGCGAAGGCACTTGATTGTGAAATGCGCGAGTTAAGGCAAGCCAGCAATTGATGGCCGGACCATGCACACGTGCAAACGCGCGCATGGTCTTCTGTTCATTCTATCGGGTTCAGCGCAAATTTTTCTCGCAGGGATTTTTTCTGTACCTTGCCCATCGTGTTTCGAGGAAGCTCAGGCAGGATCACCAGCTTCTGGGGTTGTTTGAAACGGGCGAGTGATTTCCCGATACTCGCCTTGATCCGTTCCAGATCAAGCTCTTGGTCAGGCATCGCGACAAGCACACCAACGACACTTTCGCCAAAATCCGCATGAGGCACGCCAATGACCGCGCTCTCTAAAACGCCGTCTTGCTCATCAAGCAAAAGCTCGATCTCTTTGGGATAAATATTGTAGCCGCCCGAGATGATCAGATCTTTGTTACGTCCGACGATGCTGACATAGCCATCGGCATCAATCTGACCTAGATCGCCAGTGATAAAGAAGCCATCGCTTCGCAATTCTTCAGCCGTCTTTTCGGGCATTTGCCAATACCCCTGAAATACGTTTGGACCGCGCACTTCGATTTCACCGATCTCGCCTTGCGGTAGCGTGGCACCAGTCTGGCTGTCAGTTATTTTCAACTCCACCCCTGGTAGCGGGAAGCCGACCGTGCCTGCGCGGCGCTCTCCATCATAGGGGTTGGAGGTGTTCATGTTCGTCTCGGTCATCCCGTAGCGTTCCAGAATGCGGTGGCCAGTACGGTCTTCAAACTGGACATGGGTTTCCGCGAGCAACGGCGCGCTGCCGGACACGAACAGCCGCATGTGCGCGGCAAGGTCTTTGGAGAAGCGAGGGTCCCCCAGCAGACGGGTATAGAAGGTTGGAACACCCATTAGAGTGGTGGCACGAGGCATGTTTGCGATCATCGCGTCAAGATCGAACTTGGGCAAAAAGATCATCTGCCCGCCCGCCAGCAATGTGATATTGCTTGCTACAAACAACCCGTGGGTATGGAATATCGGCAAGGCGTGCAGCAGAACGTCATCGGAGGTGAAACGCCATTCGTCTTTCAGTGTTTTCGCGTTGGACAGCAGATTGCCTTGGCTCAACATCGCGCCTTTTGATCGCCCTGTTGTGCCAGAGGTGTAAAGAAACGCAGCCAAATCGTCTTCGCGGCGCGGCACAGTTTGAAACGTCTTTGGTTGGGTTACCGCATGATCCGCAAAGCTGCCGGATCCATCAGCATTCAGTGTTTCCAGACGTGAGCCACACCGCTTTGCTATAAGTGCGAGGGCACTGCGTTTGCGGTCATCACATAGCACGATGCTTGCGCCGCTATTTTCAATGAAATAGGCAACCTCGTCAGCCGTGTAGGCCGTGTTGAGGGGAAGGAAAACAAGCCCTGCTTGCGCACAAGCCGCATAGACTGCCAATGCTTGTGGAGATTTTTCGATCTGAACAGCGACGCGGTCACCCGCAGTTAGCCCGGCTTGCGTCAAGTACCCGGCATATTGAGCGGCAATGCCCAAAAAATCCGCATAGGTCAGCGTTGAGCCATCCGGCAAATGTAGGAACACGGCGCTGCTCTGATCATGTTGGCCAAATAGAGTGTCATAGAGCGGGTTTGTCATGCGATTGCTCCTCAGGACTTGGATGAAACCGACGCGCTCAATGCGCGCACCGCAGCCGAGGCCGCAACGGTTTTCTCAGTGACAAAGTGTTCGTGGTTGGTGGTGATCAGGGACAGGTCATAGAGGTAATTGACCATCGCACCTTTGGATTGGCGCATCCCGTTCGCGGAGGTGTCGGCATTTGCATGTACCGCGTGTACCGCAGCCCCATTGCCAAGGTGAAAACGCGCGACCGGATCAACCGGCAATTTGTCATCGCGCTTTGCCGTTAGCAGATAGTGCGCGGCCTGTGCTTCTAAGGAGGCGGCCTTTAGCGCGGGTGTTTGGTTCTGATCCAGCCATTTGGTCAGCCCCGGAATGGGCGACAGTGTCACGAACGTATCAAGCGCTATGAGGTCCCGCGACAGATCAGCTGCCACTTGTTTGATCAAGGAGTTGCCAAAGGAAATTCCCGCCAAACCGGCCTGACAATTCGAGATCGAATAGAAGACCGCGGTGTCGGCTTCCTCTGCCTCGATCGGGTCGCGCCCGTCGGCGAGCAGGTTTTGCACAGAATTGGGGATGCCTTGGGTTAAGGCAACCTCCACAAAAATGAGGGGCTCATCTGGCATGGCTGGGTGAAAAAAGCCAAAGCAACGCCGGTCAGCCGGTTGCAGGCGGCGGCGCAAATCATCCCAGCTATCAATGGCGTGAACAGCCTCGTAGGCGATGATTTTTTCCAGAACTTCAGCCGGGCTGGACCAGTTTATTGGCCGCAAAACGAGGAACCCTCGATTGAACCAAGATGCAAAAAGATGTTGGAAGTCGACGTCCAGCGGCTCTAGCTTTTTGTCCTGACGCATCATCTTCAACAGGTCTTGGCGCATGGAAACCAACCGCTGCGTGCCACCGTGTACCTGATTGAGCCGCCGCAGCAGCTCTTGGCGCTTCGGCTCGCTGGCACGCGCATATGCACGATAGCTGTACTTTGATGGCGCGGCTTTGTAGTCCTTCAGCGTCTCGACAACCTCGACAGGATCAATCTCCAGATCGCGCAACAGGAACTCAAAGAACGCGTTTTTGCCCTTCGCATCCGCCTGCGCGTATTGGTCGAGGATCAAGCGTGCTAAGGTGCTTCCAGAAATTTCGCCCCGCGCCCCCAGAAGGTCGCGCGCCAGATCGGTGATGCCGCGTCCTTTCGCATCTGTTGATACGGCACGCGCAAAACGGCGTTCGAACACGTTTGTGAACAGACCGGTTAAATAGCTCATACCGCTGTCCCCATAACCGCATCCGGTAGCCATGTTGCGAGACCAGGAAAGATGCACAGCAGTATGATCGCGAGGATCATACATGCGACAAAAGGAAGTGAGCCGGCGAGGATCGTTTTCAATGAGATATCGGGGGCGATGCCGTTGATCACATAAAGGTTCAACCCGACAGGAGGAGAGATCAGGCCGATTTCCATGTTGATCGTCAGAACAACCGCGAACCAGATCGGATCAAAGCCCGCTGTGGTGATAATCGGCAGCAAGATAGGCGCCGCCATCAAGATCACCGCGACCGGCGGCAGGAAGAAGCCTGCGATCAGCAAGAAAATGTTGACCGCCCCCATCAAAACCCAAGGATTCACATCCAGCGTGCCAATCCATGCCGCGATCGACTGCGTGATGAACAAGCTCGATAGCATGTAGGAAAACACGCCCGCAGCTGCGATGATGAACAGGATCATCACGCTTTCTTTTGTGCTGTCGCGCAAGACAATCCAAAGGTCTTTGGGGTTCCAAAGTTTGTAGATGATCATTGCAATCAGCAGGCAAAGCAACGCACCAACCGCCGCCGTCTCGGACGGTGTCGCAACGCCCCCATACATCGCATAGAGAACGCCAATGATGATGAACAGGAACGGCAAGACGCGGGGCAGAATCTCGAACTTTTCTTTCCAGGAATAATTCCCCTGTGCCAGCAGTTGCTGGTCGCCGGATTTCCACGTCGCATAAAGTGACCACGCCATGAACAGGCCGACCAGCAACAGACCGGGGATCACGCCCGCAAGAAACAGCCGCCCGATGGATTGCTCTGTAGCGATGCCGTATACGATCATTGTGACCGACGGCGGGATCAGAATGCCCAAGGTGCCACCGGCAGCGATGGATCCCGCAGCGACGCCATCAGGATAGCCGCGCTTGCGCATCTCGGGGATGCCCATCTTACCGATCGCAGCACAGGTTGCGGGGCTGGAGCCGGACATGGCAGCGAATAGGGCGCAAGCACCGAGGTTCGAGATCACCAAGCCGCCGGGCACACGGGTAAGCCAGCGCTCTAACGCCTCATATAGGTCAGCACCTGCACGCGTAGAGGCGATGGATGACCCCATGATGATGAACATCGGGATTGATAAAAGCGCAAAGTTATCCAGCTTGCCGAACAGAATTTCCGGCAAAAGCTCCAGAGAGCGCATACCGTCGAAAATCATGATGAAACCGGTAGAGACAATCAGCAGGCCAAGGGCCACCGATACGCCTGAGAAGAGAACAAGAATGGTGCAGACCGCAACAATCGCGCCAAGTGTGAGCGGATCCATCAGATATCCTCCAAGCCGAACGGCTTTTCAATTTTCAGAAGGATGGCGACCATATCCGCAATCAACTGCAGCATAAACAGCGCGAAACCGACGGGCAGCGCCAGATAGGGAATCCACAAACGCACCCCCCAGACGGTGTCGGATTTCCAGTTGCGTTCCCACGTGAGGTGCCAGAATTCGTAAGAGTACCACAGCATGATCGCGACCATGATGATGGAAACAGAAAGCGTGAAGATCGCCAGCACGAACCGCGCACGGGGCCCCAACGCGAGCGGGATCAGGTCCACATTCACATGTCCGCGCAAGCGCTGGACGTAGGGCAGGCCAATCAGCGTGGCCGCGATGGCAAGGTAGATCACCGCTTCTGTCTGCCAGATGGTCGAGCCATTCAGCACGAAGCGCACAAAAATCATTTGGCAGGTGATGCCAATCGCCGCGACGATCATCGCAGCCGAGCACCAGCCCGCAAGTGTAGAGAGTGCAGCCACGAGACGCAGAAACGGATTGTTACCGGTTTGCGCCACCGCGACGGAGCTTTGGACCGCCATAACGATGTCCTTGAATGAGTGGTTGGGTGTTATTGGGCCGCGCATTGGCACGGCCCAATCCAGCGTCGATTATTCGACAGCCAGCGCCATATCGAGCAGCTCTTGACCGCCCTCAACTTCTGCGACGAACGCGGCATAGGAGGTTTCCTGTGCCAGAGCGCGCCATGCTTCAAAGTCTTCGGCCGACATCTGAGCGATTTCTACACCCGCATCGCGGAAGACTTGTTCGGATGCAGCATCCTGTTTTTTGGCTTCTTCAAGATAGAACGCCTGAGCCTTTGCAGAAGCATCCAGCAACGCCTTTTGCTGATCGGCATTGAGGCCGTCAAATCTGGATTTGTTCATCAGAAGCGGCTGGTACATGAACCAAAGCGCAACATCGCCAGCTGGTGTATAGCAGCTTACCTGCTCGTAAATCCGGTAGGATACGAATGACGAAGACGACGTGTTGGCCGCATTCAAAACACCGGTTTGCATCGCGTTGTAGATTTCGGATGAGGCCATGCCGGTGATGGAGGCGCCTGCACCTGCAAGCATTTGCTCGAACGCCTTCCCGGCAGCACGGGTCTGCAAGCCTTTCACGTCTTCAGGCTTTGTGATGCACTTGTCTTTGCCGACAAAGCCACCGGCCAAATAGCCGTGTACCAGCACCATGACATCATCGTCCGCCATCTTCTCTTCCAGCGCCGCCATAAAAGGCGATGCGCTCAAACGCGCAGCGTGATCGTGGTTCTTTACCATGCCCGGCATCAGGGTCAGGTTATAGGCAGGCTGTTGGCCACCTGCGTAGCTCAGCGGCAGAACTGTCATATCAAGCTGTCCGCGGCTTAACGGGCGATACTGCTCACGCGGCTTGAAAAGCGACTTTGAGCCAAAAATCTGGATTTCGAGATCAACGCCGGCAGCGGCCACGTCATCGGCAACCATCTGTGCTACTTGGTGGCGCACATCCTTGTTGGACCATTGGTGTGACAGGCGCAGTGTTTCGGCACTTGCTGCAGAGCCAAGCGCCAGACATGCTGCCATAGCTGTGGCTGTGAGTTTTGCGAATTTCATAACTTCCTCCCAAAAGTGTGCATCAACTTATTTCGTTAACGCTACGTCGGAAGGTCACATACCTCGCATAACGAGTCAACAATCTTGTATACAAGATTTATGATATTGCATTATTTTGCCGGGCGATTATAGAATAAGCATATGGAAATCAGACGCGCAGACCAAATAGCCCACACGCTTGAGCAGCTCGTTTTTGCTGGCGAATTCCAAGATGGTGAGCGGTTGGACGAGCTTAAGCTTGCAGAGAAATTTCAGGTCTCCCGAACGCCTATCCGCGAGGCGCTTCAGGTGCTCGTTGCCTCTGGTATGGCAGAGCAAATACCGCGGCGGGGCGTATTCATCCGCCAACCCCGGCCAGTTGAGCTGATGGAAATGTTTGAAACGATGGCCGAAATCGAAGCTGTGTGTGGCCGATTGGCGGCAACCCGCATGAGCGATGACGACTTGGAAGTCTTGAGAGCGGTTAATGATAGATGCCAGCAGGCAAGCCAAGAAGCCGATCATGAGCGCTACTATTCAGAGAACGAAGCTTTCCACCAGATCATCTACCGAGGTGCGGCCAACAGCTTTTTGGAAAAGCAAGCTTTGCAGCTGCAAAACCGCCTAAGTGCGTACCGTAGAACCCAGCTTCGATTTAGGGGGCGGTTGACGCAATCTATGAACGAGCACTCCGAAATTTTGGAGGCCCTCGCCAATGGCGATGCTGAAAATGCCGCCAGAGTTTTGAGAGACCACGTCGCCATTCAGGGCGAAAAATTTCATCAGCTCATGGCAGGTTTCAACCGGTAACTTCCACTACGTGTCAGGTTGTGCTTCAGGACATCAGCGATGCACCTGAAGACTTCACCTCTTCAAATTCCCAGATCGGTTCAGCGGGTGGTGAGGGCAGGCAGCTCCATTCACAGGTTGCAGGCCGTCACGCACAATAGCGTGAAAGTAGGGCGCTCACCCATTTGAGGGCGCGTTTCATTTCGGCCGGACATCAGCACAGTCGGATCAAGAGAAGACTGGCCTCTTGCTGTAACTATAAATTAGGTATACCGATCTAACTACATTGGAGGCCGTCATGACTAAGCCGGAAAGCACGCCAAAGAAATCCGCTCATGACCGCCTCATGGAGGCAGCCATGATCCTGTTTTACAACCATGGTATCAACGGGACCGGCATAGATGCGATCGTTGAACATGCTGGGGTGGCGAAAAAGAGCCTCTATAACAATTTCACCTCCAAGGCAGATCTTGTGAACCAGTATCTGGAAGCGCGTCATGCCGAATGGTTGGCTCTCTATGAGACGCGTTTGGCATCTGCACAGGGGCCACGGCAGCGCATCCTTGCGGTCTTTGATGCCTATCAGGATCACGCCGAATTTGCTTACGAACGCGGCTTTCGCGGTTGCGGACTACTGAATGCAGCGGCTGAACTGGAAGCGGGCGATGTCGGGCGGGCCGCTGTCAGGCGGCATAAGGAGCAGGTGGAGGCGATTCTCGCGCAACATCTTTCTGACCTCATGCCTGAGAAACCTGATCACGTGGCGGCATTGGCCACGCATATCTCTTTCATACTTGAAGGCGCGATGGCGCGGGCGGGGCTGGAGGGTGACAGCGCACTGGTCGTTTCAGCCCGGGCAATGGCGAATGACATGTTGGAGGCGCTTTGCAATGATTGAGGGAAAAGGGTGGGGCGTGGTTGCGATCCTGTTTGCTGCAATCGTTTGGGGCACAACAGGAACAGCGGCAACCTTTGCGCCTGATGTCAGCGCGGCCGCGATTGGCGCCGCTGCAATGGGCGTTGGTGGCATTGCGCAAGCCTTGATGGCCTCCCGTGGTATTGCCCGAGCCCGAGGCGTGCTTTGGGGTCAGCGGCGCCTGCTGTTGATTGGAGCGATTGCGGTGGCGATATATCCGCTGGCATTTTATGGCTCGATGCGGCTCGCAGGTGTCACTGTGGGAACCGTGATTACCATCGGTTCAGCACCGTTACTTTCCGCTTTGATCGAATACCTCCTGGATCAGCGTAAATTGACGATGCGATGGTCCATAGGAGCATCTTTTGGATTGACTGGCATGGCGTTGATCTGTGTGGCCGAAAACGCATCCCATGGCGACTTGGTTGGCGGTGACTCTGTACTTTTAGGCGTGTTTCTGGGTCTCATCGGCGGGTTCACATACGCACTTTATTCTTGGAGCGCGCGGAAAATGATGTTGGAAGGCACGCGATCGACCGTGGCAATGGGCGCAACGTTCGGTCTTGGTGGTCTGATGCTTATGCCGGTCTTGGTTATTTCCGGCGGGCCGTTTTTCGCTTCTTGGACAAATGCAGCGGTTGGTCTCTACATGGCCGCAGTGCCCATGTTCCTTGGCTATATCGCTTTCGGTTATGGCCTTGCTCGTGTGCAGGCAAGCATGGCGACAGTTATCACGCTTCTTGAGCCTGTCGTAGCGGCTGTTCTGGCAGTGCTGATCGTGGGGGAGCGATTGCCCGTGCTGGGATGGATTGGCGTAGCCATGGTCGTTGGATGTCTGGCGATCATTACCATGCCTTCTTCGTTCAGTAGGCGCGACCGCATAAAGCTCGGCCTGCGGGTTCCCAAAATATCCAATTAGCGCCTACTGGACCTGTCACGTTTTAGTGCCGCCCCAAGTGCTTGTTTAGGCCACCTTACGTCAGCGTCGACATGCCAACACCAAGACCGTCAGCCACCTGTCTGCGTGTTATCCACTGGTCAGCGCGATACGCACCGCATCTTGGCGGAATTTGTCCGTCCGTTTCGTTTCCTGGTAAAGCTCCTTTGGTGCAGTAAGTGCTGTCAAAGGAGCGGCATCAAACCGCGACAGGTCCAAAAATCACATACGCGCATAGGCTGCATGTGGCGGTTAGCAACAAGCCATGGTTTACTGGCAGCGAATTGAAAGAACCAATCCTGATCAGCAGGTGTAAAGAGTGATTTGGATTACGCGAGACCCTGTCCAACTATCGGAAGGTATCCCGCTTCACCCGACTGGCGTGGTGTCCTATGTTGCGCAAGCCCACCGGAAAGACCTTATGACATCTGTTCGCCTCCGAATTCTGATCCTCGCATTGACGCCACTAATCGTGTTGATGCCTTTGCTATTGCTGCTGGGGATGACGCGGTGGACGGCGGATTACGACAAAGTGTTGATCGCCAATGTGCAAAGTGATCTGAAAATCGCCAGCCAGTACCTCGCACGGTTGATGGCTGAAACCGAAGATGAGCTGGATGCTGTCGCACGCTCCGTTGAATTTAGCGAAAGAATGTCTGGCCGTGGCGGCGCGCCATTGCCGTACTTTGAAAAAGTACGCGCCGATCTGGGGTTGGATTTTGTTTATTATCTGTCGCAAGACGAAGCAGAGGCAGCGGGTGCGAACTGGCCTGTGATTGCGCAGGCGTCGCGTGGGCAGGGTGCGTCCGAGATTGACGTCTTTGCCAATGAGACCCTGGCGCGCTTAGCACCTAAGGCCGCGGCCAGTGTTTGGATTGACCTGATCGACACGCCGGCGGCTGTTCCGACCGAACGCGTTGCAGAAGGTCGTGGCATGGTCATCCACACCGCTAGCCCTGTCGCTTTGTCAGAGCATCGGGGCGTGCTGGTGGGGGGACGACTGCTGAACCGAAACCTCGATTTTATCGATACGATCAACGATCTTGTCTATCTGAATGCGGCTAAGGGCGGCGCGCGGCAGGGTACGGCGACGCTGTTTCTGGATGACGTGCGCATTTCAACAAACGTCAGGCTGTTCTCGGATGTGCGCGCCCTCGGCACGCGCGTATCGAGCGTTGTGCGCGCGCAGGTTCTGGGCGAAGGGCGCGTGTGGCTGGACCGAGCCTTTGTTGTGAATGATTGGTATATCTCGGCCTATCAACCCATCACCGACAGTTTCGGGGAACGGGTCGGTATGCTGTATGTCGGATTTCTGGAAGCACCTTTTACAGCAGCCAAAAGCGCGGCCTACTGGTGGATGATGGCCGCATTCTTTGGCGTCCTTGCTCTTTCGGCGCCGGTGTTCTTCTGGCTGGCGCGCGGAATTTTTAGCCCGCTGGAACGGATGACGAAAGTGATGGACCGCGTTGGAGCAGGTGAATTGTCGGCGCGCATTGGTCCTGTTGCTGCAAGTGGTGAAATTAGCGAGGTGGCGCATCACCTCGACACGCTACTGGAGCAGGTGCAGGACCGTGATAAACGCTTGCGCAGATGGAACGATGCGCTGAACGAGCGGGTAGATGAGCGCACGGTCCAACTGCGCGAGGCGAATGAGAAACTGGAACAGACCTTCCGCCAATTGGTGGTAAGTGAGAAGCTTGCATCGATCGGTGAGATTACGGCGGGTGTTGCCCATGAGATCAACAATCCGGTGGCTGTAATCCTTGGCAACGTCGATGTGATGCGCGAGGTCTTGGGGCCGAACGCGGCCCCCGTCGCAACCGAGCTGGACTTGATCGACAAGCAAGTGGCGCGCATCGAGGGAATTGTTGGCAAGTTGCTGAAATTCGCCGCGCCGTCAGACTTTTCGGACTATAAACAGGATGTTGATCTGCGGCCGTTGGTGCGCGATTGCTTGGTGCTTGTCGATTACTTGATCGCACGCGGAAACATCGAGGTTGTGGATGATCTTGAAAACGTCCCTCCGGTGCGCTTTGACGCTGGCGAAGCCCAGCAAGTGATTGTGAACCTGATGATGAATGCGGCTCAGGCCATGAACGGGCAGGGGCGGTTAGAGCTGGTGCTGCGCCCCGAAGCGCGCGACGGCCTGCAAGGAGTTGCCTTGACGGTCGCGGATACGGGGCCGGGGATCGCGCAGGGCGCGCTATCATCTGTATTTGACCCGTTTTTCACCACCAAAAGAGGCGAGGGCACAGGCCTTGGTCTGTCGATCTCTCAAACCTTGATCCAGCGGGCAGGGGGAACCATTACAGTGCGCAACCGCGATACTGGTGGGGCCGTCTTTACCGTTTGGTTGCCTTCGACCTAAACAATGTTGGCGGGACAAAATGTCTTGGCGCGAGAGGATTTAAAAATATCTCTGCCCAGCTTGTCCTCAGGGCAAATTTCGTCGCACGGAGGGCTGGCCACCGCAGCAGCGAACTGACAATGCTTGCCAGAGCAAAAAGATCACAGCCGTGCAGCCGACAACATGGGGAGACGCAACGCTAGATGGTAGACCTTTGGAGTGGCATATCGCAGGCTTTCTGGCTTGTTGTGACGCTTGACGCTGAGCTGGTGGAAATCGCTTTGCGCTCCTTGCAGGTGTCTCTCAGCGCCCTTTTTCTGGCCTGCTTGATCGGATTGCCTTTGGCGGCACTGATTGCGGTGAAACGGTTTCGGGCACGGCGGTTTGTTATCGCGATCCTGAATGCGCTGATGGGGTTGCCGCCTGTGGTCGTCGGGCTGTTGGTCTATGTGATTTTGTCGCGCTCCGGCCCTTTGGGTGTGCTGGGCATTCTGTTCACACCGACTGCGATGATCATTGCCCAGATCATTATCATCGTCCCCCTGATCACCTCGATAGCGCATCAGTCAATCCGTGATCTCTGGCAGGAATACCACGATCTTTTGATCTCTATGAACGTTACGCAAGGGCAGAAAATCCGCACTCTGTTGTGGGACTCTCGGCGCGCGTTGTTGACGGCGGCGCTCGCGGGATTTGGCCGTGCGATAGGCGAAGTCGGCGCAATCATGATTGTGGGCGGCAACATCGATCATGCCACACGGGTACTGACCACGGCGATTGCACTTGAGACCGGCAAAGGCGATTTTGCGTTGGCGCTGGCGCTAGGGTTTGTTCTGATCGGCTTGGCGGTTCTGGTGAACCTGTCCATTCACTGGCTGGGCCAGACCGAACGGGAGGGCCGTTGGTGATGGACATCCTGCCGATGCAAGCCAAGGGAATTGAAAGCCGCAGACGCGGGCAGGTCCTTGTTGGACCCATTGATCTGGATTTGGGGTCAGAAGGAATAACTGTTGTCATCGGGCCGAACGGCGCTGGTAAGACCACTTTGTTGCAGCTGCTGCATGGCACAGCCCGCTTGTCTGCGGGAACGGTGGAATGGGCCTGTTCGGCGTCCGAGGCACGCCACCACCAGTCCTTTGTTTTTCAGCGCCCTGTGATGCTGCGCCGCACCGTGATGGAAAACCTGATCTATCCTCTGCGGCTGCGCGGCGTGACGGTGGCCGATGCGCAAACACTGGCCCGCGAGTGGGCAACGCGTGTGGGGTTGGATAGCATGTTGGATCGGGCTGCCCCCGTTCTATCGGGCGGAGAGCAGCAAAAGCTGGCGTTGGCGCGGGCGTTGATCACCAAGCCCAAGCTCTTGTTTCTGGATGAGCCATGCGCCGCTCTGGATGGTCGCGCGACCCGCGAGATCGAGGCTATTTTGACCCAAGCTGCGGCAGAAGGCACACGGTTGGTCCTATCGACCCACAATCTGGGACAGGCACGGCGTCTTGCCTCCGAGGTGGTGTTTTTGCGCGCTGGTCGCATTCAGGAAAGCGGCCCAGCAAATGAATTTTTCAGCCAGCCCACAACACTAGAAGCACGGGCATTTTTAAGAGGAGACATTGTAGAATGATGAAGAATATTGCGTTTACACTTGCGGCCTTCGCCATCGGCACGGCAGCGCAGGCGGCGGATATGATGAAAATGGCGGTAACGACGTCATTTAACAATTCGGGGCTGGCGGATGTGCTGTTGCCTGAAATCGCCAAGGATCTGGACCTTGAGGTGCAGCTTTTGGTGGTGGGCACGGGCCAAGCGATCAAGCTGGGCGAAGCGGGCGATGTGGATGCGATCCTGGTCCATTCGCGCGCTGCAGAAGAGGCGTTTGTCGAAGGTGAGTATGGCACCTACCGGACCGAGATCATGTACAATGATTTTGTTTTCATTGGCCCCGCCGCCGATCCTGCAGGGATCAAGGATGCCGATGCGGCGGCCACCGCATTAAGCGCTATTGCCAAGGCTCAATCACCGTTTGTCAGCCGTGGTGATGACAGTGGCACGCATAAAAAGGAAATGTCCCTTTGGTCCGCGGCGGGGATTGATCCAACAACGCAGGGAGACTGGTATAAGTCCGTAGGCGCGGGCATGGGGGCGTCGTTGAATACTGCCGCTGGTATGCCTGCCTATATCATGTCCGATCGCGCCAGCTGGCTGAACTTTGGCAACAAGGGTGATCTGGCGCTGCTGTATTCGGGCGATCCGGTGTTGTTCAACCAATACGCCTATCTGCCTGTCAGCCCTGAAAAGCATTCTCACGCCAAAAACGATCTGGCGTTAAAGCTTGAGGCTTGGCTGGTGTCGGACCGCGCGAAGGTGTTGATCGATAATTACAAAATCAACGGTGAGACGCTGTTTGTGTTCAACGCAAAAGCAGCGGAGTAACCCGCTGCGGACGTTCTGGCGGTCCTAGGTCTCGATATCGCCGTGAATGGCAAACTGGTCCAGCCCTGCATCCTGGGGCTGGATCATGCGAAAGCTCTCGCGCACGCCTGACTCTGTGAGGTCGCGGGCGACAGTCAGCAAGAAGTTCGGTTCGTGATCGGCGCATAGATCAACCATCTGGGCCAGTTCTTCGGCCGCGACAGGGCGGGCTGCATCGACACTGGGGGCACCGTAATAGGTCACAAAATGCTGGGCCAGCATCTCGGTCAGGGCTGCGATCTCGGATGGCTCGACCTGTGTGACCGCCACAAATGTCACGCGCCCGAAGGTTTCCAACCCAAGCCATCCGTTTGCAAAGGCTTGCCGCGCTTTTCCTGTCAGGTCTGCTTCTGTCCAGTCAGAGAACTCAAACCCGCCAGAGATGCACCATTCACCAGTGCGTGCCGGGCTGGCGAACACGTTTTGGTCGCTTTCATCAAAATGGATCGCACGGGCGAGTTTGGTTTGGGTCTGAGTCACGGTGCGGGCTCCAGTACTGATGTAAGTGGAAAGAGGTGGGTTGTGGTATCGTCGCGCAGCAACATGCCAAAATGTTCATCAATGCCGATGAATTTGCCAGATCGGTTTCCCATAGTTGTGGCCTCTGCGATCCCGTGGATCAACCCGCGCCATTGCTCATGCAACCCTTTCGGGCCGCTGCTGTCCCATTGGTTGATCCAATGCAGGCTATGACGTGCCCACGCTTCTACCAATTCCGGTGGCAAAACCTCGGAGCAGCCTTCGGCATAAAGCGCGGTTTGGTCAGGTTGGTGCCCCATGCGCACCATTTGTGGATCATCAACAGGATAGAGTGGCAGGGTAAAGCCCACCACAAGCCAATCTGGTACGGCATCCACGTCATCCGTTGATGCCTGCGCTCTGAAACTGCCACACAACCCGCCATTGATGCGGATGCTGCCGTTCCAATCAAATTGCACAGCGACTTCGGGCGGGGCCAAGGCACCCAGAGCGTTTTGAAACCCGACCTCGCACAGGGGCAGCATTGCCACCGCCTGTGTCAAGCTGACCTCGGGGGCAAAGACAATTGCCGCTTCTATCTGGTTAGCAGCCAAGTCATAGACAATCAGCCCGGCGTCACATCCTTCTGTTGCGCGGCGCAGGGCGTGACCATAGGCATCATTGGCCACTTGCTCCCCTGACAGCAGAGGCGGAAATGACAGTTGGACGGTCATGCGACGCCTTGCTCGATCAGTTGTTTCGCGATGGCTTGAAAGCTTTGTGCTTGCGGGCTGTCGGGCTGGCTGACGGTGATCGGCGCACCGCCATCCGAGGCAAGTCGAATTTCCAGATCAAGCGGGACTTCGGCCAGAAGCGGTACGCCCAGCTTTTCGGCTTCGGCTTTGACACCGCCATGGCCGAATACATGTTCCTCATGGCCGCAATTGGTGCAGATATGGGTGGACATGTTTTCGATCATACCGACAATCGGCACCTTCAGCTGATTGAACATATCAATGCCCTTGCGCGCATCCAGCAAGGCAACGTCCTGTGGGGTTGAAACAATAATTGCCCCGTCAACCTGCGCCTTTTGCGCGAGCGTCATCTGCACGTCACCTGTGCCAGGTGGTAGATCGACGATCAGCACATCAAGCGCGCCCCATTGCACCTGCGTCATCATCTGCTGCAAGGCGCCCATCAACATCGGACCACGCCAAACGACAGCCTGATCTTCGTTGGTCATCAGGCCGATCGACATCATCGTGACGCCGTGGTTGCGCATCGGCAGGATGGTTTTCCCGTCAGGGGAGGCAGGGCGCCCAGAAACACCCAGCATACGCGGCTGGCTGGGGCCGTAGACATCCGCGTCCAGCAGGCCGACACGTCGTCCCTGCTGCGCCAATGCGCAGGCCAGATTGGCCGAAACGGTGGATTTTCCTACGCCGCCCTTGCCCGACGCAACTGCCAGAATCCGGTCAATACCAGGAATTTTCTGCGGGCCTGTTGGCTCTGCCTTGCGTGCAATCTGAAGATCGGGCGGCGGGGCTTTTTCGCTGTGGCCGGTCAGCACAATGGACACCGTGCCGATGCCTTCGACTTTCGCCAACGCGGCCTCGGCTTCGGTTTTCACCTCACCGTAGACCGCAGCCTGCGCAGGCGGAATTTCCATGACAAAACGCACGGCGCCCGCACCGTCCACGTTTAGCGCCCGCATGACGCCGCTGGCCACGATGTCAGTGTCCGTTGCGGGGTCGATTACAGTTTTCAGCGCGGCAAGAACCGCTTCCCTGCTGGCTGCCACGTCTTATTCCTGCTCTGTTTCGGGGGCGGTAATCGTGCCGTCAACGGTATGTGTGAACCCCAATTCCGGGATTGAGATAACCGCCTGCACAGGCAGGACTTTCCCTGCTGTATCACCTTCACGGATAGCCTTTTCGATAGCCTGCTGCGATGTCACGCCGACCTGCTTGAGAAACTTGCGCATCGACATGTTGAAATCTTCACTCATGGGGGGCTCCTTTGTTTGGGGGCGGATCAGTGATCGCGCCGTTTGTCGAAATAATCATCGGTTGTGCGGGGGCGGGGGCGCTCACCACCTGACATCGGGTTGTTGGTCGAGTGGTATTGCGCGTTGATGCGGCAGTCGTCGCACATCTGGATCAGACGCAGACGCCCTTCATCCGCAAACATGCTATGGCCGCGCAATTTATCCATGATCTTGTCAACGGTGGATTTTACACCAAATAGCGCGCCACATTCGATGCAGGCGCAAGGCTCTTCTTCGTGCAGCACCTGCTGTTCAAGCGCTGCACCGGTCAGATCAAGGCGTGGGGCCAGCGTGATCGCATCCTCGGGGCAGACGTTGACGCAAAGACCGCATTGTAAGCAGGCGTCCTCTTGGAACCGTAATTGCGGCAAGTCGGGGTTGTCGCCCAACGCGCCTGAGGGGCAAAGCGACACGCAAGAAAGGCACAGCGTGCAGGCGCTTTTGTCGACCACCACGGCACCATAGGGCGCGCCTTCGGGCAGTTCCAATGATTGTGCGTCTGGGTTGAGCGCGCGGGCGGCTTGCCGTGTGATCTGGCGGCGCGTGCCCATTGGCCGAACGGGGCTTTTGACAGCCTCGGGCGTGGCCTCGGCGTATAACGTCTCGGACAGTGCGTCAGGGTCGGGTGTGTCGATCAAATGCACGCGATCGGTGCCTGCAATCGCGCGGACCAAAGCCGCTTGGGTTTCTATCGCCTCACGATCTGCTTTGGGGGAGAGCAGAAGGCTGGTCGAGGCAAAACCGGCCGCCAGGGCGGCGGTGACTTCTGCATGACCAAAGGCGGCCAATGCAGGCAGCTCCATCGGAATTACATCGGCCGGTAGGCCACGGCCATAGCGTGCTGCCATGCGGATCATATCGCTGCCGTGGGCGTCATGCACCAACAGCCGTGGCGCATCCCCGCCAGCCGCCAGATAAGCACGCGCCAGAGTTTGCACCCTGAGCATGGTGAAATCCACAGGCGGAGCATCAAAGCTGATCGCACCAGAGGGGCAGGCGGATGAACAGGCGCCACATCCCGCACAGATCATCGGGTCAATCGTGACATGTTCGCCATTGGGCGTGATCGCACCGGTCGGGCATAGATCAAGACAGTTGGTGCAACCCGTCTGTTCAGCGCGGCTATGGGCGCACAGCAGTGGTTCGGTGCGAATGAACAAAGGCTTTTCAAAGGTGCCGATCAGATGCGAGGCAGCCATGGTAGCGGCAGCAACAGCGGGTGGATGGCTTGGATCGGCGCGCAGGTATCCTTCGCGCTTTTCGGGGGCGGGGAAAAGCGGCTGCGTGCCGCGCAAATCAAGGATCACATCACAATGGCTCAGCGCCCCGTCGCGGGCATCGGACAAACGCGGTGCGCCGCGGCCGGTGGGGTCTACCTGTTGCAGCGCGTCAATCACCACTTCGAACTGCCCCAATGCGCCTTTGGCTCGGCGCAGGTTGCCAGTGACGACGTCATATTCGCGGCTGTCCGGCAGCTCCGATCCCGTGTCGAGCAGCACTGTCACACCGAGAAAATCCTTCAGCGCTTCAGCTGCCTCAACCGCCACTTTCACGGGACCCACGATTAGACACATTCCGTCCGAAGTAACGTCGAGCGATTTCTCCAGCGGAGCGTCCAGCATGGCTTCGGCGGCAAGGGCGGACATTTTGGGTAGTGTAGAGGCGGTGTCATCGGTCCATCCTGCCCTGTCGCGCAGGTCAAGCAGGGGGGCGGGGGGCAGGTTCAGTTCCTCGGCCAACTCGCCAAATACCCGCGCCTCTTGGGTGCAGCATAAAATTACGTCCCCTGCGTTCAGCGCCTCGGCCGCTCGGTCGATCTGGTGGGTGCATAGGGCGGAGCAGGGGGGGGAAACGGTGACTCCCGTGGTCTTGCTCAAGGCATCCGTGTCAATAGTCTGGGAGCCTTCACAGTTGCATGTTATCAATGTCTTAGCCATGATTTTCCCTTTTGTGAAGCGCCCGAAATCGTGGTTTCAAAGCGGTGTTCAGATCACTAGCTAGACGCCTTTCGGCCTGCGCCACAACCTGATTTCTGCCCCCGTGTGTTCTGACAGTAGGTCTTCGGCCAGCGATAACGAGGCTTTGTGATTCGTTTTGGGCTCATGAGCCGAAATCCGATCAAAATAGTCGGGTTAGACAAAAGGTCCGTGGCGCCCTCAGGGTCATGAAATGACTGGTCAACCTGTCCCATTCGGGCGAATTCTTGACTGATTGAGCAAATTATCCTTCCCTATGAATCCCGCTCGGGTGAGGATCATCTCCACGGAGGAACGCTTGATTTATAATCCACATATGTACCAAACGATGCCTGTGGGTGTTGTGCTAAGGCGCACCGCAGGTGTGACGCGTTGGGCCAAGTGGAGTTGGAAAGCGACAGCCGTTCTGCCCGGCGCTGCGGATGCCGATTGGCGTGAGCTGCGCAGCGAAGATGGCGTAACAGAATATCACGCGGCGACCGTCCCCCTGAATTTGCATGGCGCCGAGACAGAGGCCTATGTGCACGGTTTGGGGGCTGAGGTGCCATGCGTCTATGTTGTCATGCGCCCTGTTGCGGGCGCGACCGAGACACCGTTCGAGATATTGCTGGTCACTGCCTCGCCGTATGAGGCGCAGGATTACTGTGATAGCGCGGAGGAAGTGGTTGAGAAGGTGGCAATGCCGCAAGGCTTGGCTGCCTGGGTCCGCGCCTTTGTAGATCAATTCCACGAAGAAGAGGCTTTTGTGAAACGCAAGCGCAACAAGCATTTTGAGGGCGACAAACAAGACGGTATTGGCGATCCGCGCGTGCGCAAGGATGCGGACATATATGCCTCGCCTGCTTTGAAGCGCGGGCGTATGGCATGAGCGGTTTCTGGACAACACGCCGCGCCGCCGTCGCGGCAGAGGCGCAGGCGGACCAAAACGCATCACTTGAGGCCGCGTCCGAAGCGCAAGAGGCCGCACTGGCCGAGCGCGACGATGTCGAGCTACTGTCTGAGCTGGGTCTGCCCGCTCCAGAAGAATTATTAAGCGGCGAACAGCTGCGTGCGTTTCTCAAGGCGCAATTGCCGCAGCGTCTGAAGTCGCGTGCGTTGCGCGCGTTTTGGCGGACAAATCCCGTTTTGGCCTGTCTGGACGGTTTGAACGATTACGAAGATGATTACACTGCCGCCGCGACAGCTGGCAAAGCTGTGAACACGCTTTATGTGGTCGGCAAAGGATTTGCTCCGCCTGTGGCTGATGCGCTGGAAAAGATCATGGAAGAGGATGAAGAGCCCGCCTTGATCGCGATGTCCGAACGCTCTGTGCCTGATGTGTCCCCGCCGCAAGCGGTAGAGGTAGAGACGCAGGATGCTGAGGAGTATGATGTCGCAGGCTCTGAAGTAGAGCGCGATGAAGAGGAATTTGCCGCCATCACCACTCCGCGCCGGATGCGGTTTACTTTTTCCACTGATGCAGAAGGCGCAGGCGTATGAACCAGACTGCCTCTATCCCGGTACCCGAAGAAGACCGCCTGCGCGCGGATCTCTATAACTTCCTCGGGTTGATCTTGTCCGGACCGCCCGATCAAATCCTTTTGGATCAATGTGCCGGGCTGGAGGGGGACGATACTGAGCTGGGGCAGGGATTTGTTGCGCTGTCCAAGCTGGCGCGCCAAACCAGGCCCAAAGGCGTCGAGAGCGAATATAACCGTTTGTTTATCGGTTTGGGCCGTGGCGAATTGTTGCCTTACGCGAGCTATTATCTGACAGGTTTCCTGAATGAAAAGCCGTTGGCGCTGTTGCGTCAGGATATGGTGGCGCGGGGACTGGAACGCGCGGACAACGTGTTTGAGCCAGAAGATAACATCGCTTCTTTGATGGAGATGATGGGCGCCATGATCGCCGGGCGGTTCAGCAATGCGGCAACGCTCAGCCAGCAAAAAACGTTTTTCAACAAGCATATTGCGCCATGGGCCGGACATTTCTTTTCCGATCTGGAGGGGGCCAAGAATTCTGTATTCTTCGCGCCTATCGGCAAAATTGGCCGCGCTTTCATGGAGGTCGAAGCCGAGGCTTATCGCCTCAGCGTAAATTAACGACGGGCATACCCGCAAAACCAACGACACGACGATAAGGAGGATGAATTCAATGACACGCAAGACAGATATCTCCGCGCAGCCACAGCCCAGCAAAGGCCGCCGCGATTTCCTGAAGTTTGCAGGCACGGCTGCACCATTGGTTGCTGTCGCGGTTGCCGGCAGTGGAGGTCAGGCGCAAGCTGCCGCCGCAGAGGCCGATCCGTCATCCGAGCGGATGCAGGACACTGAACACACACGCGCCTATTACGAATCTGCGCGCTTCTGAATCTGCGCCAGAAATAATCAGACGAGGCTCGGTCAGGGCCTTGCGCCACCGGCAAAAGCTTTTGCCAGCTACAGCCACCAGAAGCGGGATGAACCCCGCATTACGGGAGTGATAATATGTTGAGGAAAAAAACCAACGGGGTTGCACGTCGACCGCAACGTACGGGTATTCTGTCTGATGTCGGACGGTCCAAAGTTGACCGTCGTTCGTTCCTGCGCGGCTCGGGTCTGGCGATCGGTGGCTTGGCTGCGATTGCAGCGACAGGTGGCAATGTAAAACAAGCAACAGCAGCCACTGCAGCTGCTTCCGGCGCGATGGAGATCAAGAAATCTGTCTGTACCCATTGCTCTGTCGGTTGCTCTGTCATTGCAGAAGTATCCGGTGGCGTTTGGGTCGGTCAGGAACCTGGTTGGGACAGCCCGTTCAACCTTGGGGCGCATTGTGCAAAAGGCGCATCCGTGCGTGAACACGCCCACGGTGAGCGCCGTCTGAAGTACCCCATGAAAAAGGTTGGTGGCGAATGGCAGCGGATCAGCTGGGAACAGGCCATCAACGAGATCGGCGACCAGATGACCGAAATCCGCGACACCAGCGGGCCTGACTCGGTATACTGGTTGGGATCGGCAAAGCACTCGAACGAGCAGGCGTATTTGTTCCGTAAATTCGCCGCCTACTGGGGCACCAACAACGTCGATCACCAAGCGCGTATTTGCCATTCGACCACCGTTGCGGGCGTGGCAAACACATGGGGCTACGGCGCCATGACCAACAGTTTCAATGACATCCACAACTCCAAGGCGATCCTTGTCATCGGCGGGAACCCAGCCGAGGCGCATCCGGTGTCCTTGCAGCACATCCTGAAAGCCAAAGAGCAAAACAATGCACCGCTGATCGTTTGTGATCCGCGGTTCACGCGCACGGCTGCCCATGCGGACGAATTTGTACGTTTCCGCCCTGGCTCTGACGTAGCTTTGGTCTGGGGTATTCTTTACCATATCTTCGATAACGGCTGGGAAGATCAGGAATTCATCCGCACCCGTGTTTGGGGGATGGATGAAATTCGCAAGGAAGTTGCAAACTGGACGCCGGAAGAGGTCGAACGCGTCAGTGGTGTTCCTGGCGAACAGCTGCGCCGCATTGCGCAGACCCTGGCCAACAACCGTCCGGGTACATTGATCTGGTGCATGGGCGGCACGCAGCACACCAACGGCAACAACAACACCCGCGCATACTGCATCTTGCAGCTGGCCTTGGGCAATGTGGGTGTTGCAGGCGGCGGCACCAACATTTTCCGCGGTCACGACAACGTACAAGGCGCGACCGATCTGGGCGTTCTTGCTGACACGTTGCCAGGTTACTACGGCCTGTCCGCAGGATCATGGGCGCATTGGGCTCGGGTCTGGGAAGAGGACCTTGATTGGCTCAAGGGACGCTTTGCAACTATGAAAGGTGCGGACGGCAAAGATCAGGAAATGATGGGCCTGACCGGTATTCCTGTGTCGCGCTGGATTGACGGTGTACTGGAAGCGCCAGAGAATCTCGAGCAACCTGATAACACAAAAGCCATGGTGCTTTGGGGACACGCGCCGAACTCGCAAACGCGACAGAAAGAAATGAAAACGGCGATGGAGAAGCTCGACCTGTTGGTTGTTGTTGATCCGTATCCGACCGTTTCAGCCGTTCTGCACGACCGTACCGATGGGACCTATCTGCTGCCTGCGGCAACACAGTTCGAAACATCTGGTTCTGTCACGGCCTCCAACCGCTCTTTGCAGTGGCGCGAAAAAGTGGTCGAGCCGCTGTTTGAATCACTGCCCGACCATACGATCCTGTATAAATTCGCCCAGAAATTCGGATTTGCAGACCGTATGTTCCGCAACGTCGAAGTGCAGGGTGAAGAGCCTGTGGTTGAGGATCTAACCCGCGAGTTCAACAGGGGCATGTGGACAATCGGCTATACTGGCCAAACGCCAGAGCGTTTGAAGATGCACATGCAAAACCAGCATACGTTTGACAAAACCACGCTGCGCGCTGTGGGTGGCCCTGCGGACGGGGACTTCTACGGTCTGCCTTGGCCTTGCTGGGGCAACGCGGAGATGAACCACCCCGGTACACCTAACCTTTACGATATGTCGATGCCGGTTGCTGATGGCGGTCTCACCTTCCGTGCCCGTTTCGGGGTTGAACGCGACGGTGAAAATCTTTTGGCCGAGGGTGTGTATTCCAAAGGGTCAGAGATCAAAGACGGTTATCCCGAATTCACGATGCAGATGTTGATGGATCTGGGTTGGGATGGCGATCTGACTGCTGAAGAACGCAGCTCAATCGAGGCTGTGGCCGGGTATCAACGCCCCGAGAACGCAGGCGAGGGCACAGAAGAAGTTGGTGAGACATCACAACAGGGCGAGATGCCTTCGGATTACTCCGAAAAGGTCGGCGGTATTAACTGGAAGACCGACTTGTCTGGCGGTATCCAGCGCGTTGCGATCGACCACGGTTGTGCGCCATTTGGGAACGCCAAGGCACGTTGCGTTGTCTGGACCTTCCCGGATCCAGTACCCCTGCACCGAGAGCCGCTGTATTCCAACCGCCGTGATCTGGTCGAGGATTATCCGACCTATGACGACAAAACATTCTGGCGGGTGCCGACGCTTTATGCATCGATCCAAAAGAATGATTTCTCGACCGAATTTCCGATCATCCTGACCTCTGGCCGTTTGGTGGAATATGAAGGTGGTGGCGACGAGACACGGTCAAACCCGTGGCTGGCCGAACTGCAACAAAACATGTTCATCGAGGTCAACACACGTGACGCCAATAATTTGGGTGTGCGTGACGGGGCCGATGTCTGGGTCGAAGGCCCAGAGGGTGGTCGCATCAAGGTCATGGCCATGGTCACAGAGCGGGTCGGAGAAGGCGTTGCCTTCATGCCTTTCCACTTTGGCGGACATATGGAGGGCGAGAGCCTGCGCGACAAATATCCCGATGGTGCCGATCCGATTGTGTTGGGTGAATCCACCAACACAGTACAGACCTACGGCTACGATTCAGTAACTCAAATGCAAGAGACCAAAGCGACTCTTTGCAAAATCATGCCAGCGTAAGGAGATACTAAAATGGCGAGAGCAAAATTTCTCTGCGATGCCGAACGCTGCATCGAATGTAATGCCTGCGTTACAGCGTGTAAGAACGAACATGAAGTCCCTTGGGGCATCAACCGCCGCCGTGTGGTGACGATACAGGACGGGAAACCGGGCGAACGCTCGATCTCTGTTGCCTGTATGCATTGTTCAGACGCGCCTTGTATGGCTGTTTGTCCTGTAGATTGCTTCTACCAAACCGATGACGGTGTGGTTCTGCACTCCAAGGACCTGTGCATCGGCTGTGGCTATTGCTTCTACGCGTGCCCATTTGGCGCGCCACAATATCCGCAAGCAGGCAACTTTGGCAGCCGTGGCAAGATGGACAAATGTACATTCTGTGCAGGTGGTCCTGAGGAAAACAATTCCCAGGCCGAGTTCCAGAAATATGGCCGCAACCGGATCGCAGAAGGCAAATTGCCAATCTGCGCCGAGATGTGCTCGACCAAGGCGCTGCTGGCAGGCGACGGTGACACCGTATCCTCGATCTACCGCGAGCGCGTCGTTGCGCGTGGCTTTGGATCTGGCGCTTGGGGCTGGGGTACAGCCTATGAGCAAAAGGGCCAGTAAAATTACTGTGCGGGCAGCATGCTGCTGTCCGCACAGATTTTTGGTGCGTTCTCCCCGCTTTGCACCGATGCTTTAACTGTTCTTATTGGGGGATTTCCCATGTTTCGCAATTTGTTAGCTACGCTTATCGTTTCGCTGCTCGTCCTCTCAGGTGGTGTATCGGCCCAAGACGTGCGCCTGCCTGAAAACAGTGTTGGGGCCGCAGACACGCGTGCCTCCACCGGGGGGGCGCAGACATTGCAGGACGTCTTGCGCAGACAGAATGGCGAGATCATCGACGATAGTTTTCGTCGTGACAACATAGGTGGTGAGCCTGCGGTAGCACCGGGGCTGGCGCCATTGGGCGGCGCATCGGATGCCGATTTGTGGCGCGCGCTGCGGTACAATGAGGCCGACGTGCGCGTCACGACCATGGACCAGCGGGGCAAGGTACTGGTCCAAGACGGCGGCATGTGGTGGTTGCAGCTGCGTGAAGGGCCATTGGCAACCTATGGCGGCTGGCTACTGCTTGGGACCATCGCAATTTTACTGGTATTCTTTTTGTTTCGTGGAAGGGTTCGCGTCGAGGACGGGATGGCGAACCGCACAGTCACACGCTTCAAAGCAATTGAGCGTTTCGCCCACTGGATGCTGGCAGGCTCATTCATCTTGCTGGCGCTGACGGGGCTTGCTTCGCTATTCGGGCGCAAGTTTCTGGTGCCGGTCTTTGGGCATGATGCCAACTCTGTGCTGCTGATCGGAACCAAATTCATTCACAACAACGTCTCATGGGCGTTCATGATTGCGCTCTGCATGGTTTTTGTCATGTGGGTTTGGCACAATATTCCAGATCGCACAGATATCACGTGGTTCCGCCATGCTGGTGGCATCATCGGCGATACCCACCCACCAGCCAAGAAATTCAACGCGGGTCAGAAAATCATCTTTTGGTCAGTCATTTTGCTGGGGGCTTCGGTATCTGTTTCGGGGCTGTCCTTGCTGTTTCCCTTCGACATTCCGCTATTCGCGCATACTTTCGACCTACTCAACAGCAGCGGACTGCCGCAATTGGTCGGCTACGGTGATTTGCCAAGTGGCCTCGCGCCGCAAGAAGAAATGCAATACGCGCAGCTGTGGCATGCGATTATCGGCTTTTTGATGATGGCGATCATCATTGGGCACATCTATATCGGGACTGTCGGTATGGAAGGCGCCTATGATGCGATGGGGACCGGCGAAGTTGACGAAAACTGGGCTGAGCAGCACCATTCCATCTGGTTGGAAGAAGTAAAACAATCACAACAAGAAGCATCTGCGAAATGATGTTTAATGTGCTGGAGCAAGGGAGAGCCGTACAATGAAAGCGATGTTGATGGGGTTTGCTAGCATTGTTGTGATCGCAGCCGTGGCATATTTTGGCCTGCACGAGATGGGCTTTTCATCCCAGGATGTCTATTCAGGGGACAACGTCCGGTTGGATTGACGCAAGAGGCCATAACATGACAGCGGCAAACGAATACGGCGGCATGTTGGAGGGGGCCTCGGTTCTGGTCGTTGATGATGAACCGGGTATGCGGAATTTCCTGACCAAGATACTTGAGCCTCGGGTGAACCGCATTGCCACGGCGGCCTCTCCTGCCGAGGCGACAAACCTGCTGGATGAGGCGCATTTTGATGTTGTTATTCTGGACAACGTGATGCCCGGTCAGACAGGGCTGGCGTGGATCGAAGAACAGCGCCGCAAAGGATTTTACGCCGATACTATTCTGATCACAGCTTTCGCTGATCTGGAAACCGTGATTGCCGCGCTGCGGGCGGGTGTGAGTGACTTTCTGCTGAAGCCGTTTCGCACAAATCAAATTCTAAACGTTCTCGCGCGAACCTTGGACAGCAAGCACTTGCGCCGTGACAACACGCTGCTGCGCCATGAACTGCACGCTGGTGAAAATCTGCGCATGTTGGGTAATTCGGACGCCTTGGGTGCGGTGCACGCGATGTTGAACAGGCTGGCTCCGTTGGACACGCCTGTCTTGTTCACCGGCGCCAGCGGTACGGGCAAAGAGCTCGCGGCGCGACAGTTGCATCAGCGTTCTCCACGCGCCGAGAAACCCTTTGTCGCGGTCAATTGCGCTGCGATTGCTCCGGACCGCGTGGTGGCCGAACTGTTTGGTGCGGTTGATGTCGGAAATACACTAAAACCGGGTCTGCTTTTGCTGGCGGATGGCGGTACGTTGCTCTTTGATGAAGTGGCCCAAATGCCCGACCTTCTTCAAGCAGCCTTGCTGCGGGTGCTGGAAGACCTTCGTATCCGGCCACAAGGCGGCGAGCGTGAAATCCCGCTGAACCTGAGGTTTCTTTTCGCCACCAACGCCGATCTAAAGCAAGCTGTCGACGAAGGGCTTTTTCGGGCGGATCTTTATCATCGCATGAATGTCGTCGAAGTGGAGATGCCACCGCTCAAGGAGCGATCGGAAGATATCGTTGAGCTGGCGGTGCATTTTATGGAACATTTTTCGGCAGTTTTAGGAATGCGCGCGTTACGGTTGGATGCGGAAACTCTGCTAAAGCTGCGGCGCTATGACTGGCCGGGAAACATACGCGAATTGCGTAATCTTATTGAACGGTCTGTGATTCTCGGGGCCTTCCCTAAGGAGTTTGCGGGCAATTCATCTGTTTCGGGTCCGCGCGCGATAGAGGATCTGGATCTGATGGTTCAACGTCACATCTTACATATTTTGGACTTGTGTGATGGCAACCGTGCCGAAGCTGCGCGGCGTCTTGGCGTGTCGCGCAAGACCATTGATCGCAAATTAGCGGCTTGGAGTGATGAATTATCGGCCTAGCACTGCAACCGGATATGACGGGTAGACCCTAATCATTCCGGACAGCCGACATGCTTCAGTTGGCAACCATATTGGCGTTTAGACGTCTGCTAAGTTGAACTTTTGCGCGGTCAAACGTTCGCCGGACACGCTGTGTCTTGCTCAAATACGGGCGAACCGGGCGGCCCATTGTTACTGAAAACGTATCCAGAAGCTCCGCCTTCCGGATCGGGCTTAGCTCTTTGAGAATAGCACTGATGTTCTCTTCGACTTCCACCCAAGCGTCAACAAGATCATCCGGTGCGATGCATAGGAATATTCCAGAGCCGACATAAGCGTTGAGCAGCCTATTGTCGGCAGTCGCCGTCGAAATCGAGTTAGACACAGCAGCAATGATAAGCAGCAGGTCACGGCCGGTCAGCTCATCATAAAGCAGATCAAAAGTATCGATTTTCAACGCAAAAACAGACGTCTCGGTTACTCTTTGTTGCGCAAGTTGAGAAAGATAGTTGCCAAGCGAAAAGGGGTCTGTGTGATGGTTGAGGTCGTTGAAAACGATAGGTTCTGCAAAGTCGAAATCATGCTGACCAAATGGCCCGGGGAGACAATCCGACAACGAATCCCGCGTAAACACTTTGCAGGTTTCACGCATCATTCGTTCCGCAATATGCGTCCGAGTAGCGATGCTCTCTATATCAAAGGGCTTTGTGATATAGTCATTTGCACCGGCTGAGAATGCACTCTCGATGGAGCTGGCATCAGACTTTGCCGTCAGCATAATGATCGGTGTGCTGCGATATGCCGGAATTTTCCGGATTTCGGCACAGAGCTCGATCCCATTCATGCCCGGCATCTCAATATCCAGAAGTAGAACGTCAAAATTCTCTGCAGAAAAAGACAGAATATCAAGGGCACCCATGCCGGATGCTGCAACACTGATATCGGTATGACCTTCTTGACGCAGAAGCATTGGAACTAGGTCCAAGACGATCGGGTCGTCGTCGACTACTAAAAATTTCATATTTCCACTCCCTTTGTTGTAGCATTAAAGGCAATCATGGGTAGAAGCTGGTTCACTTTATAGTTGCACGCAAATTTGCTTAAATTGTGGTTTTCTTGTGAATCTACTGCCATTTTTCGGAAACTTACATTTCTGCCATTCATTTTAACGCTGCCGCGGCGATGGCCCGCGAGAAGTGTCAGAACATGGGATGTTCCCACATCAATTATTGTAACGGTCCGTCTTGGTTCATGGCTGCAAGGCAACAAGAGGCAGTTTGCAAGATTGTCTTTGCATATCACCGTCTCGGTCAAGACCGTCTTTGACGGAACTCGGGTGACCCTGTGGCGACGGCAGCATCGTCAGCGCACAGGCTGACAAATTGGGGATGTGCGAAAATGCTGTCCAACCAGAGATTGCCTCGATCCATGCGAGAGCTGAAATGGCGATCGCGGATCGCAGGGTTGCAAGTCAGAAACCGGCTGTAGCCATTCGTTCGGGGCGCAAGCGCGACGCGGTTTGGTGAACCCGCTTGCACACACTGGGGAGCTTGAAAATGCAAAGCCTTTGATGGGCGGATTAACGGATTCAGCGTTTTCTTGCGACGATACGCTGACGCTTGAAATCCCTGCCGAACACGATGGCAAACTATAACTTTCAGCGAATGACGCGCTGAGCCTTCAAGAGTTGGAGGATGTCCGCGCACAGTTTGCTGCTGCCATGTTCAGGTCAAAAGGGACACCTGAACACCGTATGTGGGCCATAAAAGCCGCCGCAGAAGAAGAACAGATGTCAGGGGAGTTGGCCATGTCAGGCTGCTCTTCGGTTCTTCAGGTAGGTTCCAAAACAAATGACAGCAACTTGGAACAGGTTACCTTGGATCGCATCTAATCAGAACGGGGTTCGAGTTGTGCCCTCGATCTGAGGAATGCCAGACGGACCAAAAGGATTTCAGGTCCGTCACTGTTCATGTTGGTTGGCGTATAAAAGCGACGCCAACTCTCACTCAACAAGAATTTTGGCAGCGATCAGAGTCTTGCTCAACTGTTTCGCGGCGGACAGCTCTTCGTGTGTCGCGGCATCTGCAATCTGTTCTTCGCAGTATTCCTGAAGCAACTCTTGACTGCTACGCGCTACGACCACTTGTTTTGCGTCTGCATCTTCTGCTGGGATACCATCGCGCAGTTTGCCTTCGTCTGACAACGCTTTCGCACGTTCGGGATCAACAAAGATTTCACCTTCAATCCCGGCGAACTGCCGTGTCCGTTCAATGCGATCCTCACTGCAATCGAGAAGGGCTGCCATTGCACTTACTTTGCCCATTGGCGTTGTATTCCCAACATAGCCGTAAGGAGCGCAATCTGACCGCTTCAGGACGCGGTTCATCACAGGATCAATGACGGTCACGATATCCGAAATGCCTGAATCCCGAGCATATTCCAATGATCCTGCCATCAATTCACAGGTCGCGTAGCTGATAGATCCCCGTGTTTTGCCACGATCAAGAATCTCGGTATCCACGCAGAACCGCGTAGATTCCCATATGGTCGCACTCCGGAGTGGTGGTTCACCTCCCAGGATGGATGAGAAAACATCCGACAGCATGTGCGGCCCTGTGGTCTGCAATGCGCGCACACAAGATACGACCTTATTGTCGTCGTTAACCCCAATCACATAAGCAGGATCAAGCGCATCAAATTGATCGATCTCACGCCCATCCTGAATTTCGACTTCCCAGCCGAGCCGCTGCCCGAAGACCCGTGCGCGCAGCGCAAACATTTCATCAAGAAGTCGTGTGTAAAGGTGCCGGTTCGTACCATCAATGACTATAATCATGTCTAACTTCTCCTATTTGAGAAGATGATCGTACTTAATTCTATGCAATGCTATTGTGGGAAACCCGTATGCGTTGAATTTAGACAGGAATATCAAGCCAAGGCCGATCGCGCGGCCTACCGCCTGTGCTGTTGTCAGGGCAGACAGCTTGCTACGGCTCGAGCGCAAGTGAACCTCAACAGTCCGGTTCGAAATCGATAGGATGTCTGCCACGTCCTGCTGGGATTTTCCTGCGGCGACCCACTGCATAATTTCTCTTTCACGCGATGACAGTGATGGATGCGTCAACTTATGGCTCAGCACATTTGTCTGCATAACATGATCATGCATATACACGGCTGTCGTCTGAAGATCGCCTAGTATCTTTTCCTTCAGCAGGGCCCATTCCCTGTCAGAGCAATTACGCGTCACGCTGAACAGGCCCACGTCACCAAACGGTCCTCTGACCGGAATGGTCAGCCCTTGCTCGAAAATCTGGTAGTCACTTGCTGCCAGCAAAACGGTCTTGAATGAATCATCGTTTCGCAGCCGTTGCCAATCAACAGGTGCAATACTGCGTGCTGCTGTCAGCAAGGTGGGGTCTTTGTGCTGAAATCCCTCTTTGACATAGCGGGTCTGCCATTCGTCGGGATAATTGACAAAACCATGGACTGCTTGCGCGATGGGATCCATGCCGGCATATGCTGCAAAATCAAGCTCATATTTTTCGCAAACGGAATCGAGCAACTCTCTAAAGTTGTTCTGGGGAACCGGAAGTTTGCTTAGATCTATGACGGACATTCTTAATTATAGCCTACTTGGAGCTGATTTGCCATGTTCCTCTTTTTTAGCAAAACTCGGCAACCTTCGTTTGCCGTTGGTCGGACAAACTAAAATTGACCACACTACGTAGGCTGTCCCGACGTAAGAACAAGGTCTCTATCGGGATAGAAGTAACCCCAAAAAATTTAGATATTTTCTGTCTCATACAAAATTGTGCCACCGCCCACCAACAATTATGAAGGGTCAGGCGCGCAGCATTTTATCGATGATAGCTATGGGTTTGGGTGCGCGTGGCCGCTTTGGATCAGGTCATCAACAAAGGAGCGTCATTCAGAGTTTTGCGGCTGATACATCTTCAAAAAGCTCAAAATGCGCTTTTGGTATCGTCGCTCTCTATCGCTGCGAGCGCGGTTGCGACCGCCATTCCAGTGGCATCTGTTTTGCCCACTTCCGTTTCGTCATGTATTCCATCGAAAAAATCGGCCACCTCGACGTTAAGAGCCTGTCCCAGTTCAAAGAGTCTGCTGGCTGAAATCCGGTTGGAGCCCGCCTCATATTTCTGGATCTGTTGAAATGAAAGGTTCAGTTTTTCCCCCAAATCGCTCTGGGACATGCGGCGTGCCGTTCTCATCTGCTTTAATTTTTGGCCAACGTGAATGTCTACTGGATGTGACATGAAGCTTTACCTCAGATAGAAAATACAGAAATATGGGTCGGGACGCTGTGTCTTTCACTGCACATGTAATTGCGTATTGCTCAAAATTCAACCCGTAGTTGCGTATACTTGGGCTTTCCGCATGGGTTGGCGAAGTGTTACACGATTCAAGGCCACCTGTGCACCAAGTGATCTTGCATAAACATTTCAAATGTTTGGCTGTTCTTTCAGCAGTTTCAGGTGCTGATAATTAGCGAAAACTGTCTTTTCGAATGACCGCCTCTAACCGACCATCTTGATGAACCATGTGATGGCGTTTTTGTAGCCTGCCTGTTCCAGCAGCGTGATCTTGGACGTCCATGCGGCAGGGCACACAACCAAAACTGAATGATCGCCGCGTGCTTTCCTGGCCGCCTCTGCCGCGCCGAAAAGCGCCGCAGCTCTAATGTCATCTGAGGCAAGCTCTAAAGGGTTTTCCAGCGCATTGGTAGAAGTCATCGATCACACCGACACCGGAGATATCATGTGCAGCTGGAAAGTGCAGCGGGGTTGCTGGATGCGATATGGCATAGCCCTGAATTTCTCCGCCAACCCGCGATACGAACATGTCCCGGTCCGGGAGGGTGAGGCTGCGCTGCATCCACGCCCCAAAGCGATCATCAGCGTCCTTATGTGGCTTCCAAAACAGCTTATGCAGATCGTTGAGAATTCTTCTGTTGGTCGCGCTAGAGGCTGCGATGGCGGACAGATCATTGTCCGTAGCCTTATGTACGTTTGCGAATGTTCGGTTTACGGTAAGGCCTGTCTTTGCAAAGTATAACGTCAGTGCTTCATAGCTTTGATTGGCATAGATTTTTTCCCATTCTCCTCCGGCTATACTAGACGCCAAAATCATCTGCGCCCCCGCTTTGACCAAGTCGGACTCGGTGGCTTCAAGAAGCCGCCGTTTTAACCCGGCTGGAGCACCAGAAGCAGTATAGCAGTCTTCCATAATCAAGCCCGGCGGGCCGAATTCCCCGGCATATATCGGAGGGACGGGTAAAAGGATGGAATGGCTCATCCCGACAAGTTCACCATCGTCATCTGCAACCAGCCATTGCTGCCGGAATGGTGGGTTTTCGGCCTGAATCGCGGTTGTAACGGCCGAATAGATTTTTGTCATGAGGCGCGGTGTCAATTTTCCACAGCAACGGTTCAACCGTGTTTCGGCTTTCTGCATCGGCCAGCAACAGCTTTAAGAGCTGGTCCATGTCTGAAATTTCAGCGGGTCGAATGTCTATGGTCATCAGGTAACTTTCTGAAACTTAACGTCGGTCCTGCGATTGTTTCGCGCTGTTTGTTTCGGAGATCGAAAAATATACAGATCAAAGCCAGCGCAGAATTCGCAAGAGAAGTTAAGCAGGCTGGCGTTTTAAGCGACATCGGAACAGTGACATATTGGATTTTGAGACGCGCCATCTCTTCCGAAGAATTCACCCGAAAAAATGTAGGTAAATCAGTAAATTGCGCTTTGTCGCAAAGGTCTCGAATGTGTGGTAGCGCTTTCAATCCTGCCATATTGTGCCGATTAAACAAGCACCATCTAACATTCATACTCTTGCGTGATGTCTGCGAGATATTCGAGACACACGCCGGAAGTCTGACAGTGGATGCTGATTTTGTCGAAGCATGAAGCGTCGGATTGTGATGCGCGGCTTTGGTCGGTCCAAACGGGCGGTATCGCCACCCATGCTGGCCGGTTTCGCATCTGTCCACGATAGGGCTGGCATGAACGATCAAGCGGGTTTGCAGCTACAACCTGGAAGAAGGTTTTTCACAAGCGGGTGCAACTTTTCCGAGAATGCCGCATGGCGGACGTATTCTTGCCAACTTTCCCGTTATGATAGCATGAAATAGCGCTGGTCCGTGACGTACGAAACGGATTGTCAAAGCGCAGAGGATTATGGAGCAAAACGATGTACATTCTTGCCGTTGACGATGATCCAATCGTCCTCGAAACTCTTGAGCATTTTATCGGTTCAATGCCCGACCACGAGATTGCGACCGCTTCGGATGCGCTGGAAGCTGTCGAGCTGATGAACGCTCAAAACCGTCGGTTTGATTGTTTCTTGCTGGATATCCAGATGCCCGGCACGAACGGCATTGATCTGTGCGGTTTCTGCGCGGGACGGCAGGATATGAACGCACGCCGATCCTTATGCTGACCGCCATGGCTGAAAAAGGCTACATCGACAGTGCGTTCGGCGCGGGGGCGACAGATTATATTTCCAAACCATTTGAACTAAATGGCTTGCGTGGCCGTCTCAACCTCGTTGAACCGATCGCTAACGATATTCGGGAGAGAGAAGCAAGCATCCTTGCCTCGGAAACGCCCGAAAACAAATTGAATGCTGCGCTTCCCTTCGTGGAACTTCATGAGCCTTTTTCTATCATGGATGTGGATGGCGTGATCGAAAACTACGCGATCGAAAACTATGTGACCCAGCTGTCGCGCAAATCCCTGTGTGGTTCGGTCGCGTTGGGGTTCACTATTCGTGAGGTTGCAGACATGTACTATGAAATGTCCAACTATGACTTCACCTGTATGGTCACGGACGTTAGCGAAGCTATTTCTGATTGCCTCGCGCCGGCACAAAGATTGCTATCATATGCGGGCAATGGCACATTCGTAAGTGTTATTGAGGGCGCTTCCCACATTGATATTGGCCGCCTTGTCGATCAGATCAACCGCCAGATATATTTGATGGAGCTATCCCAGAGCAATGGTGAGCGGTTGGACGTTCGCATCTGCGCTGGCAAAATGAAACGCATGGTCTGGCGCAAAGGCGATGCTGCTGTTGACGCGCTCCGCGAGGCACACGACAGTGCTGAGCAGAATGCCTACCGCCTCAAACAGGAGCTTGGCAATATTTGGACGACTGCTCAGACCGCATGACGCAAATTGACATTGATGATAGCCTGAAACCGATCCGCGCTCGATTCATTTCGGCTTTGGTAGAACGCCAGGCTGAGATAGTCGCGAGCATTGAAGCCGCCATGAAGACCCTGAGCAAGAGGCGGTTGAATTGCAGCGGATTGAGGCGATTCTACATAAAATTGCGGGCACAGCCGGGACGCTAGGCTTTGCTGATCTTGGGGATCGGGCGCACGTCATAGAAAGCTGTATTCTTACCACAAGACTTGCAGACAGAAACTACACGGCTGATTTGTGGTCAGACATCCTCGACTGGGTTGAAATGTCGATGGATGTGTTAGAGCGGGCGGCTTAGTGGCGTACGAAACCGGCCACTCAGCCTCTAGCTGGCAACCAGATCGGTGATCTGTTGGGCCAGTGAAACCGGATCAAACGGTTTGACAATAACGCCCAACGCGCCAGCCTTCTTAAGGCCGTCTATCTCGCTTGGCTGCACGCGTGCGGTCATGTAGATCGCGGGAACGTCCTTTAAGTGGGGAAGTTTGCGCAACTCTGCCAATGTTGTGGACCAGTCATGCCGGGCATCATAACGTCTAACAGGATCACGTCAGGGTCTGTCCCGCCAGCGCCTTCGAGGGCTGCTTCACCACAGTCAAACTGGACGACCGTGAAATCCCCCATCATTTCCAAAGCCATCTGAGCAATTTCGCGAATATCAGCGTCATCTTCTACATGCATAACGATCATGAATTAGGCTCCTTCGGCGTGTGCACGGGCTTCAACCGGCGCGATCTGAGGTAGATCTACATGGAAAGTTGTACCTTGGCCAAGTGTGCTGTCGACTGAGATCGTACCATTTTGATGCTCAAGTATGGCTTTGACAATGCTCAATCCTAAACCGGTGCCTCCTGTGGCCGCGCGGTTCTTTAGACCGATCTGGACAAATCTGCCAAACAGGGCTTTTTGATCCGCGTCGGGAATTCCGTCTCCGCGGTCGATTACGCTTATGCGGTTGTATGACTGATGATGCGCAAGGCGGATTGTCACTACGCCGCCAGGAGGTGAGAATTTGATTGCATTGGATAATAGGTTGACGAGGACTTGCACAAGCCGGTTCGGATCCCAAGAGGGACCTTAAATCACTGTCCTGTGCATCTATTTCGACCGTCACATCAAAGCGGCCCTGAAACCCGGCGATGGCTTCGACAGCATCATAGACTACTGGCAATAGATCGGATGGAGTGTCGTCAAAGACCATCTGCCCATCGGAGAATTTCTCCAGATCAAGGAAGTCGTTGATGATTAGCACCAGTCGGTCGGCGTTGCGCTGGGCGATTAAGACCATCTCGCGCGCCTTGTCTGAAAGTTCGCCGGCGGCACCAGAAACAATGAGCCCCATCGCACCTTTGATTGCGGTCATCGGCGAACGTAGTTCGTGGCTGATCGTCGACACCAATTCCTTGGTCATCCGTTCGGATTCTGATCGCTCTGCAATGTCACGGAAAACAGCAGTCAGATAATCCTGTTGATCTGCCGCTTGGTGCAGTTTCACGTGCACCTCGAACAAGCAGTCGGCGAGCAATGTTTCAAGTCGAAAGCAAGCCTGTGGTTCAAATGTGTCCGCATGACCACCTGGCCGAAAAAAGTCCGGCGACTTTCCGGTCCAGTCCTGCAACGTTGTAAGCGACTGATTCTTGGCTGCAGATTGTGTCGTGAGCGTGCGTGCTGCGGCGTTTATATGGGCCACACGTCCTGAGGATGCGTTGAATACAACAACAGCATCAGCAAGAAGATCAAAATCCTGGAAACGAGGCGCCAAATCAGGCGACTTGGTGTTTTCGGACGTTTGTTCCAAAATTTTTCCTTCCGGCGTGACCCGCTTTAAATCGTGCGCTCTGAACTTCATAAAACATCAAGTTGAGCAACCTTCTGCGTCGTTACATTTAGTAGGCGTCAAATATGTTAATAATTTGATGCGATTGGTTTTTTTTGTGACACGGTTCGCCTGTCACCGATATTCTTTAAGACGCAGCTTTGATATCTCTACAACTTTGGAGACTATTTCGCTTAGGTCCGTTCGGGATTTAACGATCTCATGATCAACTCTTATATCCCGAAACCCTGTTTCCTTGGCAGACAGAGAGATGATCCTTGCCTGTGGTTGATGTTTTTCTATCCCAGACAGCAATTCGCGCGCATGCCCGTCCGAGAGCTCCCAATCAATTACAACGACATCGAAACGGCCCCTTAGAATGGCCTGTTTCGCCTCTGACAAGCTGAGCACAGATGTTACATCAGCTTTGCCTTCCAATCCTGTCCTGACGATTTCAAGAAAATCAGTATCATCCTCTACATGGAGAACATGAAGCTGTTTGATCGCCTTCTTTGTCTGGGGCTTTGTCTTTTGAAGGGCTGGTGCCTCTGCCGTTGCCAGTGGCACGGCAAACCAAAACACGATCGTGAACCAACGGTGCTTTGAAAGCCGATCTTGCCATCCATTCTTTCGACAATTTTCACGAGAGATTTTCAGTCCAAGACCGGTGCCGCCTTTGACGCGGGTATCGGATCCATCGGCTTGCGAAAATGGACGGAAGATGCGGGATTTAAATTCATCCGGGATAGGGGGCCCGCTATTCAGGATGCAAACCAGCGCCTGTCCGTTGATACTTTCAAGGCGAACATGCTTCGCTGTCATCGTCTGAGTACTTACACGCATTCGAAAGCAGATTTGCGATCAGCTGCTGGGTTCTCTGTGGGTCCACTTTTGTGCAAACTTGGTTCTGGGGAATGTTAAGAACAAACTGCACTTTGTGTTGGGCCGCAAATGGCAACATCTGCTCGACACCGTCACGCAGCAATTGGCCCATGCAGCAGGGCGTCAAATTGAAATCGATTTCGCCAGAGCTGATTTTTTCCAGATCGAGGATGTCGTTCACCAAGGTTGTCAGCCGCTCTGAATTGGCAGCCGCGATCTCCAACAGTCGCTCTGCTCCGGCAGGCATGGCTTTCAGCATCGGGCCGCGCATCAGGCCAAGTGCGCCTTTAATCGAGGTCAGCGGCGTGCGCAGTTCATGGCTAACGGTAGCCACAAATTCGGACTTCATCTTTTCAATGTTTTTCTTTTCGCTGATGTCATTGATTTGGGCGATGAAAAACGTCTTCGCCGGATACAGGGTCATTGGTCCAAGCGATGCTGAGAAGACCCCAGATCGATGGACCACTTTTGGGAATGATGCGAAATTCGCCCTGATACGAAGATTTGGCGTCGCGTTTCAGCTCTTCAATTGAACATATTAGGCCTTTGATATCAGCCTTGGAGACCAGATCGCTGAACCTGAGCCCACCTCTTAGTTCTTCAGAACTGTACCCGGTCATTCTACACAGGGCGTCGTTCACGCCGTGAAAGCCGCCGCCCCGATTGAACAAGGCCATACCGACTGGTGCCTGCTCAAGCACCAGCTCAAACCGTTCACGGCTTTCTTTAAGCGCGTCTTGGGCGTTTCGTAGCTGCGTAATTTCCGTTTGTGCGCCAAGCAATCTGAGGGCTTTGCCATCTTCGTCTCGTGCGACAACAATTGCATCGGATTTCATCCACCGAAAAGAACCGTCAGGAAATGCCATGCGGTATTCGGCAATGGATCGATCTGTCAGGCCGCTGATGCAATCACGGTCGGCAGCTTCTAGGATGGCGCGATCATCTGGATGAATGCGTGAAAAGAAAATCTTTTGCGCTTCGATATTCGAGACATCGCGGGGAACCGCCATCAAGTCACGCCATGTATCTGACACAACCGATTTTTGCGTTTCTAGATCAATGTCAAAACGCCGATCTGTGCGCCAGCCAGCGCCATGTTCCATCTCGCTTCGGCCTCTTGCAGTTTTACTTCTGCGGCTTCAACTTCGGTCACATCCTGCACCAGCAGAGACTTCCGTAGATCGCCGTTTTCAGTGCGCCAGCCGTTTTCTTCGACCATCAACCTCAGTTCGGGACGGCCCGGCACGCGCGCCGGATGTGCATCCCTGCGCTTCGGGTCAGAGGATTCACCGATGATCAGGGTGGATGTGATCGGCTGCGCGATCTTGAGCTTGTCTGCACCGAAAAGATCCTGTGCGGCTTTGTTCGAAGAGACGACAAAGCCTTGTTCATCAAGCACGATCACTGCGATGACAGCGTTATCGATGACGGATTGAGCTTCGCCTGTTTTGGCCCGAAGTTGCAAAGTCTTAAGCGCTACTTCGGTCTCTACCCGCTTTTCGCGCAATGAGATAATACGCAGCATCAACGACAGCAGCGACATAAGTGCGAGCCCCAGAGCCAGTACGATCCATACCGAAATGCTGGAGTGAGCATGTTCGAACATGGGAGTGCTGGTCCAGGTCAGCTCCCAATTGCGGCCGAACATTTCGATAGGCCGCGTAGCGGTGTACAGGGGGGTATGATCCAGATCGTCAGGGCGATCGTTGTAGATTTCGATTTTTGCTGTCGGATCGGTGACATCAACAACCGACAGGTACTTAACCTCATTCCGCTGGGCCGTCAGTGACCTGAAAAGCGCATCGGCGGTAAAGGGCATATAGGTCCAGCCCTGGAATGCTTCGACCCATTGTTGCGGATCTGACAGATCAGCCGATGCATCATACTGCGGCGCAAAAGCAGAAAACCGGATGTTGTTCGTTTGTCTTGCACCAGTGTGATAGCTTCGGTGAGGCGGATCTCATTGGTTTCGCGTGCGAGTTGTGCCGCGGCGTAGCGCATGGGTTCAAACCCGATATCAAGGCCAAGTGCTGCCTCATTATCTTCCATGGGTTCGATAAGCTGGATAACAAAACGTTCATCGCGGCCTGTGTCAGGATGGATTGCGGGCAAAGGTACGCCCCTGTGAAGCCTGCTTTTGCTTACATCAAAATCGGGTTTCTGTTTTGACCAGTGCAATATAGCCAAGCCCGAGTATCCCGGGCAGCCGCGTGTCGATATCAATCAAGTCGACATACCGGCGCCATTCATCGGAGGTCACTGCTTTGGACGCTGAAAACAGACCCGATGCAGCGTTTAGCGTCATGACATAGCTGTCTGTACGGTTAACCAAGCCTCTTTCGCCCGCATCCGCGTAGGTCTCAAAGGTTGCGGTAGTTCTTGAGCGTTCAAGCCTGTCTACAAAAGGTCGCAAAGAGAACAGGTCAAGGCGGCAACTGCTATTAATACTGCCCGCGTGACCAAGTTGATGAAATCACAATGCTACGGACCTTTGCCTGACGTGTCTAACTGCCGATATTTTGATAAGGCTCTCGGGCCATTTTTTATTAAACTCTTTATAGGCTATTTTCCGCTTGGATCAACTATGGGTTGTTCGCAAATGAATTTATGCAGCGACTCTTAACAGAACATTAAGGAGCTGTTGAAATGCCGGTAATATGCGGCCTTGTGGTCCGAGCTTTTTTCAATAATTACAGCATTCATGCTGACCACCCTTATCGATTTTGAAACCGCCGCGTCAAAGCAATTGCCTGACGACATACGCGCCTATCTGAACGGCGGTGCAGAGGCTGAACGCAGCGTTGCAGAAAACCGCGCAGCGTTTGGACGGATCGGACTTTTGCCAAAGTTGTTGGCGGATTGCGGTCATGGTCATACCCGCACCACCATACTTGGCGTCGAGGCCGCGCATCCCGTCATGGTCGCACCGATGGCGTTTCAGCGCCTGTTTGACCCTCAGGGAGAGACCGCAACAGCCATGGCTGCTGCCGCGCAGGAAGCTGTGATGGTGCTAAGTTGTCAAACCAGTGTTTTGCCCGAAGACATTGCGGACATTCCCGGACGTCGCTGGATCCAATTGTACATGCAGGCAGATCATGATGCGACGATGTCGCTGGTGACGCGGGCCGCTTCTTGTGGCGCTTCTGCGCTGGTTGTAACGCTGGATGCCCCCATTAACGGGCTACGCGACCGTGAAGTCGCCGCAGGCTTTGCGGTGGATGGGGATGTCCGGCCTGTGATGCTGGATGCTTTGCCGCACCCCCCTAGACCACAGCTCGAAGCCGGCCAAAGCGTTGTCTTTGATGGCATGATGGTCTTCGCGCCAAAGTGGCCTGATCTTGAGCGTTTGATCGCGGACAGCCCGTTGCCTGTCATCGTCAAAGGATGCTTGCGTGCGCAAGATGCCGTCCGGCTAATGGGCATCGGCGTCGCAGGTATTATCGTTTCGAACCACGGCGGACGGGTGTTGGATACAACACCGGCACCCATCACGCGGCTGGCAGATATTGTCAAAGCGGCAGAAGGGGCGGTGCCGGTCTTTGTGGACGGCGGAATCCGGCGGGGAAGCGATGTATTCAAGGCGCTGGCGCTGGGTGCCGAAGCGGTTTTGGTCGGGCGTCCGATCATGCATGGCTTGGCCGTGGATGGTGCCCGCGGGGCAAGTCAGGTGCTTCGCCGGTTGCGCGACGAACTTGCGGTAACGATGGCCCTGTGCGGTTGTGCAACCGTCGCAGATATTACCTCAGACTTGCTGACCGAGTTTACCTGAAACGGTAACTAATCGGAATGGCAAGATCAAACGTGCCCGCGCCTAATGCTGCGGGCGGCCGAGGCAGTTTTTCCAGCCTGTCAAAAATGCCAAGGGCCGCTTTGTCCAGCACTGGCCAGCCTGACGTTTCAGACACGCGCCGCGCTTTGATTGCGCCATATTGATCTAGGGTGAAGGCAACTGTCACCGTCCCTTCAGCCCGCGCTTCACGAGCGCGGCGGGGATAGTCTTTGGCCGCATTGAGCGCCAGCACCAGCGACTTTTGCCAGTCCGTTATGTCCGCGCGCTCTGCATCCGTGAGGCCCTGTTCTTTCGCGGCGCTCTGATCCTGCTCGTCGTTTCCTGCGCTGGCTTGCGGTGCCGCTGCGGTGCTTTGGGGGGCATTTTCAGTGGCTGTTTCTTCCTGAATTTCGGTGGGAACTTCGGTGGCTTCTTTGTCCAAATCCTCTGCTTGATCAGGGTTGGCGATCTTAAAGCGTAATTCAGGATCATCGGGCGTTTGCGGGGTCTGTGCCAGTAGCGGATCATTTGAGGCTTTCGCCTCTTCCCGCTCTGCCGGACTTTCCAAAGTGGCCTGACTGTCTTCGGCAGGTGTGCCATCAGGTAGGGCTGTTTCGGGGGCAGCCATGATCATTTCTATTTCGGCGAGATCAATCAACTCACGGCCCTGAATTCCCGCTTCTACGGGTGGCTCTGTCGCCTCAGCTTGGGTCAGCCACGCTGCGACAAGGGCCCCGTGCAGTCCGATGCTAAGCCCAGCGCCAAGCAGCAGGCCGACGCCCGACTTTCGATGATAGGCGAAACTCATTCCGGCTTGTCCTCTGATGGTGCCGCGGGACTTGTCTGGCCGCTTTCATCCTCAAGACCGACGAGCCCGATTTTTAGATAGCCTTCGCCGCGCATCCTGTTCATCACGGCCATGACTTCTCCGTACGGCACGGAGCGGTCTGCGTTGATGTAGATGCGTGTGTCCAGCTTCAACTGTGTTGCGATGCCAAGGCGCATGTTCAAATCACCCAGCGAAATCGCCTCTTCGCCGACGCTCAGGCTTAGGTCCTGATGGATAGTGACGAAAACCGGATCATCGGGCCGCTGCGTCGGGGTGCCGGTGGCCACGGGCAATTCGACGTTCACGTCGACAGTCGACAAGGGTGCTGCCACCATGAAGATGATCAAAAGCACCAGCATCACGTCGATAAAAGGCGTGATGTTGATGTCCGCGTTCGGGGCAAGATCATCGCCCGCGTCTGATAGTCGAACGGCCATGGCTTACTCGGCCGCCAGTTTGGTCAACTGCGCCGCCTTTGGCGATGCTTCGACAATCCGGTCAAGATCGCGGGACAGGCACCGTTCAACCAATGCTGCGGCATCCCCGATGCGCGCGCGGTAACCAGACACAAGCCTTGTGATGTGATTGTACAGCAGCACCGCAGGAATAGCAGCGACAAGGCCGATCGCTGTCGCCAGCAATGCCTCGGCAATACCTGGGGCGACAACAGAAAGGTTGGTTGAGCCGCTTTCCGCGATCCCGATAAAACTGTTCATAATGCCCCAAACCGTTCCGAACAGACCAATAAAGGGCGCTGTTGATCCAATTGAGCCAAGCACCATCGCACCGGATTGCATGCCCCTCGCGGCACCTGTTTCGATGCGCGATAGTTCGGATGTGACGCGTTCTTTGATGCCGTCTTTGTTCAGGCCGACGGATCTATCGAGTTCGGCCTCGGCCGCCTTCACCATAACCCGCATGGGACCGGAATAGTCTGCCGCCCTCGTATTCTGTACGGTGCCCGCCTTCGCCAAACGTCTGTAGGAACGTCGAAGGAGTGCGTTGGCCCAGTTGACTTGCAGCAGTTTTCCGACCCACACGGCCCACCCCAGTACCGAAGCCAGCGCAAGACCGGCCATAACCAGTTTAACAACGATGTCAGCGGCCATGAACATGGCCATCGGCGTATGCCCACCGCTTTGCGCGGCGGTCATCATCGGCTCTGCCATCGCGGGACCAACCCATCTATCTGCAAGTTCGATAATCCTGATATTGACAGAGGCCGTGTCAGCGGCGGCAATGTTCGGTGCTGTGATCAGTACCACAGCAAGGAGGAGGTAGTGTTTCATTTCAAGTCTCCGCCCATTGCCGGACAAGGTTGTGGTAAATGCCGGTTAGCCGGACTGCTGTCGGATCATTCAGGCCTGCACTTGAAGACAGGTCCTGTATCGACTGATCGAGATCAAAGAGGATCTCGCGCTGGGCTGCATCGCGGATCATCGACTGGACCCAGAAGAATGACGCAGTGCGGGTGCCTTTGGTAACCGGCGTCACCTGATGAAGAGAGGTGGACGGGTACAAGACGCAATGTCCGGCAGGCAATTTCACCGATTGCGTGCCGTAGTTGTCTTCAATCACCAGTTCTCCGCCATCGTATTCTGCGGGGTCATTCAGGAACAATGTACAGGACAAATCGGTCCGCAGACGTTGGCCGGTTTGCGGATTAACACGGATTGCGTTGTCCACATGCACGCCGAAGGTTTCAGCCTGCGCATAGCGGTTGAACATCGGGGGCAGAACATGCAGCGGCAGCGCGGCGGACACCCACAGGGGATGCGCAGTCAAACGCTGTAAAATCAGTGACTGCAGTTCTGGCAAGACCGGACTGTCCAATGGAATCTGCTGGTTGCGTTTTGTTTGCGCTGATTGTGGGCCGGCGGTGTTACGCCCGTCATCCCAAACGGCAGTGTCCAGCACATGCGTTATGCTGGACACCTCTTCGGGCGATAAGATGTCTTCGACACAGACCAACATGTCTTGTCCTTTCAAATGGGGGCGGTGGGCAGCAGTTGCCGCCCACCGGAATGTTAGAATTTCATGCTGACAGAAATTGAGGCAGACCGCCCCGGGGCAACGTAGACGAAGGGCGTGCCTGATCGGTACAGCGCATCGTAGTAAGTTTCATCCAGCACGTTATCGACACGGAAGTTGACGGATGTGTCATCGTTGATGTGGTAATCTGCCATCAAATCAAAGCGCCAATAGCCGGGCAGCTTGTTGCCATTGGTTGCAGCGAATGTGCCACCCTGAACGCTGCCGCGCCATGTTGCCTGTCCACCAAAGCTCCACTTTTCGTTATGGTCATAGCGGGCAAGCAGATTGAACTGCTCATGTGCGATGTTCGCGAATTCCTTGCCGATATTGTCGGCGTTACTGCTGCGCAGAACTTTGCTGTCCATCCATGTGAGACCACCGAAAACACTGAACTTTTCAGTGATCTTGCCACCAAAGCCCAGTTCGATCCCGCGCACACGATATTCACCTGTGTCCGTCGTCACGACCGGCGCTCCGCGTCCGCCTGTGCTTTCGCGGGCGTGGTTCTTTTGGGTTTGGAAGACTGCGGCTGTAGCGGCCAGGCTGCCGAACTGCCATTTCGTACCAAGCTCGATTGCGACGTTTTCTTCGGGTGAAAGAATGGCATTTGCGGTGTCCAGTCCGTTATAGCTGCCGCCGCCTGCATCCAGTTCATCACCTACCGGATTGCTTGAGGTGGCATAGGACAAATAGACGGAGCCATTTTCCTGCGGTTTCCAGACAACACCTGCGTTCCAATTAAACATTACATCATCGCGGGTCAGCGTGGTGGCACCTTCTTCGGTGCTGGTGCGGCTGATGCTATAGTCATCCACCCGCGCGCCCAAGTTCAGCTCCCACTGCGGATTGAACGTGATTGTGTCATTCAGATACAGCGATCTGGTCGTCACATCGGTCAGGGTAGCGTTTGCACTACGCGTTGGTGTTACGGTGGAACAACCGCTTGTATCTGGCGCGTAGATCGAAATGGAACACCCAGAGAGCCTCTCTGTCGCCGTGCCTCCGCCTACTTCGGACGACAAACCGACATAGCCTTGCTGGCTGACTTCTTCACGGGACAGAGCGAAGCCAGCGATGAATTCATGGCGGGCAGATCCTGTATCAAAGCCGAATGAAAGCTCGCTGGTATTGGCGGCAACCTCGTTCACCTGATAGCGGCTCTTGGGCGATGCTGTCAGCGTCCAGTTGAGAGGGTCTGCGTCGCTGGTGTCGGGGCGCTCTGGCGCCGAAACGATGTAGTCATTCTCGGTTCTGCTGACCCGTGTCCGGTTGGTGAACGTCACACCGGGTGCTATTTCATATGTTGCACCTACCGTCGCAACGCTTTGCGTCGCATCCTGAAAATCGCGGCTTGTGTCACCGTAAAACGTTGATGGGTCGAGCGTTGGTCGGCCGGCGCCTGCTTCGGTAAAGGGGGTATTGTTGGTGCCATCCCACGGCACACCCCAATCGGGCATCTGTTTCATTTCGAGGCGGTAAGCTTCGATGTCGAAGGTCAGCCTGTCGGTGGCTTTGAATTCGGCCGCAAGCGACAGACCCAACCGGTCATCTTTGCTGCTATCCCGACCTGCAACGCCACTGTTTTGCGCAACGGAACCGATGCGGGTTTTGAACCGATCGTTCCAGACCTTGTTCCAGTCAATCTCCTGACGTGCGAGATCTGCCGTGCCGAATGTGGTGGTGCTTTTGACGTAATCGGTGTCTTGCGCCTTTTTCGTGACCAGGTTGACGGCACCGCCCGTGGTAGAGCGACCACCAATGGAACCCGATGGTCCTTTGGTGATTTCGACCTGTTCGGCCATGAAGGTTTCACGCACAGCGACACCGGAATCGCGCATGCCGTCAATGAAGACATCATTCGAAGAGCGGAAGCCGCGGATAAACAGCACGTCGCCAAACGCGTTACCGCCTTCACCAGTACCTAGCGTGATGCCGGGTGTCGTGCGCGCCAGTTCGCGTACAGAGGTTGCGTTCTTATCGCGCAAGACTTCTTGCGTCACGGCCGTTACCGTGCGGGGTGTATCAACCAAAGGCTGCGTCAAAAGAGAGTTTCCAGAGCGAACCGCGTCATATCCTGCCTCAGGATTGGCGAAGGGGGAAAGCCCGTCCTGGCCTGCGATTGGACCGACAGGTGCTGCTTGGGCCGGTTCAGCAGGCGGTGCGGCAACAACCGGTGTTGGCGCGACGGGGGCAGGTGCCCTTCGAACAGGTGACTCTTTGCGCGCTGGCTTTTTAGGGGTGGGTTTGGGCTTGACTGGTGCGGCGGCCGGTTCCGAGGTTTCGACCTCAATACCGGGGAGCAGCAGGGGCTCGGTCGTGGTTTGTGCGTAAAGTGCGACAGGCGCCGACGTGCCAATGGCGGCCACTGTCATCAGGCCGAATCCGCTTCGGGTGTTTCGTGTGCGTAGTGATCTTGGTGCTTTCAATTGCGTCATATGTCCCTCATGAGCTTCCGTGTCGGAATTTTTCGGGGGCTATGCGCGTGGCGATTGGCTACCTTATTGCGGCGGGATTATTAATCCCTACTTAAATTGTCAAGTATTGAATGGTGCGTGAACTACCCTCACTGATTAATTGGGTGTTCTTTAAGATGCTGCCCTGTTTGTTGAGGTTGAGGGGGGGAGGTGCAATTTCCGAGCCGTATGTCTAGCTCCTTAGCACCCCTTGGTCGCGGTGAGTGCCTGATAGAACAGGCGAAAGAGCCACTGATTCAGGGCGTGGCAGTGGAAAGGTTCCCTCTTACAAAGCATTGCACTAGGGCTAGGGAAAATACAGGAGCTCACAATGGATCTGAAAAACAAACGCATTATCGTTACCGGTGGCAACGATGGTATCGGGCGGCATATTTGTCTCAAGCTGGCAGCAAGCGGTACGCGCATTGCTATTCTGGGCCGCAACGCCGAACGCCTGAGCGAAGTAAAGCAGGAATGTATCGCTGCGGGGGCGGCAGAGGTGATCAGCGTTCCGTGTGACATTCAAAATCCGGATGATATCACTTCGGCTGTCGCAACTGTGACCAGTACCTTCGGTGGCTTGGATATTTTGATCAACAACGCAGGTGTCTGGCACAAAACAGGTCCGCTCGACTCTATCGCGCCAGAGATATTACAGGCGACCGTGCAGACCAATTTGACAGGGTTGATGCAACTTACCCAAGCGGCGCTTCCAGCGCTGCGGGCCAATGATGAAAGCATCATTCTGAACGTTATTTCCAAATCCGGTGTGGTCGCGCAAGCGGGGCAGTCTGTCTATACAGCTACGAAATACGGGGTCCGCGGATTTACCGAAGTGCTGAAAGGTGATGAGGAAAACACCGGTGTGCGCGTCGGCGGTGTCTATCAGTCCGGTACCAACACAAAGATGTTCGAAAAGGCTGGCGAGGACGTCCCAAACCACATTTTCACCGAACCTGATGATCTTGCGGATGTGGTCGTATTTGTTCTGTCGCGCCCCCCCAAGCTGTGGATACACGACATCCGTATCGAGCTTTAGGCTATTTCAATTCGCCTGACATGGCTGCACTGTGTCTGCATAATTCAGGAGGTAAAAGATGCCAGACGCAGTGATTGCCGACTTCGATCAAGAAATCCCGCGCGAACAATTCAACGTGCGTTCTGCGCGTGGCGCCAGTGCTTTGACAGCGCTGGGCGCTGGCGTAGACGTGCCTGTGGCAGTGATCATGCGGAACGATGTCACGCAGCTTGAAATCATGCGCGCGGCCGCTTTGGCGGGAACGGTCATCGTCGCATTGAACTGGCATGGTGCGGCGGATGAAGTGAATGCGATCTGCGAGGACAGCAATGCACAGTTTGTGATCATCCACCGCGATCTTATCGCTGGGCTGGAGCCCGCCTTAAAGGGGCGTACCGTTATCGGTGTTACGCCGGGGGCAGCCTTGCGCACCGCGTATGAAATCAGCGGAAGCGCTGCCACGACTGGCGCTAATTACCCTGAATGGCAGTCCTTGGTTGAGGCGCAGCAGCCATTGCAAGATCGTGAAATGATGCGCCCGTTGATGCGCTACACGTCGGGTTCAACAGGTGCCCCGAAGGGTGTGCGCCGCGTAGGTGCAGGGCCGCGCAAAGACTTTGAGCTTGTTTTGTCGCGCGTGGGGGCTGAAATGATGCAGCTCAAACCGGGGGCCCGATATTTTACGGCAGCGCCGATCTATCATTCCGCCCCCTCAACACTGACAAGCGCCGCATTGTTGTCAGATGGTGTCTCTACTTTCGTCGTTGCGAAGTTCGATCCCGAATCTTTTTTGGCTACCATACAGGCGCAGCGGATCACACATATCTACCTTGTCCCAACGATGATGAGCCGCCTTTTAAAGCTACCTGAGGAGGTAAAGGCGCGGTACGATCTGTCATCAATCGAATACTGCGTTTCCACCGGGTCACCATGGCCGCATGACCTGAAAGTGGCGATGATTGACTGGTGGGGGCCAGTATTCTGGGAAAGCTATGGCGCGACGGAAATCGGCTTCATGACGATGGTTTCCTCCGAAGAGGCACTGGCAAAGCCGGGAACGGCGGGCCGCATGCAGATGGGAGGCACCGTGCTGATCCTTGATCCGGAGGGAAACAAGCTTCCCGTTGGCGAGGTGGGTGAAATCCATGCGCGGATGGATGCCTTTGGCGGGTTCGATTATTCCAATGACCCCGAAAGCCGATTAGCCGCCGAGAAGCACGGGCATTTTTCCGTGGGTGATCTGGGGTGGCTTGATGAGGACGGGTTCTTGTTCATCACCGATCGCAAGAAAGACATGATCATTTCCGGTGGCGCCAACATCTTCCCAGCCGAAATCGAAGCGGTTCTGATGCAGGCACCTTTTATTCGCGATGTTGCGGTTTTTGGTGCGCCCTATCCTGAATTCGGAGAGCAGATCGTCGCTGCGGTTGAACCTGCTGAAGGATGGCTTCCTGACGTTGCCGAACTGATGGCATTTCTCGACGGTAAGTTGGCGCGGTTCAAGCAGCCTTGTATTGTGGACTTTCACGATGCATTGCCACGAGAAGACAGTGGCAAGATTTTCAAACCTAGACTTCGTGAACCCTATTGGGCGCAGGCCGGACGGAAAATCTAGAAACGCGCAGTCTGATCGCAGCCAGTCTCTGGACGGGCTTTTGCGTGTGTTAGGTAATCGCTGACGGGCGGGGCGGGCAAAATATGCGATCAGGCGAATTCAGGGTAGAATTACGATGATGTACCTACATATTACGGGTCTTGGTTCAGGGTTTCGTACGCTGTTTTTAGGCCGGCCAATACCATCTCATCTCCGCCGAATGCGCGGCTTGGCGTTCCTTGTTGCGCCAACGGGTCGCCATAGAGTTTGACTAGATCGGGTGCTCCGATCAACGCCAGATCTTGGCCGAGCCAGTAACCGCGGGCGCCGGCCAGCTCCATCCCGACCAAGTAACCCAATAGCCGCGCGCGCGCTTCGCCTTGGCCAAGGCCGTTAACCAGTCCGTCGGCTCTTATCCCGAACAATCTGCTGGCGACTTGTTGCGGTGATCCCATTGCATCCTCAACCGCGTCCTGAAACGCGGCGTCTGACCAGCTATCACTGTCAACGCTATGGCGCAGAACAGATTGTGTGCCAAGCAAAGAAAAAAGCTCTCCGGTCATGAAGGTGCGGAAACTGACGATCTCACCAGCGCTGATCTGAACCCATTTGGTATGTGTGCCGGGTAGGCAAAGGGTGCCAAAGAATTTAGGGTTCTGCGCAAGAAATCCAGCGATCTGGGTTTCTTCGCCACGCATGACATCCCCGGGCGATTTTTGCATCACACCGGGCAGAATGCGCACATCAAGGCGCGGGTCCTTGGCCTTCACCGCCAATGCGGTGCTGGCATCGGGCGGCGCACAGGGCGCTTGGGCAAAAGCCGCCTCTGCCCAGCCTTCCTGCGCGCCTACCATGCCGCAGCAAATCACCGATACTGTGCCAACGCCCAGATACGGGTCGACCAACGCCAGCAAGGTCGGCTCGAAAGCGTCCGGTACCAGCTTTTCCACACCCTGATCAGAGGATAGCTGCGCTATTTCGGTGTTGCCTGCACCAAATACCCAAACCCGCAGGTTCGACATACCCCAATTAACCGCGATCCATTCTGCTGTATTCATCAATCTACCCCGTTGCGGCCAAGCCGCCATCTATAGCCATCAATTGGCCAGTCATCATCCGGCTTGCTTGTGAGGCAAGGAACAGGGCGGCGTCAACGATATCGGAAGGAACCAAATGATCTTTCAAACACTGGCGGTCCAGATGTGACGCAAGCGCCTCTGGCGTTGCTCATTTATCGAGTTGCTTTTTCGTAAGCACCCAGACCGGTGCCAAGGCATTCACTATGTGGTGTGGCGTTGGTCATTGGCGGCATTGTTGACCGGCACCATGCGCCTCAGCGACCTGATGTATGGCTGTCATTAGCGCTGCACTGTCGGTGATATCATAGGGGATAAATGAGGGCCGCGATCCATGTCGTCACAAGACGCAGCCGAATCCGAACATCGAAGGAATGCGACTTTGGCACCTTACGCTAGAAAACCTTCGGTCAGTGCGGCGCTAATGCCCGAACCACCGCCCGCGATGAAAACACTTTCGCCGTTAACGTCGTGAAACGTTGCCGTCCGTGTCATCTGTGGCTCTCTCCGATACTGATGCCGGTGTCTTTTCCAAAGAGGAAATCCAAGAAATAAGGTGAAGACATCGACTAGAGCAGGTTGGCTGTCCGATGGGCCTATATCAAAATCAGGATAATAAATGCGTGGGTTTTGTCGGATATCCGTCAAAGAACAACCTGATTGACGTGGTTCAAATCCGCAAGATACGCATGGCCCCTTCGGATAACAGGGAGGTTGAAGCAATTATTGATTTGCCCGTCGATGAGGTTGAGGTCTGTGTCGGTTTGCAACCAGAACGACTGTCTCGGTTGATTTCGTCGAAAGAGCCGCATTTTTCGACGCTTTGCCCGACAAAAGCCTGAGATTACTCGGGGCGCTATTGCTTGGGGGCGATACTAGAGTTCTTCCAGTTTCTTCAAGATAGGGCAGTTGGGGCGTTGGTCTCCGGCACACTCTCTGACCAGATGGGATAGTGTATCTCGGATGTCTTCTAAATCCGTGATCTTTTGCTCGATCCGTGCAAGGTGCTCTGTCGCGATGGCGCGGACGTCTGCACTGGCGCGGTCCTGATCGTCCCACAGCGCCAATAGATTGCGGCAATCTTCAATAGTGAAACCCAACGCGCGCGATCTTCCCAGAAACGCCAGCTTGTGGACATCGGTATCGCGGAAGCTGCGGTAGCCGTTCGGGTCACGCTGCGGCAATACCAGACCGATGTCTTCGTAATAGCGGATGGTCTTGGCAGGCAGTCCGGTTTTCCCTGAAACTTCTCCGATGTTCATTGCGGCTTCCTATTCGGCTGGGGCGGGTGTTAGCGCGCGGGGGGCGCTTGGGCTGTGCCGACTTGGCGCTGCTACCCAGCGTAGGCGCAGCGCATTGGAGACAACAAACACGCTCGATAATGCCATGGCGCCTGCCGCCAGAGCGGGCGATAGCATCCAGCCGAACAGCGGATAGAACAGGCCAGCCGCGACGGGGATCAGCAACGCATTATACCCGAATGCCCAGAACAGGTTCTGGCGGATATTGCGCATTGTGCTTTGACTAAGATGCAGCGCCCGCGCGACGCCGCCCAGATCGCCTGACATCAGCACGACATCTGCAGCCTCGATGGCGATGTCTGTGCCGGTGCCGATCGCGATGCCCACATCTGCGTGCGCCAGGGCCGGTGCGTCATTGATCCCGTCACCGACAAAGGCAACCTTTCGGTCACCGGATTTCAACTGCGCGATCGCATCTACTTTGCCTTCAGGCAAGACTTCTGTCACGATAGCATCAATCCCGAGCTGTCTCGCGATAGCCTGCGCGGTGCCTTTGTTGTCGCCAGTGATCATCGCCACGTTCAACCCGAGTTGGTGCAGGGTTGCGATAGCATCTGCCGTGCCAGACTTGATCGGATCCGATACGGCAATGACGGCGGCCAACCGCCCGTCAATCGCGGCATAAAGCGGTGTCTTGCCCTTCTTGCCCAAATCCTCGCCGTTTGAATGTGCGGTATCTATCGCCACGCCTTCGCGGATCATCAAACGGTCCGCCCCGACAAGAACCTTGCGTCCCTCGACCACAGCGCTGACACCGTAGCCGGTCAGCGAGGCAAACTCCGTCCCTTGTGCAAGTGACTGCCCGTCATTTTGCGCAGCCCGCGCGATGGCGGTTGCGATGGGATGCTCTGACATAGCCTCAACCGAGCCGACCAACCGGAGGACCTCTGCGCGATCAAAACCCTTCGAAACGATGAAATCGGTCAGCTCTGGCCGCCCTTCGGTCAGCGTGCCGGTCTTGTCAAAAGCCACGGTCGTAACACCGCTCAAACCCTGCAAGGCATCTCCGCGCCGGAATAACACGCCCAATTCAGCCGCGCGGCCTGTGCCGACCATGATGGATGTAGGCGTGGCCAGACCCATTGCGCATGGACATGCGATGATCAAAACTGCCACGGCTGCCACCAGTGCACGGCCCAACGCCGGATCTGGTCCAAGCGCCAGCCATGCCGCAAAGGTCAAAACTGCGATAGCCATGACTGCGGGTACGAACCATAACGTAATTCTGTTCACAAGATCCTGAATCGGCAGCTTGGCACCCTGCGCGTCTTCTACCATGCGGATGATTTGGGCCAGTGTCGTATCATCCCCGACTTTGGTTGCGCGAAACACCAGCGCGCCGGTACCGTTGAGGGTACCACCTACCACCTCTGCGTCGGGGCCTTTTTCAACTGGGACAGGCTCTCCGGTGATCATGCTTTCATCGACATAAGACGTGCCACGCAGGACGATCCCGTCGACCGCAATCTTTTCACCGGGACGCAGGTGGATCACATCCCCCTGCATGATCTGATCCACCGGTGTTTCAACGGGTTGAGCATCACGTTCAACCAGCGCGGTTTTCGCGCGCAAGCCTATCAGTTTTGCAATCGCCTGACCCGTGCGCCCCTTTGCGCGGGCTTCCAGATAACGGCCCAAAAGGATCAGCGTGACAATCACGGCGGCCGCTTCAAAATAGACAACCCGTGTGCCGGCGGGCAGCAGGGATGGGGCAAACAACGCAACTGTCGAAAATGCCCAAGCCGCACCTGACCCCAACGCGACAAGCGAGTTCATGTCTGGCGCGCGTTTTAATAACGCGGGTATGCCTTTGAGATAAAACTGTCGACCTGGCCAAAGAAGAACAATGGTGGTGAGCACGAACTGGATGGTCCAACTGGTTGCCATGCCAAGCGTGTTCATCACCCAATGATGGATCGCGGGCACCGCATGGCTACCCATTTCCAGAATGAATACCGGCAGAGTGAGCACCGTTGCCAAAAGCATCATGTGCCATAGGTGGGCTGCCTCAGCGGCCTTGCGGTCTTCCGTGTTCGTTGCATCGGTCTGATCGGTGATCAGTGTTGCGCGGTACCCTGCCGAGGTTGCGGCAGCTGCGATGGTCGAAGACGTGGTTCCCAATGCCTTGACTGTGGCTTCTTCGCTGGCAAGATTGACCGAGGCCGAGATAACGCCCGGTACAGCCGTCAATGCGCGTTCGACCCTGCCGACGCAGGAGGCACAAGACATGTTTTCTACGGAGAAGCGGAAGGTGTCCGCCCGCGCTGGATAGCCGGCCTCTTTCAGTGCAGCCTCGATTGCTTGGGCGTGAAGGTCCTCGTTTCCACTAACGCGAACAGTCTCATTGGCAAGGTTCACTTGCGCATCTTGCACTCCTTGCACAGCCAGCAGCGATTTCTCTACCCGCCCTACACAGGATGCGCAGCTCATGTTGCTTACATGAAAGCTAAGGGAATCTTCGATGCTCATTTTGAGCCTCCATTGTCTTTTATGAAGCAAAGATAAGGGTTCCAGTAAGGGGAAGGTCAAGGGCGCAGAGATACATCGACGTCAAATTAGCCGCAACGAATGCCCGCTGCGCGACAGGCGGACACAAAGGGGGCTCCGAACTCTTTATGACGAAGCTGTTCGGCAGGGCTTGGCGACCTCAAAAAGGGGCGCTATCACGGTCCTCCGATCCCGCCTCAGGAGATAGCCATGACCCTTGCTACAGACCGTATTGCCCGAACCATAGCCGAAGACATCGGCGCGCGGGTGGAGCAGGTGAATGCCACGGTTTCCCTTCTTGATGGTGGGGATACAGTGCCATTTGTCGCGCGTTACCGCAAAGAAGCGACAGGAGGGCTTGATGATACCCAATTGCGCAAACTGGCAGAGCGGCTGGAATATCTGCGTGATCTGGAAAAACGACGTGCGAGTATTCTGGGTGAGATCACCTCGCAAGGTAAACTGACAGATGCGCTGGCGCGTTCAATCGCGGCCGCTGATACGAAATCCGTTCTCGAAGACCTATACCTGCCGTTCAAGCCAAAGCGTCGCACGAAAGCAATGATCGCCCGTGAAAATGGACTGGAAGCACTGTTGCGCGCCATTATGGAAAACCGCAACGCCGACCCTGTCACGCTGGCCGAAAGCTATCTTGGCGAAGCGGTGCCCACCACCAAAGAGGCGTTGAATGGCGCGCGCGATATTCTGGTAGAGGAACTGGGTGAAAACGCAGCACTGCTGGGTCGTCTGCGGGAATTCATGCAGCAAGAGGCACTGATTACCGCGCGTGTGACCGCTGGCAAAGAAGAGATTGGGGCGAAATTCTCGGACTATTTCGATCACAGTGAAAAGTGGTCCGCGATCCCGTCACATCGCGCTTTGGCGATTCTACGTGCGGCGAAAGAAGAGATCGTGACCGTGAACATCGCACCTGAACCAGAGGCCGGTTTGCCGCGCGTCCACGCCATCATCGGGTCCGAAATTGGTATCGCGGGGCAGGGCGCTGGCGATGTCTGGCTGCAGGGGGTCGCGGTTTGGGCGTGGAGCGTTAAACTCAGCCTTTCGATGTTCATGGATCTGATGACTGATCTTCGTCGACGCGCCCATGATGCGGCGATTGATGTCTTTGCGCGGAATTTGCGCGATTTGCTGTTGGCCGCACCTGCAGGGGCGCGGGCCACCTTGGGTCTAGATCCCGGCATCCGCACGGGATGCAAGATTGCCGTTGTGGATGAGACAGGAAAGCTGCTTGATACCGCGACGATATATCCGTTCCAGCCCAAGAATGATCTGCGCGGCGCCGAAGAAACTCTCAACCAGATGATCCACCGGCATGGCATTGCGCTGATCGCCATTGGCAACGGTACAGCCAGTCGTGAATCCGAGCGGTTGGTTGCAGATGTCATCAAGAGGCTACCCGCAGGCACGCAGCGTCCCACGCCTGTCATCGTCTCGGAAGCTGGCGCATCTGTCTATTCGGCGTCCGAGCTTGCCTCGCAGGAATTTCCTGACATTGACGTGTCCTTGCGCGGTGCAGTTTCGATTGCGCGACGTTTGCAGGATCCGTTGGCCGAACTGGTCAAGATCGAGCCGCAGGCGATTGGCGTGGGCCAGTATCAGCATGACGTGGACCAGCGCCGTCTTGCGCAGTCCCTTGCGGCTGTTGTCGAGGATGCAGTGAACGCGGTTGGCGTTGATCTGAACATGGCCTCGGCGCCGCTGTTGTCGCATATCGCGGGCCTTGGGCCATCGCTTGCACAGGCTGTAGTTTCGCACCGCGATATCAATGGCCCATTCGCGAGCCGCAAGGCGCTGCTCAAAGTGGCGGGTCTTGGCCCCAAAGCCTATGAGCAATGCGCGGGCTTTTTGCGGATCAATAACGGGACCGAACCCTTGGATGCCTCCTCGGTGCATCCCGAAGCTTATGGTGTGGCGCGGAAAATTGTGCAGGCTTGCGGTCGGGATATCCGCGCAATCATGGGGGATAGTAGCGCGTTGTCAGGTCTGCGTGCTGAGCAATTCGTTGATAAAAGCTTTGGCTTGCCGACAGTGCGCGATATTCTGGCAGAACTTGAAAAGCCAGGTCGGGACCCGCGCCCGACGTTCAAGACTGCTACATTCGCGGAAGGGATCGACAGCATCACCGACCTTAAACCGGGAATGTCGCTGGAAGGGACTGTCACCAATGTGGCGGCTTTCGGCGCATTCGTGGACGTTGGCGTGCATCAGGACGGGCTTGTCCATGTCAGCCAGTTAGCTGACCGGTTTGTCAAAGATCCGCATGAAGTTGTGAAGGCCGGCGATGTTGTGCGTGTCCGGGTTACCGAAGTTGATGTGCCGCGCAAGCGGATCGGGTTGAGCATGCGCAAGGATGGGGGCGCCGCTTCTTCTCCGCGAAGCGATGCGCCGCAGAAGCCCAAACAAACCCGAACGCCAAAATCCGCTAGCGCGAAACCAGCGCGGTCTGAAAGTCAGGGCGCTTTCGGATCAGCCTTGGCTGATGCGATGAAGCGCACGAAAGGCGGCGGCTGACGCAAACGTCTATCGAAATACGCGCAAACCTGATAAGATAGGCGGTGTTACATCCGCTCTATGATGCCGCATATTCATAGAGATTTTTTGGCTTTCATTTTTGATGAATTTGGATATGTTAGCGCTAACTTAATTTTGATCTCGGGAGAATATCATCGTGAGCCTGAATGCCGAATTGACCAAGATCACCGATCGTATCGTTGCCCGCAGCGCCCAAAGTCGCGAGGCCTATCTTGCGCGGATGCAGGCGGCGCGCCGTCAGGGGCCGTCGCGGAGCCATCTCTCATGTAGTGGACAGGCGCATGCTTTTGCCGCAGCCGGCCCCGATCAGGGAAAGCTTGCCTCGGGGCAGGGCGGTAATCTGGGGATTGTCACAGCCTATAATGACATGCTCTCCGCGCACCAGCCGTATGAGAAGTATCCCAAGTTGATCCGCGATGCGGTGCGGGCGAAGGGTGGCACTGCGCAGGTCGCAGGCGGCGTTCCGGCCATGTGCGATGGGGTGACCCAAGGCGAGGCTGGCATGGAGTTAAGCCTGTTCTCACGCGATGTGATTGCAATGGCGGCTGGCGTGGCGCTGAGCCACAATACTTTTGATGCGGCCGTGTTCCTTGGTGTCTGTGACAAGATCGTGCCGGGCCTTGTGATCGGCGCACAGGTTTTCGGCCACCTTCCTGCAGTGTTCATTCCCGCAGGCCCGATGACCAGTGGTTTGCAGAATGATGAAAAGGCAAAGGTTCGCCAGCAATTCGCGGCGGGTGAGGTTGGTCGCGATGCACTGATGGCGGCAGAAATGGCGGCCTACCACGGGCCAGGCACGTGCACATTCTACGGCACAGCCAACACCAACCAGATGCTGATGGAATTTATGGGCCTGCACCTGCCTGCCTCCAGCTTCATTAACCCGGGCGAGCAAATTCGCGATGCGCTGACGGTTGAGGCCGCGCACCGCGCCTTATCGATGGGTGATCTAGGTGAAAACTACACGCCCGTTTGTGACATTCTGACGGAAAAGGCCTTTGTAAACGGGATGGTCGGCCTGATGGCCACGGGCGGTTCCACAAATTTGCTGATCCACCTTATCGCGATGGCGCGGGCAGGCGGTATCATCCTCGATTGGCAGGATTTCTCGGACGTTTCAGACATCGTGCCGCTTTTGGCGCGGGTCTATCCAAATGGTCTGGCTGATGTGAATCATTTTCATGCAGCAGGCGGGCTTGGCTATATGATCGGGCAGCTGCTTGAGGCAGGGCTACTGCATCCTGACACCAAAACAGTCGCGGGCAATGGGCTGCATCACTACACACAAGAACCGTTCATGGACGGCAGCGCGCTTGCGTGGCGCGACGGCACTGCCGAGAGCCTCAATAAAGGAATTCTGCGCCCCACGTCCGAGCCTTTTGCCACATCAGGTGGGCTTAAGCGTCTTTCGGGCACCCTTGGCACCAGTGTGATCAAGATTTCTGCTGTTGACCCTGCGCACCACGTGATCGAAGCGCCTGTTCGGGTCTTTCATGATCAGGATGAGGTGAAAGCGGCGTTCAAAGCGGGCGAATTCACCGGTGACGTCATCGTTGTTGTGCGTTTTCAGGGGCCGAAGGCCAATGGGATGCCAGAGCTTCACAGCCTCACGCCGCTTTTAGGTATTTTGCAGGGGCGCGGTTACAAGGTCGCGCTGGTTACCGATGGCCGCATGTCCGGTGCATCAGGAAAAGTACCTGCTGCCATTCACGTAAGTCCCGAAGCGCTGGACGGTGGGCCGATTGCCTACCTGAACGACGGCGATATCTTGCGCTTGGATGCCGCTGCTGGCACGCTTGAAATCCTCACCGACGGCGTTCTGGACCGCGCGGCTGTGACTGCCGACATGAGCCACAATCACTACGGTACGGGGCGCGAACTTTTCGCACCGTTCCGCAATGCCGTCGGCACCGCAGATACCGGCGCCTCTGTTTTCGGGAACTGAACTATGAAGAATGACACTGCTTATATTCGTGAACTTGCCGGTTTGGCGCCGATCATACCGGTACTGGTAGTTGAGGATGTTGCGCATGCTATCCCACTTGCCGAAGCACTGGTGCGGGGCGGTTTGCCCGTGCTCGAAGTCACTCTTCGAACAGATGCCGCCTTGGACGTGATGACCGCAATGGCCAGCGTAAAAGGCGCGCGTGTGGGTGCTGGCACCCTTGTTACTGCCGAAGACGTGGCCGCAGCGAAAGCCGCAGGCGCCACATTCGGGGTAAGCCCGGGGGCTCCGGCCGCATTGATTGACGCCTGCCTTGAGGCTGGGCTGCCGTTGCTGCCCGGTGCCGCCACAGCAACCGAAGCCATGACGTTACAGGCGCGTGGATTTGAGGTGTTGAAGTTCTTCCCGGCCGAGGGGGCTGGGGGCGTTAAAGCGCTCAAAGGTCTGGGCGGACCTTTGCCAGGTATTTCGTTCTGCCCGACAGGTGGTGTCACGCTACAGAACGCGCCTGAATATCTTGCGCTGCCCAACGTGGTCTGTGCCGGGGGTAGCTGGATTGCGCCTTCTGATCTGGTCAACGCAGGCAAATGGGATGAGATCGAAGAACGCGCGCGTCAGGCTGCTGCCTTGCCACGATAGGTACCGTTAATACTGCCCTCGTGTGCATGGAAACTACCGTTCTTTCGCTTGGAATCCGGCGATGCGTCCAATTTAACTGTTGTGCCGGAAGCGGCATGATGGCTCATAGTTAGATTATGACGCCAGACAAAAGATCCAGCCCTTTGCGCCGCACGAACCGGTCCCTTCCGATCGCTCTTTTACGTGCGCGCGAGGCTGTTATGGGGCCTCTGCGCGAAATGTTGGCCGACAGCCCCGTGAATGAACAGAAGTGGCGGGTGCTACGTGTTCTTGATGACGGCGGACCAGCGGATCAAAACACCATCGCCCAGCAGGCATGCCTGCTGTTGCCTAGCCTCACGCGCATCTTGCAGGTGATGGAAGAAGACGGGTTGATCTCACGGCGCGCTGACCAGAGTGACCGTCGCCGCAGCATTGTCACGATCGAGGCCGCGGGGCGCAAGGTGCTGGAGTGTCACGGAGAAAGAGCGGCCCTGCTGGTTGAGCAACTGCGCGCGCAGTACGGTGAGGACAAATTCGAGAAGCTTCTTGATCTGCTTGAAGATTTGCAAGCGTTGAACGCAAAGAGCTAGCTATCTGTGTCCGGACTATGGTTCTGGCGGGCAGGGCCGACATACTTGATCGTCAGTTCTTCGGGCACTTCGCTGCCGTCATAGAGAAAGGGCAGAATGCCTTTCCGCCCAGATGCGCCGCGCATCGCCTTGATGTCATCTTCGGATCTGGTCACCCGCTGTGACAATCGTCGGCCCCACTGCGCAAGCAACGCGTACAGGCGATCAATTTCCGCCTTGTGGCTGTCGCCTTTGGCAAGGTCAAAAAATTCATCAGGGTCTTCTGTCAGGTCAAACAGCATCGGGCGGAAGCCACCCTCGGCGTGCATCAGTTTGTAGCGACCGTCAAACACCATGAATAATCGCGCCTCGCGCGGTTCTAGCCCCAGTTTCACGCATTGCGGCGTGGCTGAATAATCATATTCGGAGATCACAAACGCGCGCCACTCAGGCTGTTCTCCGCGCAGCCATGGCAGCAATGAACGCCCTTCGATGATGTGATCTGGCACTTTCCCGCCCGCCGCATCGACAAACGTCGCCGCCAGATCAAGGCTTTCTACCAGCGCGTCGCAGGTGGTGCCGCGTGTCGCATTGGCAGGGGTACGCGGGTCATAAATAATCATCGGCACTTTGACTGACTGCTCGTGAAACAGGTCTTTTTCACCCAGCCAGTGATCGCCCAGATAATCGCCGTGATCAGAGGTCAGCACAATCATCGTATCTTTGAGAGTGTCTGTCGTCTCCAGATGGTCCAGCAGGCGCCCCAATTGGTCATCGCACTGCTTTATCAGCCCCATATAGGCCGGGATGACCTTTTCGCGCACTTCATCGCGCTGGAAAGCTTGCGCGATTTTATTCTCCATATATGCGCCAAAGACCGGATGGGGGTCTTCCTGCTCTGCCGGATGGCGACAGGCCTGCGGGATTTGATCAGGGCCGTACATTGCGTGGTATGGGGCAGGCACAATGTAGGGCCAGTGGGGTTTGATAAAGCTAACGTGAGCGCACCATGGCTCTTTGGCTTGCGCCATAAACTCAAGGGTCTGGCTGGTCAGCCAAGGTGTTTCGCTGTCTTCCTCACGAATGTTCGCCGGCCTGTCTGCATTGCGGAACATCCAGCCCGAGGCGATCTGCGCATCCGAGACACCGGCATTGGCATAATCAGCCCAAGGATTCTCACCATCATAGCCTTTGGATTTCAGGTACTCGTTATAGGGAGAACGTTTCTCATCGTAATAGCCATCCGGCCCCTGACCCCAAAGCCCGTCATCACGCACCCATGCATCAAAGCCACATTCAGCTTGCCGTGCCCCGATAGTGCTGTCGGGTGAGAGCCCCAGGCGTTCCATGCCTTCGACATCTGCTTTCATGTGGGTTTTACCCAACAGCCAGCAATCCATACCCGCCTTCCGCAAGTGATCGCCCAATGTCTGTTCCCCGACGCGCAGGGGAAAGCCGTTCCATTGCGCTCCATGGCTTGAGGCATAGCGCCCCGTGTAAAAACACATGCGACTGGCACCACAGATCGGTGATTGCACATACGCGTTGGTAAACCTGACGCCCATAGCCGCGACGCGATCAAAGTTCGGCGTGTGCAGGTGGGGATGGCCAGCACAACTTAGGTAATCGAACCGCAATTGGTCGTACATGATGAACAGAATATTCATGGCAGTGGCTCCCTCGTCGCCAGTAAGCATGACTGTTGTTCGGGTTTCCAGAGGCAAAGCGTTGTAACAATGCCGCAATCAGCTTTAGATGGAATAGGCGGACAAGTCGGCCCTTGGCTCGAACCGTTCAACAAGTCTATCAAGAGGGCCGCTGTGGGGGCGGTTTTGACAGGATTGTCCAATGGTTAGACACGTGGCCGGCGCAGCGATTGCGTTCGCAGTATCACTTTTGATGAGTGCCCCTGTGGCAGATGCTGCTGAGCGCCAAAGCCTTGGCTTCGGACGTCTGCTGAGCAATGATTACTTTGGCGATGGAAAAGACCGCTGGCGCACTGGTTCGTGGACGCTGTCCAAGGTTTGGGGAACTGGCTGGGACGGTCAGGCACCGAGCACATTTGGCGATTTGATCGAACTGCGTTTGTCGTCCGAAATAATCGCGCCTGACAACCTCGCTAAACCCTCCGCAGGTGACCGGCCTTATGCAGGCGCATTGTCAATTGGCGCGCACACGCATTTTCAGTGGCAGGGTCTTGAGACAGCTTTGGGTGCCGATCTGGTGATGACGGGATCTGGCACAGGCCTTGGTAGCTTTCAGCGTGCGGTTCACAAGATTCTAGGCGTGCGGAAACCATCCAGTGATACATTGGACCAGCAAATCCAAGGCGGTGTGCATCCGACATTGGTCGGGGAGTTGGGCCGCACCTTGTCGCTTGCGCCCGGCGTCCAAATGCGCCCGTTTCTTGAGGGGCGCGCGGGTGCCGAAACACTGGTGCGCGCTGGCGTCGACTTTACCTTCGGGACCGTGGGGACAGGAGAGCTGCTCGTGCGTGAAAGCGTGACAGGACATCGCTACCGCGTAATTACAGATGATGCAGTGACTGGCTTTACGTTTCTTTTGGGGGCAGACATCGCGCAAGTCAGCGATAGCATCTATTTGCCTGAAGATCGCGGGTATGAATTGACCGACAGCCGTGACAGGTTACGCGCTGGCCTGCATTGGCAAGGTTACAGGGCTGCGGCATTTTACGGTGTGACCTATTTGGGCGAAGAATTCGAATCACAAAAAGAAGGTCAGCTTATTGGCTCGATCCGAATCGACCTGAGCTTCTGAGCGGGTCAATACGCAACACTCATATTGAAACCATGATTCTCTCTTTCCAGAACGCCTGTGTTTTGTTAACGCTTGTTTAATAAAAAAATAATGAGGCAGGCGAAGCAGTAAATGGGAACGGGCTTTAAAGGCACGTTCGTCATCTCCTGGTCGCAAACGGAAATTGATGGTCTTGATGCTGCACCCGTGCAGTCATTGAGCGTAGGTGCCGCTTGGGCATGGCGTGGGGACGCTGTGCGTGTTGACGGGCCATCGGATGTTTTGCGGCTTGACGAGGCGGACGGGGCAGAGAACTTACGTAAACGCGCGGCACGTATGGTGCACCGTCTTGTCGGTGCAGCGCTTGAACGCGATACCAGCGGCCATTCGTCGGCGAAGTGGGATGAAAACTCTCCTCTTATGGACAACAGTTTTGTCGTTACCGACGGCGGCAAAAGCTATAGCGTGACGCTGATTGAGGTCGGCGGTGGCAGTCAGCCGCTGCTGATGTTCCTCAATGAAATGCCGCCGCGCAACTGTGATCTGTGGATTGTTCATCATACGTTGGGCACAACGCGGGCGACAGATGTTGGCCCGCAGCAAAGCGGCGTAATTTGTTTCACCCCGGGCACACGCATCCAGACCGGTGACGGCGCACGGCTGATCGAAGACCTGCGTGAGGGTGATCTGGTTCAAACGAAAGACAATGGTTTGCAGCCGTTGCGGTGGATCGGTAAGCGCCGCATGACGGGTGCACGTCTGTTTGCGATGCCCAAACTGCGGCCGATCAGGATTGCGGGTGGGGCGCTTGGGTTGGATCAACCTGATGCCGATTTGCTTGTCTCGCCTGAGCATAGAATGCTGATAAAAGGGGCGGCTGCGCTGAACCTTTTCAACACGTCCGAAGTTTTGGTGACAGCAAAAGACCTGATCAATGGAAAGACAATTACGGTTGATACGCAGGTGCGCGAGATCACGTATATTCACGTTCTTCTGGATCAGCATCAAATTGTCTGGGCCAACGGTCTGGAAACAGAGAGCTTTCATCCGGCCTCGGCGGCACTCGCCGCCCTTGCGGAAAATGACAGGACGCGTTTGCTGTCATCCTATCCAGAGCTGGAATTTGATCCTCACACCTATGGCAGCTTTGCGCGCCGCACGCTGTCAGCTTCGGAAGCGGCAATTCTCAACCACGCAGCCTAGGCTTTCGGCTGCGTGGTCAAAAATCTTTCGCATAAAAATGAGGCTGGAATTCGTTGGGAAATTCCTGCGGTTAGCTTTTTGTATGCGCTGCAATCAATGTCTTGATGACATTTTTCGCGCTGTCGCTGGCCCAGTCGGCGTCGCCGCGCAGACGGGCGATCTCTTTGCCCGCGGGATCAATCAGGACCGTAATTGGTAGGCCGAAAATACCCATTTGGCTTGCCAGCGCTTGCTTTGGATCCTGATGGCGGGGCAGATTGCTAATCCCGACCTCCTTGAAGAACTTTATGATACCTTGCGGAGAATTGCGCCCCGTTGCGATGGTCAGCACCTCAAAGTGTTCACCGCCAAATTCACTTTGTAACTCTGAGAGATGTGGCATTTCTTTGCGGCAGGGTGCGCACCATGTCGCCCAGAAGTTTACTAGTACATATTTTCCACGGTAGTCCTCCAAGGACGCACGCCCTCTCTCATCAGCCAGCTCAAAGGGGGCAGAGGACGTAGCCTTGGGTGCTTCATGAACCACCAGCTTTTTCAGGTCGCCTTCGAGCAGCGGCAAGATGATATCGGCATCGGCAGCCAGCGCAGGGTTTGCACCTGTTGTCAGGGCCGTATAGACGAGGGCAAGCAACAGTTTCTTCATGGGTCCCTCCGGGGAATAGGCAAATGACTGACAAGACTTCGAACAAAATGTGGGGCGGCCGTTTTGCTGCTGGTCCGGACGCGATCATGGAGGCAATTAATGCCTCTATCAGCTTTGACAAGCGTATGGCTGCCCAGGATATTGCCGGGTCTCGTGCCCACGCAGCCATGTTGGCTGCCCAAGGCATCATTAAGGATAGCGATGCGGACGCGATACGGGAAGGCCTGCTCACGGTCTTGTCAGAAATCGAGGGCGGAAGTTTCGAGTATTCTACCGCACTGGAAGACATTCACATGAATGTAGAAGCACGCCTGAAGGAAGTAATCGGAGAGCCTGCGGGACGATTGCACACCGGACGGTCGCGCAATGATCAGGTGGCAACCGATTTTAAACTTTGGGTGCGCGACCAGTTCGATGCGGCCGAGGCCTCATTGCTCGCGCTTATTCGCGCTTTGCTTGTGCAGGCAGAGGCTGGTGCGGATTGGGTGATGCCGGGCTTTACGCATTTGCAGACCGCGCAGCCGGTGACATGGGGCCATCATATGATGGCCTACGTCGAGATGTTTGGCCGTGACCTGAGCCGTATGCGGGATGCGCGGGCGCGGATGAATGAAAGCCCGCTTGGTGCGGCCGCACTTGCAGGCACGTCCTTTCCGATTGACCGCGAGATGACGGCACAAGCTTTGGGCTTTGACCGGCCTTCAGCCAACAGTCTTGATGCAGTGAGTGATCGTGATTTCGCGCTGGAATTCCTTGGTGCGGCGAGCATTTGCGCCATGCACCTAAGCCGGTTCGCCGAAGAGCTGGTCATCTGGTCCTCCGCGCAGTTCCGCTTTGTGACCCTGTCTGACCGTTTCTCTACCGGTTCCAGCATCATGCCACAGAAGAAGAACCCTGATGCGGCAGAGCTGATCCGCGCCAAGATCGGGCGGATTTTCGGGGCGAATGTGGCGCTGATGATGGTGATGAAGGGCTTGCCGCTGGCATATTCCAAAGACATGCAAGAAGACAAAGAGCAGGTCTTTGATGCGGCCGACAACCTCATGCTTGCGCTTGCTGCGATGGAGGGGATGGTGCGTGATATGACCGGAAACCGTGACAATCTGGCCGCCGCAGCGGGCAGCGGTTTTTCAACAGCGACCGATCTTGCCGATTGGCTGGTCCGAGTGCTGGGCCTGCCATTCCGCGATGCGCACCATATCACCGGATCGCTGGTAGCTATGGCCGAGGCACAGGGCTGCGATCTGCCCGATTTGACACTGGAGCAGATGAAATCCGCCTATGACGGGATCACGCAAGACGTATTCTCCGTGCTTGGTGTGGAAAATTCGGTAAACTCACGCATGTCTTATGGTGGAACCGCGCCTGCGCAGGTGCGCGCGCAGATCGCACGCTGGAAGGAAGTGCTGGGATGAGAAAACTGATGGCTCTGGCGACGTTGCTGGTTGCTGCCTGTGGTGTAGATGGAGAACCGGTCCAACCGTCCGGCGGTGTGGATGTGTCGCTGTCTTCCTCAGGCGTGGGGCTGGGGGCCAATGTCGGGCTGACCAAGGGCCCACTGCGGGTTGGATTGGGACTTTGAAGGTCGCGGCTGCATTTGTCTTGCTGGTGTTGACGGCTTGCGGTCCAACGCTGAAAAATGTGCCGCGTGAAGTTTCGCCACATCAGCAGCCAACGGTTACAACGCCGGGCGTACACGTGTCGGGCTATGCCAATGTCGGCGCAAGGCGGAGGTTCTGATGTCCTTCTCCAGAATGATATATCTGGCGCTGGCCATTTGGGGTGCAATCCACCCGATGTATTATTTCGTCCAATGGTTCCAGAAAAACGGCTGGGACATCATGGCGATGGTCGACGCATGGCACGCCAACGCCGCCTCAAGCGGCTTGGTCTGGGACCTGACAATCGCTGCCGTGGCACTGACATTCTGGATCATTGTCGAAGTCGCAACACGCCGCAACTGGGGCGCTTTGATTGCAATTCCCGCAACTTTTTGTATCGGGGTAAGCTGCGGTTTGCCACTGTATCTGTTTCTGCGTTCTGCGCCTGTCCGTTAGGGCAGACACCACGTCTATAAGGCAAAATAACTATGGATCACTTCCTCTATCGCGACGGCGCACTTTTTGCCGAAGATGTCCCTGTCGCCGAGATCGCGGCAGCCGTCGGGACGCCGTTCTACGTCTACTCCACCGCGACATTGCTACGCCATTACCGTGCTTTTGACGAAGCATTGTCAGGCATGGATCATCTTGTGTGCTACGCAATGAAAGCGAACTCCAATCAGGCGGTATTGCGTACGCTGGCGCAGGCCGGTGCCGGTATGGATGTCGTCAGCCAGGGTGAATATCTGCGCGCGAAAGCGGCTGGCGTGCCGGGCGACCGTATCGTCTTTTCGGGCGTGGGCAAAACCGCAGAAGAAATCCGCGTGGCGTTGGAGGGTGGCATCCGACAGTTCAATGTCGAGAGCGAGCCCGAGATGGAAGTTTTGAATGCTGTAGCGCTTGAACTGGGTAAAGTTGCGCCGATTACGGTGCGCGTAAACCCTGACGTAGACGCCAAAACCCATGCGAAAATCGCAACGGGTAAGTCCGAGAACAAATTCGGCATCCCGATCGCGCGCGCGCGCGAGGTTTATACCATGGCGGCATCGATGCCGGGCTTGCAGGTCATTGGCATCGACGTGCACATCGGCTCACAGCTTACTGATCTGGCCCCGTTCGAGCTGGCCTATCAAAAAGTTGCGGAATTGACCAAACAGCTGCGCAGTGACGGTCATACGATCATGCGGTTGGACCTTGGAGGCGGTTTGGGCATTCCCTACTACGCCAGCAACGAAGCGCCGCCACTGCCGAGCGACTATGGCGCAATGGTTGAGCGGACGCTGGGCCACCTTGACTGCGAGATCGAGATTGAGCCAGGGCGCCTAATTGCCGGCAACGCTGGTCTGATGGTCAGTAAGGTCATTTATGTGAAGTCAGGCGAAGGGCGCGACTTTCTGATCCTTGACGGTGCGATGAACGATCTGATCCGCCCAGCAATGTATGATGCGCATCATGACATCGTACCAGTGGTCGAACCTGCAGCCGGTATCGTAAAACAGCCCTATGACATCGTCGGTCCTGTTTGCGAATCCGGTGACACATTTGCCAAACAGCGCGACATGGCGCCCTTGGCAGCAGGTGACCTTGTGGCTTTCCGAAGTGCTGGTGCTTACGGCGCTGTTATGGCGTCAGAGTATAATTCGCGGGCACTTATCCCCGAAGTTCTGGTCCATGGGGATCAATTTGCAGTTATCCGCCCACGCCCTACCTTTGACGAAATGATAAATCGGGATACCATCCCTGAATGGCTTGAGGCGCATCCCGCGACCTGACAGCCTACCCGAGAGGTTTATATGGTCCAGTTCACTCCAGAAGATCTGAAGCAAACTGTTGATGGATTGCGCCGCCCGCTTTGGTTGACGCGTCTCGGGATGCGGGCGGAAGTTGTCGTTCGCAGTCTGTGGCCATTGATGACGGTGATTTTGCTTGCACTCGCTGCCGCGATGCTGGGCCTGCACGAAATAGTCCTGCTTGAGGGAGTATGGATTGCGCTGGGTCTCACGGTAGCTGCGGCTATTTGGGCACTTGTTTATGCGCTGCGTCGCTGGTCTTGGCCCTCTGATGCTGATGCGATGGTTCGCCTTGATCGCAGTATGAAGGGGCGTCCGCTAACGGCACTTCTGGACGATCAGGCGATTGGTGGCGGTGATGACGCGTCTGCTGCTGTCTGGCGCGCGCACAAACGCAGAATGGCTGAGCGTGCGGCAGCTGCTAAAGCGGTACCCGGTGATTTGCGCGTATCGTCCAGTGACCCCTATGCATTGCGCTATGTTGCGGTGCTTGCTTTTGGTATGGCTCTATTGTTCGGATCGGTGTGGCGTGTCGGGACAGTGTCGCAAATGGCAATCGGCGGCAGCACGGCGTTGGCGTCCGGCCCCGTCTGGGAAGGCTGGGCAGAGCCACCGCGCTACACCGGCAAACCAACGCTGTATTTGAATGATCTTGCTGAGGGAGCGTTGGAGCTTCCCGTCGGAACGCTGATTTCTATGCGCCTTTACGGCGAAGTCGGCGCGCTGACAGTAACAGAAGGCGTTTCTGGCGTACCATCGGGTGTTGATCCCGAAGCGCCACCGCAAATGGCATTCGATTTCAAAGTGAACCGGAGCGGTAGCATCGCGATTGACGGACCGGGCGCGCGCAGCTGGGATGTCACGGTCCGCGCTGACCAAGCACCGGAAATTGTGATCCTTGGCGCACCGGAGGTTGCCGCACTTGGTGAGATGCGTCTGCCCTTTGCCGCAAAAGATGATTACGGCGTAGAGGCAGGAGAAGCGCGGATCATGCTGGAGCTTGCTGCGGTGGATCGCCGCTATGGTCTGGTGGTTGAACCGGACGCGCGACCGGAAATCACCATTCCGCTGCCTATGCCTATCGCAGGCGATCGGGTGGCCTTTGAGGAAAATCTGATTGATGATTTCTCTGAGCACCCTTGGGCTAATTTGCCGGTTACAGTGGTGATGACAGCCTTGGATGCAGCAGAACAGCAAGCGCAAACAGCACCTATGCAGATGATCCTGCCAGGGCGGCGGTTCTTCGATCCAACCGCTGCGGCTGTCATCGAGATGCGTCGTGACATACTATGGAGCCGCCGCAATGCGTTGCGCACTGCGCAAGTCTTGCGTGCTGTAAGCTACCTCCCGAAAGACGCTTTTCGCTCGGAGACAACTGCACTTCGCCTGCGAAAGCTGATTGGACGCATTGAGACCTTTGCACGTTTTGGCCTTGAAGAGGAAAACCGCAACAAGCTGGCGCAAGACATGTGGGATTTGGCGCTGGAGCTGGAAGAGGGCGATCTGGAAGATGCCCGTGAGCGGATGCGCCGCGCACAAGAGCGCCTGAACGAAGCAATGAAAAACGGCGCCTCTGAAGAGGAAATTGCCGAGCTGATGCAAGAGCTGCGTCGTGCTACTGAAGATTTCATGCAGCAGTTGCAGCGCGAGCAGGCCGAGCGTCAGGATGGTGAGCAACAGCAAGGCCAACAGCAGCAGGGCGAGTCTATGCAGATGACGCAGGATGACCTGCAACGCATGATGGACCGCATCCAAGAGCTGATGGAACAAGGCCGCATGGCCGAAGCGGAGCAAGCCCTGCGCGAGCTGCAGGAAATGATGGAAAACATGCAGGTCACGCAAGGCCAGCAAGGCGAAGGTGGTCAATCACCGGGCGAACAAGCCATGGAAGGCCTTGCCGAAACGCTACGTGAACAGCAGGGTCTGAGCGATCAGGCGTTCCGCGATCTGCAAGAACAGTTCAACCCGAATGCCCAAACGGGTGAAAATCAGGGTAACGAAGGCCGCAATGGTGGCCAAGGGCGCGGTGAAAGTCATGAGGGCCAAGAGGGCCAAGGCGACAGCCAGCAAGATCAGCAAAGCGGTGAACAGGGCGGCGGCGGTGAACAGCGTCCGGGTGAGGGGCAGGCCCAAGGGCAGGAACAAACCCTTGCCGAACGTCAGCAGCAATTGCGTGATGAGTTGAGCCGTCAGGAAGGCCGCATGCCCGGTCAGGGTACACCCGAAGGAGATGCCGCTCGGGATGCGCTGGACCGTGCAGGACGCGCTATGGATGACGCCGAGCAAAGTCTGCGGGATGGAGACCTTGCCGAGGCGATCGACAATCAGTCTCAAGCGATGGAAGCGTTGCGCGATAGCATGCGGTCGCTTGGTGAAGCATTGGCAGAAGAACAGCGCAGCCAGCAGCCGGGACAGGGCACTCAGGAAGGGGACCGGCGCGCAGAAAACCGCGATCCTCTGGGGCGTAGCCAAGGCAGTAATGGCGCAACCGGCAGCGACAACGACGCGGATCTTAACGCGGATGCGCAAAGCCGCGCACGCGAACTGATTGACGAAATTCGGCGTCGCTCAGGTGAAACAGCCCGTCCCGAGGTTGAACGCGATTATCTCAACCGTTTGTTGGACCGGTTTTAAAGCGGATAGGGCGGCGTTAGTTAGCGCTGTCCTGCGCGACTGAATCAAGCGATTTAAGTGCGCTTTTAAGTCCGTTATCGAGCCATACGCGCAACTGATCCACCATGAAAACATAGCTGTTCAACAGGTCCTTCAATGCGGGTACAGATTCAGCCAAACGGGGCGCAATGACATAGAGCACCCCAAGAACAATGAAAATCGTAAGCACTGTCAGGAACCCGACCCGAAAGCCGCGGCGCGCACGCTGGTGCGTCGGAGCTTCGATTTCAGGGCCTACATCGGCTGCGCCGACGCCTGTACGGGCACTGGTCGACCGTAGCGTAGAATTGATTTCTTCAATATCAGGAAGCAGGTCCCGCCGAGAACCCAGTGCTGCGGCTACTGGCTCCATATCTGAGCTCTGATCATCGAATTGCTCTTGCCCCCGCAAGCGCGCCATACGGTCACGCGCCTCATTTGCGCGGCGCTCGGACGCCTCTTGCGGTTCTTGATGCTCAAGGTCCATGCCCAAATCAGGCTGGCTTTCAAGGCTGGCCGTTCGGCTTGACAGGCGTGCTGCTTGTTCTGCTTCGGCCTCTTGGCGCAAAATATCAGCGACGGCAGGGTCAAGCTTCTTACGCTCGGGGGCTGATGGCGCGGGAGGAGGAGGAGGCGGTGGCGGTGGTGCGACTTCCTCATCGGGAGTAGGCAAATCTTGCGGGTCCGCATCATCGTCGGGCGTGTTGTCAGGGTGGTGCTGAAACCATGTCTGACCACAGTTCGAGCACTGCACATCGCGGCCTGCTGCGGGCAGAACCTCATCCGGCACTTCGTACTGTGCATCGCAATTTGGACAGATAAGTCTCATCTAACGCCCCGAAAATTCGGTCTTTGACCCGTTTACCACTCAATGACACTACCATAAGAGTTAAGACATGGCGCGAAAAGTGCAATCTAGCCCGTTTGGTATATCCGCATGGATTGAAACCCAAGCGATGCTCAGGCACAACAGGCCAACAAAAGGGGCGAGCCGTGATCGAGCTGGAAAATGTGGCCTACAGCTATGGTGGGGGGGAGTTGTTGTCAGACATCTCACTTAAGCTAGCGCCCGGATCTTTTCATTTTCTCACCGGGCCATCAGGTTCGGGAAAGACAACTTTGATGAAGCTGTGCTACGGTGCGCTTCTGCCGACTGCGGGCCACGTGCGGCTGTTCGAGCGGGATGTGCGAACGCTGACGCGGGATGATGTTGCATTGTTGCGGCGCCGCGTGGGCGTTGTGCATCAGGATTGCCAGTTCCTTGACCATCTTCCGGTCGCCGAGAACATCGCCCTTCCCCTTCATGTATCGGGCCGTAGCGCAGAGGCGCAGGGCGAAGATTTGAGTGATCTGATGCATTGGGTTGGTCTGACCGAACGCGCCACAGCAACCCCGCCAGAGCTGTCCGGAGGTGAACGCCAGCGCGCGGCCCTTGCGCGTGCTGTGATTATGTCGCCGGATGTTGTGCTTGCAGATGAACCAACGGGGAACGTTGATTGGGATATGTCACAGCGCCTGTTGCGTTTGTTGATCGAACTGAACCGGATGGGTAAGACAGTGCTTGTTGCTACCCATGATTTGAGCCTGATCCGTGCGACTAAATCGCATGTTCAGGCGCGTGTTTTGCGCATTGCGAACCGCCGCATTCAATTGGCGGGGGCGGATCTTTGAATAAAATGCAGTTTATCTTCAAGCGGTTGATGCATTCGGACGCACAAGCTGACCGCGTTGTGCCGCCATCGGGCTTTACCGCGCAACTGACATTGTTTGCCGCGGGCTCCATGGCGTTTCTAGCGGTCTTTGCGCTTGCCCTATCTTTGGCCGCAGGTAGGCTCGCGACCCAATGGGGCGAAGAGCTTGCACGCTCTGCCACGATCCGCATCGCGGCGCCAGACGAACAGCAGCAAGCCCAGACAAATGCCGCTTTGCGTATTCTTGAGACCACCAAAGGCGTCGCGCAGGCCCGCGCGCTGAGCGATGAAGAGCAGGCCGCGCTATTGGCTCCATGGTTTGGTTCAGAGCTGCAACTGGATGCCTTGCCTGTGCCGCGTTTGATCGAAGTGATCGAAACGTCTGACGGAATGGACGCGGCGGGTTTGCGCCTGCGGCTTGCAGCAGAGGTGCCGGGCGCAGTTCTGGATGATCACAGCCGGTGGCGTGGGCCGCTTGTCAAAGCGGCCTCGCGTCTGCGCTTGTTGGGCTGGGCCTCAATCATTCTGATTGCTGCTGTGACGGCGGCCATGGTGACGCTGGCAGCAAACGCGGCCCTTGCGGCGAACGCGCAAGTGATTGCAGTGCTTCGACTGGTTGGTGCAACGGACGATTACATCGCGCATGCTTTCATCCGCCGCTTTACCCTGCGGGCGCTGATCGGTGCGGCTGCTGGTATGGTGCTGGGAATGATTGCGGTGCTGTTTATGCCGCGCGGGGGCGATGAAACTGCAAGCTTTCTTACCGGATTAGGTTTTCAGGGCGTTCATTGGCTGGTGCCATTGCTGATACCGCCATTGGCTGCGGCCGTAGCGTTTGCCGCGACCCGGCTGGCGGCGCGACGTACTTTGGAAGGACTGTCATGAATCTTTTGCAATGGGTCCGGTCGATCCTCTTTTCGACACAGGCGACTATCATGCTACCGGTGATCGGGCTGCTTTATGCGCCTTGGGCTATGGTGTCAAAACGCGGTGCCTATGCGGGATGCCGCGCTTATGCGCGCTGGGTGATCTGGACCGCAAAGTGGATGATCAACCTGCGCTGCGAAGTGCGCGGCACTGTTCCCACGATAGAAGCGTTGGTAGCTGCAAAACACCAGTCATTCCTTGATATCCTGATGATCTACAACGCGCTGCCTGCGTCTAAGTTTATTATGAAAAGCCAACTGCGCTATGCTCCCTTTCTCGGGCAATATGTCACGAAAATGCAATTTGTCTTTGTTGATCGTGGCAAAAGAGGTGCTGCGATTACCAAGATGCTGGCAGACGTGAAAGCGGGCCTGCGTGATCCGGGGCAGCTTGTGATCTATCCGCAGGGCACGCGGTCTGCGCCGGGCACAAAGATGCCTTACAAAGTCGGCACTGCAGTTCTGTACGAACAGCTTGGACAACCTTGTTATCCGGTGGCGACGAATGCAGGCGTGTTTTGGCCACGGCGGGGACTATACCGCCGCCCCGGTGTTGCTGTCGTAGAGTTTCTCGAACCTATCGCTTCTGGTCTGGGCCGAAACGAATTTGTGGCTGAGCTGGAAAAGCGGATTGAAACAGCGTCTGATGCGCTGCTGGAAGAAACCGGCGTCGCGCATCAATACTCAAATAATTAGAATTCTGAAAATTTTGTGGTCCACTGCGCGGTTCTACGTTTTGTAGACTGATGCGGCAGGACAAAACAGAAATTAGGGCAGACCTTTGATAAAGGTCTGCCCGCTGTCGTCAGACAGTTTTACATGTGGATCGCGCCGTCACCACAGGCAAGCGCTGCTTCACGCACCGCCTCTGAATAGGTGGGGTGGGCGTGGCATGTCATCGCAAGGTCCTGCGCCGAGGCGCCGAACTCCATCGCAACGCACACTTCGTGGATCAATTCTCCGGCAGAGGGGCCAATGATATGGCAGCCTAGAATGCGGTCGGTTTCTTTGTCCGCAAGCAGCTTTACAAACCCATCACCGGAGAAGTTCGCCTTTGCACGGGCGTTGCCCATAAAGCTGAACTTGCCGACCTTATAGGCCCGACCCGCGGCTTTGAGAGTTTCTTCTGTTTCGCCAACATTTGCGACTTCTGGATGGGTATAGATCACACCCGGGATCAGAGAGTAGTTCACATGTCCGTGCTTACCGGCGATCTGCTCGGCGACTGCCATGCCTTCGTCCTCAGCCTTATGCGCAAGCATCGGACCTTCGATGACATCACCAAGGGCATAGATGCCCTTTACGGAAGTTTCCCAATGGTCATTCACAGCGATCTGGCCGCGCTTGGTCATGGTGATCCCGAGGTTATCAAGGCCAAGGCCTTCGACATAGGGGCGCCGACCTGTGGAAACCAGAACGGTATCGGCGTCCAGCACGTGTTCGGAATCGTCGCTGCGTAATTTATAAGTGACTTTGGCCTTTGATTTGGTGGCCTCTGTCTTTTGCACGGCAGCCCCCAAAACAAATGTTATGCCCTGCTTCACTAGCATCTTCTGAAACTGACGGCTTATTTCAGAGTCCATGCCGGGGGTGACGTGATCCAGATATTCGACCACGGTGACCTCTGATCCGAGGCGGGCATAAACTGACCCAAGTTCAAGCCCGATAACGCCGGCACCGATCACCACAAGCTTTTTGGGCACCTTGCCAAGCTCAAGCGCACCGGTCGATGTAACAACTACGCTTTCATCCACTTCCACACCTGGGAGCGTGGCAGGCTCTGACCCTGAAGCGATGATGATGTTCTTGGCAGTGTGGACGTCATCACCAACTTTGACTTTACCAGCTTCGGGAATGCTGGCCCATCCTTTGATCCAGTCGACCTTATTCTTCTTGAACAAGAAGGCGATGCCCTTGGTATTGGTGTCCACGGTGGATTGCTTGTACTTCTGCATCTGTGGCCAATCGACTGACGGGCTTTTGCCCTTCAGGCCCATCTCGGCAAAGTTGTGTTCCGCTTCATGCAGCATGTGGCTGGCATGTAGAAGCGCCTTGGACGGTATGCAGCCCACGTTCAGGCATGTACCCCCCAATGTGTCACGTCCTTCAACGCAAGCTGTTTTCAGGCCAAGCTGAGCGCAGCGGATGGCTGAAACATAGCCGCCGGGGCCAGATCCGATGATGATGACGTCATAGTCTGACATGAAATTCTCCTTTGGAAAGATCGTTTGTCACATAGGGTACACCACGCGAGCACCGCGCGGCCATACCGTGAAAAGTTATACGAGGGCTGCCATCAACATGGCGAGCGTCGCCAGAAAGCCAGCAGACCAGATCAGTGAGCGCCACGGCTTCCACCCCAATGCATAGGCTGGAATGTAAGCGACGCGTGCAGCCAGATAGACAACGGCACACCCGGCAGTAAAGCCGGTGTTCTGACCGGACATCTGGATTACTCCGACGGCAATTGCGAACAGGATCAACCCCTCAAAGTGGTTGTCAAAAGCGCGGCCAAGACGGGCGGTTTTCGGTGTCATTTCCCTGCTCGGTTCACGGTCACGTGCCGACATGGTGTATCCGCTGCCCAGCTCCAAGTTGGCGGGTACAGCGTACAGACCGAACTGTATGACCTGCAAAAGACCGGCAAGGGTGAGGGCGGTTAACTCTATGCTCATCACGCGGTCTCAATAAAGAAATGGCTGGCATGGGTAACGGTAGAAGCATCGTCCGAGCTGAGCGCGTTCGACCGGGTGATCCATTGTTCGGCACGGGGGCGGTCGTTGACGGACAGCAGGACGAAAGCATGTGTTGTGCTGTCGGCATCGCGCCAGATTTGCAGAACGCCAAGACCCGCATCGCGGCGTGCTTCGTCATCGGCGCTAAAGGCAGTTTGCCATGTGGCAAAATCGGTGACTTCGTAGTGGCATATCATCTGCATGGTCATCGTCTCTCCTTATGGCTCGTGCCATTCACCTTTTCGCCAGAATTGAAAAAGGCGTACTGCGGTAAGCAGGAAGCCCAGTAAGCTTAAAAGTATCATTGCCCCATGACCTCTTGTTTGCCAGTCATAAATGTAGGCGAGACTTGCAAACATAAGCAGGAAAAAAGAACTCAGTAACTCGCTCCAAAAATCTCTTTTCGTCGGGTTGTTCAACCAATCCGAAAAGCCGCGTTTCTCTCTCCTGTCGAGTTCTCTATGTTTCCGCAATGATCGCCGGATATTTTTTTCTGCTTCTACGATAGTTTTACTGAGGTTCTTACGCTTCGTTGGGCGTGTCAAAGTCGTGAGTTCCAGAAGCTTGTGACAGCCCCTCAACCTTCGCCAAGTTAAGGGGCTGGCTCATTTCAGGAGTTTCGATCAAAGATCCATCAACAGGCGGCGTGGATCTTCCAGCGCTTCTTTTACGCGAACAAGGAACGTAACGGCGCCTTTGCCGTCCACGATGCGGTGATCGTAGCTGAGTGCAAGGTACATCATCGGACGGATAACAACCTCACCGTTGATCGCCATCGGGCGGTCCTGAATTTTGTGCATGCCCAGAATACCGGACTGCGGTGGGTTCAGGATGGGCGAGGACATCAGCGAGCCGTAGACACCACCGTTGGAGATGGTGAAAGTGCCGCCTTGCATTTCGGCCATGCTCAGCTTGCCATCACGGGCGCGCGCGCCTTTTTCAGCAATCGCTTTTTCAATGCCCGCGAAGGACATGGAATCCGCGTCACGGATGACAGGCACCACAAGGCCCGTGGGCGTGCCAGCGGCGATGCCCATGTGCACAAAGTTTTTGTAGACCACGTCCGTTCCGTCGATCTCGGCGTTGACCTCTGGCACTTCGTTCAGGGCGTGCACGCAGGCCTTGGTGAAGAAGGACATAAAGCCCAGTTTCACGCCGTGCTTTTTGAGGAAGAGGTCTTTGTACTCGTTGCGCAGGGCCATCACCTCGGTCATGTCGACCTCGTTGTAGGTGGTAAGCATGGCGGCAGTATTCTGGCTCTCCTTGAGGCGGCGCGCGATGGTCTGGCGCAGGCGCGTCATCTTCACGCGCTCTTCACGGCTCGCATCATCGGCGCTGACAGGCGCGCGCGGCGCACTTGGTGCTGCGGCGGGTGCCGCTGATGTTCCAGCAGCAAGTGCCTTTGCCACATCGTCTTTCATCACACGGCCATCACGGCCTGTTCCAGTGACCTGATCACGGTTCAGCCCCGCTTCGGCCATCGCCTTTTTGGCGGATGGAGCGTCTTCAACATCCTTACCGGTAGACGTTGCCTTTTGCGCTGCCGGCGCTGGTGCTTCTTCGGAGGCTGGTGCGGCGGCTGCAGCACCTGCACCCGAAGCGATAACTGCCAGCTTTGCCTTGGCGTCAACAGTTGTGCCTTCGGCAGCAATAATTTCTGTCAGAACGCCTGCTGCCGGGCTTGGAACTTCGACAGAGACTTTGTCAGTCTCAAGCTCGCAAAGCATTTCATCCTGTGCGACCGTATCGCCGACCTGTTTGAACCACGTACTTACGGTGGCTTCGGTCACAGATTCACCCAAAGTTGGTACCATGACATCAACTGGTGCACCGCCTTCGGAGGCTGCCGGTGCTTTTTCTTCATTGGTATCCTGCTTGGACGCCTCTTTGGCTTTCGGCGCATCGGCCGTGCCTGCATCACCTTCGGAAACCATCGCCAGCAATGCATCGACACCAACGGTCTCGCCTTCGGCGGCGACGATTTCGCTGAGTGTGCCTGCCACCGGGCTGGGAACCTCGACGGTGACCTTGTCGGTCTCCAGCTCGCAGAGCATTTCGTCAACGGCGACGGTATCACCGGCCTTTTTGAACCATGTAGCCACGGTTGCTTCAGTAACGGATTCGCCCAGTGTGGGCACGCGGACTTCGCTTGACATGGTTTACGATCCTTTGACTGTCAGCGCATCGTTCACGAGCGCTGTTTGTTGTGCTTTGTGTTGTGAGGCAAGGCCTGTGGCAGGCGATGCCGCCGTGGCGCGGCCGGCATAATCGGGGCGCTTGTGTTTGGCCTTGATACGACCCAGAACCCATTCGAGGTTCGGCTCGATAAATGTCCAAGCGCCTTGGTTCTTTGGTTCTTCCTGACACCAGACCATTTCAGCATTCTTGAAGCGCTCCAGCTCCTTGACCGCGGATTGTGCGGGGAAGGGGTAGAACTGTTCAAAACGCAGGATGTAAACATCCTTGATGCCACGCGCGTCACGCTCTTCAAGCAGGTCATAATAGACTTTACCCGAGCACATCACGACGCGCTTGATCTTTTCGTCCGCCACCAGTTCTGTGTCTGAATTGCCTTGCTGTGCATCATCCCACAGTACGCGGTGAAAGCTGCTGCCTGTGGTGAATTCTTCTGCTTTGCTGACGGCCAGCTTGTGGCGCAGCAGCGACTTTGGCGTCATCAGCATCAACGGCTTGCGATAGCTGCGGTGCAACTGGCGGCGCAGGATATGGAAGTAGTTGGCCGGTGTCGTACAGTTCGCCACGATCCAGTTGTCGCCGCCACACATTGTCAGGAAGCGTTCCAGACGCGCGGAGGAGTGTTCGGGGCCTTGGCCCTCGTATCCGTGTGGCATCAGGCAAACCAGACCGGACATGCGCAGCCATTTGCTTTCACCAGAACTGATGAACTGGTCAAACATGATCTGCGCGCCGTTGGCGAAATCACCAAATTGCGCTTCCCACAGCGTCAGTGCGTTCGGTTCGGCCAGCGAATAGCCATATTCAAAACCCAGCACTGCATATTCTGACAGCATAGAGTCGATGACTTCGTAGTCGGCCTGACCTTTGCGGATATTGTTAAGCGGATAGTAGCGTTCTTCCGTCTCCTGATTGATCAGCGCGGAGTGACGTTGCGAGAATGTCCCGCGCGCACTGTCCTGTCCCGCAAGACGTACCTTGTACCCTTCGGTGAGCAGGGAACCAAAGGCGAGCGCCTCTGCAGTGGCCCAGTCAAAACCTTCGCCGGTATCAAGCATCTTAGCCTTGGCTTCCATCAGGCGATCGATGGTTTTGTGTACCGGATAGTCCTCCGGCACGGTGCTGATCGCCTTGCCCACTTCTGCCAGGGTCTTGGCTTCAATCGCGGTTTTGCCGCGCTGGTATTTCTTTTCCTTGGCTTTTTCCAGGTTGGACCATTTGCCATCCAGCCAGTCAGCCTTGTTGGGGCGATATTCTTTGCCAGCCTCGAACTCTTCGTTCAACTTTGCTTGGAATTGCGCCTTCATATCCTCGATCTCGCCCTCGGGGATGAGGCCATCTTTTACCAGACGCTCTGTATAGAGGGTGAGAGTGGTTTTCTGTTTTTTGATTTTTTTGTACATAACGGGGTTGGTGAACATCGGTTCATCCCCCTCGTTATGGCCAAAGCGACGGTAGCAGATCATGTCGATCACCACGTCTTTGTGGAACTTCTGACGGAACTCTGTCGCCACGCGGGCAGCGTGCACAACCGCCTCTGGATCGTCACCATTGACGTGAAAAATAGGTGCTTCAACCACCAGAGCGTTGTCGGTGGGATAGGGCGAAGAACGCGAGAAATGCGGCGCAGTGGTAAAGCCGATCTGGTTGTTCACCACGATGTGCATGGTTCCGCCGGTACGGTGGCCGCGCAGGCCGGACAGCGCAAAACACTCGGCCACAACGCCCTGACCCGCAAATGCGGCATCGCCGTGCAGCAGAATAGGCATGACGGCAGTGCGGTCCTTATCGCCCAATTGGTCCTGTTTCGCGCGGACCTTGCCGATCACAACAGGGTTCACCGCCTCAAGGTGGGAGGGGTTGGCCGTTAGGGACAGGTGTACTGTGTTGCCGTCAAACTCACGGTCAGAGGAAGCGCCAAGGTGGTACTTCACATCGCCGGAGCCATCCACGTCTTCGGGTTTGAAGCTGCCGCCCTGAAATTCGTTGAAAATGGCGCGGTAAGGTTTCTGCATGACGTTGGCCAGCACGGACAGACGTCCGCGGTGCGGCATCCCGATCACGATATCGCGGACACCCAGATTGCCGCCTCGCTTGATGATCTGTTCCATCGCTGGGATCAAGCTTTCGCCCCCATCAAGGCCGAACCGCTTGGTGCCCATGTACTTAACGTGCAGGAATTTTTCGAAACCTTCGGCTTCGACCAGCTTGTTCAGGATCGCCTTGCGGCCCTGTTTGGTGAAAGCAATTTCCTTGCCGTAACCTTCGATACGCTCCTTGAGCCATGCCGCTTCTTCCGGGTTGGAGATGTGCATGTATTGCAGCGCAAAGGTGCCGCAATAAGTGGCTTTCAGGATGTCCGTGATCTGGCGCATGGTCGCAATCTGCAAACCCAGCACGTTGTCGATAAAGATCGGGCGATCCATGTCGGCTTCGGAAAAACCGTATGATTTCGGTTCCAGCTCAGGATGCGGAGTTTGATCACGCATGCCCAGCGGATCAAGATCGGCAACAAGGTGACCACGGATGCGGAAAGCGCGGATGATCATCAACGCACGGATGGAATCCAGCACAGCGCGCTGGATCTGATCATCTGTGATTTCAACGCCTTTGGCGGCAGCCTTTTCGGCAATCTTGCCACCGGCTGCCTTTGCCTCAACGGGCCATTCGCCGGTCAGCGCTGCGGTCAGGTCATCGCCGGGCATTGGTGGCCAGTCGCTGCGCGCCCAAGAGGGGCCTGACGCCTCAGCCTTCACATCCTGTTCAGCATCACCAAGCGCTTCGAAGAACGCTTGCCAGCTTTCATCAACTGCCGAAGGGTCGTTGGCATAGCGGGCGTACATCTGCTCCAGATACTCGGCGTTGTGGCCTTGCATGAAAGAGGAGGCATGGAATTGGTCGTTGGCAGGGTGGTCAGTCATTTGGAAGACCTCATCGGTTCGGTGATTGCTGCTGGGCAGAAGGCACAGCCATTTGTGAGAAGAGGGCGGAGCCTGTCATTAGGCCCAGAACGAGATTGCGAAGGCTGAAAAGCAATAGGGGTATTGCGCCAAGCCAAAAAAGGATCATGACGGTGAAACCGGCAGGACCATCTGCACCCTGTGACCATTGGTTGTTTGCCCAACTGTTTAGAGATGTCAGCAGATACAAAGACACGCACAAACCAATTAAAGAAGTAACTGGAACCGTAAGGCCTGATACCTTTGCGCCGCTGTCTCGTAGTCTGCGTGTTGAAACCGCAACCAGCGGGCTGAGAAATGCGACAAACCCCACCAAGCGCAGCAGCAGTGATGTATTCAAGACAGATGGTGATGAAAGCCACAGCCAACTGAGGGGGACGGCGAGGCCGACAGGCAGGAACCACCAGTATTCAGGCCGTTTTGCGCGACCTGAATACTGAACGGATTTCCTGAACCCTGTCTTTATGGCCTCTGTAGGTCCCAATCATTTAGCCTTTATTGGTCGCTTCTTGGACGGCTTCGCCCAAAGTTGCAGGGCTATCGGCCACGACGATACCCGCTTCGCGCATGGCGTTGATCTTGGACTCTGCGTCGCCTTTGCCGCCTGCAACAATCGCGCCTGCGTGGCCCATGCGGCGGCCGGGAGGGGCTGTGCGGCCTGCGATGAAACCGGCTGTTGGCTTCCAACGGCCTGCGCGGCGCTCATCGGCGAGGAACTGTGCGGCTTCTTCTTCGGCTGTACCACCGATTTCACCGATCATGATGATCGATGTTGTTTCCGGATCTGCAAGGAACATTTCGAGGATGTCGATATGCTCGGACCCTTTGATCGGGTCTCCACCGATACCAACAGCAGAGGACTGGCCCAGACCCAGATCAGTGGTCTGCTTGACCGCCTCATAGGTCAGTGTGCCGGAGCGGGAAACAACACCGCACGAGCCGCGCATGTGGATGTGGCCGGGCATAATGCCGATTTTGCAGGCATCAGGTGTGATAACGCCCGGGCAGTTGGGGCCGATCAGACGGGATTTGGAGCCGTCCAACGCGCGCTGGACGCGCATCATGTCCAGAACAGGAATACCTTCGGTGATGCAGACAATCAGTTCCATTTCGGCGTCGATGGCTTCCAGAATGGAATCCGCTGCGAAGGGCGGTGGCACGTAGATCACTGTCGCGTTGGCTTCGGTCACGTGGCGTGCTTCGTGGACCGAGTTGAACACGGGCAGGTCCAGATGCGTCTGGCCGCCTTTGCCGGGTGTTACGCCGCCAACCATTTTGGTACCGTAAGCAATCGCCTGTTCGGTGTGGAATGTACCCTGCGAACCTGTAAGGCCTTGGCAGATGACTTTGGTGTTTTCGTCGACAAGTACGGCCATTATATTTGCTTTCTTTCGTTATTCGTATGTGTGTGCGCCGGTTGCGGCGCGGTGAGGAGGCGAGGGACGAAGGTGAGATTCATGCTCTGCGCCCCGCTGAACTGCTTAGATAAATCGCGATGCCAAACATCAGGGGGATACCCATTTCACCGACTTCCTCGAGAACAGAGAAGGTCTGGTTCGTCGCACTGGAAAAGGAGACGCCAAATGGCTCAAGTTTGCGGTCAAGCCCGTCGATCGTCTTGCTTAGAACGGCAAAAACCAAACCCGCAAGAACTGCAATGCTTGCTGAACGACGCGCCGCTATTCCACGTATAAACGCTGCGGTTTCAAATCTGATTAGAGCCAGGCAGGTGGTTACGATTGCAATTAGCAAGGCCAATGAGATCATGAATTCAGGCGTTGAAACCGTGTCGCCGGTGTATTGGCGTGCTTTTAACAAACCCTCGGTAAACGGCTTCTTGTCCAAGTCGAGCTCACGGGCAGCGCAGAGCGCCATGACAACGTAGAAGTACCAATGAGAGCGCAACGACATTGGGCCCCAAAAGACGAGCATTGCGGCCATGCACAAACCATACCCGACAACAGCAAGGACTTCGAAGAAATCGCCTTCCTTGATGAGGTTGTTCTGAAGCTCGACCGCCATCAGCAATACCGCCAATGCCATCACAATGATAGAAATGACACCGCCAGCAACGAGCCAACTGCCAGACTTGCTATGATCTGCCGCAACATTCATTTCAGAATGCCTTTCAAAAAAGGCGCACTGGCCATCCCCGAAGGGATGTCCAGCTTTGCCGCGTCAGATATGCGAGCCGACAACATGACAATCAGCCTTTGACCGCTTTCACGATCTTCTGTGCGCCGTCTTTCAGGTTATCCGCTGCGATCACATCAAGGCCGGAATTGTTGATGATGGCTTTACCTTCTTCAACATTGGTACCTTCAAGGCGCACAACCAGTGGAACTTTCAGGCCGACCTCTTTAACCGCAGCCACAACACCTTCTGCGATGACGTCACAGCGCATGATGCCACCGAAGATGTTCACGAGGATACCTTTAACCTGTGGGTCCGAAGTGATGATCTTGAACGCTTCGGTCACTTTCTCTTTTGTTGCGCCGCCACCCACATCAAGGAAGTTGGCTGGCTCGGCACCGTAAAGCTTGATGATGTCCATCGTCGCCATGGCAAGGCCCGCACCGTTCACCATGCAGCCAATTTCGCCATCCAGCGCGATGTAGTTGAGGTCATATTTTGAGGCCTCAAGCTCTTTTGGGTCTTCTTCGGTGGTGTCGCGCAGTTCTGCAATGTCGGGCTGGCGATACATCGCATTGCCGTCAAATGATACCTTTGCGTCAAGCACCTTCAGATCGCCGCTGTCGGTGACGATCAGCGGGTTGATCTCAAGCATTTCCATGTCTTTTTCAACGAATGCTTTATAGAGCAGGCCCATCAGTCCAACGCATTGTTTGACTGCCTTGCCTTCCAGACCCAACGCGAATGCAACGCGGCGACCGTGGAACGCTTGGAAGCCTGTCGCAGGATCAACCGAAAAGTTGATGATCTTTTCAGGTGTGTTTTCGGCAACCTCTTCGATGTCCATGCCGCCCTCAGTGGAGCAGACAAAGCCAACGCGCGATGTTTCGCGGTCAACCAGCAGCGCGAGGTAAAGCTCGGTCTCGATGCCGGAGCCGTCTTCGATGTAGATACGATTGACTTGTTTGCCGGCAGGGCCAGTCTGATGCGTGACCAATGTGCGGCCCAGCATCTTCTTCGCTTCCTCGGCAGCTTCGGCCACGGATTTTGTCAGGCGCACACCGCCGGCTTCGCCTGCGTCTGCTTCCTTGAATTTACCTTTGCCGCGTCCGCCAGCGTGGATCTGTGCCTTGACTACCCACAGCGGGCCATCAAGTTCGCCAGCGGCGTTTTTTGCATCTTCAGCTTTAAGGACAACGCGCCCGTCGGAGACTGGTGCCCCGTAGCTGCGCAGGAGGGCTTTGGCCTGGTATTCATGGATGTTCATAAGAGACGGTCCCGTCTTTGGTTCTGATTAAGCGATGTATACGCGATATACGTAACTTTTCCTGAACAGCATTTCGCAGGTGGAATGTTAAATCTACCAAAAAGCGACATTTGTGATCACACGTCAAAAACCTGTGATCACAAATTTGGTCGTGAGATGGAGAATCAGTCTGGTATAGAAAGAAAACGCGTTGGCGGAGGGTATAGATTTTGCGAATATGTCTCAAATTCACCGGAAAAGTAAATTTGACCGCTCTTCGCGCCAGATGTTCGCTGGTGTGATTGCGGGATTCGGGCCACTGCAATCCATGGAAATGTGACCCTCCCCGCTGAAATCGTGCTTCCGGCGGAGAGGGTAAACAGGAGTCTTAAGTGGGGATCAACGCCCAGTAGTCGAGATCCAGCAATACCGACGGAAGGTACTTTCCATCCTCGCCGCGCAATTCAAACGGCTGGCCGCCTTTCGTTGCCACAAGGCGAAGGCGGATTGCGCCCACGCCCGGTGCTGCTGTCTCCGCCTTATCCAACACCTCGGTCCATGCACGGATGGTATCGCCCGCAAGACAGGGGTTCGCGTGGGCGCCGCCGTTCAGGCCGACAACCATCTGTGCATTTGCCAGACCATTAAACGAAAGCGCCCGAGCCATAGAAATCACATGGCCGCCGTAAATCAGGCGGCTGCCATCTGGACGGGCAGAGGTATCAAAGTGCACCTTGGCCGTGTTTTGCCAAAGGCGCGTGGCCATCATATGCTCGGCTTCTTCGATCGTAACACCATCCACATGGTCGATCTTTTCGCCAATTGCATAATCGCCCCAGCGGTGCGGCTCACCTGCCAGATCGAAGTTGTAGCCGGTAAAGTCGAGGCCCTTCGGGATCACCAAATCTGCAGGGTCAATCGCTTTGGGCAGATCAGGAACAACAGTGTCCGGCGCAGGTGCATCCACATCTCGTTTGCGCACCATGACCCAGCGGACATATTCAAGGACCGCCTCGTCATGTTGGTTCAGGCCGGTGGTGCGTACGTAAACCACACCGGTTTTGCCGTTCGAGTTCTGCTTCAAGCCGATCACTTCGGATTGGCTGCGCAATGTGTCACCGGGCCAGACAGGCAGCAGCCAACGCCCCTGCGCATAGCCCAGATTGGCCACCGCGTTCAATGAAACGTCCGGCACGGTTTTGCCGAACACCACATGGAAGGCGATCATATCATCCAGTGGGCTAAAGGGTAGGCCGCAGTCCTGCGCAAATTGGTCGGAAGAATAGAGTGCATGGCGTGCAGGGTAGAGCGCGTGATACAGCGCCCGTTCACCCATCTTTACGGTGCGTGGCACCGCATGGGTAAGGATCTGCCCTACGCTGTAATCCTCAAAGAAGTTGCCTGCGTTCGTTTTGGTGGCCATTTCAGTGCGCTCCCAGCTTTGTCTCGGGGGTGTATGTTCCTTCGACTTCTTTGACGACAGACTGGCCGCAGCGCATTACGCCTGCGGCATGGTCCCATGTCTGGGTCGGAGAGCCATAAAGCTCCCATCCCTTATTCAGAGCGTCGGTGACTTTGTGGCAAAAGGCGGAGGTGTCTTCCTCCGACAGGAAACGATAGAGTTTCATGAGTGCTCCGTTACGTTCAGGAGAATGGATTGACGCCAAGGGCGATGTGGATGCCGACCGTGATGCTGAAAAGGACCAGCGAAATTACAGCAAGGCGGATATAGGTCGCGCGACCCGCAGGGGCAGGTGCGGTCCAGTCAGGCTCTGCGCGATTGATCATGATGACTGAGCCTACAGCCCAAGCCAGCATGCCGCCAAAAAGGATGATCGATGCAAGATCCCCATTCACCAGCAGGTGCGCGGCGGCCCAGATCTTGACCGCGGTTAACTGCGGGTGGCGCAATTTGTAGGCAGGCCATGCTTTGGCGCCCTTTGCAGCGCTAGACCCGAAGACCCAAAAGGCCAGCAACATACTAAGATTATTGATGCCTGTGAAAAACGCAGGCGGGTTCCAGACCGGAATGAACGCGGCCATCCGGTAACCGATAATCATCAGGATCAGCCCCGCAACGATACCCAAAGTCACGACCCCTTTGCCGCGTTCTCCCATCGCGCTGCGCTGGGCTGGCATCAGGCGTTTGAAGTAGTGTGAACCACTCCACAGGATCAGTCCAAGGATCAAAAGGGTCATGAGTAGTTACTCCGCGTTGAGGGCTGCTATGGCCTCAACCTTTGCCAGTGTTTCGCGTGCAGTAGCAACATGTAGATTCTCGACGATCTTACCGTCAACTACTGCAACACCCTGTCCGGTGGCCTCGCATTCCTCGAATGCGGCGATCTGGCGCTGCGCCAACTCTACCTCCGCATCAGAAGGAGAGAATGCGTCATTCGCCACATCCAGTTGAGCAGGGTGGATTAGCGTTTTGCCGTCAAAACCCATATCGCGGCCCTGATCACATTCAACGCGCAGCCCGTCGTCATCCTTAAAAGCGTTATAAACGCCGTCAATCAGCGCCACGCCATGCGCTTTGCCAGCCAGCACGCACAGTCCAAGACCCGTCAACAGCGGCAGGCGATCTGCGCGAAAGCGGGTTTGTAGATCTTTTGCCAGATCATTGGTGCCCATCACCATGCCTTGCAGCTTGGGATGAGCGGCAATTGCAGCGGCGCCCAACATGCCAATAGGCGTTTCCATCATCGCCCAAAGAGGGACATCACCGGTAATGGCTGCAAGTGCGTCCAGATCAGCAGGGGTATTCACCTTGGGCAGCAGAATCGCATCAGCACCCATTTCAGCAGCGGCCTTGGCGTCATCGGCGCCCCATTCGGTGTCCAGCCCGTTGATGCGGATGATCTTCATACGGCTGCCATAGCCGCCTGTTGCCAGCGCTTCGGCCAAAGTCGCGCGGGCCGCTACCTTCTCTTCGGGGATCACAGCATCTTCGAGATCAAAGATAATGGCATCGGCTGGTAGGCCGCGTGCTTTGTCCAGCGCGCGCGGCTTGGAGCCGGGGATATACAGCACGGAACGCAGGGGACGGGAAATTGAAGGCATGACGGGCTCCTTGGAGGTGTGTGACGTAATAATGTTGCGCGCAGAGGGGCATTTTTGGCGATAAACTTCAAGCCCAAACGTGCCGCACCGCAGCAAGAAACCGTTGTGCAACGGTGTGCGGACGCGGTGTTAACCTTGTTTTCAATCTAGGCGGGGCAGGTTTGGTGTGTTGCCAAAGCATCGTAAGGGCCGCCATCGGGGCCGTCCGGCATGAGATGAATAATGTGCAACGGAACGGATCAACCGGGGGGCTGTCGCTTGCTTTCACGCTTCCCCATCACTGGAAGGGCACTGCTATGACACGGACTGCAAAGATTCTTCACCTTGCTGCGCTGACAGCTGCAGCGACGCTGTATATTATTTCAACCTCAGCGGCTTATGCGCAATCACGCGCAAATTGCGGGCCCCGTGACGCAGTTGTGCAGCGGCTCGCCGAGGGATACGGCGAAACGCGGCAATCTGTGGGTATCGGCTCAAACAATGCCATGGTCGAGGTATTTGCGAGCGACGACACAGGAAGCTGGACGATCCTTGTCACCATGCCAAGTGGTGTAAGCTGCCTTGTGGCGTCTGGTCAGTCCTTTGAGCAGGTGGCAGAGGCGCTGCCCGCGAAAGGCAGTGACGCGTAATCTCAGGTTAAGCCATCCCAGATCAATTTAACGCCTGTAACGGTCAACAATACATAGGTAAGGGCGAAAAAAGCGCGTTCCGGTACGGCCCGGTGCGCGCGCACGCCAATCCACGCACCAGCCAGGGCGAACGGCGAAAGGACCAAATTGGCCGTCGCGGTTTCCAAGGTAAACATGCCCAAAAATGCGTAGGGAATAAATTTGGCGATATTCACAGCCCAGAAGATCAGGACAGAGGTCGCCTGATAACCCGTCTTGCCAAGATTGCGTGAGAGCAAAAACACAGCGGCGGGCGGGCCGCCTGCGTGGCTAACGAAGCTTGTGAAACCAACGGCAATCCCTGCCAATAGACCGGCTCCGTCTGGCATCGGTTTTCCGCCGATCCGCAACCAGCCTCGCTTCAAGCTGATTTGCCAAGCAACGAATCCCACGGACACCAAGCCAATAAGCAGTCGCAAGAAATCCGGAGATGCAACATGGTAGAGCGCAGCGCCCAGCGCCACACCGGGCAATGCGCCTGCAATAACCAGAAGCGCCTCTCGCAGATGCCAGCGTCCCCAGTAGGGTTTCAGCGATGCCAAATCGATCAGCATCAGCAGCGGCAACATAACGCCAAGCGCCCATCCAGGATCGACGACCAGAGCCAGAACCGAAGCAGAGGCGAAGGCTGCACCTGATCCGAAGCCACCCTTAGAGATGCCTGCAAACAAAACCGCCGGTCCGGCAACCGCGAAAAACCATAAATTAAGTTCGAGCATATGCGCCTCTTGAATTGGCTCCCGTGCGTCCGTGTTTGACACCAAGCGGCGACAGCTCCAACTGCTGATTTGATGCTCTTGCGACATGCCGTGCCGGACCTCTGGCATGTCGGCCGCTTGGGGCCGCTGCAACAGTCAGGCGGGTTTGGTGCATGGGTGCCGTATTCTGGAAGACGCGTGTGCCATCACCAATCACGGACCTTTGCCACCAAGAAAAATGCAGGAAGGTTGATGGCTTTGCAGGACGCGGATCATCAATGCGATTCATCTGGCAGGCCCTAAACATCATCCGCAAAAAGAACCAAAGAAAATTGTGAACAATGCTGGAACCAATTTCGACAACGGTGAGTTGAGTAGGCAGAAGAAGTTAAGCTTTAACAAATAGCTAGGAGAAATCGAAATGAAACGTATTCTTGCAACGACAGCCATCGTACTTTCCATGTCCGGCGCGGCTTTGGCCGAGTCCCACAGCACTTCCATGGCCAAAGGTGCCTTCGGTTCCGTAGAGGCGTCACAGTCCGACTTTTTCGCATCCGACCTGATTGGCATGCGTATCTACAAAGTCGAAAAGGACATGGACGAAACGCAACCAATCGCAGACGGTGCTGAAACCGAATGGGATGATATCGGTGAGATCAACGACCTGATCGTCGACGCCGACGGCAATGTGACTGCAGTAATCCTGGGCATCGGTGGTTTCCTCGGCATAGGCGAACGTGACGTCTCTGTATCGATGGACGCAATCAAGGTTCTGCGCGAAGATGGCGACAGCGATGACCGTTTCCTTGTTGTGAACACGACCCGCGAAGAGCTCGAAGCGGCACCCGAATTTGATCGCGACATGGACGAAGAGATGGAAGCTGACGCAGAAGCCGCAGCTGAAAACACCGAAGCCGAAGCTGAAGCAGCGGTAGATTCAGACAAAGATCGCGAGATGCTGATGCGTCCAGCGGTTGAGCGTGACGGCTATGTCGATGCAGACTATGCCACGCTGACTGCCGACAAGATGGAAGGTGCACGTCTGTACGGGGTTAACGACGAAGACGTCGGCGAAGTAGAGACCCTCATTCTTGACGACAGCGGCAAGATCACACACGTGCTGGCCGACATCGGCGGTTTCCTGGGCATGGGTGAGCGCACCGTCAAGCTGTCCTTCGAAGAACTGCAGGTTGTACGTAACGAAAGCGGTGACGAATTCCGCATCTACGTAGACAGCACAGAAGAAGCACTGGAAAATCTTCCAGAATATGCTGACTAAAATCTGATTTTGGTTATCAAACGGAAGGGTCGCCCACAGGGGCGGCCCTTTTTTGCGTCTGCATGGCCCTCTATCAGTCGTCTTGCGCGCGGAAGCCGATGGGTTTATCCCCCCTCCCAACGCAAACCTCATGGAGTACTCCAACATGGCACGAGCTAAAATTGCGCTGATCGGCGCGGGTAATATCGGTGGCACGCTGGCCCACCTCGCAGCTGTTAAAGAACTGGGTGACGTGGTGATGTTCGACATCGCTGATGGCCTGCCTCAGGGCAAGGCGCTCGATATCGCTGAATCCGGCCCGTCCGAGGGTTTTGATGCGGCCATGTCCGGCACATCGGATTATGCAGATATTGCTGGCGCAGACGTATGCATCGTGACCGCTGGCGTCGCGCGCAAACCCGGCATGAGCCGTGATGACCTGCTGGGCATCAACCTCAAAGTTATGAAGTCCGTTGGCGAAGGCATTGCGAAGCACGCGCCAGACGCTTTCGTTATTTGCATCACCAACCCGCTGGATGCGATGGTCTGGGCGCTGCGCGAATTCTCTGGCCTGCCACACGAAAAAGTCTGCGGCATGGCTGGCGTTCTTGATTCGGCACGCTTCCGTCACTTCCTTGCGGAAGAGTTCAGCGTATCCATGCGCGACGTGACAGCATTCGTTCTGGGCGGCCACGGCGATACAATGGTGCCGCTGACGCGTTATTCCACGGTTGCAGGTATTCCTCTTCCTGACATGGTGAAGATGGGCTGGACCACACAAGAGAAACTGGACGCCATCGTTCAGCGTACCCGCGATGGCGGTGCAGAGATTGTTGGCCTGCTGAAAACGGGTTCTGCCTTCTACGCGCCTGCGACATCCGCGATCGAGATGGCCGAAGCCTACCTCAAGGACCAAAAGCGCGTTCTGCCTTGTGCCGCCTATGTTGATGGCGCTTATGGCCTGAACGGTTTTTACGTTGGCGTTCCGACAGTAATCGGCGCCGGTGGTGTTGAGAAGGTCGTGGAAATTTCCATGAATAAAGATGAGCAGGCGATGTTTGACAACTCCGTCAACGCGGTCAAAGGCCTTGTTGATGCGTGCAAAGGCATCGACGGTTCTCTGGCCTGATCTTTAAACAGACTGCTTTTGAAAGGCGCGCCACGACTGGCGCGCCTTTTTCTGTTTCAGGGCTGATTGTGTTGAGGCAATCGGTTTTAGCACCATCCTAGCCCCTGAACCCAATCAGTATCGACGCCCGTGATCACAAAAATATTGCTGTGATCACAAAAATACCGTGCTGAGGTAGTTTTATGGAAATTTACGTACATGAAGGCGGCATTACCCTGCTTGCACACGTGACAGCGCCGAAAAAAACGCTAGTACTAATGGCAAGTAGCCACAAAGGAGCCTGATATGGCCGATGTGAACCGGGGTAACCGCCCTCTCTCGCCTCACTTGACGATCTACCGCCCACAGCTGACATCCATGACATCGATTCTGACGCGGATCACCGGAAACGCAATGCTGATCACGGCACTGCTGATTGTTTGGTGGTTTCTCGCGGCCGCCAGCGGGGCTGCATATTTTGATTTGGTAAACGGGTTCCTGACCAGCTGGTTTGGCGACCTGATCATGTTCTTCTCTGTGTTGGGGCTGTGGTATCACACGCTTGCCGGTGTACGGCACCTGATCTGGGACAACGCTGTGATGATGGACATTCCTACGGCCGAGAAACTGGGCTGGGCATGCATTGGTGGCTCGGTGCTGCTGACGTTGATCACAGTCATCGTGGTATAAGGAGAGCATCATGGCCTATTTAACAGACCGCAAGCGCGCCACAGGTCTTGGCTCTGCCAAGTCGGGAACGGCACATCACTGGTCCATGACCATCAGCTCGGTAGCGCTGCTGATCCTGCTGCCGTTTTTCGTATTCACGTTCGGCTCGGCGCTGGGCGGGACATACGAAGAAATCGTTGCCTATTATTCACGCCCGTTCCCAGCGATCATTGCGGCGCTGACCATCGCGGTCACGTTCAAGCACTTCAACGACGGGGTGCAGACGCTGATTGAGGATTACGTTCACGGCCTTGCGCAGAAGATTGCGATCGTTGTGATGACCTGCATCAGTTATGGCGCTGCCGCGGTTGGCATTTTCGCAATTGCGCGACTGGCGCTTTAAGCGTCCTGCGACAAAACGGCTGGCAAACAGGCCTTTGCGCTCCTGCCACCCGTGCTAGTTTTGAGAAAAGAGGCGGATTGCTCCGTCATTAGGGAATACCGCAAGGTCAGGCGCGTGACGCGCTGCAGATACAGACAGGGTCGGGACCGGTATGACGGGCAGACCCCAAGCTTGAAGAGGGCACGAAATGGCTGCTTACGAATATGAAACCCACGAATATGACGTTGTCGTTGTAGGGGCGGGTGGTGCCGGATTGCGCGCCACACTTGGCATGGCGGAGCAGGGGCTGCGCACGGCATGTATCTCCAAAGTATTCCCGACACGGTCGCACACGGTTGCGGCGCAGGGCGGCATCGCGGCCTCGCTCAGCAACATGGGCCCCGATAATTGGCAGTGGCACATGTATGACACTGTAAAGGGATCTGACTGGTTGGGCGATACGGATGCGATGGAGTACCTCGCCCGTGAAGCTCCCAAAGCAGTTTATGAGCTTGAGCATTACGGCGTGCCGTTTTCGCGCACCGAAGAAGGCAAAATCTATCAACGTCCATTTGGCGGCCACACAACAGAATTTGGTGAAGGCCCCCCCGTGCAGCGTACCTGCGCCGCGGCAGACCGGACGGGTCACGCAATCCTGCACACGCTTTACGGTCAATCGCTGAAGCATAACGCAGAGTTTTATATCGAATACTTCGCCATTGATCTGGTGATGTCCGATGATGGCGTCTGCCAAGGTGTTCTCTGCTGGAAGCTTGATGATGGCACAATGCACCTGTTCAGCGCCAAGATGGTTGTGCTGGCGACAGGCGGCTATGGCCGTGCCTACTTTAGCGCGACATCTGCCCACACCTGCACAGGTGATGGTGGTGGTATGGTGGCCCGTCAGGGTCTGCCGTTGCAGGATATGGAATTCGTCCAGTTCCACCCAACCGGTATCTACGGCGCGGGCTGCCTGATCACAGAAGGCGCACGCGGTGAAGGCGGGTATCTGACCAACTCCGAAGGCGAACGTTTCATGGAACGTTATGCGCCAACTTACAAAGACCTCGCGTCCCGCGATGTTGTCTCGCGTTGTATGACGATGGAAATCCGCGAAGGCCGCGGCGTGGGCGAGAAGGGGGATCACATCCACCTGCACCTCAACCACCTGCCGCCAGAAACATTGGACCTGCGCCTGCCGGGCATCTCTGAATCTGCGCGCATCTTTGCGGGTGTTGACCTGACCAAAGAACCGATCCCGGTTTTGCCCACCGTGCACTACAATATGGGCGGTATCCCAACCAACTATTGGGGTGAGGTTCTGAACCCGACTGCTGACAATCCTGACGCAGTTTCCCCCGGTCTGATGGCTGTGGGCGAAGCAGGCTGTGCGTCTGTTCACGGTGCGAACCGTCTTGGCTCCAACTCTCTCATCGACCTTGTGGTATTCGGCCGCGCTGCTGCCATTCGTGCCGCTGAGATCGTTGATCCTAAATCGGCTGTCCCTACGCCAAACAAAGCGTCAGTCGAGGCAGCATTCGCCCGCTTTGACGGTCTTCGTTATGCTAAGGGCGGCACGCCAACGGCTGAACTGCGCCTGGAGATGCAGCAAAACATGCAGGCAGATGCGGCGGTATTCCGTACCGATAAAACGCTGGCCGAAGGCGAAGAGAAGATGAAAGGTGTTGCTGCGAAAATGGCGGACCTCAAAGTCACCGATACGTCGCTGGTGTGGAACTCTGATCTGATGGAAACGCTCGAGCTTACCAACCTGATGCCAAACGCAGTTGCCACAATCACAGCCGCTGCTGCGCGCAAAGAAAGCCGTGGCGCACATGCGCACGAGGATTACCCTGATCGCGACGATAAAAACTGGCGTAAGCACAGCCTGATCCGTTTCGACGGTGATGCGGCTGCACTTGATTTCCGTCCCGTTCACCTTGACCCGTTGAGCAAGCAGGAAGACGGTGGGATCGACCTCAAGAAAATCGCGCCAAAGGCACGGGTTTATTAAAAGTGACCGCAGCGGTGCAAACGCAAAACACATGGCCACAGGCGGGGTTCTCTCCCGTCTGTGCGTTTCAGGTGTTTGGCATGCGCCGCTCTGGAAACCACGCCATCATTGACTGGATCATGCGCAATGCGCCTGAGGCGGCTACCGGAGGCGTGTTCTTTAACAACTGTAAGTTTGGCAAGAACCCGCAGAATGCCTACGGCTCGCTTGATATCTATGATCCCGCGCATCAGGTGATGCCGCACAAGGACATCCCGAATGCCAAGCGGATTGAGCAAGCGGGCAAGACGCCCATGGTTGTGGTGTCTTATGAAGACCGTATGCCGCAATCGGCAGGTCAGCTGCAAAAGGCAAGCCACGGTATGGCCCAAGGGCAGTTCAGCCAGCAGATCATCATTTATCGCAGCTTTCTGAACTGGTCCGCGTCGTTGCTGGCCAAGATCAAAAAGAACGCGGGCTTTGGTGCAACCGACCGTATGCGGATTATGACATTGGCTTTTGCCACTTACGTGCAGGGTTTGGATCGGGTCGCGGTTGGCAAAGGCATTACCGCTATTTGTTACGACACATGGATGACATCCGAAGCCTACCGCGCCAGTGTTCTGGAAAAGCTGGGCCTGCCGCAACGCGATTTGAGCCGTGGCAAGGTTCAGCGTTATGGTGGTGGTTCGTCCTTCCAGAAAAAGGCCACGGATGTCGAAGACCTGAATACCGTGGACCGCGATGCGGCCATGGCGGACGATCCTGAATACCAGCTTTTGCTCTGGATCGCCGCCCATGACCTGCCGTTCATGGAACGTATTGTCGCGCATTTCGAACACGATGCAGAACGGCTTGCCACTTTGGCAGAGACTGCGAAACTGCACCTGAAACTACCACCAAGAGAGGCCAGAGCATGATCCGAGCCGTTATCCTTACCAGCATTCTTGCACTGGGTGCATGCACCGATGTGCAGAACGCGGCAGACCGGACGGGGCGCAAGGCTGCCACCTCTGCCGTGACTGAAACGATCGCAATCAATTTCCCGCAGGTGCCAAAGCCGCTGATCGAGGCCTTCACCGGCTGCGTTATTGACAATGCACAGGCCGTAGAAGTCCGCGAACTGGCAAAAGCCTCAATCGTAGGAATTGACGATGATACCGTTGCGGTTGTGCGCAATGTCTTGTCGCGCCCTGAAACACAAACATGCTTGCGCAACCGCGCAACCCTGACACTTTGACGAATTTCCGGCCCTAGGCCTGTAGACCTGAAGGAACAGCATCATGGTACAACTGACGCTCCCCAAGAACTCCCGCATGACCAGCGGCAAGACATGGCCCAAGCCCGAAGGCGCCAAGAACCTTAAGGAATTCCACATTTATCGGTGGAACCCCGACGATGGCAAAAACCCGTCGGTGGATACATATTTCGTGGATCTGGACGATTGTGGCCCGATGGTTCTGGACGCGATCATCAAGATCAAGAACGAAATCGACCCGACGCTGACATTCCGCCGGTCTTGTCGTGAAGGCATCTGTGGTTCTTGCGCGATGAACATCGACGGGATCAATACCCTTGCCTGTACCTACGGCATGGCCGAGGTCAAAGGCGTCGTGAAAATCTATCCTCTGCCACACATGCCTGTGGTGAAGGATTTGATCCCTGATCTGACCCACTTTTATGCCCAGCACGCCTCCATCAAGCCATGGCTTGAGACAGAGACACCGGCCCCCGTGAAAGAGTGGAAGCAAAGCATCGAGGACCGCACCAAGCTTGATGGTTTGTATGAGTGTATCATGTGCGCCTGCTGCTCCACTTCCTGCCCCAGCTACTGGTGGAACGGCGATCGCTACCTTGGACCCGCAGCTTTGCTGCACGCGTATCGCTGGATTATCGACAGCCGCGATGAAGGCACAGGCGAGCGTCTGGACGATCTGGAAGACCCGTTCAAGCTTTACCGTTGCCACACGATCATGAACTGCGCCAAGACATGTCCCAAAGGCCTGAACCCGGCGCTGGCGATCAGCCAGATCAAAAAGCTGATGGTTGAGCGTACGGTCTAAGTCGCCCAGATGTTTGGCTGGCTAAAGAAACTGATGGGCGGCGCGCGCGATCCTGCGCCGCCGCCCGTTCCACACGGGCCCTTGTCCGAGGCAGAGTTGAAGCAGGCGCTGGAGCGCCCTTGCGCACCGGTCGTCTTTCACAAACCTGCCAATATTGATCCTTTCACCACGATGTTCGGCAGCGTGCGCCTTGAACGCAAGGGAGAGGTCTGGCCTGTCCATAATGGCGCAGCGATGTGGCCGCTTTGTCAGATTAACCTGACAGCAGCGCCTGTGGTGCCGAAGGCGCTGCAAGATCTTGCGCTGATCACGATTTTCATCCGTGACATGGATGCCTTTACGCCAACAGAGATCATCGACACGCGCAAACCCGATCCCGCCGCAACATGGGCGCTGCGCAGCTACACTTCGCTGGACGGGCTGACCATCCCGAAGGCTCCGCGCCACGGGAGCCCTCTTTCGCCGCGGCTGGGGGAATGGGAGGACACACGTTCTGACTACGCCAACCATGATCTTGCCGGACATGTGATTGATACCGAGCATAACGATGTCTATGCCTTTGACTGGTGTGCGACCCTCGCGCAGACCAAGATGGGTGGATGGCCTGCTACCGTGCAATCTGAACCCTGGTGGGACTACAAGCGCTCAGACGATACATGGGATTATGTGATGCAAATCGAGAATGAGCCGAAGGCCGGTTGGCACGGTTGGGGCGACGGTGCAGCCTACCTTGCGCGCTCGCGCCAGCGTCCGCATCTGTGGGCCATTGATGTGCAGTTCACCTGATGCTTCTTATTCTCGCTCCGATCATTTTTGGCGTTGTCGCCTATCTTGCATGGCGTGGTCGCGCAGTGCGGGGCTGCCGCTGGCGCGCTGATAGCAATGGTAACAAGGGCGCGCTGCGGATGTACCGTTGCATGGCTTGCGGTGCCGAGGCCTTTACCGCGACGAAAGGCCCGCCGCAAAGCTGCAAGAAGGGTCTTGATGCACCATCGTTGTGAACCTTGCGTCAGGCTCGACACACCGTAGGTAGGGAGTGTAGCTTTTTCCAAACCATAAAGGGACGGAAAACATGAGCGACTTTACACCAGATGTGATCATCATCGGTGCTGGCCTTGCTGGTATGACTGCCGCCCATGAGGCGATCCTGCGTGGTCGCCGTGTGCTGTTACTGGATCAGGAGGGGCCGCAAAGCCTTGGTGGGCAGGCGTTCTGGTCCCTTGGCGGATTGTTCCTTGTCGACAGTCCCGAACAACGCCGCCTTGGCATAAAGGACAGCGCCGAACTGGCGTGGAGCGATTGGCAAGGATCGGCACAGTTCGACCGTGAAGAAGATGCCAATCCGCGCCTCTGGGCAGAGAAATTTGTAGAATTCGCGGCTGGTGATATGCGCAGCTGGCTGCATGGGCTTGGCATGCGTTGGTTTCCGGTTGTCGGATGGGCCGAACGGGGGGGCGCTCTTGCTGGGGGGCACGGGAACAGCGTGCCGCGGTTCCACATCACTTGGGGAACCGGCACCGGTGTGGTGAAACCCTTTGCAGAGCTGATGGTGCGCCATGCTGCGGACGGTAAGCTGAAGATTGGCTTTCGCCACCGTGCCAATAATCTGATTGTAGAGAATGGTGCCGTCAAAGGCGTCAGCGGTGATCTGCTGGAAGAAACCGCAGCGGCGCGTGGTAAATCAACATCGCGCAAGGTCGTGGGCGCGTTCGAGCATTGCGCGCAATCCGTCGTTATCACCACAGGGGGCATTGGCGGAAACCACACCATGGTGCGCAAACATTGGCCCGCGCGACTGGGCAAGGCACCCAAGATGATGGTGGCAGGTGTGCCAGACTATGTGGACGGCCGCATGCACGGCATCGCGGCAAAGGCAGGTGCGGGTCTGATCAACGAAGACCGCATGTGGCACTATTGCGAGGGGCTGCAAAACTGGGATCCGATCTGGCCCAACCATGGCATTCGCGTGCTGCCCGGTCCGTCGTCCATGTGGTTCGACGCCAATGGCGACAGGATGGAGGCTCCGTTTCTGCCGGGATTCGATACGCTAGGCACACTCAAACGCATCCTAAGCGTGGGAGAGCACAGCTGGTTCATCCTGACCCAAAAGATCATCGAAAAGGAATTCGCCCTTTCGGGATCAGAGCAAAACGCGGACCTGACCGAAGGTGGCTGGCGCGAAGTGCTCAGCGCGCGTCTGGGCAAAGGGGCGACCCCTGCAGTAGAGGCGTTCAAGGAAAAAGGGGCGGACTTTATCGTTGCGGATGATCTTGAGACATTGGTGGACCGCATGAATGCGCTTACCCCGCAGACTCCGGTAAAGCTTGACCATATACGATCCCAGATTCGCGCGCGTGATTTGCAGCTTGGCAATCGTTTTTGCAAAGATGCGCAGATCACCGCGATAAACGGTGCGCGCACCTATAAGGGAGACAAGCTCATTCGGACCGCAAAGCCGCATGCTATTCTTGATCCGGACAATGGGCCGTTGATCGCTGTGCGCCTTAACGTGATCACCCGCAAGTCATTGGGGGGGCTTCATACCGATATTCAGGGTCGGGTCCTGACCCCGCAAGGTGAGGTGCTGGAAGGTCTCTATGCCGCGGGCGAGGCCTGTGGCTTTGGCGGTGGCGGATACCACGGCTACAATGCGCTGGAGGGAACGTTCTTGGGCGGTTGTCTGTTCTCGGGCCGCACCGTGGGGCAAAACGCATGAGCGCGCCGTCCGACGCCGATGCGCGCCGCGCCATCCCGCCGGTCATCTGCTATCCCGTAGAGACCTTGCCAAAACCCGATATGAAGATGCTTGATGCAGCGCGGGCCACTCTCACTAAAACCGGTGAGGTCATCGTACCTGCGCGCGATGCGGCCTGCTTTCGCGTACCCGCCGGTCATTTTTTCCGGATAAGCAGCGTAGAAGGATCACAGGTTGGCGATTTGAACCTGTGGAATGCCAATGATCTGACAGAGCGGTTCTACTCGGGCAAAACCCGTGCGCTGCATGGGACGCACATCACACGCGGACAGCAGATGTGGACCAGCTTTCCCGCGATACGGCCCATGGCCACGCTCACCCACGACAGTCTTGAATGGTACGGTAAGGACGCATTCGGCGGTTCGGTGCATGATGTGATCGGTACGCGTTGTGACCCCTACACGCATAATCTGCTTTCCGGCGGGCAATACCACCATTGCTGCCATTCCAACCTGACGCGCGCGCTGGCCGATCACCTGCAAATCCCGCGCGATCAGGCAGAGCCGCATATCCACGATGTTCTCAACGTCTTTATGTGCACAGGCTTCACCCGCGACACTGGCCAGTATTTTATGAAAGCGAGCCCCGTACGTCCGGGCGACTACCTTGAGTTCTTTGCTGAAATTGATTTGCTCGGGGCGCTAAGTGCCTGTCCGGGGGGGGATTGCAGCACTGTGCATTCCTCAGACACAGCGCAATGCCATCCGCTGCTGGTTGAGACGTTTGCCCCCGGCCCAACAGCCCTGAAAAACTGGTCCCCGCCACCGCGCAATGGCTACGATCGGAGCCACGGCGCGTGAACCAGTATCGTTGTTGGTGTAGACGGGCGAAATTAAGCGCCCGTCTATAGACCTAGCCTTCGTTGAATGCGGCTTCCAAGGCGATTTCCACCATGTCGCCAAAGGATCGCTCGCGGTCTTCCGAAGGCAGTGCTTCGCCAGTTTGCAGATGGTCGGACACTGTCAGGACCGCCAGCGCACGCCGGTTATGGCGCGCTGCCAATGTGTAAAGCTCGGCCGCTTCCATTTCGACGGCAAGAATACCGTGACGGACCATTTGCTCGTCTAGATCGGGTCGCTCGGCATAGAAAACGTCTGAACTGTAAATCCCGCCAACGTGTGTTTTCGTGCCCTTTGCCTCTGATGCAGCGACGGCTGCCCGCAGGAGCTCCCAGTTTGCGCAGGGGGCGTAGTTCAGCTCCCGCAGGATGCCGGAAGAAGGCGAAGTGATTGTGCTGGCGGTCATCGCGATGATGACATCACGGATGCCAACATGAGGCTGCATCCCGCCACAGGAACCAATGCGGATAAGGGTTTGCGCGTCATAGGTTGAAATCAGCTCGTTCGCATAGATGGATAGGGAAGGCATACCCATACCAGAGCCCTGAATCGTCACCCTGTGACCGCGCCACGTGCCCGTAAATCCCAACATGCCGCGCACTTCGTTGACCAGTTCTGCGCCTTCCAGAAATGTCTCGGCTGCCCAGCGCGCACGATAAGGGTCACCCGGCATTAATACGGTTTCAGCAATTTGGCCGGGTTTGGCGCCAATATGAACGGTCATGTCTGTTTCTCCTGTGAGTTTGATGTGCAAGATGCCTACCCTGTGCAATGGGGGCAAGTTCCAATGGTGGAATTCCATACTCGCTACATTCCAGCGAATAGCATTTGATTGCCGGGCAACAAATGCGAAGGAAATAACATGCGTATATTGAGTATGCTTGCTACGATTGGTCTATTGGGACTGTCGGCCTGTGATGTCAGCCATCCGGTTGCGGTCGTGGGGCCGGGCAATACGGTTTTCAAAGGCTCCGCTACGGCGACCTTTCTGGAAGGCGGCTGGTTTCAGGCAACCAACGGCACGACAAGCTGTCAGGGCCGATACCGTCCCGCATCGCAATCCCGCACAATTACCTTTCCTGTCACCTGCTCAAATGGGTTGAGCGGAATTGGCACGGCTACTTACGAAACACCGCGCGCAGGAGGAGGTGAAATTGTGATGAACGATGGCAGCCGCTGGAAATTTATTTTCGGTCGCGCGGCGCTCGCCGTATAGCGCTTCTCGCGAGGGTAGCGAATTGCCGCTACCCTTTCCCGCAAAAAGAGAAGTGGTTTTAAATCTCCAAATCGCTTGGGGCGATTCCTTTTTCCACCGCTGCGCGAAACCAATTAGGCTGACGGCCTTTTCCAGTCCATGTGCGGGACGCATCAGCAGGGTCTGCGTATTTCGGCTTGGACGCTTTCACTGCCTTCTTAGGGGCCTTCGCCTTTTTCTGTTTTGCTGGTGCGTCTTCTCCCAACTCATTGAGAGAGAAGCCAAATTCAGCAGCAGCTTTTTCAGCAGCCTTGCGCGCGTCGCGTCGGTCACGTGACTGGGCCGTCTGTAGCGCTTTCTTGACATCAGCCAAGAGCTTTTCAAGCTCTTTGCGGGTCATGGATTTAAGGTTTGCGGACATGTGAAGGAACTCCTCTTAAACTTTGCTTGGCCTTACCTCAAACAAATGGGAATTGCAGTCTTAATTTTGCTCCGCTTCCCTATTCAGCCGCAACAGCTTCCGGATCGGCCAGCGTAACAATATCAGCCATAATGGTGTTTAATTCGAAGTCTTTTGGCGTGTAGACCCGCGAAACACCCATTGCCAAAAGACGTTTTGCATCCTCGTCTGGAATAATACCGCCCACAATTACAGGAGTGGCACCAAGGCCTGCTTCGCGCATTTGGGCCATCAAATCTTCGACCAATGGAATGTGAGAACCCGACAGAATAGAAAGCCCGACAACATGCGCTTCATCAGCCAGAGCAGCGGCAACAATTTCCGACGGGGTGAGGCGAATACCTTCATACGAGATATCCATACCGCAATCCCGCGCGCGCACGGCAATCTGTTCGGCACCGTTGGAATGGCCGTCCAGACCCGGTTTGCCGACAAGGAACTTCAAGCGGCGGCCAAGACGGTCGCTCACGGCGTCAACAGAGGCACGTAGATCATCCAGACCTTCTGTTTTGTTCGAGCGGCCTGTCCCCACGCCTGTGGGGCCACGGTATTCACCATGTACGGCACGCATCTCGGCGGCCCATTCGCCCGTCGTCACGCCCGCCTTGGCGGCAACGATAGACGCGGGCATGATGTTGCGCCCTTCGGCAGCAGCGTCGCGCAGGTCTTTTAGCGCGGCTTTCACTTCGCCTTCGTTACGCGCGGCGCGCCATGCATCAAGGCTGTTAATCTGTTCGGCTTCTACGGCAGGGTCCACGACCATAATGCCACCGTCGCCTGTCATAAGCGGCGATGGTTCGCCTTTTTGCCATTTGTTGACGCCGACAACGATGGTTTCACCGGCTTCAATGCGGCCCAAACGGTCTGCATTGCTCTCAACCAGCCGTGATTTCATATAGTCGATGCCGTCAATCGCGCCGCCCATGCTATCGATATGGGCAAGCTCTGCGCGGGCGCCCGCCTTGAGTTCTTCTACTTTGGCATCGACAGCGGGATTGCCGTCAAACAGATCGTCGAATTCCAGAAGATCGGTTTCATACGCAAGGATTTGTTGCATGCGCATGGACCACTGCTGGTCCCATGGGCGCGGCAGGCCAAGCGCTTCGTTCCAAGCAGGCAACTGCACGGCGCGGGCGCGTGCCTTTTTACTCAGCGTCACGGCAAGCATTTCGATCAGGATGCGGTAGACGTTATTCTCGGGCTGCTGTTCTGTCAGGCCGAGGGAGTTTACCTGAACCCCGTAGCGGAAGCGGCGATACTTGGGGTCGGTCACGCCATAACGCGTTTCGCAAATCTCGTCCCACAGATCGACAAAGGCCCGCATCTTGCACATCTCTGTCACAAAGCGGATGCCGGCGTTTACAAAGAATGAGATACGGCCAACGAGGGCGGGGAAATCTTCTTCAGCCACCCGGGGGCGAAGCTGGTCCAGAACGGCGGTGGCTGTTGCCAATGCAAAAGACAGCTCTTGCTCCGGCGTCGCACCCGCTTCTTGCAGGTGGTAGGAGCAGACGTTCATCGGGTTCCACTTCGGCACGGAGGTATAGCAATACTCCGCCACGTCCGCGATCATCTTCAGTGACGGGGCAGGAGGGCAAATATACGTGCCGCGCGACAGGTATTCTTTGATCAGGTCGTTCTGCACGGTGCCTTGCAACTTGGACACGTCAGCGCCCTGTTCTTCGGCAACCGCGATATAGAGTGACAACAACCAAGGCGCTGTTGCGTTGATCGTCATAGAGGTGTTCATCTGTTCCAGCGGGATATCTTTGAACAAGGCGCGCATGTCGCCCAAATGCCCGATCGGCACACCAACCTTGCCAACTTCGCCACGGCTCAGAATGTGGTCACTGTCATACCCGGTCTGCGTTGGCAGGTCGAACGCCACCGACAGGCCCGTCTGACCTTTGGCCAGATTGTTGCGATACAGCTCGTTCGAGGCTTTGGCAGTGGAGTGACCTGCATATGTGCGGATGAGCCAAGGGCGGTCTTTCTGGGGAGCATCGGTCATGGCGGGCCTCTCTGAGTCTGGTTGGCAACATTCTTGCGTTCAAGGCTAGGTATAAGAAACTTTCTGCAAGTGTCAATTCGCTGCGTTGCGGCATTGCAGGTTTATGCTGCTCAAACGATTTGTAGCAAACAGTAAAACTTCTAGAGCAGCGGGGCAGATAGGGCTATCAGGCGCGTAATCACATATAATGTGACCTTGCGTGCCAAAGTTGTTTTGCTGCGCCAAGCCTCTACCAAAATATCGTAACGCGCACCCGTGCACGTGTCTTTCGTGACGCAAATTGGGCTATCAGGTGTCAGTCCGAGATGAATTCTTTATTGCGCCACAGGGATCGGGCCTGCAAGGGTGTGTTCTATGACGCAGACTGTACAGCTTCCACTTTGGCTTTTTGTCCTGATCGTGCTTTTTGCCGCTGTAACAGCGCTGAGCCATTTCCTGCTTCCATCTGTGCGCTGGTTTTTCCGGCGCAGGTTTGAACGTGCGGTGGCGCGCCTGAACCAGCGCCTCAAAAGGCCGATCCAGCCCTTCAAACTGGCGCGGCGACACGACATGATCCAGCGCCTGATCTATGATCCCGAAGTCAGCCGAGAGATCGCAGTCTATGCCGAAGAAAACGAGGTGCCCGAAGCGGTGGCCTTTCAGAAAGCACAGGAATACGCCCGCGAGATCGTCCCGAGCTTTTCAGCTTTCGCCTATTTCAGCTTTGCTATGCGGGTGGCCAAGATATTGGCTGAATCAGTATACCGCATCCGCACTGCGCCACAGAACGACGTGGTTTTTGCCAATATCCCCGATAATTCAACGGCAGTGTTCGTAATGAACCACCGCAGCAACATGGATTATGTGCTGGTCACCTATCTGACCTCCAAGACATCAACACTGAGTTATGCGGTGGGGGAATGGGCGCGGGTCTGGCCGTTGTCTTCACTTATACGGCTTTGGGGTGCGTATTTTATTCGCCGACGCTCTGGCGGGGCGCTCTACCGCAAGGTGCTTTCACGCTACGTGCAAATGGCCACAAATGGTGGCGACACCCAGGCGTTCTATCCAGAGGGCGGGCTAAGCCTGACCGGTGCGCTGCAACCGCCTAAAGTAGGGTTGCTCAGCTATCTGGTCGACGGCTTTGATCCTGAAGGGGAGCGTGATCTGGTGTTTGTACCGGTGGCCATCAATTATGACCGTGTGCTGGAAGACCGCGTGTTGATTGCCGCGCACGCCCGCGGGGATCGTCGCTTTGGAGCGCGTATTTCTGTTGTGGTGAAGTTTATTCTGCGCAAGTTCTGGCAACGGCTGCGTGGGCACGACACCCGTTTCGGGACCGCGGCTGTCGCCTTCGGTGATCCGATCAGCTTGCGGGGTTTCGGAAAGGCCGAAAACGTCGAAGGTCTGTCAGCTGAATTGATGAAGCGGATTGAGACGGTGATGCCAGTGCTTGGGGTCCCGCTGGTGTCAACTGCGCTTACAGATAAAGGCCCGCTTGGCGTGATGGAATTGGAGGCGGCGGTTGCCACGCTGATAGCGCGTGTTCCTGCGCGCAGCATCGCGGTTGATACAGATGCGCTTTCGCGAGAGGTGAAGCGATCATGTATGCATATGCAGCAACACGGCTTGGTCGAGGTGCGCGATGGTGTCTGGTCAATCATGGCAGGACAGGAAGATGCGGTTAAATTTTACGCTAATTCCATCGCGCATTACCTGCGAGAGAGACATAATGATGCTAATGCTGCGGCTGCAAAGCAACTTTCTGCACCTGCGGGGTCATAAAATTACAAAACAAGCCCTCTAGAGGTTGCAATGTTTCGCGGTGAGTCTTAATCAGTCTCATGACGCCGCGATTCTGCACTGCGGCACCCATCAGTTCCTCAGGAGGGCGACATGGCACTGGACACAACAATCGCGCAGTATGAAGCGCCGGAAAAAGACCTTTACGAAATGGGTGAAATCCCACCCATGGGATATGTGCCAAAGCAAATGTATGCTTGGGCAATCCGCCGTGAACGCCACGGCGAACCAAACACTGCAATGCTTGAAGAAGTAGTTGAAGTGCCAGAACTCGATAGCCAGGACGTTCTTGTTCTCGTTATGGCCGCTGGTGTTAACTATAACGGTGTCTGGGCCGCTCTTGGCACGCCGATCAGCCCTTTCGACGGGCACAAGCAGCCCTATCACATCGCCGGTTCCGATGCCGCTGGTATCGTGTGGGCTGTGGGTGATCGCGTCACGCGCTGGAAAGTCGGCGACGAAGTGGTTGTACACTGCAACCAGGATGACGGTGACGACGAAGAGTGCAACGGCGGCGATCCGATGTTCTCTCCTACCCAGCGCATCTGGGGCTATGAGACGCCCGACGGGTCATTCTCGCAGTTCACACGGGTACAGAGCCAGCAGCTGATGCCGCGGCCGAAACACCTGACGTGGGAAGAAAGCGCGTGCTACACGCTGACGCTTGCCACAGCGTACCGTATGCTGTTCGGCCATGAGCCACATGACCTCAAGCCCGGTCAGAACGTTCTGGTTTGGGGCGCTTCCGGTGGCCTTGGTTCCTATGCGATCCAGCTGATCAACACGGCAGGCGCCAACGCGATCGGCGTGATCTCGGATGAAAGCAAGCGCCAGTTTGTGATGGATCTGGGCGCAAAAGGTGTTCTGAACCGCAAGGATTTCAATTGCTGGGGGCAAATGCCCACGGTGAACACACCCGAGTATAACGATTGGCTGAAAGAAGCGCGCAAATTTGGCAAGGCGATCTGGGAGATCACGGGCAAAGGCGTCAGCGTTGATATGGTGTTCGAACACCCCGGCGAAAGCACCTTCCCTGTCTCGACACTTGTGGTCAAAAAAGGCGGCATGGTTGTGATCTGCGCGGGCACCAGCGGGTTCAACTGTACCTTTGACGTCCGCTATATGTGGATGCATCAGAAGCGCCTGCAAGGCAGCCACTTCGCCCACCTCAAGCAGGCATCAGCTGCCAACAAGCTGATGATGGAGCGTCGTCTGGATCCGTGCATGTCCGAAGTCTTTGCGTGGAACGATCTGCCCGAGGCGCACATGAAGATGCTGCGCAACGAGCATAAACCAGGCAACATGTCAGTGCTGGTTCAAGCGCCCATTACAGGGCTGCGCACCCTCGAAGATGCGCTGGACGCGCGCAAATAACTTCGGCCACTGAGCTAAGAATTAACGCCCCGTAGATCGCCATCGGTGACTGCGGGGCGTTTACGTTTCTGAAACCAGTTTAATGCGATCAAAGCGATAGAAACCCGGCACCCGCTATTATTGGGGAGTGGGAATACGTGAATAGGAATGCAACCTTAGGACGTGTTAATATCATGTTAACCTTTTGTTAACTATTTGTGAGGAAAATCGAGATGCGGAATGACTGGATATTGGATGTTCTTGCCGATTTGAGGAGTTTCGCGGCGTCGAATGATCTGCCGTTACTTGCAGAACAGCTTGACGATACTGCATTGGTGGCTGTCGCTGAGTGCAATGCAAGAAATGAGAGGTCAGCGAAGCAAGAGCATGGCCGAAACAACGAGCCGACTGGACTACATACTGTCAACCTTGGAGCAGGCGGAGTCTCTTGATGGTATGCAGCGTGCTGTAGAGGCGCTGAGAGAGCACTTTGGAATCAATCATTTGGTCTATCATTGGGTGGACTCAAAAGGTGATCAGTACGGGTGCGGTACATACTCTGACGAATGGCAACAAAAATACCTTGAAGAAAACTACCTGCGCGTGGATCCAGTTGTTATCGGATGCTATCAGCGGTTCCACCCCGTTGATTGGAAGCGGTTGGATTGGTCGAGCCGCGCCGCGAGGGAATTCTCGAAGGTCGCTGCAGAATTCGGGGTCGGCAATCAGGGATTTTCCGTTCCTGTGCGTGGCCCGAACGGCCAGTTCGCATTATTTACCGTCAACCACAGTTGCGATGACGAAACTTGGGCGGATTTTACCGAAGAAAACCGGAGCCAGCTCATACTCATCGCCCACTTCTTCAACGAGAAAGCACTCGACCTTGAGCCGGGTCGTAAGCCCGAACAAAAGCAGGCACTTTCCCCCCGTGAGGTTGACGCCATGACGCTTTTGGCGGCCGGATATAGCCGCGCGCAGGTTGCTGATACGCTTTCAATTTCCGAACATACCCTGCGTGTGTATATCGAAAGCGCACGTTTTAAACTGGGGGCTGTCAACACAACTCATGCAGTCGCACGCGCGATCAGCCGTGGTTTGATCGTCGTTTGAACCCTTATAATAAACCACTCTGGCGCGTGTATTCGAGCTAACGCTCTAGCCGTTAACGCATTTTTAAGCGGCCGTTAACTAATATCTCCAGACAAGTAATTATCATCTGGGGACTGAAAAATGCTGCGCTATTTATATGCTGACGACTTAAAAAATTATCCGCGTCTTGCCAATGAAATGTTCATTCACCGGGCCGACCAATTCCGCACGCGACTGGGCTGGGATGTCAAGGTTGATGCCCGCGGCCATGAGCGAGACGAATATGATGACCTAAACCCGCTGTATGTCATTTGGGAAACGCCCGAAGGGGGGCACGGTGGTTCAACCCGGTTTTTGCCGACGACGGGACCGGTCATGGTCAATGACCACTTTGGCCACCTTATTGATGCGCCGGTCCGCAGCCCTTTGATTTGGGAATGTACGCGGTTCTGCATGTCGCCTGGGCAGGGCCCGAATGTCGCGGCAGCCCTGATGCTGGGCGGTGGCGAATTGATGAAAGGATTCGGTGTGCGCCACTTTGTCGGCGTGTTTGACGCCCGTATGGTTCGGATTTACAGCCGCGTTGGTTCTTCGCCAGAGATTCTGGGCAGCATCGGTGAGGGCCGCGAACAGATCAGCGTAGGTTTGTGGGAGTTTGAGGCCGAGGCTCAGAAAAGGGTCGCTAGCCGTGCAGGCATACCACCAGCACGTAGCCGCGAATGGTTTGAGCGTTCTTTTGGCTACGCACCACAGATGGAATTTGCGGTAAGCGCTTGAACGGCACTGGCCCCTGTCGGGTCATGGGCCTAATGTCTGCCCATGACCAAAGATATCTCCAAAGACCTCATCTACTCTGACGATCAGGCCGCCGCCCATGATGCCGTCTGTGCCATGCTGAAATCAGCTGGCATCAGTCTTGAAGATGATCTGCTGATGCCGCCCAAAGGCGGCAAAGCGCAAGTTATGGCTGTGACTGGTAAGGCGGGGTCTGGCAAGACTTTGCTGCTGGCCGAACTCTACCGCGCCTTGGAGCAGGCGGGTGTCGATATCGTGTCAGGCGATTATGAAGGTAAGAAGCGCAAAGACAAACGCACGCTCGCGATCCTTGCACCCACGAACAAAGCGGCAAGCGTGCTGCGTTTGCGCGGCGTGCCTGCCACCACGATTCACCGAATTCTGTACACGCCGGTCTATGATCCCGAATATGAGCGGATTGCAGAATGGTTAGCAGGAAACGGAGAGCGTCCCGTAGATGTAGAAGGGCTTACCGATATCGCGCTAGACCGCGCAGAAGCCTTTTATCAAGGTAACAAATCCATCCCCGGTGCGCTGGCAGCGGCCGGTTTGCGCGGCAGTGATTTCATCACCGGATGGAAGCGCCGCGAGGAACCTTTGGATATCGGGTTTGTGGATGAATCCTCGATGCTGGATGACAAACAGTTCGAAGACCTCAAAGAAATCTTCCCGACTCTGCTCCTGTTCGGTGACCCTGCCCAGCTTGCGCCCGTGGGGCAGTCCGGCACGATGGTATTTGAGAAATTGCCAGAAAAACGCGTGATGAATCTGAACCGGATCTTCCGGCAGGAAGCGGACAACCCGATTCTGGATCTTGCTCATGCGTTGGCGGACCCCGATATCGGTTTTGAACAGTTCGAGCGAATGGTCGAAGACGCATCCAAGCACGATGACCGCGTCGTCTGGGGCCAGCGCGTAGAGGTGGATTTGATGGCGCGCAGCCCTGTGCTGGTCTGGCGCAACGCCACGCGTATCCGGCTGATCAACGCATTCCGCAACGTCCATGGTGCGCCAGAGGATGCGCTGGTAGAGGGGGAGCCGCTGATTTGTGACGGGATTGAATTGCCTTTGAAACATCGCAAGAAACGGTTGGACCTTGAAGCGCGAGGCCTGATCAAGGGCGCGCAGGTTGTCTATCTTGGGGCAGGGCGAAAGCCGGGGTTCTCGCGTCTGCACGTCATGGGGGCCGAAGACCCGCAGGTAAGCGCAGCCAGCATTGTGAAAATCGAAAAGCCCGACGAGGAAGAGCCATTTATCCCCTTTGCCGCGCGCATGGGGGCGACATTTCTGCATGGCGCGGCAGTCACCATACACAAAGCACAGGGCAGCCAGTGGGACACAGTGCAAGTTTTTGCACCTGACCTTTATGCTGCCGCGCGTATGGGCCGAATGGAAGCGGGCCAACCGCTCTGGAAGCGGCTGGCCTATGTTGCCATCACCCGCGCACAAGAACGCTTGATCTGGGTGGTCCGGAACCGGCTATCCAAACCATCCTATGCACTGACCGTTGATGATCTGCGTGCAGCACCGGTTGCCGCGCTCACGCTTGACCCCACTGAAGAGGAGTACGGATGAAATCTGTCATCGTCACAGGCGCAAGTTCGGGCATCGGGCGCGCCACTGCAGAGGCGTTTCTTGAAAACGGCTGGCGGGTCGGCCTGATCGCACGCCGAGAAGCACAATTGCAAGAGGTTGCTGATGGCCGCGAGATGGCGGTCGTTTTACCTGCTGATGTAACGAACGCCTCCGCGATGGCCGATGCATTCGCGCGGTTCGGCGAAGTGGATGTGCTGTTCAACAACGCGGGTATCTTCGGCCCGTCAGCACCGATAGATGAAGTCGCGCTGGAAGACTGGGCGCAGGTCTTGGCGGTTAATCTCAACGGGATGTTCATCGCAGCACGGCTGGCCTTTGGGGCGATGCGCGCGCAAGGGCGCGGCGGTAGGATCATCAACAACGGCTCAATCTCTGCACATACGCCGCGCGAGAATTCGGTCTGCTATACCACCACCAAACACGCAATCACCGGGCTGACAAAGTCGCTGGCACTAGACGGGCGGCCGTTTGATATCACTGCGGGCCAGATCGATATTGGGAATGCTGAAAGCGAGCTTGTCGCGGGGTTGAAGGCCGCGAACCCGGATATGCACACGATGGATGTCCGGCACGCAGCGCAGTCGGTTCTGCATATGGCCGAATTACCGCTTGGCGCGAATGTTCCCTTTATGACCGTGATGGCGACTAAGATGCCCTATCTGGGAAGAGGCTAGCGGCGCAGAAGGCCGAAGACGGCTGATGCCCCCCAGCCGGCCGCGATGGCAATCGCCAAGGAGAGCAGCCCGTAAAAGAAGGACTGTTCGCGGCTAATGGTGAACAGCCAACGCTCCAGCCCGACTTTGCGCACATAAATGCTTGTCTCATATTGCGAGACGACGTTGCCGCCACGAGTGAGAAAAATTCGTGTCTTGTAATCGCCTTCGGTCAGCGCGGCTGGCAGGGCAATGGCGGTCCGAAACAAGGTTTCTTCATCCACACTAATGGTGCTTTGGTTCAGCTGGTACTGGTTAGACTTTGATTTGATGCGGATCAGCGCTTGGGTAAATGTCTCGCTGTCTGCGATGCTGGCAGGCGCTCCTACCGAGCGGATCGCACGGGGAATCGAGATTTTGTGGCGCACATCCTCGGTAAAGCTAAGCGCCTCATTCAGGGGGGCACTGGTCGATACGGCATAGAAGCTGGGCGCGCTGTCGATCTCCACCGCGTCCGTATTCACCCAAATGCCAAAGCGCTTTTCTTTGCGGCGAACAGTTTTCGTCTCGGACGGTCCGGCCACTGTGACAATAACCTCCAGCGGCGGCTCCGCCGGAATAGGGGCTTCACGCTTGACCGCACCAAAAATCAGGATCTCGGAGCCATCAAAGTTGGTGTTGATTGAGACAGTGTCACTGCTCAGCCCTAGCACAACCACTTCGGCCATCGCCGGAAGGCTGGCGAGTGACAGACAAAGAGCCGCGATGAGAGAGCGCATCAGTGGCCCCCCGCCGCAATTGTATAAAGCTCGGCTGGTTCAAGCAGCAGTTCAAGGGCAAGCTTGCCGCAGACGATAAGGACCATAAGGGCCAGCAGGATGCGCAGTTGCTCGGCCTTCATTTTAACACCAATGCGGGTCCCTATCTGAGCGCCAACCACACCGCCCAAAAGCAGCAGAACCGCCAACACGATATCGACGGTGTAGTTCGTCGTCGCGTGTAGCATGGTGGTGAAAGCGGTCACAAAGATGATCTGGAACAAGGATGTTCCTACCACAACCTTAGTCGGCATGCCCAATAGGTAAATCATGGCAGGCACCATGATAAAGCCACCCCCGACACCCATAATTGCAGCAAGGATACCAACGGCGACCCCCACAATCAGCGGCGGGATGACAGAGATATACAGCCCCGATACGCGAAAGCGCATCTTGAGAGGTAGACCGTGAATCCAGTTGTGTTTCTTGCGCTTGGGCGCTTTGCCTTTCTTCACGTTGCGGATCGCGTTCAGGCTTTCGAAGAACATCAGCCCGCCGATCACACCCAGGAAGACAACGTAGCAAAGCTTGACCAGCAGATCGACCTGACCCTGCGCTTTGAGGTAGTTAAATACCATCACACCGAGGGCCGCACCGAACAGGCCGCCGATCAGCAGCACTGTACCCATCCTCAGATCCACCGTCTTCCTCTTAAAATGTGCAAGCACGCCGGAGAATGAGGACGCAACGATCTGGTTTGCTTCGGTGGCAACAGCAACGGCGGGTGGAATGCCGATAAAGAACAAGAGCGGCGTCATCAAGAAACCGCCGCCCACACCAAACATACCTGACAAGATGCCCACAATCCCACCGAGCCCCAACAAGAGGAAGGCATTAACCGACACTTCGGCGATGGGAAGGTATATTTGCATGGCTCGTCCTTAGGCCTCGCTGTCAGTTAAATCAATGATCGAAACGTTGCACAACTGTCGAGGTCTTATCACTTGTCGTGATCTGGCCTTATCGCTCTTTGACATAGGGTTCACCTCCTGCGCGGGGCGGAATGGCTTTGCCGACAAAGCCAGCTAGAATGATCACGGTCATAACATAGGGCAAGGCGGCAAGCAGTTGGCCTTGTACCTTCATGCCGATCAGCGCTTCGATGACATCGGGTCGCGTTTCAAGGGCACCGAACATACCGAAGAGCAATGTCGCATAAAGCGCGTGCCATGGACGCCATTTGGCAAAGATCAAAGCAGCAAGCGCAATGAAGCCCCGTCCGGCGGCCATGTCTTTGACAAAGCCAGCCTGCAACGCTGTGCTGAGGTATGCGCCGGCAATCCCGCAAAGGATGCCGCAAATGCCCACAGCGGCAAACCTCAGCCCCACCACTGATACACCTGCGGTATCGACAGCAGCGGGGTTCTCACCCACTGCACGTAAGCGTAGGCCGAACCGTGTGCGGAATAACAGCCACCACGTGAAGGGGACCGCGGCAAAGGCGACATAAACAAGGATCGAATGGCCAGAGATCAGTTCAAAATAAAGCGGGCCGATCACCGGAACGTCGCGCAATGCGTCTGCAAATGGCAGGGTGATAGGCTCAAACCTGCCTTTACCGATCAAGGAGGGCGTGCGCCCACCCTGTTTGAACCATGCCTGTGCGATGAGAACTGTCAGGCCAGCGGCAAGGAAGTTGATCGCCACACCGGAAATCAATTGGTTGCCGCGGAAGGTGATGGAAGCGATGCCATGGATTGCGCTCAGCGCCAGAGATGCTGCAATACCGGCCAATAGCCCGATCCAGACAGAGCCCGTCATGGCTGCGATCGCGGCAGAGAAAAATGCTGCCGCCAGCATCTTGCCTTCAAGCCCGATATCGAAAATGCCTGCTCTTTCGGAATAGAGACCGGCGAGACATGCCAGAAGCAGCGGCGTGGCAAGCCGCACGGTTGAGTCGAGAAGCTGGAGGAGGGTGAGATAATCCAAGGCTCAGGCCTCCTTCTTGCGCAGAGCAAGGAACAGGCGTTCCAACGGCATACGCACCATATTGTCGAGCGCGCCGGTGAAAAGGATCACCAGTGCTTGAATGACCACGATCAGCTCACGCGGGATAGATGTCCAAAGCGCCAGTTCGGCACCGCCCTGATACAGAAACCCGAACAGGATCGCTGCGAAAAACACGCCCAAAGGATGAGAGCGGCCCATCAAAGCAACGGCGATACCGATAAAGCCGGCACCTTCCACAGAGTTGAGAACCAGACGTTCGGCTTCGCCCATCACATTGTTGATGGCCATCATCCCCGCCAGCGCGCCCGAAATCATCATGGTGACCATGATGATCTTCACCGGCGGCATGCCAGCATAGCGCGCAGCTGATTCAGAGAACCCGAAGGAACGGATTTCATATCCCAACCGGGTGCGCCAGATCAGGAACCAGACGAAAACACAGGCCAGAACAGCGACGATCAGCGACACGTTTGCCGGTGCAGATTTGGAAAATGCGATGCCGAAAGGCGCCAGCATTTCATGCAGGGTGGGCAGGTGGACCGTTTCCGAGAAGCGCGCCGTGGCGGGGTCCATTGACCCTTTGGGGCGCAGGACGTTGACCAGCACATAGTTTAGCAATGACGCCGCGATGAAGTTGAACATGATCGTCGTGATAACGATATGGCTGCCGCGTTTCGCTTGAAGCCACGCAGGAATTGCAGCCCATGCCGCCCCGAAAAGACCCGCAGCAACCGCAGCGCCGATCAACGCCAAAGACCAGTGCGGCCAAGGAATGTACAGACAGGCGAGTGCCACACCCAAACCACCAAGTGCCGCTTGCCCTTCACCGCCGATGTTGAACAAACGTGCGTGGAAAGCCACGGCTACAGCTAATCCGGTGAACATGAAATTCGTGGCGTAATAGAGGGTATACCCCCAGCCATAACTTGATCCGAGCGCGCCTGTCACCATGAGCTTGACCGCCGCAATGGGGTCTTCGCCAATCGCGAGGATCACAAGCGCCGATAGCAACGCCGCCAGCAAAAGAGAAATCAGCGGCACAAGGATCACCTCGGCCCATTTTGGCATCACATCCATTGCTCAGGCGCTCCCTTCGCCGACATGGGCAAGGCTCGCCTGAACCTCCTCCACTGTGTGCGGCTTTTGCGTGTCGGTGATGCCTGCCATGAGCAGACCCAGTTCTTTTTCGTCAGTTTCCGTGGGTAAACGTTCCCCCATGATCTGACCGTCAAACATTACAGCGATGCGGTCGCTGAGCGCCATGATCTCTTCCAGCTCAACCGAGACCAGCAGCACCGCTTTGCCTTTATCGCGCAGGGCGATGATCTGTTCGTGAATGAATTCGATTGCGCCAATGTCGACACCACGGGTCGGCTGGCCAATGAGCAGCAGATCGGGATTCCGTTCGATCTCGCGGGCCAATACGATCTTTTGCTGGTTCCCGCCGGAAAAGTTTTTGGCGGCCAGTTTCGGATCGGGGGGACGCACGTCAAAACGCTCCATCTTGCCAGCCGCGTCCTCGCGGATGGCGGCGTTGTCCATCAGGATGCCGGATTGGAACGCAGGATCGTTGTGATAGCCGAAGGCAACGTTTTCCCATGCGGAGAAGTCCATGATCAGTCCTTCGCGCTGGCGATCTTCTGGAACATGCGCAATGCCCCGCGCGCGGCGCGACTGCCCGTCAGAGGATTTTCCCGTGAGGTCCAGCGGCTGGCCGTTGACAGTGATGCTGCCGGTGCCATCCGCATAGCCGCCCAGAACCTCCAGCAGTTCTGACTGGCCGTTGCCTGCAACGCCCGCAATTCCCAGCACTTCGCCGGCGCGGATCGATAGGTTGATCCCCTTTAGCCGCTCCACACCTTTGTCGTCGCGCACGTGCAGGTCTTTGACTTCCAGCACAACATCTCCCGGGGTTGCCGGGGTCTTGTCCACCCGCAGCAGAACCTTCCTGCCAACCATCAGCTCAGCCAGTTCGGCGGGCGAGGTCTCTGACGTCTTTACGGTTGCCGTCATCTCGCCACGGCGCATCACGCTGACAGTGTCGGTGATCTCCATGATCTCGCGCAGTTTATGGGTGATTAGGATAATTGTTTTACCCTCTTCGCGCAGACGGCCCAGAATGCGGAATAGCTGATCGGCTTCAGCTGGTGTCAGCACGCCCGTCGGCTCGTCCAGAATAAGAATGTCGGCCTGACGGTAGAGCGCCTTCAGGATCTCAACGCGTTGTTGCATGCCTACGCCAATGTCTTGAACCAGCGCATCCGGTTCAACGTTAAGACCGTAGTCATCAGCCAGCTCAAGAAGGGTGCGACGGGCTTTGGCAATCGACGGCTTGAGGAGCCGGCCATCTTCTGCACCCAGAATGATATTTTCCAGAACAGTGAAATTTTCCACCAATTTGAAATGTTGGAAAACCATGCCGATACCGGCGGCAATCGCGGCCTGACTGTCGGTGATATTGGCCTTCTGACCACTCACAAATATCTCTCCCTTATCGGCTTTGTAAAAGCCGTAGAGAATAGACATGAGCGTTGATTTGCCCGCGCCGTTTTCGCCGATGATGCCATGAATCGTTCCGGGCATTACGCGGATTGAAATATCCTTGTTGGCCTGCACGGGGCCGAAGGCTTTTGAAATGCCTTTGAGTTCAATCGCAGGAGCGTTGGTCATAAGGGCTGTCCTTCACACCGGGTGGCGGCGAGGCCGAAAGTCTGGGGTTAATTGAATAGGGCCGCGTTGAAATGTCAACGCGGCCCCCAAGTTAGTGTGTCCGCAGCTTAGAAGTCGAGCGCTGGGCAGCTGTCGTTGGCGTAATAGGAAGTTACTTCCACATCACCTGCGATGATTTTCGCGCGCGCTTCATCAACGGCCGCTTTCATCTCTTCCGAGATCAGCGAGGCGTTGTTTTCATCCAGAGCGTAGCCAACACCATCTTCGGCAAGGCCAAGAGTGAAAACGCCTGTTTCCACATCGGTGCCTGCTTTCAGCGCGTCATAAACCGCAACATCCACACGCTTGAGCATGGAAGTCAGCACTTTGCCCGGGTGCAGGTGGTTCTGGTTGCTGTCTACACCGATGGACAGGATGTTGCTATCGGCAGCCGTTTGCAGGACGCCAACGCCTGTACCGCCCGCAGCCGCGAACACCACATCGGCACCCTGAGAGATCTGGGCGGTCGTCAGCTCGGAGCCTTTTACCGGGTCATTCCAAGCGGCAGGCGTGCTGCCTGTCATGTTGGCAACAACTGTGGCGTCTGGATTGGCAGCCTTGACGCCTTGGGCGTAGCCGCAGCCAAAGTGACGGATCAGCGGGATATCCATGCCGCCGATAAATCCGACTGTGCCGCTTTTTGTGGCCATGCCGGCAAGCATACCAACCAGATACGAACCTTCATGTTCGGCAAAGCCGATCTGGCGGATGTTTGGCGCTTCCAGCCATGTCACGTCGATGGCGACGAACTTTGTGTCCGGATAGTCAGGCGCAACAGTCGACAGCGGATCTGCCATCGCAAAGCCCATGGTGATGATTGGGTTCGCACCCGATTCAGCAAAGCGGCGCAGGGCCTGCTCACGCTGTGCTTCGGACTGAAGCTCGATCTCGCGGTATGCTTCACCGGATTCTTCCGCCCAACGCTGCGCACCAGAGTAGGCTGCCTCGTTGAAGGATTTGTCGAACTTGCCGCCAAGGTCAAAGATCAGGGCCGGTTCGGCCAATGCTGCACCGGCGCTCAGCGCGGTCGCAGCGACTGCGCCGAGGAATTTTGTCATAAGGGTCATAGATGTCTCCCAGTTTTTGTTGGTGGGGCCGGGGCCATTTAATTGGCTCTGCTGCCCGTTATTGCACGCTTGCGCGCCGCTGCGGTAAAGTTTCGGCGCGGATGGGGGCAGGGTCAACCGGATTCTGGTGCTGGACGCGCTTCGGGCATGTATTAACCTCGCGTAAGCGCCTTTGTCATTAGCACAGCGTCTGCTGCGGGGCCGCCTGCGCGCGCATAGTAGGCTTTTCGCAGGCCGCTACGCGTAAAACCGCTTTTTTGATAAAGTGTTAGCGCGCCAAAATTGTCAGCGGCGACCTCTAGAAAAGCGACGTCTGCGTGCTGGCTTGCTGCTGAAATCCACTCAGCCAAAAGACTGTGCGCAATACCGTGACGTTGATGGTCTGGCGACACCGCAAGGGTCAAAAGCTCTGATTCTCCGGCGAGCGTTCGCGTGAGCGCGAATCCGTCCGGCCTGAAAATCACATCAGTATGGGGCTGGGCGGCAAGAGCCGCAAATTCATTTCTGCTCCAGCCACGGTCGTGCACAAAGGCAGCCGCATGGATCTGCGCCATGCGTTCTGGCGTCACGGGACGATCTGCGGTGGTGCGTCGCGCGCAGGGGCGGCATCTGCGGCGCGCAGATAAAGCGGCGCAGGCGCGTCAGTGGTTTGCGCAAATCGCGTTGCAGTGATCCTGGCGATCGCGACTGCCACAGGAAGCGAGGGGTTTGCGCCGTTTGCGCCAATCACAGGCACGTCTGACGGTAGGTCCGCGAAGTGGACCAATGCGGGTGAGGCCAACGTGTCGGTCTCATAGCCTTGGGCAAAAACCGTTTCCCGGCGTGCATCGACAGTGCAGATTGCTGGACCATGCGATCCAAGGCGCAAAGCGTCAAACGCGCTGACGCCCACCGCCGGGATGTTGAGCGCAAGCGCCAGACCACGCGCGGCGGATACTGCGATGCGAATGCCCGTGAAATTTCCCGGCCCTATGCCCACGCCGATGGCGTCAAGCTGATGCATCTGCACGCCTGCTTCGGCCAGCAGTTCTTCGGCAAGCACAAGCAGCCGCTCGGCCTGACCTTTGGCCATCGGTTCTTGTCGGCTTGCCAACACGTCATCGCCAGCAATAACCGCCACGGCACAATGTGCGGCGGCGGTATCAAGAGCAAGTATTAAGGGAGCGCGCATGAAATCCGGTCAGGCGACGGGACGAACTTCAGTCACTTCGGGGATGTAATGCCGCAGCAGGTTTTCGATGCCCATCTTCAGCGTCAGCGTGGATGAGGGGCAACCGGCGCAAGCGCCCTGCATATGCAGATAGACCACGCCACGGTCAAACCCGTGAAACGTAATGTCGCCACCATCTTGCGCTACGGCCGGGCGGACGCGGCTGTCGAGCAACTCTTTGATCTGGCCGACAATCGCGCCGTCTTCGCCGTCATGCTCAGCATGGCCTGAGCTGGCAGTGTGATCCGCAGCCATGACAGACTGACCCGACTGGAAATGCTCCATGATCGCGCCCAGAAGGCCGGGCTTGAGGTGATCCCACTCAACGGCATCTGCTTTGGTGACGGTCACGAAATCCGTTCCGAAAAACACGCCGGTAACACCTTCTACGGCGAAAAGGCGCGTGGCCAGCGGTGAGCCGGAGGCCGTATCGGGCGTTGGGAAATCAGCGGTCCCCATTTCCAGGACCGTCTGGCCTGGCAGGAACTTGAGCGTTGCAGGGTTCGGTGTGGATTCTGTCTGGATAAACATTGGGCGTGGCCTCCGTCAGGGTTCCTTCTGATATGCGGATGCACCGAAGGGATGTCAAGGTGTCTGGAATCGTTCTAAACTGATAGGCGTCAGGTGATGGCTTCCAGCTTTTCTTTGCTTAGGTCGCCCGGAACGATGGTGATGGGCACAGGAAGGTTGCCCGCAGTGCGACTGAGTTGGGATACCAGCGGACCCGGTCCTTTGCCATCCGTGCCAGCGCCCAGAACAAGCACACCGATGTCGGGGTTCTCCTTGATGTGGGCCATGATTTCGTCCACGGACTGTCCCTCGCGGATAACCAGCGTGGGTTCGACACCCTGCCGGTCGCGCATCCACTTGGCAAATACTTCGTAATGCACTTCGATCCGTTCACGGGCTTCTTCGCGCATGATGTCGCCGACCCCGATCCAGTGGTTGAACTCCTCCGGTGGAATCACAGCCAATACTTCGACGCCGGCACCGGTTTTCGACGCGCGCATCGCAGCAAAACGCATGGCGTTCAGACACTCTCGGCTGTCATCGAGGATCACAAGAAACTTGCGCATGGTATTCTCCCTGGTTCGCTGCAGATCATGGCGCGCAGCACAGCGTCATGCAATTGGCTTTTACAGGTAACGCCGCGCAATGCTGAATTCGCGCGGCGTGGGCCTTGCACCAAGCATATCTGTTTTTGGTAATCAGGCGGGTTCGGAAGCGGCCCAGTCCCAATACATCTCGCGGACGCGTTGGGTGACGGGGTTGCCGTTGCCTCCGACACGGTAGGTCGTATCGTCGAACGCCTTTATCGGTGTGACCTTCATCATGTTGCCGGAAAGGAATACTTCATCCGCGGCATGAAAATCCTCAAAGCTTAGCACGGCTTCATGCACCTTTAGCCCCTCGGCACGCATGTTGACCATATGTCTTGCGCGCGTGATGCCGGCAAGGAATGTGCCGTTAGGCACAGGTGTGAACACTTCGCCGTCTTTGACCATAAACACATTGGCAGACGCGGATTCGGCCACGTTACCGATTGCATCGGCCACCAGCGCATTGCCGAAGCCCTTGCTTCTGGCCTCGGCCATCATGCGGGCGTTGTTGGGGTAAAGACAGCCTGCTTTCGCATTCACAACATTGTCTTCCAGCACCGGGCGGCGGAACCGTGTCCGTGTCAACGTGGACGCGGCCTCTGGCGGCACCATCGGTATCTGCTCCAACGATATGGCAAATCCTGTCGCATCCTTAAGCGGGACAATCCCAAGCTCGTCTCCCGCAAGTGCCCAATACATGGGCCGGATATAGACCGCAGCATCGCGTGGATATTGTGCAAGGCCTTCGCGCACGATCTCTACCATCTTCGCGGTTTCGACAGTGGGCGTGATCATCAGCGCGCGGGCAGAGCGGTTGATACGTGCGCAATGGGCTTCCAGATCAGGGGCCAGCCCGTCGAACAGCCGCGCGCCGTCAAATACTGTGGTGCCAAGCCAGGCACCGTGATCAGCCGCTTTCATCACACTTAGATCGCCGTTGTGCCATGTGCCTTCGAAATAGGTGCGGATGTTGGTGCCGGTGGCCATAAGACTGTCCTGTTGATGTGCGCCTAAGGCGCGCTGTGATAGATGCCTTCGGGCAAATTTAAAGCTGCGGCTAGGTCACGCAGCTGGTTTGGCGATAAGGTGATCTTGCACAGGCTGTCGGTCTTCGGGTCCCATTGCTCGATCGTGATCTGGCTGGCAAACGCATTCAGAACTACGTCCTCTCGCAAGGGGGTTTCGCCCTCGTCGACAAGGGTAATTACGGAGGCGTCAAATTCGTGCTCAATTGTAAACATGCAGAGAGGATATCTTATCACAGGCCGCTTGCAAGCGCCTGATTGCAGCCGTGCTTTGCGGCGCAACGTCGCGCATCGTTGTAACCGTAGCGTGATCGGGCTGGTTCCCGTCGCAGGGCGTGCTAAACTAATGCGCGAATAAACTTTGCGCCGGACGATCAGCGCTTTTTTGAATTTTAAGGAATACCAACGGATGATATCGCGCTTTTTTGTGGTCCTGGGTCTTTTGGCAGCACTTGCCGGGTGCGAAGTAGTACCAGTCGGCTCCACCGGTCCGGTCGCGACCACGACGCCATCGCAACCGGTTGTACGCAGCAGTGCGCGTAGCTTTGTTCAGGTGGTTGAGACGTTAGAGCCTGTCGCCGAGCGTGAGTGTCGCGCCCGCACGCAGAACATGAACTGTGATTTCAACATTGTCGTGGATGACCGCCCCGGTCAGCCTGCGAACGCCTATCAGACTGTTGACCGTCAGGGCCGCCCGATCATCGCGTTTACCCTTGCGCTGATTGCGGATGCACGCAACGCCGACGAGCTGGCTTTTGTTATGGGGCATGAGGCTGCGCATCACATTTCCGGCCATATTGCCCGCCAACAGCAAAATGCCGTTGCCGGCGCCGTGATTTTTGCGGGGCTTGCCACGCTCAGTGGGGGAGACGCAAACACGGTCCGGTCCGCGCAAGAGTTGGGCGCGCAAGTTGGTGCGCGCAGCTATTCAAAAGACTTCGAGCTTGAGGCGGATGCCTTGGGCACGATCATCACCAAAAGAGCAGGCTTTGATCCGCTCCGCGGTGCTGAGTTTTTTACGCGTATCCCCGATCCGGGCGATAAATTCCTGGGCACGCACCCGCCCAATGCATCACGCATTGACACCGTGCGCCGGACTGCTGCCGGGCTCTGACCGGCGTTTGCGGGATCGCCTCAGGTGCAGCGCGATCCCGATCAAAGACATGGTGATCCAGAATATCTGGATCATTGCAGCGGCGAGGTTGAAGCTTGTTGTCAGACCGATAAGGACTGAGCTGGCAGCCGTCAAATTCATGAGCAGATACTTAAGCGAATGGCCTGAAATGACCCGTAGGGTGAGCAGCGAGTAGGTCAGCACGTACAGGCAAAATCCGCCAATACCTATCAATTCGGCCGGAGCCGTTGTTGCGATATCAAAAGGCATGTATTCTGATCCCGATATTAAATGTTGATCTTAAAAAGGGTCTTTGAAATCGGTAGTTCGAAAGGCGAAGTTAAAATATTCTTCGCCCTTAGCGAGAAGTATCGCGCAAAAGCCTATCTCGACCAAGTAGGGTATTCCTGACCATGCGTAAGTGCGGCGTCATTCTGACGGATCGAGGCAGTAAATACGCGGTTTCAGGATGTCCGGTGACCAGCCGAGCCGAAATTGACGCAGCTGTCAAAGCGCTCAAACGCGACAAATCCTATGCCAAAGCCACGCATAACACGTGGGGCGCATTGTTGCCCGATGAGGGGCCGATCAAGGCAGATGATGGAGAAAGCGGCGCAGGAATGGTGATCTTACGAATGCTAGAACGCGAAGATTTCACTGGCCATCTTGTCGTCGTCACCCGCTGGTACGGCGGCAAGCACCTTGGCGGAGACCGCTTCCGCCACGTGCAGACTTGTGTGCGTCATTACCTTGATGCGCTTTAGGCTTAAACTCCGCGAACGCCGCTCTCTCTAGGGCATTTTGCGTTTCTGCCGCACAAGGTGCCATCGGTACAGCAGCGGAGCCAAGACAAAATCATAAAGCTTACAGGCCAAGAAATGGACGCCGGGCAGATTCACCACCGTTGCCAGCCATCGCATTTGGGGAATCTCACGCCACAGCAGGACAAAGGCGGGAATGCCGCTGTAAATCTGCCCACCTTTGCGCAGATGCAGACGCTTTGCTGCGTCTTTTTCCGAAATACCCCAATCGGCCAATTGCTCGGCGCTGCCCAGATCATGGTACCCGATAGAGAGGTTCTGTCGCGTGCTAAGCTTTGCGTAATGGTCAACCTCCCGCCGACAGATCGGGCAGGAGGCGTTGTACAGAACTTCGACTTTATTACTCATACCCCAAACCTAGTGTAAGTCTGGGGCGATACCAGCACTAGCGTGCTTTATGATGATCAATCCACCGCGACATGAGCGCACGGTCGCGGAAACACTCAGGCGGTACCTGCGTATGCTTCAGCCGTGCAATCCGCTCCGCAAAGCCGACCTGCTTGGAAGAGGGGTAATCGTTGAAAGCGCTCGGCGCGGGCTTATGCGCGTCGATCCATTTCGAAAGCCGCGTTCGGTCTTGCATGATGTCTGCGGGCAGGGGGGATTTGGTTTTTTCCGCAAGCACCTTCGCGTACTCAATTTGCTTTTGGGTTGCTGCAACAGGTTTCGGCAGCGGTAACTCTGCCTGTTTAGCAGGTGTCACAGCCTCGAAAAGATCGTCAAACGTCGTTTGGTAGGACATGGGGTGCTCCCTGTTCTTGCTATTGTTAATATAGAACATAGGGGGAACATTTCAAGGTTTATCGTTAATACGCTCATTCAGAGGGGGTGGATATGGCGTGAAGTAGCCGAAGAAATTTGTGCATCGGAATTTCCGAAGCACAATTTAGTTAGGATTTGGATGTGTTTAGGTGAACGCGTACTTAGGCGTGAACGTGTCGCTAGATGACGCGCCCCCACAGATCATATTCGCCTGCTTCCTCAACTTCGACCGTCACAATGTCTCCGACTTTCAGCTCTTCAAAGCCTTCGTCGATGAACAGGTTACCGTCAATTTCGGGGGCATCGGCCTTGGTACGGCAGGTGGCTGCGTCTTCGTCGATCTCGTCGATGATCACGTCCATACGTTGGCCAACTTTTGCTTCCAGCTTGGCTTCGGAAATTGCTTGTGCCTTTTCCATAAACCGGTCCCAGCGCTCTTGCTTGACCTCGGCAGGGACATGATCCGGCAAGGCGTTTGACCGCGCGCCTGCGACGTTTTCGTACTGAAAACAGCCGACCCGATCAAGCTGGGCTTCGTCCATCCAGTCCAGCAGCGTCTGGAATTCGGCCTCCGTCTCACCCGGATAGCCAACGATGAAGGTCGAGCGCAACGTGATGTCGGGGCAAATGTCGCGCCACGCCGCAATCTCGTCCAGCGTTTTTGAGGCTGCGGCCGGACGCGCCATCCGTTTCAGAACATCCGGATGGGCGTGCTGGAACGGGATGTCCAGATAGGGCAGCACCAGCCCGTCGGCCATAAGCGGGATCAGCTGGCGCACGTGGGGATAGGGGTAGACGTAGTGCAAGCGCACCCATGCGCCAAGCGACCCCAGATCCCGCGCCAGATCGGTGATATGAGCGCGGTGTCCGCGATCTTCGGCGTGCTTGATATCGACGCCGTAGGCTGACGTATCCTGAGAGATCACCAACAGCTCTTTTACGCCATTATCCACCAGCTTTTCGGCCTCGCGCATGATGGCGTGGGCGGGACGGCTTTGCAGACGGCCACGCATATCGGGGATGATACAGAACTTGCATTTGTGGTTACAGCCCTCGGAGATCTTGAGATAGCTGAAGTGGCGCGGCGTAAGCGAGACACCGGAAGCGGGCAAAAGATCGATAAACGGATCTGGTGACGGCGGCACGGCGGTGTGCACGGCGTCCAGCACCTGTTCGTACTGGTGCGGACCCGTCACAGCAAGGATGCGGGGATGGTGTTCGCGGATATAGTCAGGCTCTGCGCCCAGGCACCCTGTTACGATCACTCGGCCATTTTCGGTCAGTGCTTCGCCGATGGCATCAAGGCTTTCTGCCTTTGCGCTGTCCAGAAATCCGCATGTGTTCACAATCACTGCATCTGCACCGGAATAGTCCGGTGAAATTGCATATCCTTCGGCGCGCAGGCGCGTCAAAATCCGTTCGCTGTCCACCAGTGCTTTGGGGCAGCCAAGGCTGACCATGCCAATGGTTGGCTGGCCGCTGCGCTTGGGCTCGGAGAAGGTCGCGCGTGGCGCGAGGTCAGGGCGGATGTTCGGAGGATTTGTGCTCATCCCTGCGCTATAATCCAACCGCCGCAGTTGGGCAATTGGTCACGCATCCGCCACGGGCAGGCCCAAGGCGAGCCAGCCCGGTCCCGCGCCAGAGCCAAGCATTCCTTCGGGAACGTCCACGACGTTGAGAAAACCAGCGTCTGCCAGACGTTTGGCAAAACGGCGTGAACGCACCCCGCGCGCGCAGATCAGCGCAACCGGCGCTGTCTTGTCTGGGACCAGACCCAAAAGTTTTTGAACGAAATCAGGGTCACGCATGTCTAAGGGTGTAGCCCCTTCTGGCACGCCGGTGCGGGCCCATTCGTCAGGGCGTCGGATGTCCACCAATGTAACGGCTCCGGATACTGCCGCTGCATGGGCCTGCTGAACGCTCAACGCGCCGCCCTCAAGATTGCCACTGGTGTTATACCATCGTGCAGCCGCAATTCCGCCTACGGCCAAGGCGCCAAACAGTACACCCCGCCGCGCAATCGCGCGACGAGGTGACGGCCGATCAGGAGAGGGGACACCTGATGTCACAGGTCAGCCTTTTGGCGCTGCTGACGAGAAGTCCGGAATGGGATTTTCCGAGGCGGGCTTTGGATCAAGGCTGGGCCAGTTGCCTTCGGACAGCGTCAGATTGCCGGGAATGTCCTCTTCCCAGAAACCAACCACGTTTTTGGTGATGTTCAGATACAGCTTGTCGTCAATGATGCGCCACAGGTTCGGATTGCCCGGAACTTTGCCACCCTTTGCCACGCCGTAAGCGCAGTGGCCGTCATATTGCGGAACATATTTGTCGGGGTCGGCCAGAAACGCTTCGCGGTTTGCTTCCGTTGAAAAGGCAAAAGTGGCGCCATTGTAATCGGCTGTGATCGCCTTGTTGCCCGCAACAGGCGCTGGCTGTGTTTGGCCCACTGGATTTTGCGGCAGTGAGAAATACGCAACGACATCATATCCCGACACGGCAAAGCCTGTGTCATCCACGAATTGCTCACCTGCAAAAGAGGCGCTGGCGATCGCAAGCGCGGTCGCGGCGGCGGCGATGGAAAAGGCAAAACGGTTCATTTAACTCTCCTGATGCTGGACTTCGTTGTCCTATGCTCAGGAAGGTAGGGAGGGTCGGGCGCGTTTGCATCTCGCATTTGCGTGATCTCTCGCACCCGTGAGCGGGTGTGTGCCGAAGCCGCCCGATTATTTCAGAATTGGCGGCGCATCGGGGTCGTTGCCCGGCATACGGGGCGTTTTCTGTAACGTCTCCATCTGTGGCAGATCGAATCGCAGACCAACACGGGTGAGTTTTGCAACAGTTGGATCAGTGTGATTGAAGAATCCTACATCCATTGCGCCAGCTTCAATGCCAGAGAACGTCAACGCTTCTGATGCGGCACGTACAAGCGCATCCTGCGCGCGCGGAATTGCGTCAATGAAAGCCAGCAAATGCCCGCGGCCACCGCCAGAATAGGCCACGCCGACCAAAAACGCATTAGCGGCCATGCCTGTCGCCGTCGCAAGCTTTGCATCGATGGCTTCGATCAGGCTTTCGGGCAAACCTTTGGGGGGGAGCACCGTTTCGATCTTGGCCTCAACTTCTGCCGCTTGATGTGTCAGCGTTTCCCGCAGCCATTCCACAGCTGTGTCAGGTAGCAGGATCGCGGAGGGGGCTACATCCATGTTCAGCGCAATGCCTAAAGGTTGCCCTTCCAGCATGGCGGCCACGTTGCGGCCCGACAGGGCAACATAGGCCGCCGCATCACCTGCATATTGCGCAAGGCGCTGAGCCCGATCAAACGCCAGCAAATATTGCGCGCCGGCCAGTTCCAGCAACTTAGGGTTGATCTGGTCGTCCTGCGGTTCCTGCTCAAGCAGCAGGTACAGTTCCACATCTGCCATCCTTTCATAAAACCGCAGACGGGCGGTGTCGTTCTCGGGGGTGGCCAGCATGGCGGCGTGGGCTGTGTCCAGCGGAGTCGGTTCCATCTACATTACCTCGGCAACAGCGGCTTGCAGGCGGGGGATGACCTCTGCCTCGAACCACGGATTTTTCTTTAACCAACCCGTATTGCGCCATGACGGGTGTGGCAAGGCGAAGGTGCCCGCGGGGTGCTGATCCCAATCGCGCACCGCTTGGGTGACAGTTGTGAATTTCGGCAGATGATAGCGCATGGCGTGACCACCGATAAGAACGGTCAGGCGCACATCGGGTACCATTTCCAACGCCTGCTTGCGCCATGTTTGCGCGCAAACCGGCGGTGGCGGCAGGTCACTGCCTTTTGCATTGTAGCCTGGAAAGCAAAAGGCCATCGGGATTATGGCGACCCTGCTTCGGTCATAAAAGGCGTCTTCGTCCAGCCCCAACCAAGTGCGCAGGCGGACGCCAGAGGCATCCCAGAAAGGCGTGTTCGCCTTATGCACCTTCATACCCGGTGCCTGCGACGCAATAAGAAGCCGCGCTCCGGACTCAAACCAGACCACCGGATTGGGCCGGTGTGAAGTGGCGGTTAATGCAAAGCGTTCGGCGCACAGGGTACAGCCGCGCAGATCGTGGCGGATATCATTCATACCTTGCTAGGTAAGGGAGCAGATCACTTTGCCAAGGGCAGAAGATTTCCCAATCCCTGAAATCGCCTTGAAGATGCCTTTCATTTCTATATTTTTAGAAATATGAAACTGGAATCATCAATCAATGAAGTCACCCTCGCCGCATCCGGCTTTGCCGCCCTCGGGTCCGAACAGCGCTTAACGGTCTTGCTTGCGCTCGTGCGCGCAGGTCCGTCCGGCCTGAGCATCGGGTCGCTGGGGGATGTAACAGGTGTCACCGGCTCAACTTTGACCCATCACATGAAAATCCTCGCAGCGGCCGGGCTGGTAGAGCAGACACGTCAAGGCCGCAGCATCATCTGTGCGGCAATCGCCTATGAGCGGGTGCGCAGCCTGTCGCATTTCCTGCTGACCGAATGTTGCGCGGACGCAGAAATCCCTTGTCCCGATCACGCACAAACCAAAGGAAAACCCTGATGAGCAAGTCTCACCATCATCACCACCACCACGTTGATCCGGACGCGGGAGATGCAAAGATCGCGCTGGCTGTCGGTGTGAACTTGCTGCTGACGCTGGCGCAAATTGTTGGCGGAATATTCGCCGGTAGCCTGTCGCTTATCGCCGATGCTCTGCACAACCTGTCTGATGCCGTGTCGCTTATTATCGCCTTTGTCGCTCGTAAAATAGGACGCAGACCAGCGGATGCTCAGATGACTTTCGGCTATGGCCGGGTCGAAGCAGTGGCCGCGTTGATCAATTACACCACTTTGATCGTTGTCGCACTTTATCTAGTCTTTGAGGGGATCATGCGTTTTTTCCAGCCTTCCGAAGTGACAGGCTGGATCATTGTGGTGATTGCGGGGGTTGCGCTGTTGATCGATCTGATTACGGCGGCGCTGACTTACCAGATGTCAAAAACCAGCATGAATATCCGCGCTGCGTTTCTGCATAATCTTGCTGATGCGCTGGGCTCTGTTGCGGTGATCGTGGCTGGTACGCTTGTGATCTTGTTCAACTGGCACTGGGTAGATCCTGTGGTGACGCTGCTCATCGCAGGCTACATTCTATGGCAGGCGGCGGCTGAGATGCCTGCCGTGATGCGTCTGCTGATGTTGGGCGCTCCGCCAGATCTCAATGCGGTAGATGTGATTGATGCCATGTCGGAGCACGCGGGCGTCGCGTCAGTACACCATGTGCATCTTTGGATGATGGGCGAGCATGAAAACGCGATCGAGGCGCATGTCGTCTTGGCCGCACAAGGCGACCCCGCTCTGATCCGGACGGGTTTGCAGCAGATGCTCAAGGACCGTTTCGAGCTTGGCCACAGCACGCTTCAGATCGAAGAAAACGGGTTTGTCTGCGCACAAAGCCAACGTCGGCTTGGCCATGCATGATCAACAGGTATTTTCCCCGCAGGCGGCGTTGTACATTTGTTTCCCCATGAGACATAATATCGTCAAAATCCGAAGATAGATAAAGCGAGATCCTCCGCAGAAGAGGACCCCGACCCACACCGCAAGTCGAACCGGAGCAGGCGCGCAATGCTGGAATTTCGTAACGTTTCCAAGTCCTTTTGGACTGGTACGCAACACAAGGTCATTCTTGACCAAGTGTCTTTTCGCGTGGAATTGGGCAATTCGATGGGTATCCTCGCGCCGAACGGAACCGGTAAGACCACGCTGATCAACATGATGGCAGGACTTGAAAAGCCCGATGAGGGTGAGATCGTGCGCGCGTGTAACATCTCTTTTCCTCTTGGTTTCATGGGGGGGGTGGTCGGCAAGGTTTCGGCGATGGAAAATGCGCGTTATATCGCGCGGTTGTATGGGCTCGACCCCGACTATGTGGAAAGCTTCTGCCGCTGGCTGTGTGGTCTTGGCGAATATTTCGATCAACCCCTCGGCACTTATTCAGCCGGTATGCGCGCAAGGTTTTCATTTGCGCTTATGTTGGCGCTGGATTTCGATATGTACCTGATCGATGAGGGCATGCCGTCCACGACGGATGTCGAATTCAATCGGAAAGCAGGCGAAATCCTGCAAGAACGCCTGCGGACGACCACGATCGTGATTGTGTCGCACCAGGCGGAAACGCTAGAAAAATTCGCGCGTACTGCCGCGGTTCTGATGAACGGGCAGCTGAACGTATTTGACAGCTTGGAAGAAGCGAAGATGTTGTATGACTACCAAACCCAAAGCTAGAAAATTCCGGATCAAGCGTAGTCCGAGCGCGGCAACAGAGGGCGCAACGCCCCAGCCGGAAGCGCCCAAGGCTGCCGCGCCTATTGCCATGCCAGAGCCTGCGCGCCCGTCCGCGCGTCCGCAAACAACTGGTGCGGCAAAACCCGCACCGCAGGCCGAGGCGCCCCAGCCGACGGCCCAGGAGGGCGAAGTGTCATCGGCACAGGAGGTGGACGGCGAGCAGGATATGGACGCGATCCGCCGCGAAGGCCTGACAGGCCGTCAACTGCGCATGGCACGGCGCGTAGCGCAGAAACATGGTTTGCCGGCCACGTCAGATTTTGATGCGGTGCGCCTGCTGCGCGCCAAGGGGATTGACCCGTTCCAACGCTCCAACATGATAGAATTGGTGGTGCCGCAAGCGGGGGGCGCACAGCATGAAGGTGGGCCCGGCAATGCGCTGGCTGAATTGCCTGCCCAACAGGGGGGCGCTGGCGCTGGTCGGGTGCAATTGCCGCAGACTATTCCGGTAGGGAAGGGAACGCTGCCCTCCACCGAGGTGAGCCCGATGGAACGCCGGATGCGCGAGATTTCAGACATCCAGCAAGATATCACGCGCCGCCGCCGCAAAAAGATGGGGCTGCTTATCGTCCGGTTGGCGTTCTTCGTCCTGATCCCGACGTTCTTTGCCGGATACTATTTCTATAAGGTAGCGACCCCGATGTACGCCACCGATAGCCAGTTCCTGATTATCCAGAACGAAGGCGGTGGCGGTCCCAGCCCGTTCGGTGGCCTCTTGCCCACGCAATTCGCCAACTCGGCTGACAGTATTGCAACGCAGGCCTATCTACAGTCCAAGGATGCGATGTTGCGACTGGACGAAGATGCGGGTTTCAAACGCCACTTTACGGATGAAAACATTGATCCGATCCAGCGCCTGAACGAAAATCCGACCAACGAAGAAGCCTACAAGCTGTACAAAAAGAACATCAAAATCGGCTATGATCCTACCGAAGGTGTGATCCGCATGGAGGTCATCGCCGCAGATCCACAGGTTGCCACGAACTTTTCACAGCGGCTGCTGCAATATGCAGAAGACCGCGTGAATAGCCTCAGCCAGAACAAGCGTGAAGACGGGATGCGCGACGCCCAGATTGGCTTTGACAAAGCGACAGCTGCGCGGCGCGATGCCCAGCAGCGGCTGATCGAATTGCAGGTCGAAAACGGTGTGGACCCGGAGGCGGTGATTGCAGCTGTCCGGACGCAGATCACCAACTATGAAACGCTGTTGATCGAGAAACAGCTGGAGCTTGCTGCCTTGCTGGACAACGCGCGGCCCAACAGTGCCAAGGTCGAAGGGGCACAGGGTGACGTGCGCCGTCTGGAGGCCGCGTTGGCGCAACTGAATGACCGGATGAATAATGCAACAGCCGGTCAGAATTCATTAGCCAAGCAGGCCGTGACCTTGCAGCTGGCGCAGGCTGATCTGGTGAATGCGGACACGAACCTGCAACTGGCCCAGACCGGGCTTGAACAGGCGCGCACAGAAGCAGGGCGTCAGGTGCGATACCTGACTGTTGCCGTGCGCCCTGTGCCAAGTGAGGAGCCCAGCTATCCGCGCAAGTTCGAGAACACCATTCTGGCGTTTCTGATCTTTGCAGGTATCTATCTGATGTTCTCGCTTACTGCGTCCATCTTGCGAGAGCAGGTAACCTCGTAACCACATTGTAATAGCCGTGATATAGAAACGCCCGCAGGATTACTCCTGCGGGCGTTTTTGTGTTTGTGATGTTTCGAAGGGCTGAAACCTATTCAGCAGGAGCTTTCGGCGTAGCAAGTGCAACCGATAGGCGCTCCCGTTCCCGCATTGCTTGGCGAACAATAGCAGGCTCACGCAAGGTGTAGGGGCTGTCCAACCGGAATGTTGCTGGTGCACGGTTTGAAATTTGCACGCCTGACAGCGCCGACAACGGCACAGCCAGCACAAGGCTGGCAATAATTGGCACCAACCAAAGCGAAATCAGGCCAGCCATCAGACCGCTGAGCAGCAAAAGCCCAAGGATCATTTCAAGCCAGTGGAATTTCAGCAATGTGCCCCAACTATGCTGTCGCGCGTCGCGTGATTGCGGCGCCCATGCTTCGCTACCAGTGGTGTATGCGCGCACGACGGCCTTGGTCTGCTGGATCATCATGATGGGTGCGTAGGCGATGGAAAGCGCGACTTCGACAAGGAAACTGCCCAGAAACGGACCCACGCCGCCAAACACCCGTGCGGCGCGGGGGGTGGCTGCGATGATGCCTGCACCCGCGATCTTCGGCGTCAGCAGCATGGCGTACATGATCACCAGAAACACCGCACTGTCGATATGGCTCATGGCAGGGGGCCAGTCCGGGAACAGCGGGTTTGCTTCGTTGAAATACCGGATCACATTGGTCTCGCTGTCTTTGCCCAACAGCGCCCAGATCACCAGCAGGAAGAACCAAGCGGGGCTTAGCAGATAGGCCACGGCACCGTGGAAAAGGTGAAACCGCGATACAGGGTGTAAACCCTTGGTCCCGAGCAGTCGCAGGTGTTGGAGGTTCCCGCGGCACCAGCGACGATCGCGGATCACATAATCGATGAGCGTTGCGGGTGTTTCCTCAAAGCTACCTGTCACACGTGGCAAAAAGCGTACGCCCCAACCGGCACGGCGTAACAGACCAGCTTCAACAAAATCATGGCTCAGGATCAGTTCGTCACGTCCACCCCGACCGCGCAGGTGCGGAAGCATCGCGCTGGAGGCAAAGGCACGTGTGCGAATGATCGCGTTATGCCCCCAGTAATTTCCTTCGGAACGTGCCCATGTGGCCAAACCTTCGGCCAGCAACCAGCCATAGGCAATATTGGAGAACTGCTGAAGCCGCGCAAATACAGTCTGTGCACCGATCAGCATGGGGAAGGTCTGGATCAAACCCGCGTCTGGATCGCTGGACAGTTCGGAGGCCAGACGATCAATTGCGCGGCCGCTCATCAGGCTGTCGGCGTCAAGTACCACCATACCTTCGTATGCCGCACCCCATCCGCGCGTCCATTCTGCAAGGTTGCCAACCTTCTTGTCTGTGTTGGTGCTGCGTCGGCGGTAATGCACGTCAAAGCCTTTTGGCGCACGCGCCGCAAGGTCTTCAAACGCCTGCCACTCGATCCCTGCAATGGTATCGTCGCGCGTATCGGATAGAACGAATAGCGTATAGCGATGGGGGCCAGCGCGGTTTGCCAAATCTTGCAGCATGGCAGCAGCATTGCCAAAAACGTTCTGCGGAACCTCGTTATAGACGGGGACCAGCAGCGCGACATCTATGCCCTGCACCGCGCGTGTGGGGCGTGCATCTGCCTGATCACGGGCCAGCAGGCCGGCAATGGCGACCCCGACCGTGCTGACCGAAAGTGCCACCCAAATGAAGGTCGCACCGATCATGCTGAGCAGGGCCCATTCCATCCCGCTCATCCCGCCCTGAGCCAGCCAACCGTAAAGACCATACACCAGAAGCGCGGTACCGATGACCGCTGGCACAAAGGTTGCCGCCCGCCATCCGGTCGCAGGGACAGGCGGAATATGCGCCGCGCGTTGTGGGCGCTGGCCAAGCAATTGTTCCTGTGCGTCCAGCGGAGCAGCTGGCGGCATGGAAGAGGGGAAATTGCAATCACTCATCCTGTTTTCGTCCAACGATATAGCCATATTTCACTTAAAGCGGTGCCACCGGCGTGAAGTTGCACCCTGAATTCGGATACGTCTGCACCTTCTGGTTGAAAGGTGAACGCAAGTCGGGGCCCGTTGGTTTCAGGGTTTCGCTGCAAGATGCCGGGCGTCGTGGTGCCCGCACTGGTGCGCAGGGTAACGTCGACCGTGCTTAGGTCTTCCGGTACTGAATCAGCGTTTTCGAAATCGATCACCATAACCTGCCCGCCTTCGGGTCTGCCGCCCATGGCAGAGCCAAGAACGCGCAGCAGCTCTGGCGTTTGGGGGGCAGGGTTGGCGCCCCATTGCAAACGGTAGCGCAACGGGTGTTCCGCTCCGGCGGGGATCGGTTCATCGGGGCGCCAGTAGGCGACTACGTTGTCATAGATTTCCAGGTCAGCGGGAATTTCGACCAGCGTCACCGCACCTTGGCCCCAATCACCGCGTGGGGTGATCCAAACGGATGGGCGCTGGTGATAGAGCGCTTCAAGATCGTTGAAATCGCTGAAGGCACGTTTGCGCTGCATCAGGCCAAAGCCTTTGGGATTATTATCATAGAAAGAGCTGATTTGCAGGCTGGTGGGATTTGCCAGTTGTCGCCAGATCACCTCGGTGGCGCCATTGTGTATCAACAACCCGTCGCTATCATGCACGTTGGGCCGGAAATCCGAGAACCGCGCACGGTTGGTGCTGTCGAACAGGAACATGGAGGTCAGCGGTGCGATCCCCACGTGCGACATCTCGGTGCGGGCGAAAAGCGTGGCTTCTACTTCCATATCCAGAACTTCGCCATGCGTGATCTCGAAGCGGAACGCGCCTGTACAACTCGGGCTATCCATCAGTGCATGCACGGTGATGGACTTATCCGCAGGGGCAGGCGTCTCTACCCAAAAGGCGGTGAAATCGGGAAACTCTTCGCCCATCGGGTCGCCGGTCTTTAGCGCAAGACCACGCGCCGACAGACCGTATGTTTCACCCGTACCAATGCCGCGAAAATAGCTGGCACCCTGAAAAACCGCATATTCTGTGTACTTGCCACTGCCCAACAGATCAGCCCGCAGGCGTAGTCCGGCGTAGCCCATATGCTCGTTCAGCGGTAGTTCAGGGAACTGGTCGGATTTGTCGAACACATCCAGATCAAACAGCAGCGGGCTTGCGGTGCTGTCCTCGATGATATTCACCTCGACAGCCCGTGGGAAATAAAGACCGGGTGGGAAAACATCCAGCCGGTGTGGCCGCTTGGTGTTCTCCCACAGGGCGTTGCGCGTATCGAACCAGATCTTGCGATACTGGTCATAGCTAAGGTTCTGCCATTCTGCGGGAATGGTCGGGCGCGGTTGGTAGTCGTTCCCGGCCAGTTCGCGCGCGCGATTGGGCACTGTCTGGTTGTTGAACGGCGTTCCGGCGCCGGTTTGCAACGGTGCATCCTCCGCCAGTGCTGCCGAAGGGATCGCGGCCAAAGCGGCCAGTGTTTGCAAGACTTCGCGACGCAGCATCAGTTTGCCCTCTTCCATGGATTAGATTTGAACCATCCCGCGCCGTAGGCTGTGGCGACCAGAATGATGGCACCAGCCAAGTTAACCAGCAATGTTGTGGTTGTGGTGCGGCCGGTAAGGTCCATCACAAAGCCCATCACCTGCGCGAGAAACATCGAGGTGACAAAGACGGCCAGTGATTGCTGACCGACCTTCAGGATAACTTTGAGCAGTTGGTCCCAGATTTGCGCGGCGATCCCGCTGCCCTTTGCAAGCAGGTTGTCGCCTTTGTCACCTGCAAAGACCCACGCGAGGTAGGCGAGTGACAGGAAATGCACAAAGCGCAGGATGCCGAAGTCGGTTTTGTCGATGAGCGCGCTTATTGACAGGCGGAAATCAATCACGGGATTGCCGACCGCAGTCTCAAAGAACCAGTCCTGCGCCACAGCGCGCACGCCGATATTGCTGACCGGAATGATTGCAATGACAATGACTGCCGCGATGGCGACCAGAACGGGATGAACAGGCGGCTTTGGTATCCAGCCCCGCATCAGCGCAAAGCCGGTAAAGAAAATCAATTGCCACGCAAACGGGTTAAAGAACCAGTTACGTTCTGACCATGGTTCTGCGGGAAAGGCGATGTGCGCAGGCCCCCACAGGGAATCCTGTGCGGCGAGCCATATGATGATCATAAAGGCAAAGACCAGCCCAGTGTGCACCCGCTGCAACGCGATGACGATCGGCATCATTGCAAGAACAACCATATACATAGGAAGAATGTCGAAATAATTCGGCACGTAAGAAAGTGTCACAAGGCCTACAAGAGGCACGGCAGGCTCTTCAAAGAACTTCCACAGGTTCAATGAGCCGATGTAGTTTTTGTCATATCCACCGTAGAAATCTATGCCCGCCATCAGTGCGGCAATAGCAATGAACAACCCGATGTGTGCCCAGTATACTTGCCAGATGCGAAAGGCCACGCGGGCGGTGCCCAATCCCCAGCCTGCGCGCTGGAACGCGCCGCCAAAAGCGATCGCAGAGGCCATGCCGGAGCAGAATACAAACATCTCTGTCGCGTCCGAAAACCCCCAGCGCGCAGGAATCCACAGCGTGAGAAAATTACCCGGTGTGTGGGCCACCAGGATGATGAACATCGCAATGCCGCGAAAGAAGTCTAGGCGCAGATCGCGCACGCGCGGTTGCGCTGCGGCCACAGCAGAAGAGCCGGCGCTAGTTTGGTAATCAGGAACAGCAGTAGAGACGAGCGTCATATGGGCAAGGCATCCGGTTATTGCGCGGCGATGCCGCGGGCAGTGTTGAGTTTGTAAAAGCGGGTTGCGGCGAAACGGTCGATGGTACCTCCGCGCTGGGCGAGCCTGTCACGCAGGATCGCGGCGGTAGCATCATAGCGGCCTGCGCGCAGGCCTGAGTCGATAATTATGCGCTCGAATACATCACGTTGTGCGCGGCTACCACCAATTGTTGACATCAAAGGGCGCGCCGCAGCAAGATTCAGAAATGCAGCATCATACCGTCCTTCGGAAAAGGCATTTAGCCCTGCAAGGGCAGCCATTCCAGGGGCGTCGACACGGACAGCCATCTCACCAGATTTGGCGGCATCGCGGGCAAAACGGGCTTTCATCTTTTCGCGCGCATCACCACGTTCTGCTCCGACAAGCGCAAGAAGATAATGCAGATCGGCAAACACCAGACAACCGTCTTCAACCCGCGCTTCCGAGAAGTCAGCCAGCTCTTCCCATCGCAGCCCGACGTCCATTCCCTCCAATTCCAATCGCATCAAAAGCGATGTGGCATTAGAAATATCGCGGTAATCGTCGGTTTTGTCGGCACGTATCTGGGCATCATAAAGACCCAAAGCTATGTCCAGCTCACCACGTTCCATGTGCAGCAGCGCCTTGTGCCACCAGACGTGGTAGCGGAAGTTGTTCGATCCCTGCCACGCGGCAGTGTTCTGGTCGATCAGGGCGATGCCATTGTCGGGCTGAGCAGTCATGTCATAGACGTGAGCTACTGCATGCAGGCCCCATGCATCATCCGCGGCAAGCGTTAAACCTTCGCGACCCGCCTTTTCTGCCAGCGTATATTCGCCGGTTTCTTCCAGCGTGAAGGCGTGGCAACCCAGCAGATATCCGCGACACGCGTGATCCGTGCCATGGGCAGGCAAAACCCGCTCCACCGAAGCACGCATGCCTTGGCTATCGCCAAGCATAAACCGGATGCCATGGCTCAGTTTGGCTGAAACTGTATCGTGGGGTAGGGCGCGTAAAATCTGTTCGATCACTTCGACTGCGGCTGTGGGGGCACCGTCCAGCCAATGCGCCAGCGCGGTGATCCAACCCTGCTCGCGTGTGGTGATCCGGTTTGCGGATGCGCTGCGACGTGCTTCTTGCAGCGCGGTTCTGGCCGCTGGAATGACTTCCGCACGACCCGTCATCAGGCAAAACAAACCGCGCGCTGCATAACCCATGGCAAAGTCGGGCTCGGCTTCCATCAAGCGCCCCAGATGGTTTGGCGTCTCTCGACCGTGCGACAGAACACCCAAGACAACGCCGTTCCAGTCCTCCAGCGCGCTGGAAGAAGACAGAGTGACGGGGCAATGGCAGATATCGGTCTGGGTCACGTAAACAACACCTTCAAGTCAAATGTAGCGCGCAATAATCGCGCGGCCTTTTCAAACTCTACCTGTGTATCGGGGCTCAAGTCAGCTTTGGGGGCGATCTCACACGTCAAAGTGAACCTGTCCACATGTTTCGTGAGCAAGCTGTGATCAGGCTGTAATAGTGCCGAAATTTGAGCGTGGTTCTGCCATAAGGTCAGGGTTTAAGCGCACTATCGCTCAGAGACACCGCCGAGCCATGTTTCAAAAACCTCGTCCGTATCCTGCCCGAAACGGGGTGGGGGCCGGTTATATTTGACCGGTGTTGCCGAAAATTTCAGCGGATTTCCCAACAGGTGCAGATGGCCGCCTTCGATGCCGGATGCCGCCACTTTCTGGACAGCGCCGCGCGCAATCGCCTGATCAGAGGTCAGCGCCTCTTTGATCGTGTTGATCGGTCCGGCTGGCACTTTGACTGCGCGCAGGGCGTCGAGGATAGCGGCTTTGGTCCACTGCTTCAGCGGCGGCTTGATATGCTCCATCAAGGCCAAGCGGTTTTTGATACGTGCAAGATTGGTGCGGTAATCCGGATCAGCGGCCAGATGGGACAGATCCAGCACATCGCAGAACCGCGCAAACTGTGCATCATTGCCAACAGCCAACAGAAAGTGACCGTCCGCGACCTCAAAAGAGTCATAGGGCACGATGTTAGGGTGCGCATTGCCGCGCCGTTCGGGCAGAGTGCCGGACGTGAGATAGTTGAGACCTTCGTTGACCAGCCACGCCATCTGCGTGTCGATCAGAGCGACTTCGACGTGTTGGCCTATGCCGGTTTTATCACGGTGGCGCAGCGCAGAAAGGATGCCAATGGTCGCGTACATACCGCACATAACATCCGCGATACCAACGCCCACTTTTGTCGGGGCACCGTCCGGTTCGCCTGTGATGGACATGATACCACCAAAACCTTGGGCCATCAGGTCATAGCCTGGCTTGTCGTGGTTTGGACCGGTCTGGCCGAAACCCGAAATCGAACAATAGACCAGACCGGGGTGGGCGGCGCGCAAGGTTGCATGGTCCAGCCCGTATTTTACCAGCCCGCCGGGTTTGAAGTTCTCCACGACGATATCGGCGCGCGCGGCAAGGCGGCGAATGATGTCCTGCCCCTCCGGTGTGGCGATATCCACCGAGACCGAGCGTTTGTTGCGGTTAGAAGACATGAAGTAGGCCGACAGGTCAGACGCGCTGCCGTCTTCATTGCGTGCGTAATGTGGACCCCACCCACGGGTATCATCCCCGCCAGTTTTCGGGTTCTCCACTTTAATAACGGTCGCGCCCAGATCGCCCAGCATCTGCGTGGCCGTTGGCCCCGCAAGAATGCGCGTCAGGTCGAGAACAAAAACACCGTCCAGTGCGCCGCTGGTGTCAGATGCGTCCGTCATATGCGCCCCGTTCGATAATGCAGGCAATAACACTAAACGTGCCAGCGTTCTGCGCAGCATTCAGTGCTGCCTCAAGCTCGGCGCGGTTGCGTGCTGTATGTCCCGCACCGCCAAAGGCGCGGCCCATGGCGGCAAAGTCGTGCTGGCCGAAATCGACCGCCGCATTGCGCAGCTGGCGTTGACGTTGTTTGATCTCGATCAGCGCAAGCGAGGCATCGACGAAAACCACAAAGATGGGTTTGATACCCAGCTCCTTCGCCGTGGCAAGCTCCCCCGCTATCATCAGGAAGCCGGCATCTCCTGAAAAGGAAACAACCGTGCGGTCCGGTGCGCAAAGGGCTGTTCCCATTGCCAAAGGCACAGCGCAGCCCATGGTACACAGAGCCGAGGATTGCAGCAGACCGCGTGGTGTCGGACATGTCCACATTTGTGACAGCAAGATGCGGTGTGCGCCGCTGTCGGCTGTAGCGACTGTGTCGCCCGGTAGGGTATTGCGGCAGGTATCAATGATTGCAGCTGGTCCCCAGTCATCGCCCGTGGGAAACGCTGCGGCCAATGCCGTTTTCACCGCCGCAATCTCTGCGTCGGGCCACGTGCGGGCGGGTTCGATACCCGCGCCTATGGCTTCAAGGCTGGCGCTGCAGTCGGCTATCACAGAAAGGGTAGACTGATGCATGTAGTGGTGGTTCGGCGCAGCGGTGACGTCGATCACCCGCGTGTCGCGTGGATCCCAGATGTCGCGCCAACCGGTGCGCATCTCGATCGGATCATAGCCGATGCAGAGGATAAGGTCTGCTGACTGGATGAAAGGCAGCAAATGTCGGTCAGCCAAAGGTGACAGACCAGCCCCGCCAAGGGATAGCGGGTGGGTTTCGTCCAACAGGCCTTTAGCCTTGTAGGTGGTAATCACTGGGACGCTGAAGCGTTTGGCGAAGTCCGTCAGAGCGGCCCCCGCGCATTGGTTGACCGCATCCACCCCCGCGATAATCACAGGTCGACGTGCTTCTGCCAGCCATGTGCGCGCCTGTTCCAGATAGGTGCCTGCCGGTGCTGTCGGCGCTGCATTGCTTCGCTGGGCGGGTGGCGTTGCCGCAATCTGTGCGTCGGCTTCAGAGATCGGCACATCAATGTGCACAGGTCCGGGCCGTCCTTCCAGTGCGATGCCTACAGCCTTATCTGAGATGATATGCGCGGCACCAGCATCAAGCCGGAATGTCGCCTTGGTGATCGGACGCAGGACTGATTGTTGGTCCAGCACTTGGTGAGTATATGTCTCGGCCTCTGCTGCATCTACACAACCCGAAAGGACGATCAAAGGCACGCGGTCCTGATGGGCATTGGCAATCGCGTTGACGCCGTTCAGAATGCCCGGCCCGATCGTCGCAACCATGATGCCCGGCGCCCCGTTCTGGTGCCATGCGGCTTCCGCCATGAAACCTGCAGCATTTTCATGTTTACACAACACAAAGGTGATGCCGGCCGCTTCGAGCGCATCAACAAGCGTGAGAACCTCACCACCCGGCATGCCAAAAGCATAGCGACATCCCGCCGCGTAAAGACGGCGTGCAATTGCATCGGCGGCGCGGATCGTATCGTGAACAGTCATGGGTTACCCTGTCTTGCCTTTGGCTAGGGACAAACCACAGGGACCAAAACCCTGCAAATCAAGACTGCGTGGCTATTGTTACACGGTACAAAAAACACGGGCCGGAATTTCAGTGAAATTCCGGCCCGATGCCTGTTTGGAAATGTTGCCTGAGCTTAGCGGCGGCGGTCGCGGCGTGCGCTCATGGGTTGGAATGCAACGCCGACATGTGCCTCGCAATAGGGTTTTCCCTGCTTGACCGGCAGGCCGCAGAACCAGAAATCTTCTGTTGCAGGGTCGCCGACGGGCCATTTGCATGTCCGCTCGGTTAATTCCATCAGGCTCAACTTTTTGGCCTTCTTTTCGATCTCGTTAACCTTGGCAAGCGCTTCGGGGCTGATTTCGTTGGCGGAAGGCTGTGGTGGCAGGGGTTGGCCTGCGGGGATGATCTGGTTGCGCGCAGGGCGTACCGCATTCGGCGAAATGGCAGGCTCCGTCTTTAGGTCGGGCTTGCTCGAAGCAGGCGCCGGGGCCGGTTCGGGCTCTGCAGCGGCTGCGGGTTTGGCCTTTGGTGCCGCTTTGGGCGCCGGCTTTGCTTTTGGCTCTGCCTTGGCGGCAGTACCTGCTGTGGTGCGGTTTGACAGTCCCAGACGGTGCACTTTGCCAATGACAGCGTTTCGTGTGACGCCGCCCAGCTCTTTTGCGATCTGGCTTGCGGACTGGCCTTCGCCCCACATTTTCTTCAATATTTCAACGCGGTCATCGGTCCAGGACATGGAAGCTTCCCTAGTGTAAAAAGCGGCCCTTATCGGACCGCTTTGGCAAATTCAGTGTCCTATAGTAATGGCTGTGTCGGCAGGTGCAAGGGATCACAGGGAAGAAGGCGCAGGCGGCACCGGCTTTTTCAGGCGCGCCTCGCGCAATGCGAGCCACAGCGCTCCGGTCAAAATGATCGCTGCGCCCAGATATGTGATTGCATCCGGCCGGACACCATAAAAGGCGGCATCATAGGCTGCGGCAAAGACCAGCGTGCCGTAACTGAACGGCGCAACAAAGCTCGCGTCAGCGCGCGCCATGGCATTTACAAAGCAGGTTTGCGCCACGGCCATGCACAATCCGATCCCTGTCAGCACAGCCCACTGCGGACCGGTTGGCATGTGCCATACCGGAAAAACCGCACAGGTAGCGATGCCCAATCCGATCAAATTGTTGACCAGCAAAATCTGGAAGGGGTTTTCACGACCAGCGAGTTTCTTGATGAAAATCAACTCCATACCCATTACTACAGCAGCGCCAAAGGCCAACATCGCGGCAGGTTGAAAGCTTTGTGGCGTTGGACGCAGCAAGACGACGGCGCCAATCAGTGCTAGCCCGGCAGCAGACCAGCGCACGCGCCCGACCTGTTCCCCAAGAAGCGGGATCGCAAGCATCATTGCAAACACCGGATTGAGGAATGATATCGCAGTTGCATCGGCCAACGGAATGAACGCGACAGAGGCGAACATCAGCGTCACGCCGGCCCAGCCGAAACTGGTGCGCGCGAAATGCAGCCGCCAGTTCGGGCGTGACAGACGCGGCCGCAGAACACATGCTGCAAGGCTTAGGCCCATAAAAGCAAATAAAAATCTGCCATGGCTGATCTGTAATGCAGGCAAGGGCGTACCCAACGTACTGGTGCCAAGGCTTTTCGCCATCAGGGTGGTTGCAGCAATAAAGGCTGTCGCGCAGAGAATCAGTGCTGCAGCAACCGCATTGCTTTGTCGGCGGGGTGTGTACATGGCGTTTCTATGGCGCGGATGTCACCATCTCACAAGTGGATTGCACAAACTGTTGCAAAGGTGCGCAAACCCGCTATGCATCGCTTATGAACATGCAAACTGATATCCTGTCCCGACGACGCCGTAGCTGATCTATTGCTTCTTTCCCCGCGCCTTCTGCGGGGTCGTGACTGGATGCGTCGCATGCGCATCTTCCCCAAATTCCCTTGACCCGCCGCACCACCCATGGCCTTTTGTGCTTTTGCGGCTTGCCCCTTGAAAGGATGACCCAGATGATTTCTTCTGTCTTGCCGACGTATTCCCGTGCGCCTCTTAGCTTTGTCAAAGGTGAGGGGGCATGGCTGATCGAGGCAGATGGCCGACGCTTTCTGGACCTTGGGGCCGGTATTGCGGTTAACGCTTTGGGCCATGCCAACCCCGCGCTGGTTGCCGCTTTGACGGAGCAGGCAGGCGCGCTTTGGCATACCTCAAACCTCTATCAGATCCCGCAGCAAACCGCGCTTGCGGATAAACTGGTCGAACATACCTTTGCTGACACGGTGTTCTTTACCAATTCAGGCACCGAAAGTTGTGAGCTGGCTGTAAAGATGGCGCGCAAATATTTCTATGACAAAGGCATGCCAGAGCGCGTCGAGATCATTACCTTCTCGGGCTCTTTCCACGGGCGCTCCTCTGCTGGTATCGCTGCCGCTGGCTCAGAGAAGATGACAAAGGGCTTCGGCCCGCTTCTGCCGGGATTTGTGCATCTGGAATTCGGCGATCATGACGCCCTTACGGCTGCCATCACGGATAAAACCTGTGCGGTTCTGGTCGAGCCTGTGCAAGGCGAGGGCGGCATTCGCCCCTTGCCGGATGCCTGCCTGAAAGGGCTGCGCGATCTGTGTGATGAGCATGGCATTCTGATGATATTGGATGAGGTACAGTGCGGCGTTGGTCGGACGGGCAAGCTGTTTGCCCATGAGTGGGCTGGTGTAACCCCGGATATCATGATGGTCGCCAAGGGCATCGGAGGCGGTTTTCCTCTGGGCGCGGTCCTTGCCACGGAAGATGCCGCAAGTGGTATGACTGCGGGGACCCACGGCTCTACCTATGGCGGAAACCCGTTAGGCTGTGCTGTCGGGTCGGCTGTGATGGATATTGTGGCCGATTCCGCCTTTCTGGCCGAGGTGAACCGCAAGGCAGGTTTGATGCGCCAGAAGCTCGAAGCGCTTGTTGCCGGACACCCGGATGTCTTCGAAGGTGTGCGCGGATCTGGTTTGATGCTGGGGCTGAAGTGCAAGGTTGCTCCGGCGGATGTGGTCAATGCAGGTTATGCCGAGCAGGTCATCACAGTGCCTGCGGCTGATAACGTCGTGCGCCTGCTGCCGCCCCTCAATATTTCTGACGAAGAAATCGCCGAAGCCATCAGCCGGCTTGATCGTGCTGCTGGATCACTTGGCGCGGCCTGATCCAGTTTTCCAATCTCATCGCCGGAGAGACCTCTCCGGCGTCTACCTCTGAAATAAAGACTGACAAATGAAACATTTTCTAGATATCCATACGACGGCGCAAACTGAATTGCGTGGCATCATCGACAATGCAGCCGCGATGAAGCAGTCCCGCATTGGACGCCCGCGCGGCGCGCCGGACGATGACCAGCCGCTCAAGGATCATATGGTCGCGCTGATATTTGAGAAACCCTCGACACGCACACGGGTTTCCTTTGACGTTGGCGTCCGCCAAATGGGCGGGCAAACGATGGTTCTGTCCGGCGCGGACATGCAGCTGGGCCACGGTGAGACGATTGCCGATACGGCCCGCGTTCTGTCGCGCTATGTCGATCTGATCATGATCCGCACATTCGAGGAGCAAACCCTGCACGAGATGGCCGAATACGCCACAGTGCCGGTGATCAACGGCCTGACCAACCGCACCCATCCGTGTCAGATCATGGCAGATATCATGACCTTCGAAGAGCATAACGGACCCATTAAGGGCAAACGCGTGGTCTGGTCCGGCGATGGTAATAACGTCTTTGCCAGCTTTGCCCATGCCGCCAAGCAATTCGATTTCGAACTGATCTTCACCGGCCCTGAAACACTGGAGCCAGAGCGTGCGCTTGAAGGGCTCTACACCTCGGTGCGCGACCCGAATGAGGCCGTCAAAGGGGCTGATCTGGTGGTCACCGATACTTGGGTCTCTATGCATGATCCGCAGTCGGCACGTGAGCGGCGGCACAATCAGTTGCGCGGCTATCAGGTCAATGAGGCGCTGATGGCCAAGGCCAAGCCGGATGCATTGTTCATGCACTGCCTGCCGGCCCACCGCGATGACGAAGCGACAAGCGCTGTTATGGATGGCCCGCATTCGGTTATTTTTGACGAGGCCGAAAATCGCCTGCATGCACAAAAAGCTGTGATGCGGTGGTGCCTTGAAAAGTAAAGCGACTACTGGCCCCCACATTGTGATTGCGGGGGCTGGTGCCATCGGCTGTTATGTCGGTGGCATGTTGGCCCATGCGGGCCATCAGGTCAGCTTTCTGGGCCGTCCACGCGTGCTGGATCAGCTCCGTTTGAATGGTCTGCGACTAAGTGACTATTCGGGCTTGGGCGTGTCACTGTCGCCAGAGGCGCTTGACCTGCACGAAAATCCCGAGATCATCTCACAGGCTGATCTGATCCTTGTTTGCGTCAAATCGGCTGCAACGCCAGAGGTCGCAGGCCAGATTGCAGCACACGCGCCGCCGCATGCGGTGATCGTGAGCCTGCAAAACGGAATGGGCCACGCAGAAACGCTGAGCGCGGCACTTCCATCCCATGATGTTCGTGCGGGCATGGTGCCATTCAACGTAGTCCCCATTGCGTCAGGGCATTATCACCGCGCCACCAGTGGCGATATCGTGATTGCTGCTGGTCCGGGCGCTTTGGATGCAACGATGAGCGTTGAAGGTCTGGTCGTCACCCAAACCCAAGAGATCGAAGCGGTGCAGTGGGGGAAGTTCCTGCTTAACCTCAACAATGCGCCGAACGCGCTGTCGGGACTGAGTCTGCATAGCCAACTACTAAGCCGCCCGTGGCGCCGTTTAATGGCTGACCAGATGGCAGAAGCGCTGCGGGTGCTGTGTGCCCATGACTGTCCCATTCGCCCGACAACGCCGGTGCCTGTGGGGCTGGTGCCGCATGTTCTACGGTTGCCCACACCCCTGTTCAGGCGTGTGGCGGCAAAGATGCTGACAATCGATCCCCAGGCCCGCACCTCGATGGCGCATGATCTTGAGGCGGGGCGGATCACCGAAGTTGATGCGCTTCAGGGCCGTATTATCGAAATGGGGCGTGCAAAATCAGTCCCCACGCCGCTGAACTCATCGATACATGCGGCGGTGAAGGCCGCAGAGCAGGGCGGCAAGACCGGTTTTACGCCCGAGCAACTGCGCAAATTCAAATGCTGACCCTAAAAACACCTTGTGCCTTTGACTTGCACAGCGGGGCCAAAACGACGACCCTTTGAGCAAGTTTTGAATTTTCAGGAGCGTGCCAATGACACAAGCCAAAGCGGATATTGGCGTATACGGCTTGGGGACAATGGGCAGCGCGCTGGCGCTGAACTTTGCAGACAAGGGATTTCGCGTTGCTGTCACCAACCGAGAGACGGATTGGATCGCCCCTTTTGTCGAAGAAGCGGGGCCGCTTTCATCCGCCATTGTGCCCGCGCAAACCCTGCCTGAATTCGTGGCTTCGCTCAAAACTCCCCGAACGATCCTGTTCATGATCCCTTCCGGTGCTCCGATGGATGCGATGATCGAAACTGTGCTGCCGCTACTGGATGAGGGCGATACGATCATTGACGGCGGAAACGCGGATTTCCACGACACCCGCCGCCGGTTCGATCTACTCAGCGGTACTGGAAAGCATTTTGTCGGTATGGGTGTCTCGGGTGGTGAAAAGGGCGCGCGGCACGGTCCCTCGATGATGGTCGGCGGGACGGATCATAGTTGGGCACAGCTTAAACCAATGGCCGAAGCGATTGCCGCGCGATTTGACGGCAACCCGTGTGTGGCGCATCTGGGGTCCGACGGGGCGGGGCATTTTGTCAAAACTGTTCACAACGGCATTGAATACGCGGATATGCAGATGATTGCCGAGGTCTACGGCATTCTGCGTGATGGTGCCGGATGGACCGCGCCGCGCATCGGACAACTGTTTGAAAACTGGCAGGACGGTCCGCTTGCTTCCTATCTGATTGAGGTTACTGCGGCTGCCCTACAGGCGACGGACCCGGAAACAGGCCAGCCCATGGTCGATATGATTAAGGATCGCGCAGGTCAGAAGGGCACCGGACGCTGGACTGTGATTGAGGCGCTGAAGCTGGGGCAATCCGCCAATGCCATCGAAGCAGCCGTAGGCGCACGCGGTTGGTCATCCGAAAAAACGGCACGGCAGGCAGCGCAGCCGCTGCTGACGGCGGGATTGATAGACTCGGATGTGCCCACGGCAGATGATCTTGCAGATGCGTTGCTGGCCGCGCGTATCCTTGCCCATGCGCAGGGCTTTCGCTTGCTGGCGGCCGCGTCCGATGAATTCGACTGGTCCCTTGATTTTACACGTATCTCCGAGATTTGGCGCGCGGGATGCATCATCCGCTCTGCGTTGCTGGACGATTTCGCCCAAGCGTTCCGTGGCGCACTGCCGCATGATCATTTGATCCTTGCACCGGCGATTTCCGCGAAGCTGGCTGATGCTGTTCCTGCATTGCGGCGCACGGTTGCGGCGGGTGCCGCGTTGGGCACGCCGCTTCCGTCGCTGTCGGCTGGGCTGGCTTGGTATGATAGCATGCGTCACGGGCGTGGCACGGCGAACCTTATTCAGGCCCAGCGTGATTTCTTCGGGGCGCACGGGTTTGAACGCACAGACAAGGACGGTAAGTTCAACGCCGTCTGGCCTGACCTGAAATAACCTAGGTGCCGCGCGGTTTGGCGCGCAATGTGGGGTCGGCTGCGCGGGGATCTTCGGGCCATGGGTGGCGCGGATATCGTGCGCGCATGTCTTTGCGCACGTCTGCATATGATCCGTCCCAAAAGCCGGGCAGGTCCATCGTCACCTGAACAGGGCGCTGGGCGGGTGACAGAAGCGTCACCTGAAGCGGTTGCCCCGCAACGCTGGGGTGGCGTGTTACGCCAAACATCTCTTGCAGACGCACAGCGATCTGTGGCGTCTCTCCGTCATAGTCGATGGCAATGCGCCGACCAAGCGGCGTTTCGAAATGGGGCGGTGCCAGACGGTCAAGCTGTTGTTGCTGGTCCCAGTCCAGTCGCGCACGCAGGGCTGGCAGAAGATCAAACCGCTTCCAGTCTGCTGTGCTACGGGTTGCGCCAAGATGGGGTAGCAACCACTCTTCAAGGGTCGCCATAAGGTGCGCTTCGGAGAAGTCGGGGAAATCGGGTTGATCTGCCATCAGCGCGGCGCGGCGCAGGAACCGTGCGGCCGCTGCATCCGGCCGCAGGCCCAGCTGTGCTATTCCTTCAAGCATTGCTTGCGCGATGCTTTCCTGCGGGGCATCCGCCCATGTACGGTCATCCAGAACCAAAGCGCCAAAGCGTTCTTGTCGCCGTGTCTCGACCCGTCCTTCGCGGCGTGACCATGTGCAATGGTCATGCCAGGCAATCTGATCGGCGAAGGCTGCGCGCAGGGCGCTTTCGGATATCGGTGTGCCCTGCCGGATGCGGGCTTCGCGCGGATCACCGTCCAGATCGGTTGCAACAATCAGGCGCTCTCCTGCCAAGGGATCACCGTCAGGGATCACAGCCCCCTTGCCGCCGGACAGCACAAACCGCGCAGCGTCTCCTTTGCGCCGCAGCCCGATCCGGTCAGGATAGGCGAGTGCTGCAAGAGTACCGATGTCTTCCGGTCCGTTTGGAGCAGTGGCTCTGGTAAGGCGCTTTGCTTCTTGGCGGATGCGGGCAAGAGAAGCGTGATGGAGCTCTCCGGGGGTATGCTCACCCGCGACGGCACGCATCCGGTGGCTGAGGTCCAGCGGTGCACCACGCAACGGGTCACGCTCTGCCAGAATTGCGGCCAGTGTAGCGGCAGGTCGTCCTCCAAGGGCCACCATATGCGCAAGGCGCGGATGCAGGGGCAGTTTCGCAAGGCTGCGACCATGGCGCGTGATCAGTCCATTTGCATCAAGCGCGCCCAGCATGTGAAGCAAAGCTTTGGCTTCTTGCAGCCGCCCTGCGTGGGGTGGTGTGACGAAGGCCAGATCATCAGCTTGCGCGCCCCAAAGCGCGAGTTCCAATGCAAACGAACTCAGATCACCGCTTTCGATTTCGGCGGGCGGGTAAGCGGCCAATGCGCCGTCTTCGCCTCGGGTCCATAGCTTGAAGGCTTCACCAGCGCTCATCCGGCCCGCGCGGCCTGCGCGCTGGGTTGCCTCGGCCTGCGTGATGCGCGTAGTGACGAGCCGCGACATCCCCGAGGACGGGTCAAATTCGGCCCGCCGTGCGCGCCCACCGTCCACCACGATGCGAATGCCTTCGATGGTCAGCGACGTTTCAGCGATAGATGTGGCAAGGACGATTTTGCGCCCAGACGGGGCCGGATTGATGGCGGCGCGCTGGGCCTTGAAATCCATCGCACCAAAAAGGGGGGCTATCGTGCAATCCGCAGGCACATGACGTGACAGCAGGCCTTCAACGCGCCTGATCTCGCCTTCGCCGGGTAGAAACACCAGTGCAGAGCCTTCGGCCTGCATCATTGCATGCAAGACCAGATCGGCGACGGCCTGTTCATATCGGACATTTTTGGCCTGCGGCTTATCCAGCCAATGAGGCGTGACAGGAAAACTTCGGCCCTCGGAGGTGACAATCGGCGCCTCCATCAGCGTGGCGACCGGGCCGGCATCCAGTGTGGCCGACATTGCTACAAGCATTAGATCAGCCCGCAGCGCGCCTGCGATCTCAAGGCACAGGGCCAGCCCCAGATCGGCATTAAGCGAACGTTCGTGAAATTCGTCAAAGATCACCGCGCCGATGCCGGACAATTCGGCATTGTCCTGAATCATGCGCGTCAGGATGCCTTCGGTCACGACCTCGATCTGTGTGACCTTAGAGATGGCAGAGGCGCCGCGCACGCGGTAGCCCACTGTCTGACCCACGTCTTCGCCCAAGGTTTGCGCCATCCGTTCGGCTGCTGCACGCGCGGCAAGACGGCGTGGTTCCAACATCAGGATGCGGCCTTTGATCAGGTCTGCCTCAAGCATTGCCAGCGGCACACGGGTGGTTTTACCCGCGCCGGGGGGGGCTTGCAAAACAAGGCGGCCATGGTCGCGCAGAGCGTCCAGAACTGCGGGCATCACGTCATCTATGGGCAGAAGTTTTTGCATGGGCTCCTTATCAGGCTTGGCGCGCGGTGGGGCAAGGCTGGACATTCGCGCAGCATCACGTGAAAAACGCTGGAACAACCGCGGGGACTTCGCATGGACATCACTGATATGGCACGGCGCATTGCTGCGGGCGAACGGCGCGCATTGGCGCGGGCGATCACGCTGGTAGAAAGTGGGCGCAGCGATCACCGTGAACAGGCGACTGCGCTGCTGGCCGCCCTTGGCCAAAATCGCGAGGCGTTGCGCATTGGTCTTTCGGGCACGCCGGGTGTGGGTAAATCGACCTTCATCGAGAGCTTTGGCTTGATGCTCACGGGGCAAGGGCTTCGCGTGGCCGTGCTGGCGGTTGATCCCAGCTCGTCCCGCTCTGGCGGTTCGATCCTTGGTGACAAGACACGGATGGATCTGCTGAGCCGTGATCCCATGGCCTTTATCCGCCCCAGCCCCAGTCAGACACACTTGGGCGGTGTCGCGCGGCGCACGCGCGAGGCGGTTGCCCTGTGTGAGGCGGCAGGCTTTGACGTTGTGTTGATTGAGACCGTTGGCGTTGGCCAGTCAGAGACTGTGGTCGCGCAGATGTCTGACCTGTTTTTGCTGCTGCTTGCGCCAGCAGGGGGCGATGAACTGCAAGGGGTCAAGCGCGGCATCATGGAAATGGCTGACATCATCGTCATCAACAAGGCAGATGGCGATCTAAAGCCCACCGCGATCCGTACCCAAGCGGACTATGCCGGTGCGCTGCGCCTGATGCGCAAGCGCCCGCAAGACCCCGAAGGCTATCCATGCGCCATGACTGTTTCCGCGCTGGAGCAGCGTGGACTGCCCGAGGTGTGGGAGGCGATGCAACGCCTGACAGAATGGCGGCGTGAGAATGGGTTTTGGGAACAAACACGGGCCACACAGGCGCGCTACTGGTTTGAGGATGCGGTCAAAACAGCCCTTCTTGCGCAGCTTGAAACGCCGCACGCCCGCAAGGCTCTCGCTGTGCTCAGCGACGCTGTGGCGGATGGCGCGCAAGAGCCTGCAGCCGCTGCCGCTGCGTTTGTTCGTGAATTGCGCAGTGATGGCTGATAAAGCCACGCCAGCGGGTTGACCTACCGCGCGATTCCCCCTAAAGCCTGCGAACCAATTTAACGGTCGCCGGTGGTGCGGCCTGCTTAGCTGTGGTGCCAAAGTCAGAGCACCGCGTTGAACCAAGAGGATGAACCCATGTCGCGCCGTTGCGAATTGACCGGAAAAGGCCCGATGTCGGGCAACAACGTATCCCACGCCAAGAACCGCACCCGTCGCCGGTTCCTGCCAAACCTGAACGACACCACGCTTCAGTCCGAATCGCTCGGTCGTGGTTTCAAACTGCGTATCTCCGCAGCTGCCCTGCGCAGCGTGGATCACCGCGGCGGTCTGGACAAGTTTCTGGCGAAAGCCAAGGACACTGAACTGTCCGACAACGCGTTGAAGATCAAAAAAGCGATCGCAAAGTCCAGCACAACAGCTGACGCACTTTCCTAAGTCGCGATAACGTCTTTTCGGAAGCGACCCCGTCCTGATTACAGGCCGGGGTCGTTTTCATTTTCGGGCGACGAAACCGTGCAGTCAGATGCGGACCAGCAGGAGGATTTTTCATGAAAAAACCAAAAGCAGCGATGGGAATTGTCGTCGCCTTCGCACTGGCCGCGGTCGTCATGGCAGTGGTTTCGGTAAAGATGTCCCCGCTCGACAAAACTGCGTTCGTGGTGGAGCAGCCCTATTTGCGCAGCAGCCTTCCCACCTCGACCTCTGCGGCGGCATTTCTGGTGCTGCGCAATGAGACAGGCAGTGATGACCGCCTGATCGCTGTGCGGTCGGCCCTGTCAGGTCGCGTAGAGCTTCACAGCCACACACAGGACGCCAATGGCGTGATGCGCATGGGCCCGATTGAGGGGGGTGTACCTCTGGCCAAAGGGTCTTCCCACAGCTTTGTCCGTGGCGGCGATCACCTGATGTTCACAGGGCTGGAAGCCCCGCTGGAGCAAGGGCAGTTGGTGCCTGTCACATTGGTCTTTGAGAAGGCCGGTGAAATAGAGATCACCGTACCAGTGGATCAGGAGCGCTAGCGCCTCAATCCCTTCGTAGAATGCTGTCTACCCAAGCCGGAACAGTCTGGGTCGCAGGGCCCAGCTGCGCCTCATCGAACTGGGCGCCCACGGCTGATCTTTCCAGATTGATCTCAAGCGTTTGTGCGCCTGCACGCGCAGCTTCGGCAACGAAGCCTGCTGCTGGATAGACGTTCCCAGACGTCCCAATGGCCACAAAAATATCCGCGCGGCTGATGGCGTCGAAGATGCGGTCCATCTGATAGGGCATCTCGCCAAACCAGACGATATCGGGGCGCGCCGCCTGAGCGCCGCAGCTTGGGCAGGCTGCCCCCACCTGCATAGTTACGGGGGCGTCCCAGCGGTGTTGACAGACCGCACAGAGTGCTGAATTGAGCGCGCCATGCATGTGGATCAGGTTCTTGCTGCCGCCCCGTTCATGCAGGTCATCGACGTTTTGTGTAACAACAAGCACATCGCCATTGTGCTCTTCCTCCAAACGCGCGAGCGCCTTATGCGCAGCATTTGGTAAGGCTTCGGCAGCAAGCTGGCGGCGCATGTTGTAGAATTCTACAACAAGGGCCGGATCGCGGGCGAATCCTTCGGGCGTGGCCACGTCTTCGACGCGATGCTGCGCCCAAAGGCCGGTTTCTGCGCGAAAAGTCTCGATCCCGCTTTCGGCTGAAATACCCGCGCCTGTCAGGATAACGATCTTGCTCATGCTGTGCTCCGTTTCGTAGGGCCAAAGCCGCGTTTAAGTGGCAGAATATCACTGCATTGCGGGCGGTGCCAGACGATGGCGTTCATTGCCCTTGCCGCGCCTTGGTGGGGCAGGCAGGGTGGCGCCAGATGCCAACGCTCCGGAGTCGCCAGATGAAAATTGCTACCGCCGCCTATCCGCTCGATATTCTGAGTTCCTGGTCGCAATACGAGGAAAAGATCGCCCGCTGGGTGGGGGAGGCCGCAGGCGCCGGGGCGGACTTGCTGGTGTTTCCGGAATATGGCGCGATGGAACTGGCCACGCTCGACGGGATGGAGATTGCCGGTGATCTGGAGCGGTCTCTTTTCTCTGTTTCTGACAAGCTGGCGGCGGCGGATGGGGTGCACGCCAAGTTGGCGGCGGAATATGGCGTACACATCGTTGCAGCCTCTGCGCCTGCAGCGACAGCAACGCGCCCTGTTAACCGCGCGCGGCTGATAACGCCTGACGGGCAGATTGGTGTGCAGGACAAGCAAATCATGACACGATTCGAGCGCGAAGAATGGGGCGTAATCGGTGGCGGCCCGCTGCAAGTCTTTGAGACTGCTCTGGGCCGGATTGGTATCCTGATATGCTATGACAGTGAATTTCCCCTGCTGGGCCGTGCGCTGGAAAGCTGTGACATCATCGCTGTGCCTAGTGTGACCGAGGCATTGGCGGGCTACTGGCGCGTCCGCACCGGTGCGATGGCACGCGCGCTAGAGAATCAGTGCGTTACGGCAATGTCGTCGGTGGTCGGCGATGCGGATTGGTCTGACGCTTTGGGCACTTGCGTGGGCGCCGGCGGCATTTTCTGCCCGCCTGACACGGGTTTTCCGTCCACTGGTGTTTTGGCTGCTGCCGAAATTTGCGTGCCCGGTTGGACCTATGCCGATGTAGACCTGAAAACCATTGCCAATGTGCGCGCTGACGGCGTTGTATTGAACCGCGCGCATTGGGAAGAGCAACTGGGCCGCGACAAGCCTGCGTTAAATGTGCCGCTGAATCGCTTCTCCTCTTGAAAAACTGCGCGGAAGCGCTCATTTAAGCGCGTGTCCCCGAGGTGGGGATGTTTTTACAGGAGAAACCATGGCCAAGGAAGATACGCTCGAATTCCCCGGTGTCGTTAAGGAACTCCTGCCGAATGCGACGTTCCGGGTCGAGCTTGAAAACGGCCATGAGATCATCGCACATACGGCAGGCAAAATGCGCAAGAACCGCATCCGCGTTCTGGCAGGCGATAAGGTGCAGGTCGAAATGACCCCCTATGACCTGACCAAAGGTCGGATTAACTACCGTTTCAAATAACAAATTCCCCCGCCTGCCCGGAAGGCCGGGCGAGGAGCATCTATGAAATTTATCCTCGGATCAGGATCACCACGCCGCAAGGAATTGCTGGCGCAAATCGGCGTTGTCGCCGATGATATCCGTGCACCCGATATTGATGAAACCCCGTACAAGGCAGAACTGCCACGCCCTTACTGCGCGCGCATGGCGCGCGAGAAGGTAGCCGCAGTTGTCGCAGACGCCGATGATATCGTGCTTTGCGCAGATACTACTGTCGCTTTGGGGCGCCGGATCTTGGGTAAGCCCGCTGATCGTGCAGAGGCAGAGACGTTTCTGCGCGCGCTCTCTGGGCGACGTCATAAGGTTATCACTGCCGTTGCCATCAAACGCGGCGAACGCCTGTGGGAACGTGATGTGGTCAGCACTGTCCGGATGAAGAATCTGGATACGCAGGAATTACGCACTTACCTCGATTCCGGTGATTGGGAAGGCAAAGCAGGCGGTTATGGCATTCAGGGGCCTGCCGGCGTTCTGATTCCGTGGATCTCCGGCTCATTTACAGGCATTGTCGGTCTTCCTTTGGCCGAAACTGCAAATCTGCTGCGCGCGGCAGGCTACCCACTATATGGAGAAGGCTCATGAAAGGCCGCACTATCATTCTGGACCATCTCGGCGATGTCGAAGCTGCCGCGCTGATGGTGGACGGACATCTGGACGATTTGCTGGTGGATACGCCCGATGCCCCCCGTGTTGGCACCATCTATCGGGCCATCGCGGATCGACCTGTAAAAGGGCAGGGTGGTATGTTTCTGAAAAGCCCCGATGGTTCTGCCTTTTTGCGCCAGATCAAAGGGCTCGCACCAGGGCAGCCCATCCTTGTTCAGGTCACTGGTTTTGCCGAAGAAGGTAAGGCGATCCCTGTAACGTCCAAGCTGCTGTTCAAAAGCCGCTACGCGATCATTACGCCCGAGGCCCCCGGCTTGAACATCTCGCGCGCGATCCGCGATGAGCCAGAGCGTGACCGTCTGCTGGAAATTGCGCATGAGGCGATGGATGGCGCGGAATACGGTTTGATTCTGCGCTCTTGTTGTTCTGGTGCCGACGGGGAAGCCATTACCGAAGATATCGAGGCGATGCTGAATTTGGCGCATGCCGTGCTGTCGGATACCAGCACTGATATGGAAACGTTGGCCGAAGGCGACGGTCCGCATGTGCTGGCATGGCGGGACTGGGTAGAACCCGCCGAAATCGTCACAAACGAAGGCGGATTTGAAGAACATGGCGTTCTGGATGCCCTTGATGGTCTGATGGAAGATATGGCGCCGCTATCTGGCGGTGCATCAATGTATATTGAGCCGACACGCGCGCTGGTGGCGGTGGATGTAAACACCGGAAGCGATGTCTCTCTTGCTGCTGGTATCAAAGCCAATATGGCCTGCGCGCGCGCGTTGCCGCGTGCCTTGCGCCTTCGCGGCCTTGGGGGGCAGATTGTGCTGGATTTGGCGCCCATGCCAAAGAAAGACCGTCGGCCCTTTGAGACCGCTCTGCGCGCTGCGTTTCGAACCGACGACGTTGAAACGGCTTTGGTCGGCTGGACGCCGTTGGGACATTATGAGCTGCAGCGCAAACGCGCCCGCGCTCCGTTGACAGAGGTCCTTGCATGAGCTGCCCGATCTGTTCTGGCGAGACAGATAAGAAGTATCGTCCTTTTTGTTCGCGCCGCTGCGCGGATATCGATCTTGCGAAGTGGTTTTCAGGTGCTTACGCATCGCCGTCGCAAGACCCTGAAGATATTGAAAAGGCTATTGAGGCTGTCGAAAATGAGGCGTTAAAAAAGCCCCATTAGCCTCCATACACATCTTGTTGCGCTCAGACGCAAAATTGGGCTGGACACCCGTGCCGTGAAACCCTAGAACGCGCTCACCCGACCAGTTTACTGGTCCCGGTGCCCGGGTAGCTCAGGGGTAGAGCAGTGGATTGAAAATCCTCGTGTCGGTGGTTCGATTCCGCCCCTGGGCACCATTTTTACATAGCAATAACAAATACTTGCGGCCTTGGTGCAGTGTTTATCCCACAGAGCGATCTGGGTTTGGGTGTCGTATGGGTGCACACTAGCCACTCAATAAACCTCATGCGTCACTTTCAGCTCGAAACCGGTGATTGAGGCGTTCTGATTAAATCCATCCGTTGGAGTTTTCATGATTGAAAGCGATGCACGCTTTGGTTGTTGTGATGCAATCATGTAGCATTTAGCGTTGCTGAGAATACTTCTCGACTATTTCATGATGAGTTTACAATGCAATACATTGCCAATGGCCCAGATATCCCTGAAGCACTTCTGGAAGCCCACGAAGACGGAAACGTCGTGTTCTTTTGCGGTGCTGGAATATCTTATCCAGCAAAGCTGCCAACCTTCTACGGTTTGGTAAAAGCTGTTTACGACGAACTTGGGGAGGCGCACGATAGCGCCGAGGCCGAAGCACTAAAGGCGTACAAGTATGATACGACCCTTGGCTTACTGGAACGAAGGCTGCCTAACGGGCGTTTGAGAGTGCGTGAAGCTATTGCTAACGCCCTTCGACCAAATTTAGCTGGGAAGAAATCAACGCAGACACATGAGGCGCTCCTTCGACTTAGCAAGACACGCTCCGGTGCAACGCGGCTCATCACAACGAACTTTGACCGGGTGTTTGAGGAAGTCATAAAGACGAAAAAGATCCATACACCATCCCATGCGGCCCCGTTGCTACCGGTTCCAAAGAGCAGGTTGGACGGGTTGATTTACCTGCATGGTCTTTTAGACGGAACGGGCTCCGAAGCGAACCTAAATAGTCTCGTTGCCACAAGTGGCGATTTTGGCTTGGCTTACCTCATTGAGAGATGGGCTGCGCGCTTTGTGTCTGAACTATTTCGCAACTATACGGTCTGCTTCGTTGGGTACAGCATCAACGATCCCATTCTCCGATACATGATGGACGCTTTGGCAGCCGATAGCATGATGGGTGAAAATACCCGGGTCGCATATGCGTTTGGAAACTATACACCAAGCAAAAAGGATCAAACCGAATCCGAGTGGGCAACCAAAAACGTAGTTCCCATACTCTATAAAAACCACAGCCATCACTTTTATCTGCACGAAACGCTCCATGCATGGGCCAACAGCTATCGAGATGGCATCAATGGCAAGTCGGCTATTGTGGCGCGTCATGCACACCACAAACCAAGTGGAAGCACAGTGCAGGATGATTTCGTGAAGCGGATGGTTTGGGCGCTAAGCGATCCAACAGGTCTACCCGCGAAGCATTTTTCACAACTCGATCCTGTCCCACCGATCGATTGGTTAGAGGAGTTTTCCAAACGGAGATTTGGCATTGATGATCTCCCGCGATTTGGTGTGCCAAGGAGTGATCTCTTCAACACAAGCCATAACCCAGAGTTCAAATTCAGCCTTCTGTCCAGACCTTCGCCATCCTATTTAGCTCCTCCAATGTCGCTGGTTGATCCCAATGTTGGACGTGGACCGGATTGGGACAAGGCAATGGAAGCTCTAGCTAAGTGGTTGGCAAGGCATCTGGAACAACCCGAAGCCCTATTCTGGGTTATTGGGCAAGGTAGCAATCTAAGCCCCCGTTTCGAATGGCACCTTAAAAGAGCGTTGGAGGATGCAAACCACCTTAAACCGGCCATGCGAAAGCTTTGGGAATTTGTAGTTTCAGGGTACGCCCGATCACGCCACTACAATGGCGGTCTTTACGGGTGGGAAGATCGCTTCAAGAAACACGGGAATACACCGATTGTAAGGCAGGAATTCAAGGATGCACTGCGCCCCTCACTGAAGATATCACGTCCATACTCTTTCAGAACAGATCGTTCCGGTGATACTAGTGAAAGGATCTCTACGATTGCCAACGTCGACGTGGCGCTGGCATCCGATCACGTTCATTCAGCATATGAGCGCATTCTGAAAATCGAACAATTCGAAGGATTTCTAGCACATATCTTGACCGACATGTCGGAGCTGTTGTCAGAAACGCTCGGGCTTATGTGCGAAGCTGAGATTTCATCCGAGCTTGACGACTACAGCTACATTCAACTCCCGTCGATTTCAGACCATGATCAAAACAAGGATTACAACGACTGGACACTCTTGGTGACCCTGTGCCGCGACGCTTGGTTGGCGACCGCAGATCACAACAGCGAAAATGCGAAAGCGATGCTAACGATCTGGGCAAGTTCTAAGCATCCCGTATTTCGTAGGCTGGTCTTTTTTGCGTTGGCGCAGAGACCTGACCTAGTTTCGTTTGAGACATCGATGTCGTGGCTCTTGAATGACGGCGGACATTGGCTTTGGTCAACCTCCACAATGCGAGAGGTGATGCGCTTGCTGGTTGCATTCGGTCCAACTTTGACTGCTGATCACATGCAGAGGCTCCAAGGTGCGATAGTCGATGGACCTCCTAGATCGCGTTTCAGAGATGATATTGGCGATGATGAGTTTGAGCGTTTTTCAGATCGAATGCGCTGGTTGAGATTGAAAAAACTCCTTTCAAATGGGGGGACCGCTACAGGAAACGTAGACGCTTTCATGGCATCGGCGGAAGAGCGCTATCCTGAATGGCAATTGGCGCCTGATGACCGCGATGAATTCCCTATGTGGAGTTCCAATGGTGAAGAGCAACCGATCGAACTATCGCCCAAGAACATAAAGAGTCTGGTTGAATGGCTTCGAAACAACCCTTCATCTGAAGGTGTTCTCACTGGAGACAACTGGTCTGAGCGGTGTCGCGACGACTTTAGACGATCGTTCTTAGCCCTTAAAAAATTGGCAAGCGAAGGTGTGTGGGTCCCTCAACGATGGGCTGAGGCCTTGTACGCGTGGTCTGGTGACGAGCTTGTACGCCGTTCATGGAAACATGCTTCCTCAATTATTGTAAGCATGCCCGACGAACACTTCGTTGATGCTCTCCATGCGATTGCTTGGTGGGTAAGTCGGATATCAAAAAACGTTGGGGAGCATGAAGAGGCGTTCCTCGCGCTTGTTGATCGAATTATAGAAACCGGCACCAATACCGTCGAAGCTTCCGACGATTTTTCGCTCAACCACGCCATAAACCATCCAGTTGGCCATGCCGCAAGTTCACTCTTGAACTGGTGGTTCTCAATGAAACTGGAAGATGATCAAGGACTTCCGGATGAGCTGAAGTGTCGATTTGCAGAGATGTGCAATGCCGACAATCAGCCCCTTTGGATAGGCTCAGTTATTCTTGCGCAACAAATCATCCCATTACTGCGAGTGGATCCGGATTGGACCAAAGAGTATTTGATACCAGCGTTTGAATGGGACGCAGACGTTACAAAAGCCGCTGCGATGTGGGACAGTTTTTTGCATGCCCCGCGAATCTATCTACCACTACTTGAATTACTAAAATCGCCATTTTTAGCAGTTCCCGACTACATTGATGTTCTGGAAGAACAGTGCCTGAAGCAATACACGAGGTTCTTAACCCACATTGCCCTAGGCGAAGCTTCAGTTTTTAGCTCCACGGAGCTTAAGGACGTATTTTCAAAGCTTCCTGCCGAATACCTCAATACTGTCGCAGAGGCTTTGTTCCAAGCCTTGCAGGGAGCAGGAGATCAACAGGCTGAGTACCTGAAAAATCGGATCATTCCATTTATGAAAAGGTTTTGGCCTAGCAAACCGGAAGCACGAACACCGGAGACCTTCCGATATTTTGCACAAGTATGCGCTATTTCCTCAGGTGAGTTACCATCAGCTTTTGAGTGCTTTAAAAACCACTTGGGGCAAACAGATCACTTCGGATATCTCCTTCACTTACTTACTGAAGGAGGTGTCGCTTCGGACCATCCAAGTGAAGTCTTGCATATTTTGAACGCCACCATTCCTCAACAGGTCCCGTATTTGCACGATGATCTGGAGCCGCTGTTAAACGCAATTCGGCTAGCTAGTCCGGACCTCATAGAAAGCCCGCAATTCGATCGGCTGTCGATCCTTTCGCAACAGCACCAAAATTAGCAAGTAATGGCTTCAAAAAGTGGGTGGCCCCGAAGGCGGACCATCGCCCATGGTTACGCTCCGCTGCTAAAGTGGATATCAGGTATTGGTCACCATGCAGGTAGTTGGTCTCTACTTTGTGCTTAGCATTTGCCTCGCTTCAGCAAGGCTCCTCGAACCTTTTACCCATTGCCACGGTGTGCGTGGCCTACGTGCTTTCGCGAGTTCAGGGTTCGCCTTTGCGTCGCCAACGGCAGCACGTAGCTTCTCGCGGGCCTCGCGCGGGTTTATCTTGAGTTCTTCGCAAAGGGCTTTCAGTGTGATGATGTCGGGCATGTCGCTCTCCTAGGTTTCTGATGCAGATGGATAAGACGAGGTCGCCTGCATGTCAGGGACAACCCCACAACAAATCCCTAGAGCGTACGGCATTAAACGCGTGTGACAATTGGTAGTTTTGGAGAGCCTTTGAAGACCCGCTTTGTGACGCTTTTAAACTGACACAGAAATGTTGATTTTGTCTGGCGTGGTTCTAAAATGAACGGCCAAACGCCGCTTTGCTTCATCTGGTGTTATCGCTTGCAGCTCAATGTTGTAGCGGTACGCTTCGAAGCGTGTTCCAAGGCCCGACAATGACCAAGTTGTGTTGCTACGGTTTTCTGGATCTTCATCCATCCACTTGCGTTGGTGAGTGCGGAATTCATCTTCAACAGTTCCTATCGGAACTAGGTATGCAGATAGACTTCCAACGGCACCAGTGACTGCTAGGACGTGATCCACATCATCCGCAAACCCACTTATCACGGCGTCTTCTGGGTTAGGTACATCTGTTTTGACCATAATATTGTCGTTCAAACTGGTCTTGAGCATCGCTCGCTTCCCATCGGCAAGCTGGATTACCCAGCGCTGCCCGTTCCCAATTCGGGTGGCTCCCGACAGCATGGCAAGAATAGCGTGTTTACGTTCGGTTGCGGTGTATGTGACAGCCATTATCTGTATTCCTCGGTAAATATAACGTATACGTGGCTAGGTATGAGTAGGTAGTCAACGCTAAATGGCTATGTGCTTGCTGTAATTCATGTCTAAAATGTGAGCGATGGCTTGTGAATTAGGGGAAGCCGTTCAAAAGACCCACAACAAATCCCCGAAACATACGGCGTTAAGCGCGCGTGGCCGCGTTACATTGAGCCAGAAGGCCTCGTGGACGTGACGAACAACGTGTTGCGACGGAAGCGCCGCTGACGCCAGTGTTGGCCCCTGTGCGCCGCGCAGACGTTCAATGATCTAGGAATTACCCTGACGCCCATCACTGCTCGATCTTATTGCGCTGTTGCAGCCGCAATCAGAAAAGGAGACCACAATGGTCATTCGGGCAACATGGAAATTTAACGGGCAGGAGAAAGTCATACTCGGAAACTGGCACCGATTATGGTGTCTGCTATTCGGTCCTCTGTACTATCTGTTCAAGGGGATGTTCCTGAGGTCGATCTTGTCGTTGATCACAGCCAACGGCTTGTGGATTGGCTTCCCGCTTTACAACCGTGCCATCGTGCTGCGTCACTTCCACCGCAAAGGCTGGGAGCAAAACTGATGTCACAAGCGCGTAAACACAGGGCACCGATCCACCCAAGCAACACCCAAAGCTGCGATGGGGGATTGACGTCTATAAGTGCCAACACCGCATGGCCCATTCATGTGATCGAACAGCTTCCCAAACGGCGCGATGGACGTTCTAGCCAGTGAGTAGACCCACCCACGCGGCACCCAAATCAGTGATGGTCGATTGTCGTAAATGCGGACCCATTGAAAAGACTGAGATATTTGGCTCTGCTGCACCTCCAACAGCCTGATCAATAGTCCGCGTGTCGGTCTCGAGTGCATCTGGCCGCACCTACGGAGGCGAAGGCAACAGGTGACCACAGGGGGATGGGGGGAGTTGTTTTTTTATTGGCGCTAGCCCTGTAGACGGACAAGTGGTCATATCGACTGCCGAGATTTTCGGTCTCTAGCCGAGTGGCGCATTTGCCTGAGGTCGATCACTTCGATCACATCATCACATTCGAGTCGCCAAAGTGATTTTGTGATCAAAGTGATCGCACATGCTCGGTTCACGGCAATTGATACTTACCGCGCCTTGGCTTTTTGACTTCGCCGTTGGTCGCCATGCTTAAGAGCAGTTGGCGCACATTCTCCTGTTGCCACTTTAGCGCCTCGGCGATTTCTTTCGGTCCCATCGGCTTTCCAGCATTTCGGAGCAAGTCGATAATTGACCTGCGTTCACTCGAAATCCTCACGGTGTCGGTATCGCCCAAAATTCGCCAAAGACCATCGTCGAGTTCCACAGCGACGTCGATGTTTTCCATCTCGCGACCTCGCCCATACAGCGTGGCACCATCGGCTTTCCGATCAAGGACGAGTACGTTGTCTACCGACCCGGTCAATCCTGTGGTTCCCGACACCATATCCAAGGGATCGTCGCCACTCATCTTGCGAAGATGGTGAATGACGATGATCGCGATGCCATGCTCGCCAGCAAGTCTTTGAAGAGGTGACAAGGCTGCATAGTCGGCCTCGTACTCATTTTTGCCTTTCACCTTTGGCCGAACGCAAACCAGCGTGTCGATGATGATCAAGCTCGGGCGATGCTCTTCGATGAAATCTTCAAGCTGTTCGAGACCCCCATCGTCCAGCTTGTTCAGCCGTATCGAAAAATGAAAATTCTCGGGCCAAGAGGTCTGATCACCGTAGTTCTTGATCATTCGCCTTCGTAGACGTCTAGGGTTGTCCTCAAGCGCGCAATAAAGCGTGGCACCCTTCTTGCAGGCCCTGTCACAAAGCGCTTCACAGCCAATGGCCACCGACATCGCCAAATCCAGCGCCATCCATGACTTGCCCATCTTGGGTTTGCCAGCCAACAGCGTCAGGCCTTCGGTGATCAGCCCCTCAACCACAAATTCGAGGGGTGGGAATTCCATGGCTTGTAGGTCGTTTGCTGTAAACGTTGTCAATTTGTTAGATGGTTTCGGCCGATCCGTCTTTTTTTTGGGAAATCGGGTTACGCGGAGTTTCGTTGAATTTCGACGGCTCATTGGGCGGCCTCCAGCTTCGAGACCACGCGCGTGACTTCAGCGTCCAGTCGATCAAGGTGGTACCCGTGTTTCTCGATGAAATAGGGGTTGTGCCAAAGGATGCACCCGATCTCGTCCGGTGACGCGCCCACTTCGTGCAAACAAGCGATAATGAGATGGATGCAGGACGAACGGTCCTTTTCTTTCACGCGTGTATGCCTGATCAGAGTACGCGCTTTCGCATGAAGCTGTTTCTGGTACTTCTCGAATACCCCCTTCGGATCATGTGCATCTGGGTTGACGAAATCACCAACCTCCATCGCACGGGCAATTTCCGGCAAGGGGGGACGGTCGCTGATCCTGTTCCAGTTGCGATGAACCAGCTGAACGAAAGGCTCGTCATACTGGGGTTTGTGGTTCACAGAGCCGGGAACGCGAAGCATCTTGGTGATTGTCCAGCCACTATCTCCATCATGGCGATCAGCGAGGGAACGCGAGTAGCTTTCTGCTTCTTCGCGGCAGTGCCAGCCGTCCCATAGCCAAGCGCCCTGAAAACGACCCGGTGATGTCTCCCAGACAAGGCTGGCTTCAGGCCGAAAGGCGTAAGGGTCAGCTTCATCGATATCACACCAGCCAAGTCGTGTTGGCCGCGCGAATTCTTTCTTCCTTCGGTCTTTGAAAAACGGGTTGGGACAGAAGTACAGGTTGAAGTCCCACCGAGAATGCTGGTGAAAGAACCTGTTCAGGCCGACCGTGATGTTGTCGCCGTGGACGACATGCTCTCGCCATTTCTTGCCGTCGGGGTCCGAGGTCGCGAGAAAGAAGCAGCTATCACAAGGCGCTCCTTTCCAGATGCTTTCCAGAAAGCCTACCATGCTTTGGTGGATATTGCAGTCGTCTTCATAGTCCTTGAATGCGTAGGGGTGTCCCTTGCGAGGGCGAGCGGTATGGTTCACGCGATTTCGCATGTTGTGTCCTTTCGAAATTTACGGGGAAGACGGGGCGCTAGTCGCCCCATCTCATTTTTCTGTGCTAGTCGAGCTTGGGGGGCAGGCGATCAATATTGACCAACAACCATTCCAACACCTCTTGGGCGATCCAAACACGGGGTTCGACCTGCTTTGGGAAGCGCCCACGGTTTTCTAGATCGACTAAATCTTCGTAGCTGTGGTGGATGCCGAGCTTTTTCAGGCCCTCATAGGAGAAGCCAAACATAATAGGTTTTCTCATGATCAGCTCGCATCCGCATAATGCCAAGTGTCACGTTCAACGGCGCGCTCAGCGAGCCACTGTTCGATCTCATTCAGCAACCAAGCGACACTGGTGCCAGCGAGGCGTACCCGGCGAGGGAAACGCCCACGGGCCTCCCAGCGCAAAAGCGTACTATTGCTTACGATGATGCCAAGGCGCTTAAGATCAGCGCGTGTAGCAAGGGCCTTTTGCCCGTTCGATATATCCATTGTCATTTTCCTTCTGCATTGTTGCGTTTGCGAAGGAGCGCTCCGACAAGACAGAAGATGGATCAGGTTGGATCATATTGCGAGCGAAGGTCCTGAAGCCCTCAACTCGATTTGGATTGGGATTTTCAAGCGGCTTACATGTTCGCCTGCATTGGCCCGTCAAGCTGCTCGTGTTGCCCTGTGGTTTCGAGAAAGATGCGACGTACGAAATCGGGTGTCGCACCTGTCGCGACTTTAATTTCTTTGTCCCAGTTCCCTCTTGATAGCTTGAGATTTGGGTAGCATTCACGCAGTTCGGACAAGCAAACGTGGACAATGTAATATCTAATCTCGTGAGTGTGCGTGACTTTGCCTGCCTTTTCGCCAGAGATTTCATCTGCAAATTCGGCCTGCAAGTGATTAGCCCTTCTCTTCAATTCAGCTAGGCTGGCGAGAAGCGTTTCGTTTGCAACTGGTTCGACATCGCCATATCGCTCCCAATGTGCAAACTGGGGCGCGTTCTCAACGGCTAGCGCCGCTTCAAGCGTCTCGATTGGTTTAATAATCTTTCGTTGAAGCCACGTTGAGCGCTGCGTCAGCGACATATCGAACGGCGCAAGCCGAAACCCATTTGGTGACGTCTCCACGCCACGGCGAACTTTCAGACATTCATCGCGCAATCGAGTCCAGAAATGGGAGAAGGTTTCATCATCTGGGATGTTTAATATCTCTAGGACGTCTCTTCTGCATTGGTCGTCGAAGGCTTCTGTGTAATCTTCATCAATTCGTTTGCCCATTGCTCCAATGCCTCACGCTTCTCGTTGAAATACGTGTAGCGATTGTAGGTTGCGCCGACGCCGGACACGACCCCTGATTTATGGTTGGTCACGGCGTCGATCACATGAGGTGCGACGCCGATCTTCGCCATTCCTGTGGACGCGGTGCGCCTGAAATCGTGAAAACGCCAGTCCGGCGTTCCATCAGGCATGGCCGCGTCGATGCGTTCTTTAAGTCGCCCGAAGCCAGATATTGCAGAACGCCCCGTCGTGGTGAACACAAAATCACTGTCGAGAAACCTGTGAAGGGATCGCAATATGTCCACGGCCTGTGGAGGTAGGGGAACGATGTGTAAACGGCCGTTTTTCACACGGTTCGCAGGAAGTTCCCAAATACCTTCATCGAGATTGAGTTCCGACCAGCGCATGGCGGCCACCTCCGTCCGTCGCTGCCCCGTCATCATCAGCAACTTGAGGAATGGCCCAAACGGGTAGCCCTCTTTTTCGCTATGCCGCCATATTGCACGAATTTCGTCGTCATTGAGCACGCGATCACGTGGAATCTCGGGCGTAGGTGGCCTGAGGAGAGCCACGGGCGACGTTTCAATGTCGCCACGCATAACATACCAGTTCATGAGTTTTTTGATCGCCGAGAGCGCCCGGTTAGCGCGTGTCGGCGTGCCGTTGGCGATGATGTCGTCCAACACCTTGCTCACATCCTGCCGTTTGATCTGGTCAATAGGCCGGTTCTTCAAGCCGTCGAACTTGTGCAAAACGCTCTGGGTGCGTTTCCAGTCTTTGTTGCGAGGTTTGGCGTAGAGCTCGATAAATTGTGGAATCGCCTCACCTAGAGTTGGCGCGGTTTCCACGGGAATGTCCGGCGTCTTGTCGAATTCACCCAACTCAACGTCACGCGCGATTTCCATCGCTTTTCGTCTTGCGTCGGCGAGCGAGACCACAGGATATGGGCCGATTTTGATACGCTTGCGCGATCCGTTCGGGCGCACCATCGTGTAGAACACTTTGGCACCTGTGGTCGACACACGCACGTGCAGGCCATTTGTTTTTTGATCGCGCACCTCGTACCGTTTGGTGGTCGCAGGAGGCAATGCGTCGAGTGATTTTGTTGTCAGCATCTGTGTCATACGAACACTGTAAGACACCCAGAATCCGCGTGTCAGGGTATGGTTAGGGGTAAGATGGAGGAAATTTTACAAGCTGCTACAAGTTGCGAAGTAATTGCCTTGCGATAAGCTCCACCTTTCTTGATGTTGCAATCATTGGGAGAACACCTGAGAGGATTCATTTGTGAACTCGAATTGACTTAGTTTTCCTCCCTCTCAGTCCGGATTTACCCTTTTAGAACGTGTGAAGTACCCAGAAAGCCGAGTAGTTATTGTGCAAAAAACAAAAATGAGCACCGCCGCCGAACCAGAATGGAAACAGGCAACTGATCTATTGTTGGAACGGCTAGTCAAACTAGACGCTGCTGGAGACAGTGGCTTTGAGGGACTTATGCGCGACATGTTGGTCGAGCTGACAAACATGCCCTTTAACCTTGCCAAATCAGGTCCCCAAGGCGGCTCCGATGTAAGGTCCGAGCCGTCGAATTTCTTCAATATTGGACTAGAGGCCAAACGGTACCGGAAGGGTACCAAGCTGCCAGTTGACCAATTAAAGGCAAAGATAACAGAAGCCGCTCGCGCCGATCAACCAATCGACTTGTGGATTTTGGCAGCATCTCGACCAATTTCAGTGACCGACCGTGAAGACCTTAGTGAATTGGCTAGCCAAGAAGGAATCAAGGTCTTGGTGTTAGACTGGACAGATATTGGAGCTATACCACCTGTTTTTGCTTTTGCTTTGGTTTCTTCTCCGAATGCTCTCAAAACACATCTGGGCGAAGATGCTGAGTTGACGCAAGCACTAAACACGCTGAGGAAAACGCCTAATTTTGACGTGCATGTGTCCAATCTCCGGGCCGATCTCGAAGCGGCTGATACTGGCTACGTCGCGGCTTCGAGAGCCGTCAAGCAATGGCTCATGGAGTCTCAGTCAAAGAGCCGGACGGCATTGGCTCGGCTAAAGGGCCATCATGACTTGAAGAGCGCCGGCACAAAGCTTGTAGAGCGTTCTGGGGTAGCCGAGGGATTGGACAATTGGTGGTCCAGCACTAGCCCTACTCATGTTCTACTTGGTGACGAAGGCACTGGTAAAAGCTGGGCAGCACTATCGTGGTGGAACAAGCTTGCAGGCGAACAAGTTGAACCACTAGCAATTTACCTGTCCGCAAAAGATGTGGGTAGCAACGATCCGATCCAACACATTGCAAATTGCTTGGCTCGATACACTGGCCTTAGAACCACTGAATTTTGGCTCCGACGGCTCGTTTTATGGGCGAAGTCAGACAAGGCGCTACCTATCTTGTTAATTTTGGACGGACTTAATCAGAACTTTAATAAGCGGGACTGGGTTGGATTTCTCCAACCTCTATTAGCTGACGAGTTAGATGGTCGATTTCGCGTCTTGATGACGTGTTGGCCCGACTGGTGGTCGTCAATGGGTGAACTGCTACACTTAGAGCCAGCGCCGACGTCGCAGAGTGTCGTCAACTTCAGCGATTTGGAGTTGGATGCTTTACTCAATCAACACGGCTTGGAACGAGCAAACTTTGGTTCTGACCTCATCGAAATGATGAAGGTTCCGCGTCTCTTTCACCTCGCCATTAAACATCGAATTGAGCTTGAGGGCAGCGGGGACGTGACCGCTGAACGTCTTGCATATGAAGACTGGAAACACCGGCTGAAGCTCGGAACTGCCCGAGCTGATTGGTCTGATATTGAGTTTCGAGATTTCTTGGCTGGTTTAGGGTCTGAACTGGGCGCGAATTTAGGTGCAACCACGTTGACGACAAGGGAACTTACCGAGCGTCTTGGCTGTGAGAGTGGGGCCGAGCAGTTGGACTTGAAAGCCACGATCCAAGACTTGGTAGCTGGACGCTGGCTTCAATCGACCACAACCCCACATCGATATCGAGTAAATCAAGATATGGTTCCATTTGTTCTGGGGGTTGCTCTGTCATCTCAGATGAGAGCCGTTGAAGGGATTGAAACTGCAAATGCCAAACTGGCAGATTTCATTGATCCTTACCGTGGGCAAAGCTTAGGTGTTGCGGTTATTCGGGCAGCTGTCACCGCGGCCTTAATTGACCCGAGTGTTGGGCGGGACGCCCGTAAAGCACTGCTGCTCCGTTGGCTGCAAGAACAGAACTTTCGGGTGGTTGATTTTGAAGCTTGGTGGCGGTTGATCGGAACAGATACCGAATTGTTTTGTTCACTAGTTGAAGAGCAATGGCTGCATCAAAGTGGCAGTTTCTCAGAGGACGAAGTCTTCATAAAAGGTTTTGCCAACGCATACGAACATGAAAAAGTTGCTCCAACAATATGTAACGCAGTCACACGTTGGCTTGGCCTAGTTTGGCCTGACCCCGATGAAGGGCAATTCCTAGGAAAGGTTGATCCAGATTCAGATCGTTCCAAGGAAAATCGGGCCAAGGTTCTTGAGAACCTGAACAGCTGGGCGCAGCAAAGAGATAAGTCAGACTGGCCGCAAATCCAACTGTTTGCAGAAGGCAATGTGAGTTGGCTTAGTCACCGTGTCTTCGGAATTCTGTCTTTCCTTCCTCGGATGCCTTTACGGAAAGCATATGAAGCATGGGCGATAAGCCGATCCATACTGGGTAGGCATAGGCACTTCGACGAGCTAGCTTGGGTACTTCGTCTCAACGGCGAAGATGAAGTTGCCGCCCGAGAAATGGTCTTCAGTATTGTTGATAGGCTTGAGATCCGCTCAAAAAGAGAAACAAGTCGCGCGGCGCAATGGTTGTTAGAAGCCCTAGGAGATAAAAGCAGCCTAGATCGTGCTGCTTCGATAGAGGCAAGCACAGCCGGTGATCAGGGTAAAGTGCCAATTGCTGCAAACCACAGCGCCCTGAGATCATTTTTCGACCCAAATAGCTCTGATGAATTGGGACCACTCAAGATTCCAAATGGTGCTGACTTGTGGCCTTTTTCGATGTCTCGTGGAAAGAGCGACTTGACGTTCGAAGAAGTGAAAGCACCACTGTGCCGAAATGATCCACCAAGTCTAGTATCAGTTCTTTCACAGTCGGTTGCGAGCGCAAGCGAACGAACTGACGAGCAGCTGACGGGACTTTCAAATCACATAAAAGAATTTGTTCTGGTGCTGAACGATGCGGAAAGAGCGGCACTAGCCAAGGAGCTACGTGACCGAGCAAGTAACAATGACGAAGTAACCGCAAAAGGATGGCTGCGTACTGCTGGCCTTCTCGACTTATGGGGGCAGACAGCGCTAGAGCAATTCAAAACACTTGAGAGCACGAAGTTCGATGCGGCGACCCTTGAGGGGATGCTTGAAGCCCTCTCAACAGCAACCGACGAAGAGGCCGCAAGCATCGCGTCTTTGTTGCCTGATGCCGTGGATGAGGAAGCCCAAAATGTTGTGCTGTATTTTCTGCTTGAGACCAACGCTCCCGAGGCTGCAAAGAACTGGCCACCACTAGAAACATTGGTCTTGCATAACAATGAAGTTATTCGCCATCGCGCTATACGGGTTGCGGCTACTGGCAAATCGGAAGCCGCCCTTGGTGCTTTCAATGCCAGTGGCTGGATAGCAAACGAGGATCAGTCGCGAGATGAGAAGGCCTATGGCTCGTTAGCATTGAGCTGCGCGGCCGACCTTTTCGATGATCCGGGTCTTTTGGATAGAGCTGATCCAGAGATCTGGGGCTGGCGGCTACAACATGCAGCCGACAAGGAAACTAGTCTCGACAAGTTCCATGATTTTCTCCGCGAACGTGTAGTTGGAGAAGACAGAAGAAAAACTCGAAGCTTCCCTAGAAACGCTTGGGATCATAAAGATGCCATCAGGAGCTTACTGACGAAGAGAAGTGCGGATTTTTTTGAGTGGTTTACTCCTTGGCTAGATGACCACCTCAAGCTTCCATGGGGCTCGCTTCATGAGACCTTCCCACTTCTCGACTTGGCACGTGTTCTCATCGAAACTGGGCATCCTGATGGAAGGAGACTTTGGGAAAGGTTGTTAAAGGCAGAGAAGACTGGGATACATAAGTTCCCCGATCTCCACTTCTTCCCGCTTTTTTCGCCGGACTTTTCAGCTGACACTTCGTTTCTGGCGTCGGTATCCGACTCCTTGATTACAGATGAAAAAATTCGAGATTTTGTCTGGTTCGCCTTCAAGGCCAATCGTGGAGAGTGGCTTGCCAATCTAATTCGAGAGGATGTGGTTGCAGGAAGTGCCTATCGGCAGGCACGCGGTTGGAAGTTACTTGGCTACACAGATGCTGAAGAATTGTTTTGCGGCTTGTGGGGAGAGCTTGATGCACACCGGCCAAACCGAGGTTGGTTACGAGATGTCGCAAACCGTGCCGAGGACGAATTTAACCACAATGTGTGGGCCCGACACTGGTACGAATTACACATAAAATCAAAGGATGCGATCTCCTCATACGCTAACTATCAATTGATGTCTGGATGCGTCGATGGCCGCGCTCGTCTTTGGATGAAAAACAACCCATTGAACACCGCTCCGTTAGGAGAAGTTGTCCGCTCCCACTGGATTTTGAATAGCGGGTCTTTGAACAATGACATCAAGGACAGGAAGAAGAACGAAAAGGAGCAGCTATTCGGAATGGTGACAATGCGGCAGACGCAAGCACCGTGGTACTAATGGCTTCATGTGTTTTCTTGGTGCTGGGTGTCATATGGGAGCCAAAATTGCTGAGCTAGAACGGCTAGACTTGCTAGGCTTTGAGGCAGTCTGCGGTTGGCAAGCCGTTGAAACCGTTTTCTAATTGCAACGGACTTGGTCACTTTGGCGAAGTATGCGCGGAAACCTAGGAAAATTGAAAATCCTCGTGTCGGTGGTTCGATTCCGCCCCTGGGCACCATTTTATCAGCTAACACCTTGGTAACACTCCAGCTTTTATTTCGAGCTAGGAGCCGTAGACCATGTCGGAGACCACTTCACCCAAGTTCACCTTCGTTAAAGACGGAGTTTTCTACTTCAGTCGTCGCATCCCAAAAGAGCTGCTTCGCCATTACTCGTCACCTCGGATTGCTTTTTCTTTGCGTACAAGGTCAGCAGGGGTTGCTGAGGCCAGAGCCAGAAAAGCAGCTGATCAACTGGATGACTATTGGTGTGTGCTGAGGTCAAAAGATGTCGGGCTGCCAGGGAAGCACATGTTAATGTGGGGAGATTCGACGTTGGATGTACTTGGGAGCGCCCCACCCGTTGTTTCGTCTTCATTTGTGCTTTTGTCAGAGGCCGTAGAACTCTATCTCCACCATAAGGGCAAGGGCCGTCCAATAACCTTTCGTAGGGCAGCTGAGAGAGCATGTAGCTATGTGATAGATGCCTGTGGCGACAAGCATCTCGACATCTACACCAAAGCTGATGCGAACGCTTTCCGTGATGCCCTGATCTCTCGCGGTCTTGCTGGAAGTAGTTTGACTCGTGTCTTTGGAACGGTGAGGGCTGTGATGAACTTTGCTGCCAGTGAACAAGGACTATCTCTGATTAATCCCTTTGCTGGTGTTTACTACGACCGGACAGCTGGGGTCTCTGGTCGCAACTCAGTCCCTAAAGAAGCCCTCGCAGTGATCCAGCGCAAATGCCGTGAGGCTGACGACGATCTTCGATGGTTGGTCGCGATGGTCTCGGATACAGGTATGCGCTTAGCTGAGGCCGCAGGTTTGACTAAAGACGACATCGTCCGGGAGGAGGGTGGGTCTTTCGTTGCTCGTGTCCGTCCACATCCTTGGCGTCGCCTCAAAACTAAGGGTAGCGAACGTGATGTTCCGCTTGAAGGAGAGGCGCGATGGGCTGCAGAACGAATTTTGAAGCAATCGTCTAGCTCCTTGTTCGCCTTTTCGCGCTACAACAACACAGATGCAATCGCGTGCGGGAAGCCTACTCAGAAGGCGGACCAGCAGCGCATTGCCTATGCGACTGAGGCTTCAGGCTCCGGCGCGTTCCATCGCTTTATGCGCGCCCTCGACGCGGCAAATCTTCAAGTGCGGAGGCGAACGAGGCCAGCGCTTTACCGCGCGTTGGCGTAGCTTGAAAATGACGGGCGTGTCATCCGGTCTGTATGCGGGCGCGTCCGGCTGGTGAGATCGCAAAGCATCGCATTGAACCAGACTTCACGAATTTCTGACTTGAAAGTGACAATGATCGGTTGCAAGAGTTTCGGATGAGCAACGCCATATATCCTTCGCAAATCAAAACGGCCCTACGGCCACTGGGTTTTATGCTTTTGATTTGCGTTATGATGTTTCAGTTTGTTGCTCCTGCGGTTGCAGCACCTGTCGCGGCTCCCACGACCGACCACCACATGATGATGGATCACAGCGATATGGTGCATTCCAGCGCTGTTGCGATGGACCACGATATGGATTCCATGGATGCGCACCATCAAGATGCCGCACATTGCATGGCCTTTATGTGCTGCTTTCACGAGAGCGCAGCACCTTTCAAGCTGATTGCATCGGATGTTTTGCTGCCCAGTGACAAAGGCATAGAACAAGCGATCATCCTGCCATCGCACTTGCGCATTTCAAAAGACCGCCCTCCACAACACATCTGATCGATTGCCGGTGCGCGCCCCACATTGGGGCTGCGTGATTGTTATTGATTGGAAACGGCTGTGCCTTTGGCGCAGTCGAGGTCGAGGTGACCATGAGTGGACGATATTCAGCCCTGAGTGTGCTTGCACTCTGCGTGGGCATTGGTGGCGGTGTTTTTCTGGAACGGTTGTATCTCAACCCTTCCGATATGGCAGGAAATGACGGGCCTGAAATCCTCTATTGGGTGGCCCCGATGGATGCGAATTTCCGCCAACCGGGTCCGGGGAAATCACCTATGGGAATGGACCTGATCCCTGTGATGGCGGGCCAGGAGCCCACTGGTGATCCGTCCGAAGTCATGCTCTCTGCGGCGGAGATCAATGCCATTGGCGTGCGCACTGCCATTGCGCAAACCTCCCAAATATCGGGAAGGATCGAGACAGTTGGGTTCGTTGGCTATGACGAGCATCTGACAAGCCATATCCATACCCGCGTGGATGGCTGGATCGAAGCGCTCAATGTACGCGCTGTCGGCGATCCGGTGCGCAAAGGCGATGTCCTTTTCGAGATGTTTTCCCAAGTGATTGGCTCCTCTTCATTTGATTTGCTGCGGGCCATTGATGCGGGCGATCAACGGATTATAGACGCCGCACGGGGCAAGCTGCGCAGCCACGGTATGTCTGACGCTCAGATCACCCGCATCGAGGAAACTGGTGAGGTCGCCCGTAATATCGAGGTGATTGCTCCGCAGGACGGCGTTGTCACTGGCCTTGAGGCCGCTGATGGCATGTTTCTCCAACCCGGGGTGCGGGCCGTCTCGCTGACTGACCTCAGCGCTGTCTGGCTTATTGTTGATGTGTTCGAGCGTGATATTGCGCGGATGACCGATGACATGCACGCTGTCGCAACCTTTGAGCATCTGCATGGGCGCACCTTTGAGGGCGTCATCGACTACGTTTATCCTGCGTTGGATGCGCAGACCCGCACGCTGCCTGTGCGATTGCGGTTCGATAACAGTGAGGGGCTTTTGCGCCCAAATATGTTCGGCAATGTGAGCCTGATCCCGAAAGAGACACGTATGGCGCTGACTGTGCCGACCGAGGCGATCATTCGTACCGGCACTGCAGAGCGGGTTATCCTCAAGACAGGTGAAGGCACTTTCAAGCCGCGCCTGATCACCACCGGCCTGCGCGATACCTTTGGCGGTGGCGGGCGTACCGAAGTTGTGCAGGGTCTGGCTGCGGGTGAGGAGGTTGTGTCCTCTGCACAATTCCTGATCGACAGCGAGAGTGCGTTGAGCGCTGGTTTAATGCGTATGGCGCCGACTGATGAGGCACCAGCACGCGGAACGGGTGAGCTGGTGGCTCTCGATCCCGAAACGCGTATTGCGACGATCCGGCATGCCGCGCTTGAGGCGTTGGATTGGCCTGCGATGACCTCACGCTTTGCGCTGCGCAGCGATATCGCACTGGAAAAGTTGCAGGTTGGCCAGCAGGTCGCATTCCGCGCAGCTCGAGGTGCGGACGGGCTTCTGAGCCTGATCGAGTTGGGCTCTGACGACGGAATCGCGGCAACCGGCAAGGGAAAGGTTCTGGCAGTCACCACAGACGGTAAGCTCACGATGGAGCATGACCCGATCCCTGAACTCGGTTGGCCTGCCATGCAGATGGACATGGATGTCGCGGGTATCGACGTGGGCGATGTAGCATTGAACCGGCCCGTCGAGTTCGACCTGACCAAGGGGGATGATGGTCTGTTCACCATCGTTGCTCTGCGCGGTGATGCGATGCCGATGAAGGCAGAGACGCCTACGGCCGAACCTGTGACACCAAAACCCGACGCCATGATCCCGCCGATCATCGTGTCTGGCACGATTGATGCGATAGACCCTGCGACAGGCATGGCCACCGTCACTCATGGTCCGATGATGGAGATCGGTATGCCCGGTATGACCATGGGCTTTGCGCTGGATGAGGCTCTGAACCCCGAAAGGCTGGTCATGGGCGAAGAGATGACGCTGACCTTTGCGCGCCCCGACGGGATGACGATGCTGCTTGCTGCGGCCGAGCCGGTAGTACCTCCAATGGAGGTGTTAGGGACAATCAACGCCGTTGATCCTGAAACAGGTATGGCGAATATAACCCACGGCCCGATGATGGAAATCGGTATGCCCGGCATGACGATGGACTTCGCACTTGATCCCATAGTCGACCCTAAAACTTTGCCTGTGGGTGAGGAGGTTGTGCTTCATCTACACCGCAACCCTGACTTCTCCATGACACTCAAAGGGGTCGCAACAGCGGCGGAGGTCGGGCAATGATAGCCGCCATCATTCGAGGCTCGATTGCCAACCGGATCATCATCCTTGCGTTGGCGATGATGATGGCCGTGACAGGCATCTGGGCGATCCGCACCACGCCTGTGGACGCGATCCCCGATCTGTCGGATGTGCAGGTAATCGTGCGGACGCCCTATGCGGGCCAAGCGCCTCAGGTCGTTGAGGATCAGATAACCTATCCCATCGCCACCGCGATGCTTGCTGTCCCGGGGGCCAGTGATGTGCGCGGATTTTCCTTCTTCGGGGATAGCTATGTCTATGTGGTTTTTGAGGATGGCACCGATCTTTATTGGGCGCGCACGCGGGTGCTGGAATACCTCGGTCAAATCACGGCAAACTTGCCGGAAGGTGTCTCACCCCAGCTGGGGCCGGATGCCACCGGCGTGGGCTGGATTTACCAATATGCCCTGATCGACCGCACGGGTGGTCATGATCTGGCACAGCTGCGCACCATTCAGGATTGGTTTCTTAAATACGAATTACAGACCGTTGATGGCGTGTCCGAGGTCGCCACCATCGGGGGCATGGTCAAGCAGTATCAGGTCGTGGTCGATCCCAACAAGTTACGCGCCTATGACATTACGCTGGCGCAGATTCAGGCCGCTATTCAGGGGGCTAACCGTGAGACGGGCGGCAGTGTGATCGAGATGGGCGAGGCCGAGTTTATGGTCCGCTCGACTGGTTATGTGGACGAGATCGCCGATTTGGCGAAAGCGCCGCTGATGGTTAATGCGCGTGGAGCCGCGATTACGCTCGGCGATGTGGCTGACATCCGGTTGGGGCCGGAAATGCGGCGTGGCGTGGGTGAGCTTGATGGTGAGGGTGATGCCGTCGGAGGCGTTGTGATCCTGCGCTGGGGCGGCAACGCACTTTCCACGATCAAGGCGGTAGAGACGCGGATCGACGAGCTGCGCCAAAGCCTTCCCGAGGGGGTCGAGATCGTGACGACCTATAACCGCGCGGGTGTAATCGAGCGGGCCATCGACAACCTGCAAAAGAAACTGACCGAGGAATTCATCGTCGTCATTCTGGTCTGTGCCGCGTTTTTGCTGCACGTCCGCTCCTCGTTGGTGATCCTGCTGTCGCTACCGCTGGGCATCTTCACGGCGTTTATCATCATGAAGCTGCAAGGCGTGAACGCCAACATCATGTCGCTCGGTGGGATCGCCATTGCCATTGGGGCGATGGTGGATGCAGCGATTGTGATGATCGAGGCGATGCATCGAAGGCTAGAGAAGGAAGCCCTTACAAACAAGAACCGCTGGCGGATTGTCACGGAATGCTGTGAGGAGGTGGGCCCTGCGCTGTTCTTTTCCCTCGCGATTATCGCGGTGAGCTTCCTGCCTGTGTTTGTGTTGGAAAGTCAGGAGGGACGGTTGTTCAAACCGCTTGCTTTTACAAAGACATACGCTATGGCCGCCGCCGCGATCCTGTCGATCACGTTGGTCCCCGTGCTCATGGGATATTTCGTGCGCGGACGCATCGTGCCGGAGCATCGCAACCCCCTCAACCGCTTGGTGATCTTTATCTATCGTCCATTCCTTGACGCGGCTGTCGCATGGCCTTGGGCCACGACGATGCTCGCTGGCATTCTGGTCGCTTCCATGTGGTGGCCGCTGCAACGTATCGGAACTGAATTTATGCCAGAGCTGAACGAGGGTGATTTCCTTTATATGCCATCACTCTATCCTGGCGTGTCCATCGGCAAAGCGCGTGAGGTGTTGCAACAGACCGACCGCCTGATCGCTACGGTGCCCGAAGTGCTGACGGTGCATGGCAAGCTGGGGCGTGCTGATACAGCGACAGACCCCGCACCGCTCACAATGATCGAGACGACGATCCAGCTCAAGCCCGAGGTAGACTGGCGCGAAGGGATGACCATGGATGGCATCCGGGCAGAACTGGACCGTGTGGTGCAAATTCCCGGTGTGACGAACGTCTGGATTCAGCCGATCAAGAACCGCATCGATATGCTGGCTACGGGCATCAAAACGCCTGTGGGGGTTAAGATTTCGGGCGCTGATCTGCGCGTAATCGAACAGATCGGCATCGAAGTGGAGCGGATCGCAGGCGGGATCGAGGGCACAACCTCGGCCTACGCTGAGCGGCCCATAGGCGGGCGGTTCATCGAGATTAACCCGGACCGCGAGACCGCTGCGCGATATATGATGAGCGTGCGCGACATTCAGGATGTGGTCCAGACAGCCATCGGGGGCATGCAGGTGTCGGAATCCGTCGAAGGGCTGGAACGTTTCCCGATCAATCTGCGCTATCCGCAGGATTGGCGCGACAGCCCCGAGCGGCTGCGCAACCTGCCTGTGGTCACACCGTCGGGCGCGCATATCCCGCTGGGCACACTGGCCGAGATCAATGTGGTCGATGGCCCAGGCATGATCCGGTCCGAGAATGCGCGCCGCACGGGGTTTGTGTTCATCGACATCACGGGCCGTGATCTGGGCGGCTATGTAGAGGAGGCGCGTGCGGCTGTGGCGGAGCAGGTTGTTCTGCCTTCAGGCTATTCGATCACATGGTCGGGCCAGTATGAGTACATCGAGCGAATGCAGGAACGGCTCAAACTGGTGGCACCTGCGACGCTGCTGATCATTACGCTGATGCTGTTCATGGCGTTCAACCGTGTGATCGAGGTGGGTATCATCCTTGCCGCGCTGCCTGTTGCTCTGGCGGGGGGGGTCTGGTTCCTGTGGTATCTCAGCTTTGATATCTCCGTGGCTGTGCTGGTGGGGTTCATCGCCCTTGCGGGTGTGGCTGTTGAGACAGCGATTGTCATGCTGCTTTACCTCAACCTTGCATGGGACAAGCGCCGCAAACAGGTCGCTGCTGAAAGGCGTGAGATGACCCCGTTGGATGTAGAGGAGGTTGTTTTTGATGGCGCACTGTTACGCGTGCGGCCCAAGGTAATGACCGTGGCTACCATCTTCGCGGGCCTCATCCCCATTATGTACGGCACTGGAACCGGCTCGGAGATCATGCAACGGATCGCCGCCCCGATGGTGGGGGGCATGGCCACTGCAACCCTGCTTACACTTTTTGTCATTCCATCGATCTTTGTGATCTGGAAGCGGCTTTCCCTCAAACGGGTTAACCGCGCCATGCTGCACCCCGATGAGCGGGACGCAGCACCTATGCCCGCCGAATAATCAACCCAAACTTAAAGGACTAATCATGAAAACTCTCTCCCTTGTACTCTGTGTTCTGGCTCTCGACGCACCGCTTGCCATGGCACAGATGACCCACTCCGGCACGGACCATTCCACGATGGACCATTCCAACATGACGATGAGCGACGAGAAGATAGAAGGCGCTGTGCATACCAAAGCTGTCGTAAACAGCTTTGGCGATGGCACGGCCAACGTCAGCCATGAGCCTATCCCTGACATCGGTTGGCCCGCGATGACGATGGACCTGACCCTGCTGCCGGATGCTAGGATGATGGGTGAAGTAGCGGAAGGGGATGCTGTCACTCTTATGCTGATCAAGGGCGAAGACGGCATGTATGCCATCGCCGCGATCATGGCTGAATGAACCCGGAACCGGGCTGGAGGCAGAGCCTCTGGCCCAGATGCCACTGAGGCAGCACAAAGGGAGAAATGACGATGCGCAAAATGAGTTTTATCGTGGCGATCAGTCTGTTGATTGTTGGGGGTTGGTGGATGTTCCTGAAGCCTCAGGAATTCGCAGAGCAAGCGAACAAAGCGGAAGGTGCAGCGATGGTCGACGTTATCCTGCCCGCAAGTTTCACCACACAAGAACAGATGGGCGAGGCTGCCTTCAACGCAAAATGCGCAGCTTGTCACGGTAATAGTGGCGCTGGTCGGGACGGCCTTGGGCCGCCCTTGATCCACAAAATTTATGAGCCAGGCCACCACGGCGACATGTCGTTCCAGCTGGCTGCGATGAATGGTGTCAGGGCGCACCACTGGGCCTTCGGGAACATGCCAGCCGTTGAGGGGATCACACCCTCTGATATAACAAACATCACGACATACGTCCGCGCGATCCAGCGCGCCAATGGAATCAATTAAGGAGTATCAGGTATGAACCGCACAACAATCTGTGCAGCACTTTTCGCGATTACATTTGGCATTGGACAAGCAGCGGCACATTCGAAAAAGGAGATGACGCAGCCTGTGAATGGTGCCGTCCTTGAGGCTTCGCCCGAAGCGATTGAAATGAAATTCAGCATGCCGATCCGCATCACGCTGATTACCCTTACCGATCAGGACAGCGTGACCCATGAGGTGATCCGCACGGACAATATGCAACCCGTCTCAGAGTTCAGCGCAGCCGTTCCTGTTTTGCCAACAGGCCTCTATTCTGTTGCGTGGCGCGGGTTGGCGGATGACGGCCACCCGATGCAAGGGGAGTTCAGCTTTGAAGTGTCCGAGTAACCAGTCATGCTGAGCGCGATAGCCTCTGTCGATGTCCTGACATGGATTTCCATCTGCATTAAGGCGCTGGTCTATGCGACCTCCCTGACAGCAGCGGGTACCGTCTTATGCAGCATCTTCCTACATGCTCTTCCGGCGTCCGAGGTTGCTGCGCTTAAACGGTTCACCGTATGGCTGGCTCTTGCCGCGGCTGTCCTGTCGCTCATTCGGATACCACTGCGAGCAAGTTTTTTGACGGGTGGCACATGGCAAGGAGCAACAGATCCAATGATCCTCGGCATGGTTGCGCAGAGCCCCTTGGGAATAAGTGTTGCTGTCCGGATGATCGGTCTTGCATTGATCCTTACCGTGCTTGTTCCCGCCCGCCGGGGCCGGATCGCAGCGGGTCTTGGAGCTCTCCTTGTTGCTGTGTCATTTGCTCTGCGGGGGCATGCTTTGGAAGAACCGCGGCTCCTGCTGGGTGTGCTGATCACCTTGCACCTGCTTGGGCTGGCCTTCTGGATCGGTGCGTTTATGCCCTTATACCGTGTGACCGGAATGGACGCTAAGGATGACGCGGGCAGGCTCGCCCATGAATTCGGCCGCAAAGCGATCTATGTTGTCGGCAGTCTTACCGTCGCAGGCGGCATCACTCTTTCGCTCTTGACCGGCAACATGCTTGCTGCGGTCTCTACACCTTACGGCCAGTTTTTCCTGCTGAAGCTTGGCGGTTTTTTAGCTATCATTACTCTTGCTGCATGGAACAAAATGCAGCTCACCCCCGCTTTGCAACGTGGTGATCCCGCAGCCCGCTGCAAGCTGCGAAGGTCCATCAGGTGGGAGGCGACGTTTATCTTACTTGTTCTTTTGGTGACGGCTACGCTGACGACAATTAGCGCACCTATTGTTCTCTGAAATTGCGCTGTGTGCACCGTCGAGACTAATTGAATCTTTCAAGTCAAAGACGCAGGAGGCCCGGTTTATTGAGGGTGTTTTTCGTGGTTGGAGCTATGTTGTCCATGTTTCTGATGGCGACTTCTTCAATCGCGGTACCCACTAATCTTCAGCCAGGCAAAAGGATAACATCGTCCGGCGACTGGAGCATCGTGATGCAGTAGTCGTGGCAGAGAACGTGTTTATCATCGGAGATGCCTGCACTCTAATTACTGGAACCAAGAACGCTTGGTTGAGTATTGGCTTCACAGCGGACTTTGTGAATGCACCAGTTTACACAAACGTTTGAGGCAATTCGCGCCGGAGCCGTACTATCCAGCTGAGCAGCGGTGGATCAAAAATCGTGATGGCAGATGCAGTCATCGGCAGCGGGTTCATCCAGACTTCACTCCCGCCAAACGAAGCCCCCGTGAAGTCCTTGCGCATGCCTGCAGAGGCGCGCAAATAAATGCACAAGTTAGAATTGAGGCGAATACCTGAGGAAAAGCTCATGGCAATGGTCTCGGGGCGTCGATTGGAAGCTTCATTGGATCGTTCAATTCAATGTAGCCGAAAGTCCATGGACTAAGGGCGAGCGTGGGCTTAGGTCGGTGTCACGCTCGAATCCTATTGTAGCATCAAGGCAGATCTCACTTTATTCACTTGCTGCAGACATGCGTCGGATGTTTAGTTTCGGTGTTGCGGCAAGCGGATGAAAAGGCACCGCAAACCGGTTATAAAATAAAACATCCATTGCTGTTCGATAGCGAGCAGCGGTTTTGTCCCACGCAGCCGTCATCCAACCCATCTTGAGCAATGCGCTTGCAGCCTAGGTCTCCTTCGAGCCCACTCCGCCCGATGCTGCTTGCTCCGTGAATGGCTGCTTCAGAATCGAACCTGAGCCAAATGTAGTATAAAACCCAACACAACGCTTGTAATCTCGTGCTTGGCAAATCGCATTGAGCGAGCCGTTCATCCCTCTTGTTCTTTCCGGTCAAACCAGCCGGGCCCGCTGGCGGCGCAAATTGTGACCCAGCCGATAGGCCTCCAGCACAATCAGTGGCACAAAATGCACCATTGCAGCACCAACCCCGCCCCAATCATGCAGCGCTGCCCAATGCAGAAGCGTTAGCACCGCCGCACCGTACACGAAGCGCTGAAGCGTTTTCCATTGAGGTCCCAGTTTGCGAACCCAGCCGTCGGTCGATGTGACGGCCAAGGGCACGAAGATCAGGAAGGCAAGCCAGCCCGTCCAGATGTAGAGCTTGGAGATTTCGCCGACCGTGAAGGCGATCGCGCCTTCGTCCAGAAGGTACAAGGCTGTATGTGCCAAGGCATAGGCAAATGCCGCAACGCCAAGATACCGCCGCCGTTTCATCAACCAGCGCGGTCCACGCCAACCTGTGAACAGCATCACCAACGGCGTGATCATCATCGCGATGATCATGAACCGTGCCGCAAATTCACCGGTTGGGTGCAGCAATTGATGGACCACTTTTGGATCGCCGGAGGTCAGGCCGATCACCATTGGAATGGCGGGCAAACTCAAAATACCCCAAAAGGTATAGGGTGAGTTGAAGAACGACTTTATTGGGGACATTGAAGTTGCTTTCGTTACCATTTTGCAAAACAGTGCAGTCAGTTTGCAGCGCCTAAGAAAAGTATCGCGATATCGGGATCACCCAGAATGTGCTTTTTCAGCCCGTGAGTGATCCGAAATAGTCGGCCCAGCTTTGGTGAGCTCTGCCAGCAACCGCTTCAAAATCGCTGGGCACATCGTAAATACCACGACGAATACCCTCATATATGCCGCCGATGATTGGGCCCAGGAAATCCCCCAACTCGGCTGTGCGATCCGCGACGTACTCTTCTGGCGTCATTTCGCGATAGGTCAGCGACGTGCCGAATGCATCGTTCAAGTAATCGGTAAGCTCGGCTTGACTGATGGGAGTACCCCATAGGTTAAACGTCTGGCCGTTGAAGCTATCATTGGTCAAAAGGCCAGCGTAGGCATGGGCCAACTCAGAACGGGTTGTGTAGCCGCATTTGCCCGCACCGGCGCTGTTGGCGATCTCGGCTCTGGCTTTGTAGCTGTCGATATATTCCATGTCCGGCTCGACATAGATACCGTTCCGTCCGATGGCATAGGCAAGCCCGCTGTCGCGCACATCGGCCTCGGTCTGGCGGTTGCTTTGCACGACGGGGGAAAAGGCTGTGCCCTCTTCTGCCCCTTGAATGCTGGTATAAACGATCTTCCTCACACCTGCGGCCTTCGCGGCCTCAATGACATTTCGGTGCTGCTGAATACGGGCATCAGGGGCGTCCATGCCGGACACCAGCAGCAAGGTATCGACGCCCTTTAGTGATGCGCGCAATTGCTCTGGTTGTCCATAATCACTGGCACGGATTTCGATGCCAAGACCCTCTGCGTTCGCCGGGGTGCGGGCAAGGCCAATGATGGTCTCACTAGCTGTAGATTTGATCAGATTGCGGGCGATTGCTCCGCCAAGTTGGCCGGATACGGCAGTTACTGCGATCGTCATTGGCATGCTCCTTTACTGCACAGAACGGGCGCAGTGGGCGCCCGCTGTTTTTGTCTTAACCGTGGTAGGCTTGGCTGACCGCAAAGCTGTCTTCGAACCAGTTCCACAGCACTACTTGGCCATCGCGCACCTTGGCACGCAGTGCGAATGTAAATTCGCCGATTTCCTTACCGCTGTGGGTTGTGATGCCATTCATTCGACCAAACACGGCAACTGTATCGCCCGAGGCGAAGGCGTCGGTGTTTTCCCATTTGGTGGTCTGGAAGTTGGCTGAAAAGACGCCAAGGAATTCGAATATAGCTTCTTTGCCGACCGTCTCGCCAACCCAAGGCAGTGTCGTGTCGCCTTCGCTGTGCCAGACCATGTCATCAGCCATCAGGGTGCCCATCTTGTCCATGTCGCCACTGCCCATTGCGCCCATAAAGGCCATGACAGTGTCAAAGCTGGCTTGTGTTTTCTCGTCCATGTCTTGTGCTCCAACTTGTGTGCCAAGGATCAGCGCAAGCGACGCGCCGAGGGATGTTTTGAGTAAAGTTCTACGGTGCATGATGTCCTCCTACGGGGGGTAGGCCCAGATTTCTCTGGGCCGTTACATATTGATTTATTTGCCCGAAAGCTGTTGCAGCGCGCCTGCCCAGTCTTCGACGTGGTAGGTGCGGGCAATGACGCCGTCTTCCAACTCGTGGATGTCGATGGTCATGATGTCAAAGCTGCGGCCTTGGCCATCAACGCCAAAGAAGGGTGCCACTGGCGTGCCGGTTGCACGGCTGCGCACAACGAAGGTGTCGCCGTCTTGGTGAATGTCCTGAATGGCCCAGTTCAGGTCTGGCATCAGCTGTGCAAAGCCGCCCACCTGACCGAGAAACGCCTCGCGGGTTTTGTTGTTGCCTGAATAATCGCCCACGCTGGTCCACTCCTCAGAAGTTGCAGCTTCGAATGCGGCGACGTGTTCTGCGGAACCCGGGTTGCTGAGCAGATCGTAGAACGTTGTCACTGTGGCTTTGTCGTCGGCGAATGCACCTGTGGCGAGAGTTGCGAGGGCGGCGGAGGCGAAGAGCGATTTAAGATTCATGATGTTTTCCAGTTTTGATAAGGGGCGTGTGAGTAAAGGGTTAGGCAGAAATGACGGGCTGCCAGTCGATCTTTGGATTTTCGCGGAAGGCGAACCGTTCAAGATGGCTGCCGATCACACGGCATGTTTTAGTAAGGTCGCTTTGAGTTTCGGCGCTGACTGTGAGGTCAAGAACACCGTGGTCGGCAGTCAAATCACACTGGCCAAACGGGAACTTGATCAGACCAGCCTCAGGATCATACTGCACGTCAAACTTGTGCGCGAAATGCTTGCAGAGTTGCTGCAAGTAACCGCTGGCCCGTTCGGTTGTGAATTTTGCGTTGCTTCTAAACATTGCTGTCTCCTGCGTGTTGAACACAGAAATAGACAGAACGCGCCTTTGTGATTATCCCACAAGTTAAGAAATCATTATTACAGGAATTGGAAAGATGATCGAAGATTACCGCAGCCTCGCCGTCTTTGTCGCAATTGCCGATACGGGAAGCCTGAGTGCGGCGGGACGTCGGTTGAAACTTTCTACCTCGGTCATAAGCCACCACCTGTCGCGATTGGAAGAACGTCAGGGCGTCACGCTGTTCTTTCGCTCAACGCGGTCCATGTCTTTGACGCCCGAAGGCCAAATCGCCCTTGATCCAGCCCGCCGCATGGTCGCCGCAGGAGAAGAGGCTTTGGACGCGATTCATGCCGGTAACGAGGAACCCGTCGGCGCGCTGCATGTTGCGATGCCCGCTTTCGGTGAGCACAGCAAACTGCATCAGGCGCTTTGGGGATTTGCACAGATGCACCCGATGGTCGCCATATCGCTTCATTGCAGTGACATGCCGACTGATCTGGTAAAGGATGGGTTTGATCTGGCGATCCGGTTGGGCACTTTACGCAGCAGCAGCCTTAAAAGCCGCCGTATTGCAAATTTTGAGCGCTTGCTTGTCGCTTCGCCGGACTATCTGTCCACGCGCGAGCCCATTGCAGTGCCGCAAGATCTGGAGGCACATGACTTTATCTCAGTCACGCAGATTCCATCGATGATGACGATGGAACGCAAAGACCAATCAGTGAACATCACCCCGGCCAACATACGCATTGAGGTGAACACCGTAAATGCCGCCAGGGCTGCGGTGCTGGCCGGACTTGGTATCTGGCACTTGCCGCGCAGCGTGATCGAACAGGAGGTAACCCAAGGTCGTTTGGTGCGCGTTCTGCCAGACTGGAACCTTCCTACATTGGGTATTTACGCTGTTTGGCCGGACATCGGACCGCAAAAAGCGCTGACACGACGTTTGATTGATCACCTTATAGCGCATCGTTCAGATTTGATGTTGTGAACTTCACATCAAACTCCGCTTACTCGTTGCCGGGCTTGAACAACCCATCGGGCCTATATGACATGCTGCGGCTTAAAAAGCGGGGGCGGTGGTAGCTGCTGACATGCATGATAGCTTGTAGAGAGATCGTTCATCTGCTGAAACGTGAGCGGATCAAGCGGCGAACCTATATCACCCGTGACGCAGCAAGGCGGGACGCCTTCGAATACCTCGGATATTCAAAAAACCGACACGCAAGCACACAAACAAAGGCATGCTGTCGCCCGTTTCCTTTGAAGCAGAACAGAAGAAATCAAGAATGCAGGCGTCTAGGACACTAGGGCGATCTCCGATCTGAACTTTGCACAACTGTAGAGTTGAAGCCCATTTTCGGGTCTTTCACCGCGATCTAACGCTGTCTGTGGTTCCGTAGTGAAGCTTGAAATGCAGGGAAGATGCCTGGCGTTGGACCGCTGCGACCAACTTAATAAGGCGCAAGTTTCAGCCCTATTAAGATCCGGTATGGAAACGGTGAAGCGTCAGATGACCGACAATACCGCAGGCGCGTTTGCGGTTTTTGAGGCCAATGCGTGCCATCTCCGCGGGTCTGATTTCAAGAAAAATGAAAAAATTTCACCCCTAAGTGACAATATCACAAAACTCCGCGCGGCGAGGGTCTATTCATAAATGTGGATATGATTCTGGAGGAACCATTATGACTGTCAATGTTGGAACGCTCGATCGATACCTTCGTGCCGCTTTGGGCGTGGTGCTGCTGATACTTGCGTTTGCAAGCGGCCTGCCGCTGTTTGAGGGTGGCTTTGTGAAATACGCGGCTGTTGTGATCGGCCTTGTGATGATCGTCACTGCGGCAATTCGTATATGCCCGCTTTATTCGATCTTCGGCATTAAAACTTGCGGGATGTAAGATGATGGAAACTGTATTTACCCCTTGGATGTCATTGGGCGGCGGCGTGCTGATTGGCGTCGCGGCCACTTTGCTCATGTTATTTTTGGGTCGCATCATGGGTGCCACTGGCATTCTTGCCGGTGTCGTCTCCCCTTCATCGGCTCAGGATTTCTCTTGGCGCGCAGCCGTTCTGGCAGGCATGGTTAGTGGACCGGCGTTGATCTTTTTCCTGACGGGGCAGATGCCTGCGGTGCAGGTGCCTGTCTCTACAGGAATGCTTCTGGTTGGCGGTTTGATCGTTGGCGTGGGCGTCACACTTGGGTCCGGCTGTACATCAGGCCACGGTGTCTGCGGCATGGCGCGGCTTTCGCCACGTTCGTTCATGGCCACCATAACATTCATGATCTTTACTTTCGCGACGGTCTACATCGTGCGCCACGTTCTGGGAGCAGCATAAATGCGTATCATAACAGCATATCTTATTGGCCTCGTCTTTGGTGTCGGCATCGCGATTTCCGGCATGGCAAACCCTGCAAAGGTGCTCAACTTCTTTGATATTGCAGGAAGCTGGGATCCCTCTTTGGTGTTTGTAATGGGTGGCGCAGTTATCACCACATTCATCGGCTATAAGCTGGTGTTTGGACGCGGCACGCCTATCATCGAGGATAGCTTCCAGCTGCCCACCAACAACAAGATCGACCTCAAGCTTTTGGGTGGCTCTGCCATCTTTGGCATCGGCTGGGGCATCGCGGGCTTTTGTCCGGGTGGCGCTTTGCCGGCGCTTGGCACCGGCCGCTGGGAAGTCTTTGCCTTCACGCTGGCGCTGTTGGGCGGGATTTTCCTTGCCAAGTTTCTGCAATCCTTAGCAGCGCGCAAAGCGCAATCTGCTGCCTAGCCCCTTGAACGGAAAAGGAGAAAAATCATGACTGAGTATCCTATCAATATGGACGTGAAACCCGAAGTCACCGGTTATTTTGACGAAGCCACCAACACCATCAGTTACATTGTAAAGGACCCGACATCGGATTCCTGTGCGATCGTCGATAGCGTGATGGATATCGACTATTCTGCCGGCAGGATCACCTATGCCCATGCCGACAACCTGATCGAAACGATCAAATCGCGCGGTCTGAAGCTTGAATGGATCATCGAAACACATGTCCATGCCGATCACCTCTCTGCCGCGCCTTACATACAGGAACAGCTGGGTGGCAAAATTGGCGTCGGTGCCAAGATCATGGTCGTGCAGGAAACCTTCGGGAAAATCTTCAACGAAGGCACAGAGTTCCAGCGTGACGGCAGCCAGTTCGATGCGCTGTTCGAGGATGGCGATACTTATAAGATCGGTAACATGGAAGCCTTTGCGATCTATACACCTGGGCACACACCAGCTTGCATGGTGCATGTGATGGGCAATGCTGCCTTCACAGGTGATACGCTGTTTATGCCGGATGGTGGGTCTGCCCGCGCCGATTTCCCCGGAGGGGACGCAGGCGTTCTCTATGACAGCATCCAGAAGGTCTTGGCCCTGCCGGATGATATGCGTCTGTTTATGTGCCATGACTATGGCCCCAACGGCCGTGACATCCAGTGGGAAACAACTGTTGGCGAAGAGAAAGCGCACAACATCCATGTGGGTGGTGGAAAATCGAAAGAAGAGTTCGTCAAGTTCCGTACAGAGCGGGATGCGCAACTTGCTGTGCCCAAGCTCATCATTCCATCGCTGCAAATTAACATGCGTGCTGGTGAAATCCCGCGCGATAAAGACGGCAATCCAATGCTCAAAGTTCCGGTTAACGGGCTTTAAAGCAGATTGGGGAATAAGACATGGAACTTAAACGCATTTCCTCGGAGCTGACAGTCAGCCCCCAGATATCAGCGTCCGACGTGGAAACCCTTAAAGCAAAGGGTTTCCGCGCAATTATCTGCAACCGGCCGGACGGCGAAGGGGCTGATCAACCGAGCTTTGAAGAAATCCGCAGTGCCGCAGAAAAGGTCGGCATGGAAGCGCGCTATATCCCGATCACGGCAGGCATGGTGCGTGACGAGGACGCAGAACTGTTTGGCGCGGCTCTTGATGAAATGCCCGGACCGGTTTTTGCTTATTGTCGCAGCGGCACAAGGTCCGCCACAATGTGGTCACTTGCCAAAGCGAAATCCCTGCCAATGGCCGAGATTTTGGGTGCGACCAAGGCGGCTGGATATGACATGAACGGTGTCGCGCGGCGCATTGCCAACGGGGGGAAAACTCCCACCGATACAGGCGATGCCAAATACGACGTGGTGATCGTCGGTGGCGGGGCAGGCGGGATATCTGTCGCCGCCAGCCTCAAGTCGCGCGCGCCTGATGTTTCTATAGCGATCATTGATCCTGCCGATGTGCATTACTACCAGCCCGGTTGGACCATGGTAGGTGGCGGCATTTTCGACGCGCAAGACACGGCCAAAACCATGGCATCTTTGATCCCGAAGGGCGTTAAATGGATCAAAGCCGCCGTTGCTGCGTTCGAACCTGCGAACAACGCTGTTATTCTGGATGGCTGCCGTGTGGTGAAATATGATCGTCTGGTTGTTTGCCCGGGGATCAAGTTGGCTTGGGATAAGATCGAAGGTCTTGAAGAGACACTGGGGCGCAATGGCGTGACGTCCAACTACCGGTATGATCTGGCACCTTACACGTGGCAGTTGGTACAGGAACTGCGCAATGGGCGCGCATTGTTTACCCAGCCTCCGATGCCGATCAAATGCGCCGGTGCGCCGCAAAAGGCGATGTATCTGTCCGGTGATGCATGGTTCCGGCGTGGTGTACTCAAAGACATCGACATCCAGTTCATGAACGCCGGTGGCGTGTTGTTCGGGGTTAAAGACTATGTTCCGGCGCTGGAGAACTATGTCGATAAATACGGTGTGACACTGAATTTCTTTCACAACCTTGTTGCGGTTGATGGCCCTGCGAAAACAGCAACATTCGAAGTGTCCAAGCCCGATACAGCGCCAACGCGGATCGAGGTTGAATTCGACATGATGCACGTCTGCCCGCCCCAGGTTGCACCTGATTTTATCAGCGTGTCACCGCTTGCGGATGCGGCGGGGTGGGTTGATGTGGATCAGGCAACTTTGCGTCACAAAACCTATGACAACATCTGGTCTCTTGGTGATGTGATGAATGCGCCGAACGCGAAAACAGCTGCTGCTGCGCGCAAGCAAGCGCCGACAGTTGCCGATAACATTGTCGCAGACATGGCGGGCAAGTCCGCTGTTTCGCAATATGACGGCTACGGGTCCTGCCCATTAACCGTAGAGCGCGGCAAAATTGTTCTGGCCGAGTTTGGCTATGGTGGCGTTCTGTTGCCCAGCTTCCCATCCTTTCTTGTGGACGGGACCAAGCCATCTCGTGCCGCGTGGTTCCTGAAGGAAAAATTGCTGCCGCCGATTTATTGGCAGGCCATGCTGAAAGGGAAGGAATGGATGGCAAAGCCGGAAAAGATCAAAGCGGCGGCAGAATAATATGAAACAGCGCGGCCTGTTCATAGGCCGCGTCATACACAGGCGGGCCCTGCATTCAGCGGCGTCTGCATGACTTTCGAGAGAAATAATGATTGAGCAGTTGCGCCGTTACGTTCCGGTCTTTGACTGGGGCCGGACATACACCCGAACCACCTTCTCCAATGACATGATTGCAGCGCTGATCGTGACGATCATGCTGATCCCGCAGTCGCTTGCTTATGCGCTGCTGGCGGGCTTGCCGCCAGAGGCGGGGATCTATGCCTCAATCGTGCCAATTGTGCTTTATGCAATCTTCGGCACCAGTCGGGCGTTGGCGGTCGGTCCGGTCGCTGTGGTGTCCTTGCTGACGGCCTCAGCCATCGGGCAGGTGGCAGAGCAAGGCACAGCAGGCTACGCGGTCGCCGCCCTGACGCTGGCCTTTTTATCGGGTGGTTTCTTGGTGCTACTGGGGGTGTTGCGCCTTGGGTTTTTGGCTAATTTTTTAAGCCATCCGGTGATCGCTGGTTTTATAACAGCATCGGGCATTCTGATCGCGACCAGCCAGCTCAAGCACATCTTGGGTATCAGTGCATCTGGTCACACATTGCCAGAGATGATTGCCTCGATTCTTGAACATTTGGGTGAGATCAACTTGATCACGGTCATCATCGGGGTGCTGGCAACAGCGTTCCTGTTCTGGGTGCGCAAGGGGCTTAAGCCGCTGCTGAGACGCTTGGGCGCCTCTGCGCTGGTTGCGGATATCGCAACAAAGGCGGGCCCGGTCGGGGCTGTCGTGGTGACCACTGTATCGGTCTGGCTGTTCGGGCTGGATAACGCCGGCGTGAAAATTGTGGGTGAGGTGCCGCAGGGCCTACCGCCCCTTACTTTGCCCAGCTTTTCCCCGGATATTCTGGGTGCCTTGCTGGTGCCAGCTATCCTTATTTCCGTGATCGGCTTTGTCGAATCCGTTTCGGTTGCCCAAACGCTGGCTGCCAAAAAGCGGCAGCGCATTGATCCCGATCAGGAGCTGATCGGTCTGGGGGCGGCCAATCTCGGCGCGGCTTTCACAGGCGGGTATCCGGTGACGGGTGGATTTTCACGTTCAGTTGTGAACTACGATGCAGGGGCAGATACCCCCGCAGCAGGCGCCTATACTGCCGTCGGTCTGTCTATTGCGGCTGTGGGTCTGACCCCGCTTGTATATTTTCTGCCAAACGCCACTCTGGCGGCCACAATCATCGTTGCCGTTCTAAGCCTTGTTGATTTCTCGATCCTTAAGAAGACGTGGGATTATTCGAAAAAAGACTTTGCCGCAGTGGCTGTGACAATCCTGCTTACTCTTGGGATGGGGGTAGAGGTTGGCGTGGCCACAGGCGTGCTGGTGTCGGTCCTGTTGCACCTGTTCAAAACATCGCGCCCGCACGTGGCCGAGGTGGGCCTTGTGCCGGGGACCCAGCATTTCCGCAACATTCTGCGCCACAGGGTTGAGACAAACGAGACATTGTTGATCCTGCGGGTGGATGAGAGCCTCTATTTCGCCAATGCCCGGTTTCTTGAGGACTATATCCAGAAGCGCGTCACCAGCGGCACGTTGATCAAAAACGTGGTCCTGATGTTTCCCGCGATCAATGATGTGGACTATTCGGCGCTGGAGAGCCTTGAGGCGATCAACCGCCGTTTGCGCGATATGGGGATCGGGTTGCATCTTTCGGAGGTCAAAGGCCCCGTGATGGATCGGCTGGATCGTTCGCATTTCATCGACGAACTGAACGGTCGTGTTTTCCTGTCGCAATATGACGCTTGGCGCGCGTTCAATCCTGTCTGATACGGATAGCGTTCTGCGCTGTTGGATGATCCGGTCGGGGTGTCTATAGTCTGTGTTCCGGGGCGACCTTAGTCGCGCTAGGGGTTGTGAGGACAGGGACGCCAAGATGACTGAGACACTTGAATGGGTTGAACGCTTTCCGGGGCTTTCGCGGCTGGCGCCTGATATCAAGGACATGCTGATATCTCAAAGTGCCGTGGTTGAGGTTCCGACGGGGACAACAATTTTTGGTCCCGGCCATTCGCCCGAGAACATGCTTTTCTTGCTGGATGGCACTGTGCGGGTCCAGCAGGTGTCCGATACCGGCCACGAGATTGTCCTGTACCGCATTCATGCCGGTGAAAGCTGTGTGTTAACTACAGCCTGCTTGCTGGCGTTCGAGGATTACTCTGCCGAGGGCATCGCAGAAACAAATGTCCGTGCCGCTGCTATCCCGCGCACGCTGTTTGACGAGCTTGTGGGGCAGTCCAAACCGTTTCGTGATTTTGTCTTTGCCGCGTTCTCCAAGCGGATCACCGATCTTTTCCTGATGATTGACGAGGTTGCGTTTCAGCGACTGGACGTGCGGCTTGCGGATAAGTTGATCAAGCTGTCGGATGGTCAAGATGTGATAAAGACTACCCACCAGATGCTGTCGGTTGAACTCGGCACGGCGCGTGAAGTCGTCTCACGGCAGTTGCAGGAATTCCAGCGGCGTGGTTGGATTGAACAGTCTCGTGGCAGTGTGAAATTGCTGGACCGTGACCAATTGCAGCGGCTTGCACAGCACAACCACTGATCTTTCTTTTGCAGCGGCGCGTGCGGGATAAACATGCGCACCGCTTGCCAACGGGCGCCTGTGTTGCGAAGCTGGTCTGGCACATGTGAGAAAGGACTGTTCCCATGCCTATCCGCGCGCTTGATGTTGATCCTGCCCATTGCTTGATTGCGGGCAAATGGACGCCTTGTGCCAGTGGTGCCCTCCTTCCGCTTATCAACCCGTCTGACGGCAGTACCCTGTGCGAAATTGCACGCGGGAATGCGGATGATATCGACCGCGCGGTTGCCGCAGCGCGGGCGGCTTATGACGGGCCTTGGGGGCGCGCCACCGCTGTCGAACGGGGCCGTATCCTTTACAAAATCGGTGTTCTTGTTCTGGAAAACATAGATGCGATGGCGCAGATGGAGGCGCTGGACGTCGGCAAGCCGCTTAGTCAGGCGCGGGCAGATGTGGTGGCGTTGGCGCGATACATGGAGTTCTACGCAGGAGCGGTGGACAAACTGCACGGTCAGACCATTCCTTATCTTGATGGCTACACTGTTTACACCTTGCGTGAACCGCACGGCGTGACGGGGCATATCATTCCGTGGAATTATCCGATGCAGATAATCGGGCGTTCGGTCGGTGCCGCGCTTGCTGCGGGCAACACTGCGGTACTGAAACCCGCAGAAGAGGCCTGCCTGACCGCGCTTGCCTTTGGAGAACTTGCGCGCCGCGCGGGGCTGCCTGACGGAGCATTGAATGTGGTGCCCGGGCTCGGGGCCGAGGCAGGAGCCGCACTGACCACTCATAGCGGTGTCAATCATATCTCCTTCACGGGATCGGTTGGTACCGGACGTCTGATCCAGCAGTCTGCCGCGCAGAACGTCGTGCCCTTGACGCTGGAATTGGGTGGAAAATCACCACAGATTGTTTTCGATGACGCTGACATCGAAGCGGCCCTGCCGTTTTTGGTGAATGCGGGTATCCAGAACGCTGGTCAGACCTGCTCTGCGTCATCGCGGATACTGGTGCATCGCGACGTCTACGGTGAGGTCGTCAGCAAGATGGCCGAAAAGTACGCCGCCTTGCGGGCAGGTCCGGCCATGGCAGATATGGCCTTGGGCCCGCTGGTGTCTGCACGGCAAAAGGAGATCGTTGAGGGTTTTCTCGCCAAGGGTGCGGATCTGAGCATGATCGCGCAAGGCGAAATCACTGATGATGCGCCGGCTGGAGGTGCCTATATTGCACCGACCCTTTTCGAAGCGGTGCCGCAGGATCACGTGCTGGCACGTGAAGAAATCTTTGGCCCGGTACAAGTCATCATACCGTTTGAAGACGAAGCAGAGGCGCTGGAAATTGCCAATGGGACTGACTACGGACTGGTGGCATCTGTCTGGTCACGCGATGGGGCGCGCCAGATGCGGCTCGCGCGCAAACTACGTTCGGGTCAGGTGTTTTTGAATAATTACGGCGCGGGCGGCGGGGTTGAGCTGCCCTTTGGGGGATCGGGTCTGTCAGGGCATGGCCGGGAAAAGGGTTTCGAGGCGCTTTATGGATTTACCACGCTGAAGACAGTTGCCGCCTACCATGGCTAGAAGTTTTTGACACAAATAGGGGAGGGACGAACCATGCGCTTGCAGGGTAAAACAGTGATTGTGACAGGCGGTGCGTCAGGCTTTGGTGCCGGGATCGTCCGGAAATTTGTGTCCGAGGGCGCGCAGGTCATGATTGCCGATCTCAATACCGCGCTGGCCGAAGACCTGCGGCAGGAAATGGGCGCTCATGCCATCGTGTCAACCGCAAATGTCGCCGATAACGCCAGCGTCGAGGCGATGACAAAGCAAGCGATGACGGCGTGGGGCCACATCGATATTCTGGTGAACAATGCCGGCGTCACCCATTTGCCCAGCCCGATGGAACAGGTTAGCGAAGAAGATTTTGATCGCGTTTTCGCGGTGAATTGCAAATCTGTCTACCTGACGGCGCATCATATCGTGCCACTCATGAAAGAGCGCGGGCAGGGCAACATCCTGAACCTTGCCTCCACAGCGGGCGTTTCGCCGCGTCCCAATCTGAGCTGGTATAATGCCTCCAAGGGGTGGATGAACAATGCAACCAAAGGCATGGCGGTGGAGCTTGCGCCAAGCGGGGTCCGTGTCAACGCGCTGAACCCGGTGGCGGGTGAGACGCCACTTCTCAAGTCGTTTCTTGGCGAAGACACCCCTGAGATGCGCGCGAAATTCCTGTCCACCATTCCGCTCGGGCGTTTTTCCACGCCCGAGGATATGGGCAACGCCGCATGTTTCTTATGCTCGGATGAGGCGAGCATGATCACCGGAGTGTGTATGGAAGTGGATGGCGGGCGTTGTATCTGATAGAAAACCTAAAGAAATTACCCTGTGGTTCTTGGTATCGGTTCGCACCTCCCCTAAGTAGCCGCTAGACTACCCCGAATTCATCGTATCGATTCCGTGATGCGGTGAGACGACAAGCCCAGGAGGGGAACATCTCCGGGCCCCAACAGTATGGAGCGCGCGTGTCCCTTCTTTTGATTGTTGCCTTGCCGTTTCTGGGTGCTTTGTTGCCCGGGTTGATGAACCAAGCAGGTCGTGCGGCCTGTGCTGGGGTGACGTTTACCGTCTCCCTTGCCGCCTTTATCGGTCTGCTGACGAATTTGCCGGCTGTTATGGCAGGTGATGTCGTGATGTTCACGATGGACTGGATTCCGAGCTTGGGTCTGAACTTTACCCTCATGCTGGACGCGCTGGGCTTTTTCTTTGCCACACTGATCCTCGGGATTGGTCTGCTGATCATAACATATGCCCGCTTCTACCTCGCGCGTGAGGACAATATGGGTGAATTTTTCACCTATTTGCTTCTGTTTCAGGGGGCGATGGTTGGCATCGTCTTGTCTGATAACATCCTGCTCTTGCTCGTGTTCTGGGAGCTGACTTCGCTCTCTTCCTTCTTGCTGATCGGCTATTGGAAGCATTTGCCAGACGGGCGGCAGGGCGCGCGCATGGCGCTGACCGTGACCGGTATGGGCGGGCTTGCCATGATCGGTGGCATGCTGATCCTTGGCCAGATCGCAGGCAGCTATGATCTAAGCGTGATCCTGCAAAACCGTGATTTGATCCAGCAAAGCCCGCTTTACCTTCCCGCGCTGATCCTGATCCTGCTGGGCTGTTTCACTAAATCCGCGCAGTTCCCGTTCCACTTCTGGCTGCCACATGCGATGGCTGCGCCCACGCCAGTGTCAGCCTACCTGCACTCCGCCACGATGGTGAAAGCCGGAATTTTCCTGATGGCGCGTATGTGGCCGGTGCTGTCGGGCACACCCGAATGGTTCTGGATCGTTACATCGGCAGGTCTGATCACAATGGTGCTGGGCGCTGTGATCGCGCTGTTCAAACATGATCTCAAAGCGCTGCTGGCATTTTCGACAGTCAGCCATCTTGGCCTGATTACCATGCTGCTGGGTACGGGCACTGCCTTTGGTGCGATGGCAGCGGTATTTCACATTCTTAACCACGCGACATTCAAGGCGGCGCTGTTCATGTCCGCGGGCATCGTGGACCATGAGACACACACGCGCGACATCCGCCGTCTGGGTGGTCTGCGTCACTTGATGCCGATAACGTTCGGCATCGTCACGCTTGCGGCTCTTTCTATGGCGGGTATTCCCCTGCTTAACGGTTTTTTGAGCAAAGAGATGATGCTTGAGGAAGCCTATCACACGGTGCTGGGCGGCAATCACTGGGTCGTGCCCGCGCTGGCTGTTGTCGGGTCCTTGTTCTCTGCTGCGTATTGCTTCCGTCTGATCGGGCATACCTTCCTTGGTGTTGAGCGGGATGATTATCCGGCCAAACCGCATGACCCGCCTGCGGGCCTGTGGCTGCCTCCTGCGTTGTTGGTGGTGCTTGTTGTCGCGATTGGTGTGGCACCGTTTTTGGCTGAACCGGCAGTCAAGGGCGTGACCTCTGCCGTCTTGGGCACGGCTGCCGAAGTGCCAGAGGCACATTTCAAGATCTGGCACGGGCTGGTGCCGGCGCTTTATATGTCGATCGCTGCGGTGGTTGGTGGTTTGATCGTGTTGGCGCTATTTAATCCGCTGCTCAGGGCGTGGGATGCTGCGCCGCGACCAGAAGCGAAAACAATTTTTGACGGCGTGATCGCGGGCATCGTTCGCTTCGCCAAAGCCCTGATCCTGCCGCTGCACAACGGCGCATTCTCGCGCTACGGTGCCATCATGGCCGTGACTGTTGTTGTCGCTGGTTATTATGCGTGGGCGACGGGCACGATCAGCGCTCCCACAAGAACGCTTCAAGCCCCGGGCGCGATTGAGATAGCGGGTTGGATTATGATGGTGGCTGCTGTGGCCGGTATGGTGTTGATGCATCGTAACCGCCTGCTGTCGCTTATTCTGATCGGGATCGTCGGGCTGATGGTATCTGTCGGGTTTGTCTTCTTCTCGGCGCCTGATCTTGCGATGACCCAAATCACTGTAGAAGTTGTGACGACCATCCTGATGCTGCTGGCGCTGAATTTTCTGCCCAACGAGACGCCTATCGAAAGCACGGTCTTGCGCCGCACACGTGATGCTGCAATTGCGCTTGGCGCAGGTGCTGCGGCAATGGCGCTAAGCTATCACTATCTACTGCGTGATGCCGTCACGTCGCCGATTTCGGAGTTCCACCTTGCAAACAGCTACAAGGGTGGCGGCGGGACGAATGTGGTCAACGTGATACTCGTAGACTTCCGTGGCTTTGATACCTTTGGCGAAATTATCGTGTTGGGGATCGCTGCGGTGCTGATCTATGCGCTGACCGAAGCGTTGCTTGGTGGTCCCGTGCGGGCACGATTGCTGAACCGTACACCGGATAAACCGCTTGCCGGAGACATGCACCCGATGATGATGGTGGTGCTGACACGGGTTCTGATGCCGGTTGTAATGATGGTCGCCTTCTACGTGTTCCTGCGCGGCCATAATGAGCCGGGCGGCGGTTTTATCGCGGGGTTGATCGCGTCAATCGGTCTGGTGATGCAATACATGGCCAGCGGTTATAGCTGGGCGACCGCGCGTCAGCGGTATCCGCATCATGGCGTCATTGGCGCAGGCGTTTTGATTGCCGGTCTCACTGGCATCGGATCGTGGTTTGTCGGGAAACCGTTCCTGACCTCGGATTTCACCTATGTCCGCATCCCGCCGTTTGAAAAGTTTGAACTGGCCACAGCCGCACTGTTTGACTTGGGCGTGTTCCTTGCGGTGGTCGGGGCGGTGATGCTCTCGCTTGACGGGTTTAGCCGGATGGCGCGCCGCGCTCATGTAAAGGACAGCGATTACGCCATGGACATCAACCCTGCGCGAAACGAAAACGACGCGCTAAAAGGGCAGGGGGTATAACATGGAATTTCTTGTAGCATCTGCCATCGGCATTCTGACAGCTGGCGGCCTTTATATGGTTTTGCGCTTGCGAACCTTTCCCGTGATCCTTGGTGTGTCATTGCTGACTTACGCGGTGAATGTGTTTCTGTTTGCATCAGGTCGTTTGACCATTGGTGCGCCACCAATCCTTTCTGACGCGACCACCTACACCGATCCGCTTCCTCAGGCGCTTGTGCTGACTGCGATTGTGATTTCTTTCGGGATGACCGCCGTTGTGGTGATGATTTCGCTGGGGGCCTATCTGGGAACCGACGATGACCATGTCGATGACGCGCCTGGCCGCGGGGAGGACGAAGTATGACCCATTGGTTGATCATGCCGGTTGTTCTGCCGGCACTTCTTGCTCCGTTCATCATCCTTGCTGCTCGGTATCATATGGGCATACAGCGGGTGTTCTCTGTCGCTGGTGTGCTTGCGCTGATTGCCATCACGCTTGGCCTTGCCATTGAGGCATCTGACGGCACCGTGATGCTGTACCGCCTCAGCGATTGGGCCGCGCCCTTCGGCATCGTGTTGGTTGGCGATCGCCTTAGCACGATGATGGTGCTTCTGATGGCGGTGCTGGCGCTTTTTGTGCTGCTCTATGCCATCGGTTCCAAATGGGATGAGCGGGGGCGCCATTTCCACGTGCTGTTCCAGTTCCAGCTTATGGGGATCGCAGGCGCGTTTCTGACCGGTGATTTGTTCAACCTCTTCGTATTTTTCGAAGTGCTGCTGATTGCGTCCTATGGTTTGATGATCCACTCAGGCGGTAATGTGCGTCTGCGTGCAGGGGTGCAATATGTATTGTTCAACCTGCTTGGATCGACCCTGTTCCTGTTCGCGCTTGGCGCGCTTTATGCTGAAACCGGAACGCTTAACATGGCTGATCTGGCAGAGCGGGTGCAGTTGATCGGGGCCGATGGCACTGTTGGCATCCGCGTGGCGGCTGTCCTACTGATCCTTGTCTTCGCAATCAAAGCGGCAATCGTGCCTTTGCATTTCTGGTTGCCCAGTTCTTATGCAGAAGCCCCTCCTCCGGTTGCCGCGCTTTTTGCGATCATGACCAAAGTGGGCGCCTACGCGATCATCCGCGTCTACACGCTGATCTTTCCGGTCAATCTGGAAGTAACTGCGGGCTTGCATGATACATGGTTGTTGCCTGCTGCGTTGGTGTCGCTAGCCGTGGGTGCTGTCGGCGTGCTGGCCGCGAAAAAGCTGGACCGTCTGGTGGCCTTTGCTGTGATCAGCTCAATGGGCATGGTCATGGTCGCAGTGGCGCTGTTCACACAAGTGAGCATCGCATCGGCGCTTTATTACATGGTGCATTCCACATTTGCGGCGGCTGCGCTTTTCCTGATTGTCGATCTGGTGCGTCAAAGCCGTGGACATCTGGAACTGATCACCGATGCCCCTGTCGCTGGGGCGGCACTGATCGCGGGGATGTTTATGGTGGCCGCAATTGCCATGGCCGGCCTGCCGCCATTGTCGGGCTTTGTAGGTAAACTGATGGTGCTGAATGCGTCCTTTGGCTCCGATGCCGCTGTGTGGATATGGTCGGTGGTGTTGGTATCCAGCCTGATCACAATCGTCGGGTTTGCGCGTGCGGGCTCTGTTCTGTTCTGGAAAGCACAATCTGACGGCGCGCCAGTGCCCGAGCTTGGCCGCGCATTACCATCTGCTCTGTCGTTTGTTGCAGTGGGCGGGCTTCTTGCGCTGCTGATTGCGCATACCGTGTTTGCCGGTCGTATGTACGATTATACCAACAGAACCGCAGCGCAGCTGGTCAATCCTGAGGCCTACATCCGCACAGTGCTCGACGCGCCGGGCAAGCTGAGTGATGCTAAAGCAGACACAAAAGAAGGGGATCACTGAGATGTTGAGACTGTTTCACTGGCTCTTTCCGCACCCGCTGTTGACGCTACTGCTCGCGATTGTCTGGATACTGCTGCAGAATAGTTTTACCGCTGGTATGGCGGTCTTCGGGCTGATCCTTGGCATTGTCATACCGCGCATCACGGCGGCCTTCTGGCCCGAGCGGCCGGGCGGCATTCGCACGGGCAAGATGATCTCTTATGGCGTCATGGTCCTGTGGGATATCATGGTTGCCAATGTTCAGGTCGCTTGGATCGTGTTGACTGTTCCCAATTCGAAGCTGAAACCGGCATGGATCACCATTCCTCTTGATTTGCGCCAGCCCGAAGCAATCACATTGCTGGCAGGTACCATCACATTGACACCCGGAACAGTGTCTGCCGATTTATCGCAAAGCGGGCGGTATTTGCTGGTACATGTATTGCACACGGACGACCCTGATGCAGAGCGTGACGGGATCAAAACCCGCTATGAGGCGCGCCTGAAGGAGATTTTCATATGACCTTTGCAACTGATCTGATGAACTACGCGCTAATCGGCGCATTCGTGGTGGTTGGCCTGTGTCAGCTGATGGCGATGGTTCGTGTCGTCATAGGGCCGGATGTCGGTGACCGGATTTTGGCGCTTGATACCATGGTGGTGAATGCGATCGGCCTGATTGTGTTGATGGGTTTGGCGCAGGGAACGCGCATCTATTTCGAAGCGTCCCTGATCATCGCCATGCTCGGATTTGTCTCAACCGTGGCCTATGCGCGCTTTGTCCTGCGGGGAGACATCATCGAATGACCTACGAAATTATCGCAACCTATGCCGTCACTTTCTGCCTCGTAGTTGGCGCGATTTTCACGCTGGTCGGCGCGATTGGCCTGTTGAAGTTCAATGACAGCATGACCCGCCTGCATGCCCCCACCAAAGTCGGCACCGTCGGCGTTGGCGCGCTGTTGCTCGCCTCGATCATCTACAATGGCGTATTTGGCGAAGGTGCCATTCAGGAGCTGCTTATCATGGCATTCCTGTTCGTAACTGCGCCGATTTCGGCCAATTTCATTGCCAAGGTTAACATGCACCGTAGCTCCTGCGACATGCCGCCCGAACTGCCTTTGGACGAACAATGGGCAACGTTTGATCTTCCGGCCAGTGACAATGACATTCTGGATGAGCAAAGCACAAGAAGCTGAACGGGTCGCTTATAGCGCTGCGAATTGCGCGGCCAGATGGTCAAAGCATAGCCGCACCCGCGGGCTCATCCGCAACTCTTGATGCGCTGTGATCCAGACGGGGATAGCGCCTATGTCAAGCTCGGGAAAAACAGGGATCAAATCAGGATCAGCATCGCCCATGCTGCGCTGCCCGAAGCCGATGCCAAATCCCGCCGTTACCATGCGCCAGCACACCACCTGATCGTCGGAGCGAAACGCAAAGGAGCTGCGGTCAACGGTATGGCCCATCTTCCGCATTCCATCCAGAATTAGCGTGCTTCGGTCATATCCGATAAGCGTGTGTCGGGTCAGGTCCTCAGGGGCGTGCGGTAGGCCGTGCCGTTCGACATAACTGCGTGCGACATAAATCCCTACGGGCAATTCGGTCACCTTTTTGGCGATCAGATCGCTCTGTGTTGGACGGTACATGCGCACCGCCAGATCAGCCTCACGCCGTAGCAGGTTGTCCGTCAAGTCAGAAGCGACCAGTTCGAGGCTGAGCGCGGGGTGCGCGGCGTGTAGTTGGGCCAGCATGGGGGGCAGCAAGAACGTGGCTGCTATCTGGCTTGCGGTGATCCGCACGGTCCCCCCTATTTCGCGGGTTTGCGCGCCAGTGAAAGAAACCTGCGCTGCGGCTTCGGCCATTGCTTCTGCGTGGGTTTGAACGGCGGCTCCTTCCGGTGTCAGCGTTAATCCTGCGGGGGTGCGAAAAAACAGCCGTGTTCCAAGCAATGCCTCCAGCTGGGCAAGATGACGGCTCAGGGTGGGTTGGCTGCTCTCTGACGCTTTCGCCGCTGCGGCAAGTGAACCCGCTTCGCTGATTGCGCAGAAAGACTGCAATAGATGCCATGGCAAATTAGGGGTATTCATATTTGGATGCGATGATCTGAATTTTTGTAATTATGCGCTCAAAAATGGATTGATATTATCTTCCTGTCAACATCAGGAAAATCGGAGAACATTATGACTGGAATTGTTTTGATCCTAGGGGCCAATGGCCGTTTCGGGGCAGCAGCTGCCCGTGCTTTTGCAAATGCAGGATGGGAAGTGCGGGCGGCTACGCGAAAGGGTGATGCTTCAAGTGACCTGCGCATGACGTCTGTTGCATGTGATGTGATGGATCGTGCCGCTGTGATCCGTACAGCCAGGGGGGCGGATGTGATCGTGCATGCCGTCAATCCGCCCTACCACCAGTGGGCGAAACTCATGCCCGTGCAAACGGCCAACGTGATAGCGGCAGGACTGTCCAGCGGTGCCACAGTCATGGTCCCCGGCAACGTCTATACGTTCGGGGAAAACGCCCGACCTATCTTAGGCGAAACAGATGCTCTCGCGCCCACCACCCGCAAGGGCCGGTTGCGCGTAGAGTTGGAGCGCGCATTTGAAGATGCGGCAAAGCAAGGTTTGCGCACCATCATTTTGCGCGGGGGCGATTTTATCGAGGCGGCGAAAACCGGAAACTGGTTCGATAGCTTCATTACCAACAAGGTCCAGCAAGGCAAATTCACCTATCCCGGACGCATGGATGTCGTGCATGCATGGGCCTATTTGCCCGATATGGCCCGCGCAATGGCTTTACTGGCTGATAAGCGTGACACGCTTGCGCCTTTCACAAAGATTGGTTTCGAAGGTTACAGCCTGACCGGAGCAGAACTGCAATCGGCGGTAGCCGAGGCGGTGGGTAAGCCGCTGAAAAAGGGCAGTGTCCCATGGCCGGTATTGCGGGTCATCGGTCTGTTTAACCCGTTGATCCGCGAGGTCATCGAGATGCGATATCTTTGGAATACGCCGCACCGTATTGATGGCCAACCTCTGCGTGATTTGCTGCCGGAATTTGCGCCGACACCGCTGCCTGACGCCATGGACGAAATCTTTGCCGGACAGCATAAAACAGCCAAGTTTGAGGGGGCAGTGCACCCCTGATCTACTTGACATCAGGAGGCCGCACAGGTCCATTCAGAAGAAACCAATTCAGGAGAAAACGCCATGATGAAAACCCGTGCTGCCGTCGCCGTCGAAGCTGGAAAACCGCTTGAGATCATGGAGGTGAACCTTGAGGGGCCAAAACGCGGCGAGGTTCTGATTGAAATCAAAGCCACAGGCCTGTGTCACACAGACGAATTTACCCGCTCAGGCGACGACCCCGAAGGCATCTTTCCCTGTATCCTTGGCCATGAGGGCGCGGGTGTTGTTATGGAAGTTGGCGAAGGCGTGACCACGCTGGAAGTCGGTGATCATGTGATCCCGCTTTACACGCCTGAATGCCGCGAGTGCGAATATTGTCTGAGCGGGAAGACCAACCTGTGTCAGGCGATCCGCATCACCCAAGGGCGCGGGCAACTGCCTGACGGAACCACGCGTTTTTCCATGCTGGATGGCACGCCAATCCACCACTACATGGGCTGCTCTACCTTCGCCAATCATACAGTCGTGCCAGAAATCGCGCTGGCAAAAGTGCGCAAGGACGCGCCGTTTGACAAAATTTGCTATATTGGCTGCGGCGTCACAACGGGTATCGGCGCAGTGATCAACACGGCCAAAGTTGAAATTGGCGCGCGCTGTGTGGTGTTTGGTCTTGGAGGCATCGGGCTTAATGTCATCCAGGGCCTGCGTTTGGCGGGGGCGGACCAGATCGTCGGCGTTGATCTGAACGACGACAAAGAAGAAACCGGCCGCTATTTCGGTATGACCGATTTCGTGAACCCAACAAAGATCGACGGTGACATGGTCGAACATCTGGTTGAACTCACAGGCGGCGGCGCGGACTATACTTTTGACGCGACCGGCAACACCAAGGTGATGCGCCAAGCACTTGAAGCTGCACACAAGGGGTGGGGCGAAAGCATCATTATTGGCGTGGCCCCCGCAGGTGCAGAAATTTCCACCCGTCCGTTCCAGCTGGTCACAGGACGCGTCTGGCGCGGCACCGCCTTTGGCGGCGCCAAAGGGCGCACAGACGTGCCTAAAATTGTAGACTGGTACATGAATGGCAAGATCGAGATCGACCCGATGATCACGCACAAGTTGACGCTGGACCAAATCAACGAAGGCTTTGATCTGATGCACGAGGGCAAATCAATCCGTGCGGTTGTCGAATTCTAAGCAATTGGTCGGCCGGATGGATACGAGCATCTGGCCGACACCATTATAACGGCGCGTCCGGCGATCCTGTCTCATGGGGAAGGGATTGCACGACCGGGTCATGCTGCGCCGACTTGTCAGCCCGCAATGCAGTGATAGCTCCGCAACGTCATGCGCATCGAAGCACTGGCGGCGATTGAGCTAAGCGGATAGCGTACCGAAGACGTGCAGCGCGACTGGGTGGCCCTCTTGCTGCCCGCCGCAGTAACAGTTTTTCGGAGACCCATTGTGTCCAATATTGCCCTCATTACCGGTGCATCCTCCGGGATCGGCGCGGAATTTGCCCGCTATCACGCTAGCAAAGGGGGCGATGTCATACTGACGGCGCGTTCAAGGGATAAACTTGACGCCCTCGCCGCCGAATTGCAGGCGGCGCACGGCGTAACGGCACATGTGTTTGCGCTGGATCTGGGCGCACCCGAAGGCGCACAGGCGTTGATTGACGCGGTGACATCGGCGGGTCTGCAAATCAACGTCCTGATCAACAACGCAGGCTTCGGCGGGCAGGGGCGGCACATTGATCGCCCCATAGCGGATGAACTTGGGATGATTGACCTTAACGTCAAAGCGCTTGTTTCTCTGAGCCACCACTTTGGCCGCGACATGGCAAAGCGCGGCGCAGGTCGGATTTTGAACGTTGGATCGACAGCCGGTTTCATGCCCGGACCGCTTCAGGCGGTATATTTTGCCACCAAGGCCTTCGTAAAGAGCTTCTCTCAGGCGCTCGATCATGAACTGCGCGATCAAGGCGTGACGGTCACTGTTCTCGCGCCGGGATATGTCGGCACAGGGTTTGCCGACCGGGCCGATTTACATGGTACAAACCTTGTGAAGAGTGGGGGAAAGACACCAGCATCCGTGGCAAAACATGGATATGACGCTATGTCCCGGGGGGAACTTGTAACGGTGAACGAAGCGCCGCTAAGCTTTTTGGTCAACTGGATTATCCCGCTGCTGCCAAGCCGATCCGTGCTCAAGGTTATCGAGCGGATGCAGCGCAAATAACAAAACACCCGGAGGAACAAGAGATGAAACTGAATGTGAACGGAACCTCTCACGAGGTGGATGTAGAAGAGGATATGCCTCTTTTGTGGGTGCTGCGCGACGAACTTGGCATCACGGGTGTAAAATACGGTTGCGGGATTGCCCAATGTGGCGCGTGCACTGTGCATGTGGACGGTGTCGCCGTGCGGTCCTGCCAATTGGCGGCGGGCGATGTGGACGGGGATATCACCACCATCGAAGGGCTTGGCACGCCAGAAACGCTGCACGCGGTGCAAGAGGCGTGGGTTGAGCATCAGGTGGCGCAATGCGGCTACTGCCAGTCCGGCCAGATGATGCAGGCAGCCAGCTTTCTGGATCTCAACGCGGAACCAAGCGATGCGCAAATCGATCAGGCCATGAGCGGCAACTTGTGCCGTTGCGGGACCTATCCACGCATCCGTGCTGCGGTGAAATCCGCCGCGACAAAGCTGCAGGGAGCTTGAAAATGGGACGTGTTAGAACAATCGCCCGCCGGTCGTTTCTGATCGGCTCCGCCGCCATTCTGGGTGGCGTCGCTTTTGGTACCTATCTGGTCAAACGTGATCCCGAGAACCCTTTGACAGCGGACGCTGCCGCCGGGGATGCTGTGTTTAACCCGTGGGTCAAGATCAGCTCGGATGGGATCACGCTGGTCACACCGCATACGGATCTGGGGCAGGGGGCGACGTCAATGCAAGCGATGCTGATAGCCGAAGAGCTTGACGTAGACCTTGACCAGATCACCACAACGCCGGGCGTGCCGGCTGCGGCATATTACAACACTGCGCTGGCTTCAGAAGCGGTGCCGTTCCGCTCCAACGATACCGGCTTCGCCGCAGAGACGATGCGCAGCACGATGGGCGCTGTGATGAAGGTCATTGGCGCGCAAGTTACAGGTGGATCGACCGCTGTTCCAGACAGCTTTGACAAATTGCGTCAGGCAGGTGCGGTCGCACGCGAAACGCTCAAAGCTGCGGCGGCAGCCGAGACAGGTCTGGACGTAAGCGAGCTGCGGACAGAGCGTGCGGCGGTTGTCCTGCCTGACGGCACGCGGCTGGAATACACATCACTGGCCGCGCGTGCCGCTCAGATGGATCCGGTAAGCGATGTCGCACTGCGTGAACCTGATCAGTGGCGTTTGATCGGTAAGGACGTGCAGCGGATGGACGTGCTGGCGAAGTCCACCGGCACCCAGACCTATGGGATTGATCTCAAGGTTGACGGGATGGTGCATGCTTCGGTGCGAATGAACCCGCGCAAAGGTGCGCCAATGCTTGGGTTTGACGCCTCTGCCGCCGAAACTATGCGCGGCGTCTCGCAGGTTATCGGATTGCCGTACGGCGTGGCGGTGATCGCTGACAACACATGGCGTGCTTTCCGCGCCCTCGAAGAGATCGAAGTTGATTGGGATACGGCGCCATATCCGGCTGAGCAGGACGCGCATTGGGCAGCAGTAGCCGCATCTTTCACGCCTGACCGTCTGGATAAGGAATGGCGCCATGACGGGGACGTGGATAGCGCGCTGGCCAATACAAGCGAGGCTATCGTAGAGGCCGAATACCGCGCGCCCTATGTCGCGCACCAACCACTTGAACCGCTAAGCGCAATCGTCAAAGTCGGCGCAGATCGCGTGGATATCTGGGTCTCTCACCAATTGCCGCGATTTGTGCAGCAGCGGGTGGCGAAAAAGCTGGATATGGACCCAGAGCAAATTTACCTGCACAACCAATATGCTGGCGGTAGCTTTGGTCACAGGCTGGAATTCGACAACATTGACGTGACGGTGGATGTGGCACGAGAACTGCCAGACACTCCGGTTAAGTTGACGTTCCGCCGCGAAGAAGACTTTGTGCAGGACTATAATCGCCAGATCGGTATGGCGCGCGGACGTGGCGCGCATGCGGGTGGCAAGGTAACCGCACTTGACCTTGAAATTGCGACGGTATCCGCCGCCCGCTCCCAGTCAAATCGCCTTGGCGCACCAGTGCCCGGCCCTGATACGCAAATCGCAGCAGGGGCGTGGAACATGCGCTACAGCGTGCCTGATCTGCGCGTGCGTGCTTACGCAGTTCCTGAACTCGCCCCAACGTCGTCTTGGCGTTCGGTCGGGGCCTCCACGGCCGGTTTTTTCGCAGAAAGCTTTCTGGATGAGCTGATCCATGCCGCGGGCGCGGACCCGATGGAGGAACGCCTGCGGCTGGTCAATGACGATGATGCGCGCCGCGTGCTTGAAGCAGTCGCTGAGATGTCCAATTGGGGCAGTCCATTGGCCCCGCGGAAGGGGCGCGGCGTCGCGCTTGTGACATCGTTTGGAGTGCCGGTTGCTGAAGTGGTCGAGGTGACGGATACCGATGACGGCATCCGCATCGACAACGTCTGGCTTGCTGCCGAAGTTGGCCAAGTTGTCGATCCGGTGACGTTCGAAAACGTTGTTGCGGGGGGGGTGATTTGGGGGCTTGGCCATGCCATGAACTCTGAAATTACCTATTCTGATGGCAAAGCTGAGCAGGACAACTTTCACATGGCCGAAGGGATGCGGATGCATCAGTGTCCGGTGATCGAAGTGCGCGCGTTGGAAAACAATCCGTCTATTCGCGGCATCGGCGAGCCGCCGGTCCCGCCAGCGGCACCTGCGTTGGCCAATGCGATCTTTGCTGCCACGGGTACACGCCTGCGGGAGATGCCTTTCTTTAACACGGTCAACTTCATATGAACCGCTTTGCACTCATATTCGCCTGTTTCACGGTTCCGGCCGCTGCACAGGCGCAGGACGCTGGAACGGCGGCTTGGGATCGTATCTATGCTGTAGCCTCGCATCCACGCTGTACAAACTGCCACGTGGGCGCCAGCGGGCGGCCTGCATGGGATGATCTGGGGTATGGCGGTGCGAGGTTGCACGGCATGAACATCGTCGCTGGCGAAAGCCGCATCGGCGCAGAAAGCATTCCCTGTCGTGCCTGTCACATCGGGGCCGCTGGAGATAATGCCGTACCGCACGCAGCCCCTCAAATTGACGACGCCTGGCGGTTGCCTCCGGTGGAGCTGGCATGGCGCGGGAAATCCAGCGCTGAGGTCTGTGCGCAATTGCGTGATCCAGATGCCAATGACGGATTTGACATGGCCGATCTTGTAGACCACGTGCGGACCAGCGCCTTTGTCAGCTACGGCTTTACCCCCGGCGCAGGCCGAACCTCTGCCCCCGGATCAGTCGCTGATCTGGCGCGCGATATCGAGGTTTGGGCCGCTGCGGGTAGCCCTTGTGCGCGTGACTGATCAGTAACTCTGGTTAAGCTCGTCTGCCGCCGGTATTTCACGCTCGCGCTTGGCAATGTAGTCCCGCAGGGCTTCGTCGGCAGAGACCTCTAGCGCAGGCTCTTGATATTCTTTCAACAGCTTTCTTGCGTGCTGCAAGGCGCGGGCTGGCGTTTCAACCGCACCTTCCGCCACCCATTGCTCTATTGCATTATTATCGAACATCTCGGGCATGAAAAAAGCGCTTTGAAAGTTCTCTTGGGTATGGGCATGACCCAGATAGTGACCGCCGGGGCCCACATCAGGAACCGCTGATAGAGCGTCCTCGAAATCATCGAAATTGACTCCGCATGACATGCGATGCGCCATGGCGCATTGCTCTGCATCCACGATGAACTTCGCAACCGAACAATGCATTCCGGCCTCGTTCCAGCCTGCTGCATGCCAGATGTAGTTTGCTCCTGCATGCATGAGCGAAGACAGGGTGGTTGCGCTTTCATAGCCCGCTTGCGCGTCGAATGTTTTGGCCCCGCCCAAACTGGCGGAGCTGCGCCAAGGTACGCCGTAATGCCGCGCCATCTGACCGATCATGAAATTCATCAGCGATATCTCGGGCGTGCCGGCCATCGGCGCGCCTGACTTCATCGAGACGGTGCTGAGGTAATGGCCATAGATCGCCGGTGCGCCGCGACGGATGACTTGCGTGTAGGCAAGCGCGCTCAGCGCTTCGGCGTTCAGTTGCGCAACGGATGCGGCGACAGATGCGGGCGTGTTTGCACCGCCCAACACGAAGGGAGAGCAGAGGACAGGCTGGTTTGCGCGGCTGAACGCGCGCATCGCGCCCAGCATCGTCTCGTCCCAGACCAAAGGAGAATTGCCGTTGCAGTTGCCAGTCACGACCGCATGATCATCAAGGAACTGCGCCCCGAACAGAAGGCGACACATCTCGATCACGTCTTCGGCATTTCTGGGGCTGGTGGTCATGCCCATGAAGGTTTTGTCAGAGTACTTCATCGATGAATAGGTGATGCGCAGATGGCGCTGGCTGATCGCATGATCATAAGGTTCGACGATATGATGTGCGGAACTGTGCAGCGCGGGCAGCATATGGGATAGTTTGTGAAACATCGCCAGATCGTCCAGCGTCGGGTTGCGCCGAACATCGTCAAGGTCACGCAGGTAAGGCGCGCCTGTCATCGGGACGAAAAGAGCGCGGTCGCCGCCAAAGGGGATGTTCTTTTGGGGGTCACGCGCATGATAGGTGAAACGCTCGGGGATGGTTGATATCAGGTCCCGCACAAGCGCACGGTCAAGATAGACACGTTCCCCTACTACTTTTGCGCCGATGCGTTTCCAGTCGGCCAAGGCAATTTCATCCCGAAAGATCACGCCGACATTTTCCAGAATGTCCATTGAGGCTGCATCGATCTTTTCGATCTGGCTACCGCTGAGGATTTCGCAGGTCGGGATACGATTGTGTATGCCGGGCAACATGCTGCTATCAGTGGTGCTGCGCAGGGCGCGTCTTGCGGCGCGGCCGCCGCTGCGGGTTCTGGTTTGGGTTTGCATGGACTATCCTTGGCGCGCAGTTGTTTGACGAAATGCTAGCACGCCATATCTGCGGGCAACTTGTTCGCAGACGCCGCTAACGGCTTTCGATGTGACGTGAATTGTGTTGACGGAAGGCCGGACATCGGCGTCAGCTATTTGGTATGGAAATATTACTCATAAACCGCCCCGCGCCGCTTGCCGGTCTTGATGATATCCCGTTGCCGTCACAGGATGCGCCGCGTGCGCAGGCGCTGGTTGCGCGCTGTCCGGTCGCGGCCGAGACGCCCTTGCACAGCGCGACCTCCATCGCGATACATGCGGGTGTGCAGGATGTCTGGATCAAGGATGAGCGCGGGCGCATGGGGCTTGGCAGCTTCAAGGCGCTAGGCGCGGCCTATGTCATCGCCAGCGATGCGCAGGAAGGCAGCGTGGCCGCGCGGACCTATGTCACCGCCAGTGCAGGCAACCACGGTATGTCTGTGGCGGCAGGTGCCAGTGCCTTTGGCGCGTCGTCCGTTGTCTATATCGCGCAGACCGTACCTGAAAGCTTTGCCGAGCGGCTGGAAGAGCAAGGCGCGCGGGTGGTCCGCGGAGGCGAGACTTACGAAGACAGTCTTGAGGCGGCAAATAAAGCGGCAGAAGAAAACGGCTGGGATCTGCTTTCTGACGGATCATGGCATGGCTACACCACGCGGCCACACCGGCTGATGGAGGGCTATACCGTATTAATGGCAGAAGCGATCAGCCAGCTGCCCGAAATGCCCACGCATATCTTTTTGCAGGCAGGCGTTGGTGGACTGGCTTGTGCCTGTGCCACCCTTGCGCGGCAAGCTTGGGGCGACGCGCCAAAGATTATCGTCGTAGAACCTGACGCCGCTCCGGCGCTGCATGGCTCGATTTTGGCGGGCAAAGCGGTTGAGAGCAGCGGGCCGGTATCAGACATGGGGCGTCTCGATTGTAAGATGCCATCCCTTATCGCGCTCAAAGGGCTGGCTGAAGACGCTGACGCCTTTTCGCTAATCTCGGAATCCGAGGGGCAAGCGGGGGCTGGCCTTGCCATGGTTGCGGGCTTCGCTGCTTCTACGTCCGGTGCGGCAGGAATTGCAGGCCTGATTGCATTGGATGAGGACCAGCGCATGGCGCTGGGTATAACGGCGCAATCACGCGTTCTATGTGTCCTGAGCGAAGGCGCTGCGTGATGTCTCGCGGTTTTGAGCAGCGCGAATTCGAGACAAGGTTGAACGCTGCTCAAACCTTGATGCAAGAAGCCGGTCTTGGTGCCTTGCTGCTCACTACCGAACCTGATGTGCGGTATTTCACGGGCTATCTGACGCGGTTCTGGGAAAGCCCGTCTCGGCCATGGTTTCTGATCGTTCCTGCCAGTGGCAAGCCGGTGGCGGTGATCCCTTCGATTGGCGCTGCGCTGATGTCCCAGACATGGATCGAGGATATCCGCACATGGCGTGCACCCGATCCGCTGGACGACGGGGTGAGCCTGCTGACCAATACGCTCAATGCCCTCACGCGGGGCGCGGTCGGCACGCCGATGGGATATGAAAGCCACCTGCGCATGCCTTTGGGTGACTGGAAACGGGTGCAGGCGGGCCTGCACGGTGACGCCTGTGAGGACGCGGGAATCATGGCGCGCTTGCGCGGCGTCAAATCCTCTGCCGAGATCGCAAAGATCGAAAACGCTTGCGGTATCGCTGCCCGCGCTTTTGCGCGCGTGCCGGAAATTGCGGCGGAAGGGGTGCCTTTGTCACAGGTGTTCAGAGACTTCCAACGGCTTTGCCTTGAAGAAGGTGCCGATTGGGTGCCCTACCTCGCCGGTGCCTCTGAGCAGGGGGGATACGGGGATGTGATCTCTCCCGCATCCGATAGGCCGTTGTCGGCGGGCGACGTGCTGATGCTGGACACGGGCCTGGTCCATGACGGCTATTTTTGTGACTACGACCGGAATTTTGCCGTCGGCCCGCCTACGGAACATATCGCTGCGGCACATGCCCGGCTTATCTATGCGATTGATGAGGCTGCTGATGTTGCACGTGCGGGCACCACGGCAGCACAGCTGTTTCACGCGATGGACCGGATCGTGACCGGCGGGCAGGGCGGTTCGGACGCAGGCAGACTGGGCCACGGTCTGGGCATGCAATTGACAGAGGGGCTGTCAATAACTCCGCAGGACCATACCGTGCTGGAGCCGGGCATGGTCATCACCTTGGAACCCGGGATTGAAACGGGGCCGGGCAAGATGCTGGTCCATGAAGAGAATATCGTTATCACAGATGGCGCACCGCGGTTTTTGTCACCGCGCGCACCAGCGACGATGGTGCAGCTATGACGCGCTACAGCTACACCCGTGCGCCGGATGATGCGGCACCTCTCGGGATGATCGTCCTGCAAACGGATGAAACGCTAGAAGGTGATTTGCGCCGCATGATCCCCGATACGACCCATCTGTATGTGAGCCGTGTGCCATCCGGGGCAGACGTAACGCCCGACAGCCTGCGTGCCATGTCCGGACACCTGACCCAAGCGGCCAGTCTGCTACCCCAAGCGCTGGGCTACGCCGCCATCGGCTATGGCTGTACCTCTGCCACTGCGCAGATCGGCGCGGGACAAGTTGCAAAGCTGATCAGGGCGGGCGCGCAGACCGCGCATGTTACGGACCCGCTGAGCGCATTGATTTCGGCTTGCGGCGTGCTGGGAATTAACCGGCTTGGATTGCTTTCGCCCTATACGGCTGACGTCTCTGACAGGCTGCGCGCCGCTCTGGCGCAGGCTGGCATCGAAACGCCGGTCTTCGGAAGCTTTGAAGAAGCGAATGAGGCCAATGTGGTGCGTATAGACGGTGCGTCTATCATCGAGGCTGCAAGCGATCTGGCCACGCAGGGTGGGATACAGGGGATTTTTCTGTCTTGTACAAACCTGCGCACGCTGGATTTGATTGAGCAGGTCGAACTCCGCAGCGGTCTGCCATGTCTGTCGAGCAATCAGGTGCTGGGATGGCACTTGGGCCAACAAATAGATGCAACAGCGGCAATTCCGGGAAAACTGGGCCTTACCCGCGCGGATTAGTCACCCGCAGGAAGCAAGTTCAGCATTTCAACATCTTGACGCTTCATCCTTGATGTCATAACCAATCACCAGTTGCGGGCGTTGTGTAATGGTTAAGACCTCAGTTTTCCAAACTGAAGATGAGGGTTCGATTCCCTCCGCCCGCTCCATTCCCCCCGTTTTCCCTGATACCTGCGACAGAGCAGCGCTTGACCCCGACGTGTCCGCGCGCCAATAAGCCTTGCACAAATAGAATAAAGGAAAGCGCATGGCGGATAGCCCCACGCCCCCACCTTCCGCTACCGAAGAACGTGAGCGGTCCCGCCGCATTGGCGCTTTGGGGGCATTGCTGCCGTTCATGCGGCCTTACCGCTTGTTGCTGGTTGGTGCGTTGTTGGCACTTGTCTCCACGGCGATGATCTCGCTTACCCTGCCGTTGGCTGTGCGGCGTGTCGTGGATAGCTTCAATTCCGGTGAGGCAGCCCTGCTTGATCAGTATTTCCTTGCTGCATTGGCAATCGCGGGATTGCTCGCTGTGGGGTCGGCGCTGCGCTACGCGCTTGTGACACGGTTGGGCGAACGCGTGGTGGCCGACATCCGCAAAGCGACTTTCGACCGCGTGATTTCCATGAGTCCGGTCTTTTACGAGCGAATCATGACCGGCGAAGTGCTGAGCCGTATCACGACAGACACCACGCTGATCCTCAGCGTCATCGGATCGTCGATTTCCATTGCCCTGCGCAATTTCCTTACATTCATTGGCGGGCTGGTCCTGATGCTGCTGACCTCGGCCAAGTTGGCGGGGTTGGTGCTGTTGATCGTGCCTGCTGTGGTTATTCCGATACTGGTGTTGGGCCGCCGCCTGCGGGTTATCAGCCGCGAAAATCAAGACTGGATTGCGGCCTCGTCCGGCAATGCCTCTGAAAGCCTGAGTGCTGTGCAAACGGTGCAGGCATTCACCCATGAGGCAGCCAGCCGCGCGCAATTCGCACAAATGACCGAAAGCTCCTTTGACGCCGCGCGTCGGCGCATCCGGACCCGTGCATTTTTGACGACAATCGTGATCTTTCTGGTGTTCTCTGGCGTTGTCGGAGTTCTTTGGATCGGGGCGCGTGATGTGCGCGCCGAAGTGATGACCGTGGGTGCGTTGGTGCAATTTGTCATCTACGCGGTGATGGTGGCCGGTGCCGTGGCGGCTCTGTCCGAGATTTGGTCAGAGCTTCAGCGCGCTGCCGGTGCGACCGAGCGTCTGGTGGACCTGCTGGAAACGCAAGATCCGGTGAACGATCCGGCAACTGCGCAAGTTTTGCCTGTCCCCGTGCAAGGGCATATTCGCTTTGAAAATGTCAGCTTTCGCTACCCTGCTCGCCCTGAGACGGCTGCGCTGGACGGTGTCACGCTTGAGATCAAGCCGGGTGAGACAGTGGCATTCGTTGGTCCATCCGGTGCCGGTAAGACCACGATCATTCAGATGATCCTGCGCTTTTACGACCCGCAATCAGGCCGCATTACCTTTGATGGCATTGATCTGCGCGACCTCAATCGCGATGCCTTCCGTCGTGAGATCGCGCTCGTGCCGCAAGATCCCGTGATATTTGCCGCCTCTGCGCGTGAGAATATCCGCTTTGGCCGCCCTGACGCGACCGATGCCGAAATTGAAACCGCCGCCCGCGCTGCGGCGGCGCACGACTTTATCGCGGCATTGCCCGAAGGCTATGACAGTTATCTGGGTGAACGCGGTGTGATGCTGTCGGGTGGTCAGAAACAGCGGATCGCCATCGCGCGTGCTATTCTGCGTGCGGCACCCGTTCTTTTGCTGGATGAAGCGACCAGCGCCTTGGACGCTGAAAGTGAACGCGCGGTTCAGGCGGCTGTTGAAGACCTGAGCGCTGATCGGACCACATTGATCGTGGCCCATCGTCTGGCGACCGTGAAGAAAGCCGACCGCATTGTCGTACTTGAAAATGGGCATATCGTGGACACAGGCACGCATGATGCCTTGGTGGCCAAGGGTGGACTGTACGCACGACTAGCACGTTTGCAATTCACGGACGGCATAGCGGCAGAGTAATTCCCCCTTGCGTATGTGTACCGCAAGGTGAAACAGTCTTGTGGTAAATGTATCCATTAAGGGAGTATTCAAATGGGTTTGTGGAGCTTTGTAAAAGATGCTGGCAAAAAGGTTTTTGGCGGCGAAGATGATGCGGAAGTATCCGGTGCGGCCCTTCAGGACGAGCTGAAAGAGCTTGGTCTGGACGCAGAGGGTCTGGACATCAAAGTCGAAGGCGACAAAGTCAAAGTGACTGGTAAAGCGGCCAGCCAAGAGATGCGCGAAAAAGTAATTCTGGCCGTAGGCAACGTCGAAGGCGTGTCGGCAGTCGAGGATGACGTGCAGGGCGGCGAAGGCGAGCCTACGTTCCACACGGTCGAAAAAGGCGATACCCTTTGGGCTATCTCTGAAAAGACGCTTGGTAACGGCGCGCATTACGAAAAGATCTTTGAGGCGAACAAGCCAATGCTGACGCATCCGGACAAAATCTACCCCGGTCAGGTTCTTCGTATCCCTACGCTTTAAGAAGTTTGCCACACCCTGACTGCGTGTTCAGGGTGTGGCCCTTCCGCATTGCGCGGACCATGCCCATATTTCCAGAATAGAGCTGACGTTTGGGCAAGCATGCCTGTAACGCTGCGTCGGTCGGTACGCTTTGCTTGAATTATTTTGGCAAGGGCGTCATCGTGCCGTAGCTATAAAACGCAAGCCGCACAAAGTGGCAGCGCAGGGGAGGAAGAAAAATGGGATATACTGGAATCATTGATCGTGATGCCATTGAGGCAGAGAGCGCGTGGGAAGACCGCGACGTCCACAAGACGCTCTATAGCCTGTTGGCAGACACAACATCCAAATTTCCAAATCGTAACGCCGTCAGCTATCAGCTGTTTTCGGGTCCGAAAGACCCCGCAGAGACGCTGACGTGGCAGGAATTTCACGACAAAACTGTTCAGGCGGCCAACTTGTTCCGCTCCTTGGGCGTAGGGCCGGACGATGTGGTGGCCTATGTTCTACCCAACACAAGCGAGACGGCAGTCACGTTCCTTGCGGGCGCCGTTGCCGGGATCGTCAACCCGATCAACCCGCTGCTGGACGCCGAACAGATCGGTGCGATCCTGCGGGAAACCAACGCAAAGGTTGTGGTGACGCTGCGGCCTTTCCCGAAAACCGATGTAGCCGACAAAACCGCCGAGGCTGTGGCCTTGGCGCCGAATGTGAAAACTGTTCTGGAAGTTGACCTGCACCGCTATCTGACTGGCCTGAAAAAGGTCATCGTGCCGCTGATCCGTCCAAAGCGCAGCGTGCAAAATCAGGCGACTTACAAGAACTTGAACGAAGAGATGGCAAAGCAGCCGAAAACGCTGCAATTCGAGGACCCGGCAGAAGACCGCGTGGCCTGCTATTTCCACACGGGCGGCACCACGGGCATGCCAAAGGTCGCCCAGCACAAATACTCCGGTATGATCTACAATGGCTGGATCGGTCAAACGCTCCTGCTGGACGAAACGGATAATATCCTTTGTCCGCTGCCCTTGTTCCATGTTTTTGCATGCCATGTGATCGTCATGGGCGCGGTGACAGCTGGCGCGCATGTTGTCTTTCCAACGCCTCAGGGCTATCGCGGTGACGGGGTTTTCGACAATATCTGGAAACTGGTCGAACGTTGGAAGATCAGCTTTATTATTGGTGTGCCAACTGCAATTTCAGCGATGATGCAGCGTCCTGTAGATGCAGACATCAGCACGGTAAAAAGCACATTCAGTGGCTCCGCTGCTTTGCCGATGGAGCTGTTCCGCCGGTTCGAGAAAGCCACCGGTGTTCAAATCCTCGAAGGTTACGGTCTGACAGAAGCCACGGTTATGGTCTCGGGCAACCCGTCAGACGGCATCAAGAAAGTCGGATCAGTCGGCGTCGAATTCCCTTACTCCCGTGTGCGCATTATCAAGGGGACACCAGACGGGCCGGTTGATGCAGACGTGGACGAAGTGGGCGAGATTTGCGTCTCCAACCCCGGTGTGTTCGCCGGAAATACTTACACCGAGGCCGACAAAAACAAAGATCTCTTCTATGACGAAAAGTACCTGCGGACCGGCGATCTGGGCCGCAAGGACGAGGATGGCTATATCTGGATCACTGGCCGCGCGAAGGACCTGATCATCCGTGGGGGCCACAACATCGACCCCGCCGAGATCGAAGAGGCGCTGCTTGGCCATGACGCTGTTGCCTTTGCAGGTGCGATCGGACAACCCGACGCGCATGCGGGTGAAGTCCCCAGCGCCTTTGTCGAGCTTGTCGCTGGCGCGTCCGTCACCACAGAAGAGTTGATGGAATTCTGTAAGGCGAAGGTACACGAGCGGGCTGCACAACCCAAGTATATGGAAATCATGGATGAGCTGCCGAAAACGGCTGTTGGCAAGATTTTCAAGCCTGACTTGCGTCGCAAGGCCATCACCCGCGTCTTTGACGCTGCTCTGGAAAAAGCAGGTGTGCCTGCGCGTGTTGATCACGTGGTGGATGACAAGAAGCGTGGCCTTGTTGCCGTCATCTCGATGAATGGCGCGGATGCTGCGGCAGTGGGCGGGGTCTTGGGTGACTTCGTCACGCAATGGGACGCTGCTGCTTGAGCAAGCCTGACTATAGCGCGCTCCTTGATGACGAGGTGCGCGCATATATTGCACGGGGGGCGGAATTTTATCCCCCCGATGCGGTTGATCTGACTATCACCCAGCAACGCGCCGTCTATGACGACATGTGCGCAGCATTTCATGCCCCCCATCCAGACGGCGTGCGCACGTGGGATGAACCCTATGCAGGCGTTCCATGCCGTCGCTATGAGGCCGGCAACCCCGAGGCGACACTGGTCTATTATCACGGCGGCGGTTTTGTCGTCGGTGGGTTGCATAGCCATGATGATGTCTGTGCCGAGCTATGCGCGCGGGCAGGAGTGCGGGTAATCTCGGTCGATTATGGTTTGGCCCCTGAAGTTGTGTTCCCCGGCTGCTATACTGATGCTTTCGCAGCGTTTGAGGCGATCTCTCAGGCGTTCTCTGGTCCTGTCCTGATCGCAGGGGATAGTGCGGGAGGCAATCTTGGCGCTGCTGTGACCCATCATGCGCGTGCGCGGGTGGCGGGGCAGGTGCTGATTTATCCCGGCTTGGGCGGAGACCCGACAAAGGGCAGCTATATCGAACACGCCGATGCGCCTGAACTAACCACGCGCGATATGCTGTTCTATCAGACGGTCCGCACCGGCGGTGCCGTGCCGCCGAAAGATGATCCGCGCTATGCACCGCTGCATGACACAAATTTTTCAGACCTCCCGCCGACGGTGATCGTCACTGCCGAATGTGACCCTCTGTCCAGCGATGGTGAAAGCTACCGTGATGCGATCCTTACGGCTGGTGGCCGCGCGGTGTGGTTCAACGAGGCAGGGTTGGTGCATGGCTGCTTGCGCGCGCGGCATGTCAGCGCGCGCGGGGCTGCGTTCTTTGATCGCGTCGCCGGGGCTGTCAATGCGTTGGCCGAAGGCAACTGGCCTTACTGACGCGCGCTGTGTTAGGTCAGAAAGCTTTTTGATTTCATGGTGTCGGGGATAGGTGCGCCAAGACGGCCGAGGATCGTCGGGGCAAGCTGGAGCTGGTCAATGACGGTCTCTTCATCCGGTCCGTCGGCGTCTCCGAAATAATAGATCGCAGCCTCTTGCTGCAACGGATCTCGCCCGCCGTGATGACCGCGCGCGTCTTGTCCGTGATCGGCGGTGACCATCACCTCATACCCTGCCGCGCGCCATTTCGGGATGAAAGGCGCAAGCATCTCATCCATGACAAAGCAGGCATGATCCATTTCCTGACAATCATGGAAAAACCGATGGCCCATGCTATCGAGCGTGCAGGTGTGCAGCATTCCGTAGTTCAAACCAAACCTCAGGCACAGGTTCGTCAGAGAGGCAAAAAGATCCACATCTGAAGGTGTCATTTGGTTGGCCGAACCATAGCCGGTCATGGTGTGAAAGCGACCGTGGTTGATCGTGTTGCTTTCGGGTTCGTCATATTCGATATCGCGGACATAGTCGAAAGGATGGCGGTTAAAAAACTCGGACCAGAAACTATGTGCGACAGCGCCAGTCACACCGCCTGCCTTGCGTGTCTGGGAGAAAACATCTGGCTCTTTCAATCGAAAGACGTTGCCGTTTCCGGTGCACCCGTGGACCGCTGGCGCAACACCGGTATGAATTGATGCATAGCATGAGGCAGAGATCGACGGCAGGACCGACCGGATTTTCCACACCCTTGCGTCGCCGCTGTCCACCCATCCCTCTAGATTGCCAAAAAGACGCCGCCAGTTGCGGTAGGGGACCCCGTCAAGAATGATAAGTAGTAGCTTTTTGTCCATGGGTTCCTCCTGCGGATACCCGTGCATCTAATCGCAGCAAAGCTGCGCGTGCAACGGCTAAGCGGCCAGTGCACGCGTGGTCAATCACTGCATGGAATTGAAGCCGATCAGATTGCCTTCGGTGTCCATGCACAGGGTGATCCACCCGAAATCCCCGATCGAGAATTTTGGACGCACAATCAGGCCCCCAGCCTTGGTCACCCGTCCTTCATTCACTGCGCAATCGGCAACGGAGAAGTAGATGGTTGTGCCGCCGACGCCCGGTTTTGCATGTGGGGATTTGGTGATCGCGCCACCCGCGCCATAGTTTGCCATGTCAGTGGGAAAGCTCTTCATCTCGGTCTCGCCCGTGGGATCGCCCATGTCTTCCAGCGTAAGGTCGAGAACCGTCTCATAGAAAGCTACGGCGCGGGGCAGGTCGTTTGCGTAGATGTCAAACCATCCAACTGCGTTCATCTGTGTCATCTTTTCACTCCTTGTCTCGATGTGATGAGACAAAAGTACCGCAGGCTTACAGCCCCGTATTGTAGATTTCAGACATCGAACTTTCGGGCGTGTTTTCCTGGCGTATAGCCGGTTGCACGGCGAAAGGAGTGGATGAAATGGGACTGATCGGCATAGTCCCACGTATCGTTGCCATTGAGGGATTGTTGCAGGCGCAAAACCTTGAGAAAATCATGCGGTGTAAAGCCTGTGGTAGATTTAAGGACGCGCTGAAGTTGCCGCGCAGATAGATCGCAGACCGAGGCCATATCCGCGACAGAAGAGATATCGTCAAGGTTCTGGAATATCCTGTCAGTGACCGGATTGGGCGCGATAACCCCCTCGCCAGCCAGTTGCTCAACCAGTTTTGTAAGGGTGTCTTGCTGCGCTTCGAATTCCGCCCCCAGAAGGCTTTGATTTATTGCGTGCAGGGGCAGGGAGCCGGAATAGGCTTGGTCGATAATCCCTTCGGTCAAAGGGGCACGGTTGGTTTGCCAAACACCGGGCAGAAACCGGATATTGACGAAGTGAAACTCCCGACCAAGGTTGAACTCCTGCGCTGTCGCGCGCAGCTTTGAAGCGCCCGTGATGGATGGATCGCGTTGGTCAAAAACCACATAGGCGCAGGCATCGGGCAATGCATGAAAGCGATAGTCCTGATCTATTGCCCCGTCGGTGCGCAATTCGATATAGCGGTGTACAAGGCCGCGCAGATGTTCGGGCGGCAGGCTTTCGGTGAACTGCACCGATTGCACTGCCTTATCCCTGCCATTGCCTTTGGGATCATACATCGTTTGCTAGTTCCCCGCGCTCTCCATCTTGCGGTTGGCGATCGTTTCTTCCAGCCAGCCAATCTTCATCTCTGGCACAGAGCTGAGCAATAGATCGGTGTAGTCGTCAAAGGGTGGCGACAGGACCTGAGATTTCGGGCCGTAGCGGACGACTTTGCCTTGGAACATCACCGCGATGCTATCGGCAATGGCTTTGACCGTCGCCAGATCATGCGTGATGAACAGATAGGCAACATCCTCGATTTTTTGCAGGCGGAGCAGCAGTTTGAGAATGCCGTCTGCCACTAGTGGATCAAGCGCGCTGGTGACTTCGTCACAAATGATAAGCTTGGGCTTGGCAGCCAATGCGCGTGCAATACAGACGCGCTGCTTTTGGCCACCTGACAGCTCTGCGGGATAGCGGTCCTGAAAACCTTCACCTAATTCGATTTCGTCCAGCAGTTGCTGGATACGTTCCTGCTTGGCTTTGCCCTTTAAACCAAAATAGAATTCAAGCGGTCGGCCAATGATGGTGCCGACCGTCTGGCGCGGGTTCATTGCTGTGTCAGCCATCTGGTAGATCATTTGCAATTCGCGCAGGTCATCGCGGGGGCGGGTCGCCAGATCGGGTGACAAAATCCGCCCGTCAAAGGTGATCTTACCGGCTGACGGCGGCAGCAGTCCGGTAATCACCCGTGCCAGCGTGGATTTGCCCGAGCCGCTTTCACCCACCACAGCCAAAGTCTGACCGGGATGGATATCTACGTTGATATTCTTGAGAACGTCAAAGTTGGTACCCTTGTAGCGGGCAGTGACGCCTTCGACTTTCAGGATCGGGGTGTCGGTCGGCTCTTTCTCGATATGTTTGATGGATCTGACTGAAACAAGCGCCTTGGTGTAGTCTTCGCGCGGGTTATTGATGATCTGGTCGGTCGTCCCGTATTCGACCATCGCGCCTTGTTGCAGCACCATGATGTGGTCGGACACCTGAGCCACAACAGCAAGGTCATGCGTGATATAAAGCGCCGCGACACCTGTATCGCGGATCGCATTTTTGATCGCTACGAGCACATCAATCTGTGTGGTGACATCAAGCGCGGTTGTCGGTTCGTCAAACACCACCAGATCGGGCTGTGGGCATAGCGCAAGCGCTGTCATGCAACGCTGCAATTGCCCACCCGACACTTGGTGCGGATAGCGCGAGCCGATGTTTTCAGGATCGGGCAGGCCCAGCTTCTCAAACAGCGCAACGGCCCGTTCTTCTGCTTCTTTGCGGGAAAACTTGCCTTGGCCGATCGCGGCCTCTGTCACCTGCTCCATGATCCGTTTTGCCGGATTGAACGATGCTGCGGCCGATTGAGAGACATACGTCACCTCGGCGCCACGCAGGCGTCGCTTGTCGCCCATCTTTGACTTTAGCACGTCCCGTCCGTTGACCCAGACTTCACCGCCCGTCAGCTCGACACCGCCACGGCCGTACGCCATAGCAGCCAGACCGATGGTTGATTTGCCGGCACCGGATTCACCGATCAGGCCAAGCACTTTGCCTGCCTCCAGATCGAAATCGACGCCATGCACGATCTCGATCTCGCGGGATTTTTCACCGGGGGGATAGATCGTTGCCCCGATTTTAAGATCGCGAACTTTCAGAAGTGGCTCGGTCATCCGCGGCCCCCTTTCAGCGATGTGGTCCGGCTGAGAATCCAGTCCGCCACGAGGTTGATCGAGATACACAGCGCGGCGATGGCATAGGCAGGATACAAGGCGGCCTGAATGCCGTAGTTGATGCCTTCTTTATTCTCTTTCACGATCCCGCCCCAATCGGCCAGCGGCGGCTGTACGCCAAGGCCAAGGAAAGACAGCGTGGAGATGAACAGCACCGCAAAGATGAACCGCAGGCCCATTTCAGCAACAAGCGGCGAGAGCGCGTTCGGCAGGGTTTCGCGGAAGATGATCCAGGCGGTTCCTTCACCGCGCAAACGTGCGGCTTCGACAAAGTCCATGACTGTGATGTCGACTGCCACAGCACGGGCAAGGCGATAGACGCGGGTGCTGTCCAGCAAACCCATCAAAATGATTAGCACTGTGATGGTTGTCGGCATAACCGACAGGACCACCAGCGCAAAGATAAGCGACGGGATCGACATGATCAGATCAACAAAGCGGCTGATGCACTGGTCAATCCAACCACCCGAAACGGCTGCGAAGAACCCAAGCACGGAGCCCAGCGTGAAACTGAGGATCGTCGCGGCGGTAGCGATAAAGATCGTTGTCTGTCCGCCATAAATCAGGCGCGTGAGCAGGTCACGTCCGATGCTATCTGTGCCAAGCAAAAACTCCGAGGAAGACGGCTCCCAAACATCACCCACAACTTCGGCCATGCCATAGGGGGCGATGAAGGGCGCAAAAATGGCGCTCAGGAAAAACATTACTGTAAAGAAAAGGCCGATCATTGCGGCGATTGGCATACGGATCATTTGGGATGCCTCAGTCTAGGGTTCGCAAGGATCGATACTATGTCAGCCACAAGGTTCAGGCCGATGTAGACGGCGGCAAAGATCAGACCACAGGCCTGCACAACCGGCACATCACGTTTGGCAACATGGTCCACCAGATACTGGCCCATGCCGGGGTAAGCAAAGACCACCTCAACGACGACGACGCCCACAACAAGGTAAGCAAGGTTCAGCATGACGACATTGACGATGGGGGCGATGGCATTTGGAAAGGCATGCTTGCGAATGATCTTGAGCATCCCCATGCCTTTAAGCTCGGCTGTCTCGATATAGGCGGACTGCATCACGTTCAGAATGGCAGCGCGGGTCATGCGCATCATGTGGGCCAGCACGACAAGCGTCAGCACCATGACAGGAATGGCGATCGCGTTAAGTTTTTGCAGGATCGACATGCCGTCGTTGATGATTGCGACAGAAGGGAACCAGCCCCACTGGATGGCAACGAAATAGATCAGAACATAGCCGATCATGAATTCAGGGATGGAAATTGTTGTGAGTGTCACAGCCGAAATGACCTTGTCCGGCCAGCGGTCTTTGTAGCGCACAGCAAGCAGACCAAGGAAGATCGCTAGCGGCACCGAGATCAGCGCGGCCCAGAATGCAAGGAAAAGGGTATTTTTCAGGCGTCCGCCAAGGCTCTCTGCGATATCACGACCATTGGTAAGTGCGGTGCCCAGATCGCCCTGAAGCATGCCCCCGAGCCATGAGAAATAGCGCGCGACCGGCGGATCGTTTAGCCCCAGTTCGGCACGCAAATTCGCAAGTGCTTGCGGTGTTGCGGATTGACCAAGGATTTGTTGCGCCACGTCCCCCGGAAGGATCATCGTTCCGGCAAAGATCAGGATGGACGCAGCGAACAACAGCAGGAGGCCCAGCGTCAAACGCTGGGCCACCAATTTTACGACGGGGTGCATCAGGCGTCCTTCACCCAGCACTTGATAGCAGCTTGGTTGCCCATCATCTCGCCGTATGGATCATCGATCCAGCCCCCCAGATTGTTGGAAACACCATTCACGAAGTCGTTGAACATCGGCAGGATCAGGCCGCCTTCTTCGCGCAGCATCTGGCCCATCTTGGAGTAGATCTCCTTGCGCTTGACTGGGTCAAGCTCTGCTTTTGCTTCTTGCAGCATTGCGTCGAATTCAGGACGCTTCCAACGTGTGTCGTTCCAGTCAGCAGTGGAGAGATACGCGGTGGAATACATCTGGTCCTGTACAGGACGACCGCCCCAGTAGGAGGCACAGAAAGGCTGTACGTTCCATACTTCGGACCAGTAACCGTCGTTTGGCTCGCGCTTGATTTCCAGCGGGATGCCCGCGGCTTGTGCGGACTGCTGGAACAAGGCTGCTGCGTCTACGGCACCAGGGAAGGCACCATCGGCAACGCGCAGGATGATCGGGCTGCCGTCGTGGCCTGATTTCGCATAATGCTCTTTGGCTTTCTCGATGGAATGCTCGCGCTGCGGGATGCTTTCGTCGAACAGCGGGTAAGATGCGTTGATCGGGAAGTCATTACCAACAGAACCATAGCCGCGCAGAATTTTGTCGACCATTTCCTCGCGGTTGATGGCATATTTCAAGGCCAGACGCAGATCAAGGTTGTCGAACGGCGCTGTGTCAATATGCGCGATGAAAACATAGTGACCGGGACCCGAGGAGCTGCGCACAGCAAGGTTCGGCGCACGGTCAAGCAATGCCGCAACTTTTGGATCAACGCGGTTGATGGCGTGAACCTGGCCAGATTGCAGGGCAGCGGTACGCGCTGTGGCATCGTTCAGGACAAGGATTTCCACTTCGTCCGCGAAGCCGCGGTTTTCGGCGTCCCAGTAGTCTTCGCGACGCTTGTACAGGTGACGCACGCCCGGCTCGTTTACTTCCAGCGTGTATGGGCCGGTGCCGATCGCCGCTGCCGGATCGTCCATGCCGCCATTCGGCTGGATGATCAGGTGATAGTCGGACATCAGATAGGGCAGGTCCGCGTTTGGAGCATCAAGTGTCAGAACAACGCTGTCGCCGTCCACTTTCATGTCGGCGATACCTTTGACGATACCAAGGGCGCCGGACTGGCTTTCCTCGTTAGAGTGACGCTGAAGCGTCTTGAGAACGTCATCAGGCGTCATTTCAGCGCCATTCGAGAACTTCACGCCCTTGCGGATGTTGAAGGTCCAAACGGTCGCATCAGCGGACGCTTCAAAGCTTTCGGCAAGGCGTGGCGCCAGTTGACCTGTCGGGTCGACTTCGACCAGCACTTCGCCCCAGCAGTACAGGTTGTTGACGGGTACTTCGGACGCTGCAAGTGCCGGATCTTGGGTGTTTGTGGATTCGCCACCGGACGAGCCAATTGTGATCTTGCCGCCGCGCTTGGGCGTTTCTTGAGCTTGGGCGGGGCTTGTCAGCATGGCGTTGGCAGCAGCTGCGGTCACGCCAAGTGCAGCGGCGCGGGACACAAATTCGCGGCGCGTCATCAGACCCTTCGTCACCTGTGTGCTAAGCTGTTTAAGTGTATCATTCATATTGGTCGTCTCCCAGTTGGAATCGTGCGTCTGTTGCGCGCGCTTTTATTGATTGATGGGACAAAGTTGCGCATTTGCTGGCATCTCGCAAGGGTTAATCCCCGAACTCCACGTCAACCAGTTTACAGAAAATCACGCGCAATGGTTTCGCTTTCTTCGCGCGAATAGACCAGCTTTCCATTCTCCCAAGCTTCCATTTTCGCGCTGAGGTAGAAGGTGGTTGCGTCAGACCGCATTGTGCAATGCGCGCGTGTGCGCAATTTGATGCCGTCACGCTCCAACTCGTCCTCCCAATCACATTCGCCACGGGCGGAAAGCGGATCATCGGGGTGGATGTCCCAGCGTTCGCGCGCGATTGAACCTGTGATCAGCCCGTGATCAGCATCGCGCAGCTTGCCGAAATCATCCTCAATCACCAAAGAATGCACGCCCGTCACCATATCGACTTCCTGACGGCGGATGTGATTTTCGGGCCTAATTTCGTTAGTTCTCCATGGCTCTGCGGCCTCGGGTTGCAGAAATGCAACCTCGTCACTGCCTTGGGTCGGGCGTTGGGGCAGCGCGATGCTGCCTTGGGTGATGGTAATATTCGCGGCCTCTGGTGCGGGCCACAGAAGCGGCCAATAGGCGGTTGAGATCGACACGCGGATGCGGTGCCCAGCCGGCACACGGTAGGCTATGTGATCCAGATCAAGGGCGATCTCCTCGGCCTTGCCCGGCGTCATGGCCTTCGGGTTCCGCGATGATCTGCGGTGCGTGAGGTTCAGGACGCCGTAGGTGATCCGTGTCGCGGCACCATCAGGGTGGATATGATTGAGCCGCACCGCGATCTGGCCCTGCGGCTTGTCACAGGCCAGCCTCAGCGTCAGTCGTGCGGCGCCGACCAGGTCCATATCCGCAGTCAGGGGGGCAGAGGTGAATGTGCCAGACAGCGCATCGTCGGCACGCTGGTCACCGGGCATCTCGGGGCCAAGCCATATGGCGCAGTACTCGCCCGACGCCGCCCCGCAATGTGCAGGCGAAGCAATGTCCGAGGCCATCTTCTGGGGGGCGTCTGATAGGGTGCCGTCTGTCCCGAGGTGTAGCGTCTGGACTGGCAGGTGGGTCGTCGCACCGGTATCTTCGGCAATCCAGCGACCGGGGCGTTCCGTGTACCACGCAGCCGGGCGCACGCCGTCCATGAGGTAGGCGCGGTAATCAGGGTCATCGGGTACACCGGTATCAACGCCCTTGAGCCAATGATCCCACCACCGCAGGGCTTCTTGCAAGAAACCGATCCGCGGTTCGGGGGCGGCGAAGTGCGGGTACTTGTGGACCCAGGGGCCGACGATGCCCTTGGCCCCGTCTAACGCTTCGACCAGTTGCGGCACCGCGTTCTTATACGCGTCGCCCCAGCCGCCAACCGCCAGCACTTTTGCTTTTATTGCGCTAAAGTCTTCGCAGACTGAGCCATGCTGCCAGTATTCATCGCGACGTTGATGGCGCAGCCAGACAGAGGGAAGGAAGGGCTCGTTCTCCAACCGGTCCAACCACATCTCGCGCCAGTTCTCGCGCAAGGCAGGATCAGGCGCGCGACTGGAGAAACTCCACATTGTGCCGCCCCAGCCCAGATTTTCATTCAGCAGGCAGCCCCCTTTGTAATGGATGTCATCGGCAAAGCGGTCCACGGTCGAGCATAGGGTGATGATTGCCTTCAACGGTTCTGGCGCAAGGGCTGCAACCTGCAGCGAATTGAATCCTCCCCAACTGATGCCCATCATGCCGACATTTCCGTTGCACCAAGGCTGTGCGGCGGCCCATTTGATCACCTCGACCGCATCGGAGAGTTCTTGGGGGCTGTACTCATCCTCCATCAAGCCTTCGCTGTCACCGTTACCGCGCATGTCGACCCGTGCGCAGGCATATCCGCGCCCTGCGAAATACGGATGCGTTAGGGCGTCCCGCGCGCAGGTTCCATCGCGCTTGCGGTAAGGCAGGAATTCAAGGATCAGCGGGACCGGATCAGCGTCCGCGTCCTCGGGTTTCCAAAGGCGCGCAGACAGCCTTGTGCCGTCCGAAAGGACAATCGCGTGATCGGGATCTTCGGTGAGCGGGCGTAAAGCATTGTTTTTATGTGTCATCCCTGCAACGTCCGATTAGCGCGCAAATAAGTCAACGGTATAAGGTATGACATACGCTAATGTGTTGAAAGGACTCGCTTACCTGTATGTACTTGCATGGTTCTAAATCACTTTACGAGAGCGTGCGTTTCCAGCAACAGGATTGCTGGATAACGGTTTAGGGGGAAAATTTGGCAATATATTACTGGATTTCGTTAATTTCAGAGAATAGTGTGACCCAATAACGGTGAAATCACGGCACGCTCGAACGGGCCGGGTAGCAGCAACTTAAAACAACAAAAATCTAGCGACCTGCACAAAGCAGGCGCTTTTGAGGTAGAGTGGGTATAACGATGAAGGCGATTGATTTCGTCGTTCGCGGTAGTGCGGGCGGTTTGCAGCGTGGGACAGTTTCGGCGGATGCAAAAAATCAGGTAATTGTGGCCGGAGCTGGCCAGGAAATTTCCATAAATGCACGTCAATCTGATTTCGCGAGCCAGGTGCGCTCCGGTGATCGGCTTGTGATTACGCTGACGGACGGTCGCACAATCACAATCGACAATTTCTTCAACGAAAGCGGCGCGGCGAACCGGCTGTTTGTATCTTCCGATGGCTACCTCAACGAAGTCAGCTTTGTTGATGGCGGGCAGGGCAACCTTTACGCACAGTATGGCCCGACATCCGAATGGGGCAAATGGAGCCCGTCGGACGAACTCATCTTCCTTGGTAACAATGAAGTTGCTGGTGTTCCTCTGGCAGATGGCAATGAAGAAGTGTCCATGCTGGGCGGGGCGCTGTTGGGCGGCAGCAGCCTTTTGGGCGGCGGAGCAGCGGTTGCAGCGGGCCTTGGCGGCGCGGCATTGCTGGGCGGCGGCAGCGGCGGTGGCGGTGAATCCGGACCGCAAACCCCTTATGTGAACGACAGCGAAGCCAATGTTGCCATCGGTGGCGACGGCGAAGATAAAACACTGGCAATCACAGGCGGCGGTGAGCCGGGCGACGAAGTGACTGTCATCGTGGGCGATAAGCAGGTTGAAACAGTCATCGACGAAAACGGTGAGTTTGAGGCTGTCTTCGAAGGCGAAAACTTTCCAGAAGATGGTGTCTACGACTCTGAAGTTGTTGTCACGGACGGCGACGGCGAGACAACCGATCTGGACGGTCCTTCATTTGAAATCGATACAATCGCACCAGAGATTACCTTCACGGAAGGCACTGAATCCACAGGCGATTTCTTTAACGAGATCTCCTTTGCCGAGGGCGTAACACTGTCGGGCACGGGCGAAGCCGGTTCGACACTGACAGTCACAATCGCTGAAGTTTCCCGCACGGTCGTAATCTCGGAAGCGGGGACTTGGTCCTTGTCATGGGAAAGCGGTGTTCTGGAAGCGGGCGAATACACCACAGCGATCACAGCCGTGACCAGCGACAGTTTCGGGAATACCCGCAGCTACACAGAGACGCTTGTTGTTGATACCGTGCACAGCGTGACCATCGACGGCAGCGTTTCTACAACAGTGGACGGTGTTGCGGTTGTTGGTGACAACGTTATCAACGGTGAAGAGCATCAATCCGGCGCTGTATTCACTGGCTCCGCAGCTTCGGGTTCGACCGTAGAGGTTACTATCGGCAGCGTGACGATCCCCGTCACTGCCGGCAGCAACAATACCTGGAGCGCGACATTCTCCTCAGCGCAGTTGGCAGAGGGTGATTACACCGGCACAGTTACGGTCGTATCCACGGACACACACGGTAACGTTCGCAACGCGACCGGTTCCTTCGAAGTCGACACATTTGTAAGCGATCTGGCGATCACCTCCTCCACTGGTGGTGCGGATGGCGTGATCTTTGAAGGTGAAGTCGGCAGCGCGCTGACGGTGACCGGTACAACCGAAGTCGGGTCTACCTCTGTGATCGTTGATCTGGGCGGTGTATCGGTCCCTGCAATTGTCAACGCTGACGGCAGCTGGTCTGCTACCTTCGCTGCGGGCAGCATTGCTTCGGGTGATTATACTGCGACAATGACAGCCACTGCGACAGACGCTGCGGGCAACATTGACACCGCGACGACATCGGTTCGCGTTGATACAGTAGCAGGCACGCTGACCATCGACGGCCCTGTCGAAGGCAATGATATTGTAAACAGCGACGAAGCTAGCGATGGTGTGATCCTTACCGGTACGGCTGATGCAGGCACAATCGTGACTGTGACACTGGAAGGTGTAAGCCATGATGTCGCCGCAGCGGCTGACGGCACATGGGAGGCATACTTCTCGGCAAGCGAAGTCGCGCCGGGTGATTACAACGCGACGATCACTGCGACCATCACCGACCCATATGGCAACACCCGCACCGAAACGGACAGTGTCCGTGTCGATACCCGCGTGGATAACCTGAGTGTCGCGACCGACGATATTGCCACAGACAACATCATCAGCTCCCTTGAGCATGACGGAATGGTTACTGTGACAGGGACCACCGAAGTCGGTTCGACATCGGTCATGGTCACGATGGGCACACTGACACAGGCCGCCACCATCGACGCATCAGGCAACTGGTCTGCTGTATTCGACGCAAGCGGACTTGCGGAAGGCACCTACGAAGTACCGGTAAGCATCAAGGCGACAGACGGCAACGGCAACGTCCAAGACTTTGACGGTGGTACTGTACGGGTTGATACCGAAGTGAAGCCATTTGCCATGACCAGCAACCCAACTGGTGATGATACGGTGCTGAACGCAGCCGAAGCAGCGGCAGGCATTGACCTAGGCGGTACTGTGGAGGCACTTTCAACTGTTGTGGTGACCTTCGACGGTAAAACCTACGACAACGTCAGTGTGGATGCGGCGGGTAACTGGTCTTTGACCATCCCTGCCGGCGATATCCGCAGCGGTGACTACACAGCCGATATTTCGGTGGTGGCAACTGATCACGTCGGCAACAGAGCTGTTATTAATGATACACTTGTCATCGACACGGCCGCACCGGACGGTCCGATCATCCAGTCCTTCACCGAAGGTTCCGATGGTTTCCGCGGCATCTCTATCGAGGCGGAAATGGAAGCCGGAGTGACGACCGGCGTTGTGCAGGTCGAAGCGGATGGTAGCATCTCTGACGTGCCAAGCGCATTTGGGACAAACAACCGCGGCGAGACGACAATCGACTTCAATTCGGACGTTCCGAACGGTTCGCAATTGATCGTCAACGCTACTGACGAGGCGGGCAACACATCGGGTACATATTTGGTGCTGGACGATGAAGCTGCGACAAACTCCGTTGATCTGACAAACATGGCGCTTGGTGACTACCAGATCGAGAACCTCGATCTTGATTTCGCCGAAGCGGCAAGCGTTGTCATCGACGAAGCAAGCCTGCTGGCTCTTTCCACAGCTTCCAACACGCTCACCATCCATGGTTCTTCCGAGGATCAGGTGATTGTTCAGGGCGGCATGGCGCAGGGCACACAAACAGTCGATGGCCAGACATACAATGTTTACTCTGTCGGCGCCGAAGGCACGTTGCTGGTCGAACAGGAAGTTCCTGTCACTATCTAAGCGACCACTGAAAAGATAACGGGATGCGGCGGGGCGAAACCACCGCCGCACCCGGAAAAACAAAAGCAATAAGAATAATAAATATAAATATCGGCACGTTAAGGGCAGGATATGGGGCAGTGTGGACGAAGAACCGCAGCGATGTGCGCAAGTGCGCTCGCGCTGGCGGGATGTTTATCGGATGTAGGTGGCAATGCGGGCACCGGCGATGTTGTGGCCATGCAAAGCACCAGCGCTACCACGACCCCGCCCAAGCTTACCCATTCAGAGAAAATAAGCGCGCAGAGCGATATCATTCAGGGCTTGATTGCCCGCCGTTCTGTGCTGCCTGAAGGCAGCCCGTATAGTCAGGTTGCGACTGCGGTGCTGGCAGCGAACTCCCGCAGCGCCGAAAGCGAATTGCGCGCGGCGCAGTTGCGTGCACGCGCGGCCTCTAAGAACTGGCTTCCACAAATCGGGCCGAACATCAGCCTCACATCGCTCGGCTCTGTCGTGGCAAATCTGGTGGTTGAGCAGGTCCTGTTTGATAACGGCCGGAAGAAAGGCGAACGCGAATTTGCCGTGGCCGACGTCGAAGTTGCCGCTGTGGCGCTTGCCTCTGACACGAACAACCGCGTCCGCACGGGCCTTGATCTGTACATCAGCGCTGTCGAAGCGCGCGAAAAACTGGCGCTGGCCAGCAAAAGTGAAAAAGACATCAGCCATTTCGAGTGGGTGATGCAGCAGCGGGTTCAGGGCGGTGTGTCTGACAGCTCTGATCTGCATGTCTTGCGTCAGAAACTGCTTGAAATCCGCGCCAGCAAATCCGCTGCTGCGGAAACTGCATCCACCGCAATCGCCGAACTGAACGCGATGGCCATCGGCGATCTGGGTAACGTAAAAGGCACAGCGCGTATTCCTGTCAGTGCCGGTCTGGCACAACCCCTAAGCGTGACGCAGGCTGAAGCTGAAAAAATCCGCGCAATCGCCGCTGCGAAAGTGGACCGCGCAGGCCAGTTGCCGGGGTTAAGCGCCAGCGGCAACGTCGGCGAAGACAGCACTTTCGGGTTGCGCATCGGCTCCGAAAATCTGCTCGGGCTCGGGACGGGTGATCGTCTAAAAGCGATTGAAGCCACAAGTGAGGCCGCAGGCCGCCGTGTGGCGCAGGCCAATGAGGATGCCAACCGTAAGCTGCGTAAATTCGAAGGCGAGATTGCCTCGAAAGAGCGGCAGGCGGCAGAAGCCGCAAGGCTGACAGCGCAAGCTAAACAGAACCTTGACCTGTTTCAGGCTCAGTATGATGGGGGCCAGCGTCAGGTAATGGATGTTGTCGGGGTGTATGAAACCTTTGCCCGTCAGCAAGAGAACGAAGTTTCCCTTAAATATGAAGCCATCCGATTGAGGGTGGCCATGGCCGAACTTTTGGGCGTGTTAGCCGATGGATCAGCAATATGAGTAAACCGTTTACCCTTACGATCGTGAACGGCAATTCAGGCCGTCTGAAGCCAGCCGACGTTAAAGAACCCCCAAAGGCTGATAACACATCTACCTTTGAGGACCGCTTGCGCGTGCGCGGCGGCCTTATCGCAACATACGCCAGCGTATTGGGGGTGGAAGCCTCACGCGCGGATCTGACCGAAGGTCTTACCCGCAGGCTAAAGTCCGGTGCGACCGAACAGGACGAGGCACAGGTGATTGCTACGTTGCTGCGCAGCAATGGTTTTGCTGTAGAAATACAGCGGAGCAAATCTCTTGATGATCAAAGCTTTCCTGCGCTGGTTTACATGACCTCCGGCCAGTTGTTGCTGGTGATGGGCCGCGACCGCGCTGATCTGGTCGTGTATGACACCACATGCCCTGACAACCGCGCGCTTGTGCCTGCCGTTGATTTCGTACCCTTCTTCTCGGGGCTGACGCTGCGTGCGCAAATGCCGATCAAGAAGGTAGAAGAGGTTCACAAGACCGCCGAGAAGCCCAAACATTGGTTCTGGGGGGAATTCGGTCGTTTCAAACGGCAGCTGGGCGAGGTTGCCCTTGGCTCTTTCGTGGCGAACCTCCTGGCCGTCGCAGTCGCGCTTTTTTCGCTGCAGGTCTATGACCGTGTGATCCCGCACCAATCCGAGGCAACCCTGTGGGTGCTGGCCGCCGGTGCCATGCTGGCACTGCTGATGGAAGCGTTCATAAAAATTGCACGCGCGCAGCTAATGGATGGTGCTGGTCGCCAGATTGAGCTGTCAGTGCAAAGCATTTTGATGCGCCGCATCTTGGGTATGCGCAGCGATAAGCGCCCTCAGGCACCCTCTGATTTGTTTTCTTCAATGCGCGAGTTCGGCTCTGTTCGAGAGTTCTTTACCGCGTCCACAATCGGTACAATCGCTGACATCCCGTTTATCTTTGTCTTTCTCGCCCTTGTTGCGTCAATTGCAGGGAACGTTGTCTGGGTTCTGGTTCTGGGTGGCATCCTGATGGTTGTACCGGGCTTCTTCATGCAAAAGCGCATGATCCGTCTGACGCAAGAAACCCAAGGGGCCACAGCAAAGTCCTCACGTCTGTTGCATGAAGCGATTTTCGAACTTGATACCGTCAAGACGCAGCGCGGCGAAGACCGTGTGCAGCGTTTGTGGGGGGAGCTGACCACGCTGTCGGCTGTAAAGTCATCAGAGCAGCGCAAGCTGGCTTCTGTTCTGACCTTCTGGTCGCAGGGGGTTCAGCAGGGCACCTATCTGGCGGCCGTGATTACCGGCACCTATCTGGTGTTTGCGGGTGAATTTACGGTGGGTTCGATCATCGCGACCGGTATTCTCACCTCACGTACATTGGCACCGTTGACACAGCTGGCAGGCACGATGGCGCGTTGGGGCAATGTGCGTTCCGCCCTTGACGGTTTGGAACATATCGCAGGCTCAGAGCAGGACACAGCCGAAGGCCGCACGTATATGCGCCGTGACCATCTGGCAGGTAACTTCGAGCTGAAAGGGGTCACTTTCCGTTACATGGAAGAAGGCGCGCCAACGCTTGATCTGCCCGGCATGAACATTCTGCCCGGCCAACGGATCGCGGTTCTTGGGGCCAACGGTTCTGGCAAATCATCGCTTTTGAAAGTCCTGAGCGGTCTATATGCTCCGACCACTGGCCGTATTTTGATCGATGGCACCGAAATGAGCCAGATCGAGCCGCGCGATCTGCGCCGCCTGATCGGATATCTGGGGCAGGACGTGCGCCTGTTCTCAGGCACGCTGCGCGATAATATGAACCTTACCATGCTGGAGCGTGATGACGAACGCCTGATGGAGGCGCTCGATTTTGCGGGCTTGGGCGATTACGTGCGCACGCATCCTAAAGGTCTGGACCTTGAAATCATGGACGCAGGCGCAGGCCTGTCCATTGGTCAACGCCAGTCAATCGGATGGGCACGGCTATGGCTACAAGATCCGAAAATCTGTCTGTTGGATGAGCCGACAGCCGCGCTTGACCAGAAACTGGAGCAGGCGCTGGTGACGCGGCTGGAAACCTGGATGGCGGGCCGGACCGCAATTATCGCCACCCACCGCGCGCCTATTCTGACTTTGACAACCCGCACAATCATTCTGGCCAATGGCCGCATGAGCATTGACGGACCACGTGATGAAGTCATGGCACATCTGTCATCCATCAAAGGAGGCGCTGCATGACCTTGACCATGGACAACCACATCGAGCGTCAAATGCGCGGCCCTTCAATGGTGGTATGGCTCAGCGCAGCAACTGTGATTGTGTTTCTCACGTGGGCCTTCTTCGCCTGGGTGGATGAGATCGTGCGTGCAGAAGGATCGATGATCAGCAGCTCACGTCCGCAAATCATCCAGAACCTTGAAGGCGGCATACTGGCTGACCTTGCCGTTGGCGAGGGTGACATTGTCGAGGCCGGTGATGTGTTGGCGCGTCTGCACAACACACAATTCCAGTCCTCTGTTGATGACCTGAAAGACCAGATCAGCGCGTTCGAAATCCGCCGGATGCGGCTCGAGGCAGAGATCGACGGGGCCTATACATTTGATGTGCCGGAGGAATGGGCACGCCGGACGCCGGAAATGCTATTATCCGAAGCGGCATTGTTGCAGGCGCGGCAGTCCGACTATGTCTCATCTGTTGATGGTGCGAAACAGGTGCTGGTCGAAGCGCAGCGCGAGCGTGACCTGATGGACGGTCTGCTCAAAAACAAGATCGTTTCGCTTATTGAAGCGACCCGTACCCGCAAGGCTTTTGCCGATGCAAAGATCAAATACGACGAAGTCGTTACCCGCACAGAGCTGGAGCGTGCTCAGGAATATTCCGATGTGCTCAGAGAGTTGTCCACGCTGCGGCAGAACCTGAAATCCAGTACCGATCAACTGGATCGTACACTACTGCGCAGCCCGATGCGCGGAATCGTGAACAACCTGAGCGTGACCACGATCGGTGGCGTTGTGCGCCCCGGCGAGGAAATTTTGCAAATCATCCCGCTGGACGAAGAACTTTTCGTAGAAGCCAGAGTAAAGCCTGAAGATATCGCAGGCGTGCGTCCGGGGCAGGAGGCCACGGTCAAACTGTCGGCCTATGACTATACGATCTATGGTACGCTGAAAGGGACGGTAAAGTTGATCTCGGCTGATACATTCAAAGACGAGCGCGCGCGCGATCCTGACGGCAACCCGCACTATAAGGTGACACTGGCCGTTGATACGGAACACCTGACACCGCGTCAGGCAGAGTTGGAAATCCGCCCCGGTATGCAGGCCAGCGTGGAACTGCACACAGGTTCTAAGACCGTCTTACAGTACCTGCTGAAACCCTTGTACAAATCCAAAGAAGCATTCCGCGAGCCGTGACCTGACGGAGCGCTGACGCGCATGACATGTTTTAATGCGCATTTGATGCGGGCCTTTGCGGTCCGCATTTTGCGTTTGGACTTGGCACAGCGAAGGGTGCCTAATCGTCGGTGTCGAGCCAGATTGTGACCGGCCCGTCGTTGGTCAGCGCCACGGACATATCCGCGCCGAAGCGACCTGTCTCAACCGTAATATCCAGTTCACGCAGAGCGGTTGCGAAATGTTCATACAAAGCGCGGGCAAGTTCGGGTTTGGCAGCATAGGAAAAACCGGGGCGCGTGCCGCGGCGTGTGTCAGCGGCAAGGGTAAATTGGCTGACTACAAGAGCATTGCCACCGGTCTGAGCCAGACTGAGGTTCATTTTCCCAGCCTCGTCCTTGAAGAGACGCAGCTTGGAAATCTTGAGGGCCAGTTTGTCGGCTGTCGCAGTGTCATCATCCGGCATAGCGCAGACAAGGATCAGAAGCCCGGAATCGATCTGGCCTACGACCTCTTCATCCACTGTCACAGCGGCCTGTGTGACGCGTTGCAGCAGAGCTCTCATGTGTCGTGCCACCGGATGATGTCTCCGGTTGGCGCCCGTGTGGTGCGGAAGCTGTTTGCAGGCGCATCCTTGTCAGCATACCCCATCGAGATGGCGCAGAGGATCAGGCGGTCCCCACCTATGTCGAGATGTTCTTTGAGCAACGGGGCGTATGCTGCGATTGCGGCCTGAGGTATTGTTGCGATGCCAAGAGCGGTTGCGGCCAAAGTGAACGCAGCGACAAAGCCGCCGGTGTCCATAGCGCCATAGGGGCCAAGTTCAGCAGGTGAGTGTAGGATGGCCACGTGCGGCGCGTCAAAAAGGGAATAATTGCGCATCATCTGCGCTGCGCGCCCTGCGCGATCTGATTTTTCGACGCCCACCGCATCATACAACTGAAAGCCGCATGTACGCCGCCGTTCTCCATATGCGCCGGTGTATTTTTTAGGCCACTCCAGATCGGGTGTAGGGGGCGTTCCGGCAAGTGCTGCCTGCGACAGCGCAGTGCGCAACCGCTCTGTACCTTCCCCACGGGTGATCTCGACCTGCCATGGTTGGGCATTGCACCATGACGGAACGTGGCGCGCGGTTTCGACGATACGCTCCAGATCGGCGTCTGGCACCGGATCAGGTAGGAAAGCGCGGCAGGAATACCTGTCTGACATTATTTCCGAGAGTGTATCGATGGCGTTCATGGATTATCCGTTCTGGGCATAAAGGTAGCCGATGATGCCGGCCAGTATGAGACCGACAATCACGGCAAATGTAATCTTGATCGCGGAATAGGGCCGTTCGCCCTGCACGCGGCCTGTCCGGCCGTTGACCACAAAGCGGTAGGTCTTTCCGCGATACTTATAAGCAGCCAGCCAAACGGGCAGCAGGATGTGCTTGAAGGTCATATTGCTCAGGTCAACATCCATCGAGTGGATGCGCTGCCGGTCGCCACCGATATCAAATTTGATGTCGCGGCGGATCATCGCGTCCATCTTTGAACGGGCCTCGTCAAAGCCTTCGTCCAATGGCACGGTATAGCCTTCGGCGCGGAAACCCGCGAGATATTCTGGCGCGTAAGGTTCAAGCGCCGCCAGATCCCACGGCTCCAGCGCGTCTGTAAAGCGTTTGGGCAGCGAGCGGGAGCCGAGAACCAGAACATCGTCAAAGAACCGCGCTACGCGACCCGAGACACCGCGCCAGCGTACTTTGGCCACACGCACCTGCTGGCGTTTGCCATCACGCATAACGGTTCGGGTCTCATAATAGACAGTGCCCCGCTCTCCGGTGTAGCGGGTGTCTGATTGCGCATCATAGGTCCAATAGGGAACATAGATGCCATCCATCCGACGACCTTTGCGCGCATAAGCCTTCAGGCCATTCGGCGCAAACCACAGACTGCCGAGCCAGTCTTTCATCGCATCGCGGGCGGTTTCTTCGGCCAGCGCAAAGGGCAAAACAGCGCGGGGTTTGATATGGCGGTGCAAACCGGTGTCCACGACGACGGGCGTGGCACAGAAAGGGCATTCGGTTGCTTGTGTGTTGGCGTCAAATTCCACCTGCGCCGCGCAATTGGGGCATTGGCTGACACGGGTTTCTTCCATCTCGGCGCCATCAAGCGTCTGGGCAAGGCCGCGTTCCAGATCAAGTTCGGCGATGGCGCGCGCGCTGGTCCAGACGGTTCCGATCTGCTCTACGTTGCCGCAATGGTCACATTTCAGGTCGCCGCTGGCTGGATCATAGCGCAAGTCCGATCCGCATGTATCACACGGAAAGCGGTGCTCTTGCAGGACGGTTTCTGGCTGGAAGTCGGGCAAGGGCGGGCCTTTGGCGCTGGAATGTTTCCCCCTAACATTGGCCTTGCCGCGCGGAGCGTCAAGAGGGGGCTCAAGATTGCGGTGTAGCAGATTTGCTGTCGTGATGCGAAGGCTGATAATAGGTTGATGGGGAATAAGCTTCGAATTTTGCAACGGAAATTCGGATCAAAATCTATTTGGTTTTTGCCACTACGCCATTAACGGGCATTCCGCATGGAATGGGGCGTGTGTTTCAAACGGACTGCGGTACGTGGGCGACCACCCGAAGCTCGATCACAGCACCGGCGCGTCGCAAGCCCGCCACCTCAACAGCCGTCCACGCGGGCAAAGGAACGCCCAGCATATCGCGAAGGATGGGATCGATGGTATCAAAGTGTGATGTGATGGCGATGTGATAGCTGGTCACTTCGACAATTGCCTGCGCGGGTGTGTCGGCAGCCGCCAGAATTTCCAGCACCTTCGCCAGCGCATTGCGGGTCTGGGTCGCGGCATCCGCTGGCATGTTCCCATTGGCGTCTGTGCCTGTCGCACCTGTCAGGAACAGGAAATCGCCCGCACGGACGGCGGGCGAAAATCCACTTTCAGATACGGCTTTTGCGAGGGCTGGTGGGAATATGACGTCTCGCACAGCGGTTGTTCAGGCTGTGGGGGGCGGCGGCGGCATGACGGTAAAGAGTTGCGCCAACTCCATCACGTCTTCTGCGATTTTCCAGCCGTCTTGTCCCGCGGTCCAGACATAGGTTTCACGCGTAAAAGTTCCCTCAGTCACCATGCGTCCAAGCGATGCCTTGGAGAAAGGACCAGTCGTTTTGCCACCTTCAGCGATGTGCCACACATGCTCAACCGCTTGAGGCGGCTGCACGGGTGCGCTGCGGGCAACAGGTTGCGCGCCCCATGGGCCGCCTGCCGCTGCTTGTGCGCCGATTTGCATACCAAGGCCGGCACCGACACCTGCTTGAATGGCGGCAGCACCAGCGCCCTCCTGGCCCAGCCCTTCTGCGGCCTGAAACTGGATGTATTGATCAAGATTGCCGATCACGCCCATGGAAGAACGTTTATCCAGGACGTCTTCGACAGCGGGGGGAAGGGAAACATTCTCGACGTAAAGTTCTGGCAAGGCGAGGCCATATTCGGCAAGCTGTCCGGCGATTTCCTTACCAACCAGTTTGCCCAGCTCACGGCCATTTGCTGCCATGTCCAGCACAGGGATGTTTGCGCGTGCAATTGTGCGGGAAAACTCCTGAACGATGATGTTGCGAATCTGATAAGAAATTTCGTCCATCGTGAATTCGCCGTCCGTTCCGACGATCTCGCGCAGGAATACGGCGGGATCGGCCACGCGCACGCTGTACGTTCCAAAGGCGCGCAGACGAACGGGGCCGAATTCAGGATCACGCACAATCACAGGGTTTTTCGTTCCCCATTTCAGATCGTTGAAGCGGGTCGTATTGACGAAGTAAATCTCTGACTTGAACGGAGACTTAAAGCCGTGATCCCAGTGCTGGAGACTGGTCAGGATCGGCATGTTGTTGGTTTCAAGCATATAAAGACCGGGGGTAAAGACATCCGCCAGCTGGCCTTCGTGAATGAAAACAGCCGCTTGCCCTTCGCGCACGGTAAGCTTGGCACCGTATTTGATCTCGTGGCCTTCGCGCTCAAAACGCCAGACCATGGTATCGCGGGTATCATCGGTCCAGTGAATGACGTCGATGAACTGGCCGGAGAGAAAATCAAAAATGCCCATGGAGTGTCCTTCGGGGTTGTTTGTAAGTAGCCTAAGCGCCCGTCAGCCGCATATCAAGAAACAGCTTGTTCGGGGGGCGCTGCGGGGGAATTCGGCCAGAGTACCGGATCATACCGGTCCGGCTGAGGTGAGTTCTGCAGCAATGGTCTGCACGGTCGGGCGGGCCTCATCGGCGCTCATGCCGGGGCGCAGACGCGGGTCATACAGCATCCGAAGCAGCAATTCGTCGTGTCGCGTCAGCAGAGAGAATTCATCGTCGTCGTTAAAGATCGACGGGCGCGCAGTAGGGCTGTCATTGGCCAGCCCCATGCCTTGGGCCAGTTCTTCGTGGATGCATGACAGGCGCAGCAGGCTAGGGTTCTCTGCGCGGATCACAGCCAGCGCTGCGGTGTACGTATTGTCGCCTGGCCCGCCTGCGTAGGCTGCTACGACGCAATAGGTGTCACGGCGCAAACTGATCAGCGGTGTCAGGCTTGACGCTGAAATGCCGGAAACCCTTGCGGCAGCTTCTGCCAAAGCTTCGGCGCGGTCATCTTCACCGGCAATGATCACAATAAAATTCGGATTGCCGCTCATGCTGACCGGATGACCTGTCACACGGCCAAGCCGTGCGGCATAGCTGCTCACCTGCTGGGTATCGCTTTTGCGCTGGGAGGGGGGAACGCCCTCGCCAAAGATCAGCTCCATCCGCACAGGTGCTTCCCAGCGGCGCAACGGGCTTGGCCCGCCACGACCGGAGAAATTGCCGTCATATTCATTAAAGAAGGCGATCTGCTCAAAATTGCGGGCAAGCATCGTATTGGTAAAGGGCGTATCACTGCCGCCGCCGTCACGGCGCAGTAGCCCCTGACCCAGCTGTGCGTTTTGCACCTGATAGAGATAACTACGCAGTTCCGCACTTTCCTGAGATGTCGGGCGTGCAACCTTTGGCGGGACCGTAGGGGCAGGAATATCGGGGCGCGCAACAGGTTTCAGCACCGGACTGACCGGTACTGCCACCTGGCTACAAGCGCTGAGTACCAAAGCAAAAAGCCCTAGCCCGGCAGCAATTCTTGTGCGCGCCCCGGTCATGGTCAGCTTGACACGCTGCCAGCAGCAGTGTCGCCCAGACCGGTCTTCTTGGACTTGGCGGCTGCAAGTGTATCGCGCAGTTTGGCTTCCATCGCCTTAAGTTCGACTTCGGCGGCGGCACGTTTGGCCTTACCGGCATCAGCGATCTGCAGGCTTTCTTCGATGGTGCCGATCAGATCGGCGTTCGCGGCTTTGACGGCCTCGATATCGAACACGCCGCGTTCCATTTCTTCGCGGATGACCTTGTTGCTCTCGCGCAGGTTCTTGGCGTTGGAAGTCAGCAGTTCATTGGTAAGGTCGTTGGCTTCGCGCACGGCTGTCGCCGCCTCAAAGGAACGTTGGATCGTGACGGCTTGTGCCAGCTGGGTTTCCCACAGGGGCACAGTGTTCACGAGGGTCGAGTTGATCTTGGTTACAAGCGACTTGTCATTTTCCTGAACCAGACGGATGGAAGGCAGCGACTGCATGGTTACCTGACGGGTAAGCTTGAGGTCGTGAACACGGCGCTCAAGGTCATCGCGTGCAGCGCGCATGTCGCGCAACTGCTGTGCGACCATGACCTGATCTTCCTCGGCTGCCGCTTCAACCTCGGCCTCTTTGGCGGGGATAACAGTGGCGTCCAGTTCGGCCAGCTTGGCTTCACCGGCTGCGATATACAGCGCCAGTTCGTCGTAGAACTGCAGCGTTTTCTCATACAGCATGTCGAGCGATTTGATGTCTTTCAGCAGCGTATGCTCATGTGACAGCAGGTTGTCTGTGATCTTGTCGATCTGGCCCTGAACCTTTTCAAATTTCGCAGTGAACTTCGCGAAGGGAGCGGCGCGGCCGATCAGCTTTTCCCACCAGCTACGCTCGCGGCGCACATCCAGTTCAGAAACAGCAAAGCCGCGGATGGTTGTGACGATGCCGCGCAGGCTGTCGCCTGCGGGGCCGACGTCCTTGTTGCGCACGTCTTGCAGCATCGCCTGAGAGATTTCTTGCAGTTCGGCCTGAGCGGCAGATCCGAAGCTGATGATGGACTGTGTGTCGTCCATGTCCAGCTCGTCCATGCGGGCACGGATTTCGGCACCAACGGGCGCGTCTGCCTGCTCAAGCGTGACGACAGCGTTTGCATCGGCCGGTTCGGGCAGAACAACGGCGGTCACTTCTTCGACCAGGGCAAGATCCTGAGCGGCTTTTTCTCGGACGGTATTAGACATGTTTGGTTCCTTGTGGACAGGTGATTAAGGCGCGGGTCACTTCAGACGCACGCCTTCACGCGACAGCCGCTCACGCAGCACATCAATTTCAATGGTTAGGTCACTGCGATCTTCAAGCAGTGATTTACGGTTGCGGGCGGCAAAGTTTTTCTCAAGATCGTCCAGCAACGCCAGATAGTCGGTACGGGCCTGTGTATCGCGGGTGCGTGAATAGATGTCAGCGAATTTGGCCGTCGCGTCCCGCGCACCCTGTAGATATACACCAAGATACTTGCGCGCTGCCGTCAAATCACGCGGGTCTTCCTCAACGGTGCGGATTAGGTCGCGCGCCGTATCCGTGAAATCCTCAAGGCGGGCGATCGCCTGTCGGTCACCAGCGCGGTTAATCGTCTCCCTCATGGTGAGAAGGTGCTTTTCAGCCTCGTCGACAACGCGCGCCACGCGGTCCTGTTGGAACGTGTCGATGCCGTCCATACCCTTGTTGCGCAGGGGGTCAAAGCCGAAGGCTGCCAGATGCAAACCGACAGCGACGATGCCATAAATTACCGGTGACACCAAATCAAACGCGTTCAGGTGAGCCGTCACCGCAAGCGCCGTGCCAATGCCGCTGAAGGCAGCGGCAAGTGTTTTTCGGGGCAGTGCAGGGCGGCGCGCAACCTTGCGGGAAAGATAGGCTGCTTCGGCACGCAATCCGCCGCGCAACAGCCACGCAGCCAGCGTCAGTGAAACAGCGCCCAACATGGCCGCCAGAAAACCGAATGGATTGGTACTGCCAAAACTGGTCGCGACAAGGACGACCGCTGGCACGAAAAGAACGTTGGCCCGTCCGCCAGCAGGATCGACCTCGATCTTGCGTCTGGGTTTTTCAGTGTTTTGCACACCACTGCCGTCAGGACTGAATTTGCCGCCATATCGTTGTGCCATGCTCAGATACCCCCGATCCAGCCGGAGCTGACGCCGAAGAGCAAGACGATCAGTGCCACATAAGCGACTTTGCGAAAGGGTTTTGGTCCCATGAATTCCTCGACATGCAGCGGCAATTGGTCGTCTCTAAAGATAGCATAAGCAGGCTTGGGCGCGGTTTCCAGTGCCGCGGGGCTATCCGCTTGTTCACAGCCCTTTAACATTGGGCTGATTTACGCGTTCCTTTCCCAAGCCGCCAGCGCCAAGGCGGCGAATAGGGTGCAGTCAGGCACATTGCTGCGATCAAAAGGACTACGGATTCGCGAATCGACGCGATACTGGGCAGAAAAAACCCGATTCGTGTGAGTGGGCGAACAGTTATTGGGCATTTAGATGTCCCTTTAGCGGCGGTGTTAACACAATTGACCAAGAATCGCAGGTAAAGTGTAGGGGAAAATCAGGCGCGAAAATCCATGCGGCGGAACAGTTGAAACGGTTAAAAAGCCTTTGAACTGAAGATGAGAACGAGGTTCTAACCATGCAACAACGACGTTTGACAGATAACCGCAAACCCGTCGCTTCGCCAAAACCAGCCAAGCTGTGGCGCAAGCGTTTCGCCCGTCTTTGCGCTGCGGCAGGCGTCGTCTTTGCTGCCAATGCCATCATGCGTTCCTGAACGGCTGGCAAAACGCGGGTCAGTGTTCAGCCCCGTTTAGGGCCTTTGGGACCGCCCGGTGTGCGCGGTTTGGGTGAGGATGATGTGAATTTACGCGGTGCGGGGCCGGTAGCGGCTTTTCGTGCAGCGTCCCTTACAGCTTTCGTCGGCCGGTAAGATTTCGCAGGCTTGGCCGGTTTGCCGCGCTTGCCGCGTGGCTCTTCGGTCTCTTCGAGTGGTTTGGGCAGGCCTGGCTGGCCAGGTCCGCCAAAGGCGCCCTTATGCGGTACCCGCCGTTTGAACCCACGCTTGACCTGAGTTGGTGCGGCTGGCGGCTCTCCGAGCAGGGATTCCGCATCGGGTCCAAGCTGATCGCGCAGTACTTTGCGGCGTACCTCTTCGACGGCACCCGGCTTGATGTCGCCCAGCTGGAAGGGACCATAGCTGACACGTATCAGCCGGTTTACGCTAAGCCCGATTTCATCCATCGCGCGCCTGATTTCGCGGTTTTTCCCCTCGCGTAGGCCAACGGTAAGCCATGCATTCGCGCCCTTCTGGCGGTCCAGAACAACTTCCATCGGCTGAAACGGCTCGCCGTCGGCGATGATGCCCTTGCGCAATGGCTCCAGCACTTCTTCGGTCGGTCGCCCGTTCACACGGACACGGTAGCGGCGCAGCCAGCCGGTGGAGGGCAGTTCAAGCAGGCGCTTCACGCCGCCATCATTTGTCAGCAGCAGCAGCCCTTCGGAGTTAAGATCGAGGCGGCCGATGCTCATCACGCGCGGCATGTCTTCGGGCAGCGCGTCATAGATTGTCTCGCGTCCCTTTTCGTCGTTGTCCGTGGTCACCAGCCCTGTTGGTTTGTGATACAGCCAAACGCGCGCGGGCTCGGCAGGGCCGACGGGCTTGCCGTCAACGGTGACCCGATCTTCTGGTGTGACGTTCAGCGCAGGAGAGCTGATCACAGCGCCATTCACGCTCACGCGGCCTGCTTCGATCATACGTTCTGCTTCGCGGCGGCTGGCAATACCAGCGCGGGAGAGGACTTTTGCAATGCGGTCACCGTCAGGGGACGCTGCGGCGGAGGAGGCTGGTGTATCATTCATGCGTTGAGCCATAGCGCAACAGCCCCCCTTGCGAAAGAGAGCGTTTTGCCGCCATCAAGGGGAATGGCATTTACATCTTTTATGGATATCGCTCTGGAAGAGGCCCGCGCAGCAGCCGCGCGCGGCGAAGTTCCTGTGGGCGCAGTCGTTATCTCAGCTAAAGGCGATGTGATCGCGCGGGCGGGCAACCGGACGCGTGAAGACAATGATCCCACTGCTCATGCAGAAATGCTGGCCATACGTGAAGCCTGTGCGCATTTGGGGGCTGAACGGCTTGGGGGGTGCGCGCTTTATGTGACTCTGGAACCTTGTCCGATGTGTGCGGGGGCTATCTCGGCGGCGCGCATAGGTCGGCTATACTATGGTGCGGGGGATCCAAAGTCGGGTGGCGTGGCGCAGGGCGCGCGGGTGTTCGAGCACCCGCAATGTCACCATGCGCCAGAAGTTTTCGAAGGCATTGCCGAGACCGAGAGCGCGGCGTTGCTGCGCGATTTCTTTGGCGCCAGAAGGGGCTAGCTAAGGCGATAGCACCAACCGGCCTGTCTTTTGACGCTAAAGCGAAATCGGGTGCAGGACCTGTGGCTCAATCACCGATGTGCCGGGCAACACGCCGTTCACCAATGCTTCGGCATTCTGTTCCAGCGCAGGGAATGTGCGATAATGGCAGGGAATGACGACGTTGAAAGCGAAATAGGTGCGCGCTGCGTAGGCCGCCATGTGCATATCCATCGTGAAGAAGCCGCCGGCGGAAATAATCCCGATGTCCGGTTTGAAGTAATCCCCGATCCACGCCATGTCCGACATCAGGCCGGTGTCACCGGAAATATAGATCGTGCGCCCTTCGCCCCGCAGGATGAAGCCGGATTCGTTACCCATGTACTGGGGCTTTCCGTCGACCTCTGCGGCTGATGAATGTGATGCTGGCACCAAGGTGGCTGTTACGACCTCACCGATTCCCGTGGTGCCGCCCATGTTAAAGGCCGCACCCTCGGCCGCGCCAAGGCCATGCAGGTGTTGGGCCAGTTCATACATACCAGACACAGGCGCGCCGGTATCCTTTGAAATTTTTACAACATCGGCGATGTGATCAAAGTGGCCGTGAGTGACCAATATATGCGTGGCACCGCTGATAGCTGACAAATGTTGGTCTTCGGATAACATCGGATTGCCGGTCAGCCAGGGATCAACCAGAATAATCTGGTCTTCGATTTCGATGCGAAAGGAGCCGTGCCCAAGCCAGATGATGTTCATTGCGTCTCTCCGTGATTATAATTCGCGCTTAACCTAACGGATTGCACAGCGAAGGCGAGGGGGCCTTGTGAATTTGCACGATGGTCGGGCTCAAGGCTTGCCAGTCACTTGCTTGCGCGGCGCGGGGGCGGTAGAGGACGGACAAGCAGATGAGGAAATCCTATGTCGATTGATGAAAGCACCGCCGCGCGCGTCGCAAAACTGGCCCGTATCAAAGTCGAACCCGAAGCGCTGCCAGCGCTGGCACAAGAGTTCAACACGATCCTGGGCTTCATCGAGCAATTGGGCGAAGTAGACATTGAGGGTGTTGAGCCAATGACCTCTGTCACTCCGCAAAACCTGCACCGCCGCGCTGATGTTGTGACTGACGGCGATATGCAGGCTTCGATATTGAAAAACGCGCCCGACGCGCGCGAGGGCTTTTTTGCTGTGCCGAAGGTGGTGGAATAATGTCTGATCTGAACAAACTCGGGCTGGCAGACGCCCGCGATGCGCTGCGCAAGGGTGACACAACATCCAAAGAGCTGACCGAAGCCTGCCTGAAGGCGATCGAGGGCGCAGGCGCGCTGAACGCCTTTGTACATCACACGCCAGAGTTGGCCTTGGAACGTGCAGCAGCGGCTGACACGCGCTTGAAAGGCAGCGATGAGGCCCCCGCGATGTGCGGTCTGCCAATCGGGATCAAAGATTTGTTTTGTACGAAAGGTGTGCCGTCACAGGCCGCTTCGCGCATCCTTGAAGGGTTCAAGCCCGAATACGAATCTACTGTCAGCCAGAACTTGCAGGACGCAGGCGCGGTCATGTTGGGTAAGCTCAACATGGACGAATTCGCCATGGGCTCTTCCAACGAGACTTCTGTTTACGGCAATGCGATCAACCCGTGGCGCCGTGGCAACGAAGAAACGGCGCTTACGCCCGGCGGCTCATCCGGTGGGTCCGCTGCTGCGGTTGCGGCTGATCTATGTCTGGCGGCCACCGGCACAGACACCGGCGGATCCATTCGCCAGCCTGCGGCCTTTACCGGTACGGTCGGGATCAAACCAACGTACGGGCGTTGCTCGCGCTGGGGCGTTGTCGCCTTTGCCTCCTCGCTGGATCAGGCTGGGCCGATGACCAAATCCGTGCGCGATGCGGCGATCATGCTTGAAGCGATGTGCAGCTATGACCCTAAGGATAGCACCAGCGCCAATCTGGCGGTCCCGAACTTCGAGGCGGCATTGACGGGTGACATGCGCGGTAAGAAAATCGGTATTCCCAAGGAATATCGCATGGAAGGCATGCCAGAAGAAATCGGGAAGCTTTGGGATGACGGCACGGCAATGCTCAAAGACGCCGGCGCCGAAATTGTCGATATTTCATTGCCGCATACCAAATACGCGCTGCCCGCTTATTACGTGATCGCACCTGCCGAGGCTTCTTCGAACCTCGCACGGTATGACGGCGTGCGCTATGGCCACCGCGCCAAACTGGATGCAGGCGACGGTATCACCGAAATGTATGAGAAAACCCGCGCTGAGGGCTTCGGCCCAGAGGTTCAGCGCCGCGTGATGGTCGGGACATATGTTCTGTCCGCCGGTTTTTATGACGCCTATTACAACCGCGCCCGTCGTGTGCGCACGCTTATCAAGAAAGACTTTGATGACGTATTCGCCAGCGGTATCGACTGCATCCTGACACCGGCCACCCCTTCGGCGGCCTTCGGTCTGGGTGAGATGATTGATGCGGACCCGATCCAGATGTACCTCAACGATGTGTTCACCGTGACAGTGAACCTTGCCGGTCTTCCCGGGATCTCGGTGCCGACGGGAACCAACGCTCAGGGGTTGCCGCTGGGTCTGCAACTGATCGGCCGTCCATGGGAAGAAGCCGATCTGCTGTCTTCCGCCTATGCGCTTGAGCGCGCGGCAGGGTTTGTAGCCAAGCCCGACAAATGGTGGTAGATGCGCTCAACGCGGAATGAAAGCAGGCTTTTGAGATGATGGGTGTTCGTTTTTTGCTGGGTGCATGTACTTTGGCTGCTTTGGCCGCTTGCCAGCCGGCAGCGCCTGAAGACAGCCGCTTTGGCGTGGGCTTTGACCAGACGTTTGATGCGCAGCGCGCAAATCGTGATCTGGCCCTTCAAGGCGGCGTGCCTTCAGCCCCTAGCGTAAGCGCGCAGCCATTGCCCGCGGCCGGATCAGCCGAAGAGACGGCTGCACAAACTGCTGCGATTCTTGCGCGGACCGGTCAGCCGTTGGATGCAGAACGTCTGGACGCGGCTGCGAACAACTCTGGCGTGCCACCGCTGGAGGCGAGCCCGTCCAATCCTGCGCCAGCCGTAATTGATAGTGCCACAGGCATCAGTCAGGAAAACAACTTTGACGCGGTTTCAGGCCAGCGCAGCATCGAAAGCGACGCCGCACGCATCGCTTCCAATCGTGCGCAGTATCAGGTGATCCAGCCAACAGCCCTGCCTGAGCGGACAAACACCGGCCCGAATATTGTGGCGTATGCACTGCAGACCAGCCATCCGGTTGGCACAAAGATGTACAAGCGTTCGGGTTTCAACGCGGCCAGAAAATACACCCGTAGTTGCGGACAGTTCGTCCATCAGGATCAGGCGCAGATTGCCTTTCTTGAACTCGGTGGTCCTGAAAAAGACCGCAAGGGCATGGACCCTGATGGGGATGGCTACGCCTGCACTTGGAACCCGGCCGTATTCCGGTCCGGTGGTCAATAACTCCTGCTCTGCCGAAATGCAGGTCCAAAGCTCTCCAAATTGCGGTGACCGTCGGGATGGCCTGACGCCCGGCCTGATCGTCATTCACTATACCGCTATGGAAAGCGCGCAGGCAGCCATAGATCGCCTGTGCGACCCGAGCGCTGAAGTATCAGCGCATTACCTGATTGCAGCTGACGGCGCCGTCACACAGATGGTGGAGGAAACAGCGCGTGCGTGGCATGCAGGTGCGGGCGAATGGCGTGGGCAAAATGACATCAATTCGCGGTCCATCGGGATCGAGCTTGATAACCGCGGCACGCACCCATTTTCAGCCCCGCTGATGGACTCCTTGGAAGGCTTGCTGCGCGGGATTATGGCGCGGTGGAACATTGCACCTGAAGGGGTGATTGGCCATTCCGACATGGCACCGGGGCGAAAATTCGATCCCGGCCCTCACTTTGACTGGCCGCGTCTGGCGCGGCAGGGACTTGCTGCACAGCCCGCAAATATGCAAGCCCCGCCCGTGCCTGACTGGCAAAGCTTTCGCGCTATGGCGAAAGCGGCAGGGTTTACCGGAGATGCTTCGGACGAGGTGTTGCTAGAGGCTGTCAGGCTGCGGTTCCGGCCCTTTGCCACAGGGCCATTGTGCGCCGCAGACTATGCCCCACTGGCGCAAAACGCACTGCGCACTTGACCAAGCTATCCTGCGCAGGATAGGCGCATGTTTGCGCGGAAGGCTGGATGGCCGCTTCGTTGGGCAACCAACGGGGAGGAAAGTCCGGACTCCGGAAAGAAACGGTGCCGGGTAACGCCCGGGCGGGGTAACCCGACGGAAAGCGCCACAGAAAATAAACCGCCTGTCAGTCAAGGTTCGCCTTGGCGCGTTGGCAGGTAAGGGTGAAACGGTGGGGTAAGAGCCCACCGCGCGGCTGGCAACAGCGGCGGCATGGCAAGCCCCACCGGGAGCAACGCCAAATAGGGACCGCGTGCTTCTGTGTCTTCGGGCATGGCGGCGGAGCTTCTTTCGCTCCAGCAGGTCCGGGTTGGCGGCTGTAGCTGTGTCGGTAACGGCATGGTCAGAGGAATGGTCATCCATGAGGGGCAACCCTCGGGACAGAATCCGGCTTATAGGCCTTTCGCGCATTTTCATAACTTAACCTGCGGATACAGCGTGTCGTGCTGCACCCGCAGGGGTGGTTTGGGCAGTTTAGGCGATGGCCAGTTCCGAGACGATCTCGGCGGTGGCGGCAGACAGGGTCCATCCCAAATGCCCATGGCCTGTGTTGTAGAAGACCGCAGGGTTGCGCCCCTGTCCAACACGGGGCAGCACATTCGGCATCATAGGCCGCAGGCCCGCCCAGGATTGGAAGCTTTCGGTACTCATTTCGGGGAAATGCGTGTGGCACCAATCCAGCATCGGTGCCACGCGGTTCCAGACGATGTCTTTGTTATACCCGTTGAATTCAGCCGTACCCGCAACGCGGAACCGCGACTTACCCAAGCGGCTGGTGACGATCTTGGCGTTGTCATCAAGCAAGCTGACGGTGGGGGCAGCGGTTTGCGCGGCCTCATCTTCCAGATTGATCGTCAAAGAATAACCTTTGACCGGATAGATATTCAGCCGATCGCCCAGATGCGCGGCAAAGCTCCGCGACTTCACCCCTGAACAGATCACGACCTTGTCGTAGATCTCGGTCAGGACACCGCCTTTTTTCTCGTGCTTTCCCTGAGCGGGCTGGCTGGAGATGGCGATCTTGCCCTGTGCGGCGTCGACCTTGGTCACGAAGGTGGACATGCGCAGCGTCACGCCGCGTTTGGCACATCCTTTGGCCAGTGCACTGGTGAATTTGTGAATGTCGCCGGTGAAATCGCTCTCGGTAAAAAAGCCGCCGTAAATATCGCCCTTAAGCGCAGGCTCAATCTGTTCGATTTCTGCGGGAGTTACGGCGTGCCGCTCCAACCCGCCTTCGGCCAATAGGGTGGTGACCTTGGCTGCGGTGTCGAATTCGCCCTTGCTGCCATAGAAATGCAGGATGCCGCGTTCCTCGCGGTCAAAGTCGATGCCTTCGTCTTCGGAGATGGTGCGTAGATGCGCGCGCGCTTCTAGCGCCCATTTAACAGTCTGGATGGTGTTCTCGCGGTATTTGGGAATCGCCCCGACGAATTCGGCCAGCCATGAATACTTGTGCCACGACGGCTTCGGGTTCAGCAGCAAAGGTGCACCGGACTTAAACATCCACTTCATACCTTTGAGAACTGTCGGGACAGAATTCCATACCTCGGCGTTAGAGGCCGACAGCTGGCCGCCGTTGGCATAGCTGGTCTCCATCGCTGGGTAGGGGTTTGCCTCGAAGAGGGTGACCTGAGCGCCCTTGCGGGCAAGCATGTAGGCCGTGGTCACACCGGTAATTCCGGCGCCAATCACGGCGATTTTCGGGGAGGACTGTGTTGTCATAGCGCACCTTTTGTGCCGCCGCACGGGCGGGCAAAGTGCCCCCTCTGTCATTGGCCTGAGAGTTTCCGGGGCGGTTGCTTCTTCGGCGCTACGGTTTCCCGCAGCTCTCCCGTCAGGGGTGACGTAGCACTATTAGAACGGTTGCGGCAACATTCATGATGCGAAGAGTGGTAAATTTTGCTGCCCATGCACGGAACATGTGCAATACGGGGTTGACTCGGCCCGTGGCGAAGGTAGAAGCCGAGGCTCAGAGATTACGCGCGCGCGCCGCATTGGGCGTGCCGCTGCACAGGAGAAGATAAAATGGCTAAGCCAACCACGATCAAGATCCGTCTGAACTCGTCCGCGGGCACAGGCCACTTCTACGTTACAAAAAAGAACGCACGCACCATGACCGAAAAAATGGTCATCAAGAAATATGACCCCGTTGCGCGCAAGCACGTTGAATACAAAGAAGGCAAGATCAAGTAAGATCGCCTGACTTTGACGCTTATAAAGCCGCGCAGTTTTGCGCGGCTTTTTGCGTTTTAGGGCTGAAGGAATGCGGAGCGGCTTAACTGGCCTCAGGGGGTGCTCAGCAGGCCGCAGAAGCTTTCAGCGATCTTGTGGCGGGATGTCGCGCCGCTTTGCCACGAATGCAGTGATGTCGGCAGTGGTCCACTTCAGTTTACGCCGTTTGGTACTCGCCGGATTGTGGCGCAGGCCGGTGCCATCGCGGTGGGCCTTTCGGGGCCGGATGGGGCGAGGGACAAAGCCGCCTCCGCAATTCGGACAGACGTTGTGCAGAACCTGTTCAACGCAGCCCACACAGAAGGTGCATTCATAGCTGCAAATCCGGGCCTCAGCGCTGTCTGGTGGCAGGTCGCGGTCACACATTTCGCAATTGGGTCTCAGCTCAAGCATCATACTCTCCAAACAAAAAGGCCGCCCCCGAAGGAGCGGCCTGAATAGTGTCGTTGTGGACCTGCTTATTCACGGTTGCCCATGAGTTGAAGCAGGAACATGAACATGTTGATGAAGTTCAGGTAGAGGTTCAGCGCGCCCATGATCGCGGCCTTACCCAGCCATTCGCTGTCACCGTGCTGTGCGTGTGCAACATATTCGGTCTTGATGCGCTGCGTGTCATAGGCTGTGAGGCCCGCAAAGATCAGCACACCGATTGCAGAGATAGCAAAGGTCAATGCAGGGTTCGGGAAGAAGATGCTGACGATCGACGCAACGATCAGGCCGATTACACCCATGATCAGGAAACTACCCCAAGCGGAGATGTCTTTTTTCGTGGTGTAGCCCCAGAGTGACAGACCCGCAAAAGCGATAGCTGTTACAAGGAAAACCTGAATGATCGAGAAGCCGGTGTAGACAAGGAAGATCGAGCTGATCGACACACCCATCACCAGTGCAAATGCGTAGAATACCAGCTGCGCGGTCGCTGCTGACATCCGGTTGATCCCTGCGCTAAAGCCAAAGATGAACGCAAGCGGGGCGAACATGACAACCCATTTCAACGGGGATGCATAAAGCGCCTGACCAAGACCTGTCAGATACTGACCTTCGCGCAGTGCCATCGTGGCGCCGGCTGGATCGGATGTAACCGCCAAGCCCGAAATCGCCCAAGCGGCGGCGAATGTGATCAACATGCCTACGGACATTGTGCCGTAGACTTTGCTCATGTGTGCGCGCAGGCCCTCATCAATCGCGGCTGTGCGGCTTCCGGCACGCGTCCGGATTGTATTCACGTCTGCCATGTAAAACTCCCTAAAAGCTGTCCCGCACAAGATTACCGCGGGGTTACCCGTAATATCGTGTGCTGGCCGCCGCTTTTCAAGGTTTTTTGCTCAGGTTTTGCAACTTGGTTAGCATCTCCAGGAGGATGGGGCGTCCCAGATAGGTTTTGCGGCCTCCGCGCGGGCCTGAGAACGACTTAGCCCTATGTCCTGCAATTGGTTTTCGCAAAGCGCACCCAATGCTCTTCGGCTCCGCCAGAGCGCCAGAAGATTAAGCAGGGAAAGCCGCGTGCGCGGGCGCGTGACGGATGAAGGACGAAAGAAGGCAGAAGGAATGGAAATACGCATGGGATGCTCCAGTATCTGTGATGTGTTTGGTGTGTTTCATTTCGGTGCTTGATATATGGAGCAGGGCGATGCATCATTAAAACGAATGTTTTTGATGTAGCTCATTTGAATTGGTGATGTATGCGCAATCTTGATCTGGCAACCTTGCGGTCTCTCGTCGCTGTCGCGGATGCGGGCGGTGTCACGCGCGCGGCTGGCTTTTTGCATCTGACGCAATCGGCGGTATCAATGCAGCTCAAGCGGCTAGAGGAGTTGTTGGACGTAGAGTTGCTGGACCGCAGCGGCCGCACCATCGCGTTCACCGCCAGCGGGGACCAGCTATTGGGGTATGCGCGCCGGATGGTTGCTATGAACGACGAGGCGGTGCTGCGACTTACGGCGCAGGAATTTGCAGGCACGCTGAGATTGGGTGTGCCGCATGACATCGTTTATCCGGCAATTCCACAGGTGCTTAAACAATTTAACAGCGTCTATCCCGCGATCAGGATCGTTCTGGAATCTTGCCACACCCACACGCTCAAAGAAATGTTCGCAAAGGGAGAATGTGATGTCATTCTTACCACCGAGACATCCTTGGGTAACGGCGGCATCACGTTGGCAGAGCGTCCCATGCACTGGATCGGAGCCCAAAGCGGTGCAGCATGGCGGCAAAGACCACTTAATATTGCGTTTGGTCGGCTGTGTACGTTTCGCAAACAGGTGGTGGCTGCCCTGGATGCTGCGGATATTCCTTGGCAAATGCTGGTGGAGACTGACAATGACAGCGCGATCCACGCCACAGTAAGTGCCGATCTCGCCGTCCATACCGCCATTGAGGGTACTGAAGCGCAGCAGTTAACCCGAATCGACCATGGCGGCACTTTGCCCGAATTACCCCGGCAAATGATCAACCTTTACAGATCCGAAGGGGCTTTGACCGAGCCTTTAGAGCGGTTGATTAGCCTTTTGAAAGCCCGTCTTGCAAATAAGTGAACAGTAAAAAGGCCACTATGTGCGCAAATGCAGGCCCGGAACTTATTGTTTTTTGTTGCAAGTTGATCTGCTGGATGCTTTTTTCGACATTATTGAAAGTGAAGTTTTTAATTTTCGCGTCTTGTAGCTGATTTAGAACCGAGGCGCGCTTGTGAAGATCAAGAAATCGGACTGGCATTGTCCAAGTGTGAAAATCCTGTGCGCCAAAGCACAGGTTTTTTGCGCATAAACGACGATAGGGTGTGCTATACTATTTAAGAATTATAGGCGTTTATATTGTTTCGCTCTGCCAGCCGAAGAATTGACAGACGCATGTTTTGGCACAGAGTAAGAAAGCAGGCTATTCAAATGGCTCATATTGTAGATACCTATGTAGGTAAGAAAATCCGACAACGCCGCTGGTTGATTGGTATGACGCAACAACAGCTGGCAGAACTTGTCGGCATCAAGTTTCAACAAATCCAGAAATACGAAACAGGCGCAAATCGTGTCAGTGCTTCGCGACTTTGGGATATTGCGGGCGCATTGGGCGTTCCGGTATCTGCCTTCTTTGAAGGCGTTCCAGATGCCGAAGAGCCCGCTCCGACCCAGCAATGTGCTATCCCGCATGATTTGTTGGAAGATAAAGAAGCGGTAGAGCTGGTGCGATCCTACTATGCCATTCCCGAAAGCCAACGCCGCCGCCTTTTCGAATTGGCGCGCGTGCTGAGTGATGTGGCCTGAATTCCTCAACTTCAAGTGGATTGATGTTTTCCGGTTGGCAGCGTCTTGCGCGGCTGTCCTGCGGGTGAGACTTATCACCCATGAAAAATGATCCCGAACTGAGCCAAGAGCTTTGCCGTGTGGCGCATCTGATGGCGGATGCCGCGCGTGCGGTTATCCTGCCATATTTTCGCAGCAGCGATCTGGGGGCCGATAATAAATTGGCCGACGGGTTTGATCCTGTCACGATTGCCGACCGTGCTGCAGAGGCAGCAATGCGCGATATTCTTGCGCAGCACCGACCTCACGATGCCATAATGGGCGAGGAACTAGGCAGCACCGCTGGTACCAGCGGGCTGACTTGGGTGCTGGACCCCATTGACGGTACGCGGAGCTTTATCTCCGGTACCCCTACGTGGGGCGTACTGATCGCTGTTGGCGATGATGAAGGTCCGTTTATTGGCATCGTAGATCAGCCTTATATTGCTGAACGATTTATCGGGACGCCCGAAGGCGCGACATTGATCCATGGTGAAAACCACCGCAGTCTGCATACCCGCGCGCCGCGGCCCTTGTCAGAAGCCATTGTCTTTACGACGTTCCCTGAAGTTGGCAGCGCGCAGGAAGAAGCGGCGTTTCGCGCAGTGTCCCATTGCGCGCAGCTGACCCGTTACGGAATGGATTGTTATGCCTATGCGTTGGTGGCTACGGGTCAGGTCGATTTGGTAATCGAAGCGGGGCTAAACGCTTATGACATTCAGGGACCACTTGCGGTCATTGAAGCCGCCGGGGGCATTGTGACCGATTGGCATGGACGACCGGCCCATAATGGAGGTCGCGTGATTGCTGCGGCCAATGCCGAAATTCACAGCGAAGCTTTGGCGATTTTGCAAAAGTCTCTCGATACATGACTGCGACCCTGCTGCGTGGGGCTGCGGCGATCCTTACGATGGATGATACCCGCCGTGAGCTGGCAGGAGAGGATATCCTGATCTCTGGCGGTGTCATTGCGGCCATCGGTCCTGCACTGCCAGCGCCTGATGGTGCCGAGGTTGTTGATGTCTCTGGCTGTTTGGTGACACCGGGTTTGGTGAATACCCATCACCACCTTTACCAAAGCCTCACACGTGCTGTGCCGGGGGGGCAGGATGCGCTGCTGTTCGGTTGGTTGCGCACACTCTATCCTATCTGGCAGCGTTTTACGCCTGATCATATGCATGTCTCAGCTCAGGTCGGGCTGGCCGAGCTTGCGTTGTCTGGCTGCACCCTTAGCTCCGATCACTTGTATCTCTATCCCAACGGATCGCGGCTGGAGGATACCATCCACGCTGCCGCAGAAATCGGCCTGCGGTTTCACCCGACACGCGGCGCGATGAGCATTGGAGAAAGCAGTGGGGGCTTGCCGCCAGATGCGTTGGTTGAAGGCGAAGAGGCCATTCTGGCAGACTGCGTCCGCGTTATTGATGCCTTTCATGACCCCGCCGAAGGTGCCATGTGCCGGGTTGGTATTGCACCTTGTTCCCCGTTTTCGGTCAGCACCGATTTGATGCGAAATGCTGCGCTTTTGGCGCGGGACAAAGGGGTGATGCTACACACCCATCTGGCCGAAAACGATGAAGACATCGCGTATTCGTTGGAGAAATTCGGATGCAGGCCGGGGCAATATGCGGAAAGTCTGGGGTGGGTCGGGCCAGACGTTTGGCACGCCCACTGCGTTAAACTCGACCCCACCGAAATAGCGCTGTTCGCCGCGACAGGCACGGGTATTGCCCATTGCCCTTGCTCCAATTGCCGCTTGGGCAGCGGGATCGCGCCCTTACGCGCCATGCGCGATGCAGGGGTTCCGGTAGGCATTGGCGTAGACGGGTCAGCCAGTAACGATGCAGGCAATCTGGTTGCCGAAGCGCGACAGGCGATGTTGTTACAGCGCGTTCTGCTGGGGGCTGACGCCATGAGCGCGCGCGAAGCGCTGGAAATTGCGACCCGGGGCGGTGCGGACGTGCTGGGCCGACCTGATTGCGGTCGGCTGGCATTGGGCAAACGTGCTGACATCGCGATTTGGGACATGTCGGGCGTGCAATCGGCGGGATCATGGGACCTGTCTGCGCTGCTTCTTGCCGGTCCGACCACTGTTCGCGATCTATTCGTTGAAGGCCGTGGCATAGTCCGAAATGGACAGATAAAAACCATAAATATGCCCGAACTCCTGACCAGACAAAAGGAGATGGCAATCCGACTACAGGAGTAAACATGAAAAACCATATGTTTGGTGCTTTCCTTGTCGTACTGTTGGCGGCATGCGCAACAACCAGCCCTGCACCTCAGGCACAGGAAGCCAAGCTTGAAAATGCGAGCGTTTCCACCAGTACCCGATCCGCAAGCGCGCAAATCAATGCAATACGCGCGCGGGTTAACCTGCACAAAGTCCGGCGCAGCAAAAAACTGGATGCAGCCGCTTTGGCGCACGCCAAGGATATGGCGAAACACAAGTTCATGAGCCACACCAGCAGCGATGGATCTGATTTGCGAAAGCGTGTTGCACGCGTTGGCTACAAATGGTGCAGCCTGGCCGAGAATGTAAGCCGCGGATACCGGACAGAGGCACGGGCGATCGAAAACTGGCGTCAGTCGCCGGGGCATTATCGCAACCTGACCAACAAAAAGGTCAGGGAATTCGGACTGGCCAACGTCAATGGTTTTCGCGTTATGGTTCTAGCAGCAAGCCGCTGCTGAAGTGAAAAAACGGGCAAGTGGACAAAGCGTCGCCCGCTTGTGGCACATTACCCGTGCGCTTGCGCTCCGGCGATCCACGTTGCGCGCACTGCCCGGTCGTCGCCCAGCATAATCGTCGCAAAAACATCCTCCCAAACCGAGCCGGAGCGATTGGCGCGCTGCTCGATCGGGGCGGTTGAACGCAAGTCAAGAACCACCAGATCAGCGTAATGTCCTGCCGTCAGGGAACCGATTTCATGGGCCAGATGAAGAGCATTGGCAGAGCCTGCTGTGGCCAGCCACATCAACTGCGCCGCATGTAGGGCATGGCCGTGATGCTGTGCGGCCTCGTAGGCGGCAGCCATGGTGCGCAACATTGAAAAGGACGATCCGCCGCCGGTATCGGTGGCCAGCCCTAGCGGGATACCCTTCGCTGCCAATGCTGGCAGATTCAGCGCGCCAGATCCGATAAAGGCGTTTGACGTGGGGCAGTGGATGACGCGCCCCTGAACCTCTGCCAGCCTGTCAATTTCCCTTGCAGTCAGATGTATCGAATGGCCGTAAAGCCCGCGCTCACCCAAAAGGCCGTGCGCCTCATAGGTATCAAGATAGTCGCGTGCGTTGGGAAAAAGGCTGTGCACCCATTCAATTTCATCCGTTTGCTCGCTCAGATGGGTCTGCATCAAGCATTCTGGATGTTCCGCCCAAAGCGCACCAAGTGCAGAAAGCTGTTCTGGAGTAGAGGTGGGGGAAAACCGCGGCGTAATAGCGTATTGCGCGCGGCCTTTGCCCTGCCAACGCGCGATCAGGGCTTTGCTGTCGTCATAGGCCGATTGCACCGTATCGCGCAGATTGTCGGGCGCGTTTCTATCCATGCAGGTCTTGCCGGTGACCACAGCTTGTCCACGTGCCGCCGCTGCGCGGAACAGTGCTTCGGCGCTATGCGGGTGGATGGTGGCGAAAGACGCAACTGTTGTCGTGCCGTTTGCGGTGGTCAGATCAAGATAGCGTGTGGCGATGTCTTCGGCATAGGCCAGATCGGCAAATCGCGCCTCTTCGGGGAATGTATAGGTATTGAGCCAGTCAATCAGGCGTTTGCCCCAACTCGCGATCATCGCTGTCTGCGGGTAATGCACATGCGCGTCAATAAATCCCGGACAGATCAAATCGTTACCATAAGAAATGATCCGCGCCTGCGGGTGCGCAGATTTTAGGGCGTCGGCATCGCCAACGGCGGCGATCTTCGTGCCGTTCAGCAGCACCGCGCCTGCGGAATTGATCTGTACACAATCCTCCCACGGTGCGTGAAATGGATCACCTTTGAAGGTGAGTGTTTGGCCGGTAAGGAGGAGCATTTCTGTCATGTCCCGCGTTGTACCTGTTTAATTCGCTCAGGCAATGGCCCGGCGCAGATGCGCAAGTGCAATACGCCTCACGCGCGCCATTGTGGTCCTTGCTGCGCCTGACTATGTTGCCGCAAACAACAGGGGTATTTCGCATGTCGGAACAAGAAGTGCACACAGACAATCTCCCTGAAGAGAATGAACCTGAAGCCTATGTATTGGGTAAGCGCGATGTCTCGGCCATTCTGTATGCTGTAGAAATCGACGACCGCGAAAAGCTGATTGAGCTGATGGAGCCGCTGCACGCGGCGGACATCGCCGACCTTCTAGAGCAGATCAGCTCATTCGAGCGGGCGCGGCTGATCCGGCTTTATGATCTGGAATTCGACGGGGATATCCTTTCGGAACTGGATGAGGCGATTCGCGACGAAGTGATTGCGCTGCTGACCCCGCAGGTCCTGCAAGAAGCCATGCGGGAACTGGACAGCGATGATGTTGTAGACATCATCGAGGATCTGGAAGACGCCCAGCAAGCAACGATTATGGACGCGCTTGACGATGTAGACCGCGCGGCCGTTGAGCAGGCGCTGGCATATCCTGAGTATTCAGCCGGCCGTCTGATGCAGCGCGAAGTGGTGATGGCCCCGGAGCACTGGACAGTAGGGGCCGCAATCGATCACCTGCGGGCCACACCCGAAGACGAATTGCCAGATCAGTTCTACCACGTGATCATCGTGGATCCGCGTCTGCACCCTGTGGGCAATGTAACATTGGGCAAACTGATGCGCTCCAAGCGCGAGACGCCGCTGACTGCTCTGATGGAGGAAACTTTCCAGATCATCCCGGCGCTGCGTGCCGAAGGCGATGTGGCCTATGCGTTCAACCAGTACCACCTGATTTCTGCGCCGGTCGTCGATGAAGATGGACGGCTGATTGGGGTCATCACCATTGATGATGCGATGGCGGTGTTGGATGAAGAACACGAAGAAGACATTCTGCGCCTTGCGGGTGTAGGGGAGGGGTCGCTCTCTGACCGGGTCATCGAGACAACGAAACAGCGTCTACCGTGGCTGGCCGTGAATCTTGTTACAGCAATTGCTGCCTCTGTTGTGATTTCACAGTTCGAAGTGGCGCTGGCGCAGATTGTTGCGCTGGCTGTACTCATGCCGATCGTGGCGTCGATGGGCGGGAATGCGGGAACGCAAAGCCTGACCGTCGCGGTGCGCGCTTTGGCAACAAAAGACCTTACAGGTTCGAACGTGTGGCGTGTGATCCGGCGTGAATGTCTGGTGGGGTTGATCAACGGATCGATATTCGCGGTTGTCATGGGGATTGTTGGCGTGGTCTGGTTTGGCTCTCCGGCGCTGGGCTATGTGATTGCGACTGCGATGGTCATCAACATGGTGGTTGCGGGCCTTGCAGGCACAGGCATCCCCATTTTGTTGGAGAGGGTAGGCGTTGACCCCGCATTGGCCTCCGGGGCGTTTGTGACAACCGTGACAGATATTGTAGGCTTTTTCGCATTCCTAGGATTGGCAGCGGCGGTTCTGCTGTGACGCTGGCGGCTGTTAAAGATGCGGCGCGCAAGGCCGCGTTTGCCCGCCGTAAACCGCTTTTTGATCAGGCAAACGCCGCACAGGCCGGGTATTTGAGCGAGGTTCTTGCAGGCTATCGCGGCGTTCCTGTGTCGGGGTTCATGCCCATCCGCACCGAAATTGACCCTCTTGCCGCCATGGCCGAAGCAGCGGCGCATGGTCCCGTCGGGGTGCCGGTTATTCAGGCAGCAGCCCAACCACTTAAATTTGCACGTTGGACGCCCGACACGAAAATGGTTGCCGGACAGTTCGGCGCATCGGTACCTGAGGCGCTTGAATATTTTGAGCCCGAGATTGTGATCGTGCCGTTGCTGGCTTTTGACCGGCACGGTGGTCGCTTGGGCTATGGCGGCGGATTTTATGACCGGACGCTGGAGCTGCTGCGCGCCCGCCGCTCAACGCTTGCCATCGGGTTTGCCTTTGCAGGACAAGAGATTGACCAGATCCCGCTGGAGGATACAGACCAGCCGCTGGATATGATCGTCACCGAAAATGGTGTGACCGAGATCAGCTAAAACGCGGGAATTCAGGCACAATCGCAATGACGGTGCGTATTGCCCCACGCCTTGGCCCTTGCAGAGAGGAGCACAGAGCCGTAACGCTGCGTTTATGAAAATACTCTTTCTTGGTGATGTGATGGGCCGCGCCGGGCGCCGCGCCATCACGGATAATCTGGCCCGTTTGCGCAGCGACTGGAAGCTTGATTTCATTGTGGTCAACGGCGAGAACGCGACCTCGGGCATGGGGCTTTCGGGCGCGCATGCCAAAGACCTGCTTGCGGCGGGGGCAGACTGCCTCACGCTGGGCGACCATGCCTTTGATCAAAAGGACATGCTGGCATTTATCGAGCAGGAGCCGCGTATCATCCGGCCGCTGAACTTTTCCAAAAACGCGCCGGGCAAGGGCGCGCGGCTGTTCAAGACCCGCACGGGCAAGCAGGTGTTGGTCACGCAGGCCCTAGGGCAGGTGTTTATGAAGCGCCCGTTTGATGATCCTTTTTCTGCGCTGGATGCCGTTTTCAAAACCCATCCACTGGGCGGTATGGCCAATGCAATCATCGTGGACATCCATTGCGAAGCGACGTCCGAAAAGATGGCAATGGGTCATTGGTGCGACGGGCGTGCGTCGCTTGTTGTGGGGACGCACACCCATGTGCCGACTTCTGACGCCATGATCCTGCCCGGTGGCACGGCCTATCTGTCGGATGCGGGGATGTGCGGCGATTACAACTCTGTCATCGGGATGGAGAAAACCGAGCCACTGCGCCGCTTTATAACGGGTATGCCAAAAGAACGGTTCTCTCCGGCGAATGGCGAGGCGACACTGTCAGGCGTCTACATCGAAACCGACGACAAGACGGGCCGCGCGATGCGGGTGGTTCCGGTGCGGCAAGGCGGGAAATTACAACAGAGCGCCCCGTGACCGAACAGGCGGACCATCTTGGGCTAAGCCGCCGCGAAGTGCTGTTGTTCAGCCTATTTCTGGTGCTGATGGGGGCGGGCTGGGGCGCAACCCAACCAATGACGAAGATCGCGGTCAGCACGGGTTACGGGTATTTCGGGCTGGTCTTCTGGCAGCAAGTGCTTGGTGCGGCGTTGATGCTGGTCATCTGCTTGCTGCGCCGTACAAAGCTGCCTCTCCACGCAGGGGCGCTTCGGGCCTATTTGGTCATCGCTCTGATCGGGACTGTGTTGCCCAACACACTATCTTATCAAACGGCGGTGTTTCTACCGGCTGGCGTCATGTCTTTGTTGCTAAGCGTGATCCCGATGTTTGCCTTTGTGATCGCCCTTCTTTTGCGCACGGAGCGGTTTGCCCTGAGGCGGCTCGCGGGTTTGGCGTTTGGTCTCGTTGGCGTTTTGATCATCCTCATCCCTTCCGTCGATCTGGGGGAGCCTGTGCCGGTGGGCTGGGCCGCAGTCTATCTACTGGTTGCCCTGTTCTACGCGTTCGAGGGCAACTATGTCGCGCGCTGGGGCGTGGCCGGGCTTGATCCGTTTCAGCTGATGCTGGGGGCCGCGCTTGTCGGGCTTGCTGTTATCACACCGTTGATGCTGGTCTCTGGGCAGACCATCACGCCGCAATGGCCGATGCCTGCGGCGCAAAGCGCATTGGTGGCCTCTTCGGTCATTCATGTAATAGTTTATGCAAGCTATGTTTGGCTTGTCGGACGCGCAGGCGCTGTCTTTGCGGTTCAGGTGAGCTATATGGTGACAGGGTTCGGGCTCTTCTGGGCTTGGCTCATCCTGAACGAAGCGTTTTCCCTTCTCATATTTGTTTCTCTGGCTGCTATGTTCACGGGTATGTATCTGGTGCAACCACGACCCAAGGCCGTGCTTGCCGCGCATGACGCGATCGACGATAAGTGATAGAAACCCTGAAGTAGTCCAATGTATATGTTTGAACTCTCTCAATTCTCCCAGGCTATCATCGCAATCGCCGTAGTCGTGATGATGTTCGTCCTTTTCTTGCGTGAAAAGTTGCCAACCGAAGTCGTCGCCTTGGCTGGGGCGGCGACGCTGCTTGCACTTGGGCTTTTGCCATACGATGACGCACAGGCTGTGCTGTCTAACTCTGCCCCATGGACGATTGCAGCAATGTTTATTGTTATGGGGGCGCTGGTACGCACAGGATCGCTCGAGGTATTGACGCGATTGGCAGAGCGCTATGCTCGAACGCATCCTAAGACCGCCGTTGTGGGGGTAATCCTGTCGGTGATGGGGGCCTCTGCGATCATGAACAACACACCTGTTGTTGTTGTGATGATTCCCGTTGTGATGCAGCTGAGCAAAACCCTGGGCACCAAAGCCTCAAAACTGCTGATCCCCCTAAGCTACGCTGCAATCATGGGTGGTTCGCTTACGCTGATCGGAACATCGACCAACCTGCTGGTTGACGGTGTGGCGCGGGCCCAAGGGATGGAGCCGTTCGGCATTTTTGAAATCCTGCCCATCGGTCTTGTGGTTTGCGCGTGGGGGCTGATCTACATGGGGACGATCGGGCGCCGCCTTTTGCCCGAGCGGGACAGCCTTGCGAATATGCTCAGTGACCGTTCCAAGATGAAGTTCTTCTCTGAGGCGGTGATCCCGCCGGACAGCAACCTGATCGGTCGCGAAGTGCTGGATGTGAAACTTTTCAAGCGTGACGGTGTCCGGTTGATCGACGTGGTGCGCGGCGATGCTTCGCTTCGCCGAAGCCTTAAGGACGTGTTGCTGCAAACCGGTGACCGCGTGGTTTTGCGCACCCAGATGTCGGAATTGCTCAGCCTTCAGGCCACGCCGGAATTGAAACGTGTGGATCAGGTTTCTGCCGTTGAGACGACAACGGTTGAGGTGCTGATCACGCCGGGCTGCAAGATGATCGGCCGCTCGCTGGGGGCGCTGCGCCTGCGTCGCCGTTACGGCGTCTATCCTCTGGCGGTCCACCGGAGAAACCAGAACATCGGTCGGCAGTTGGATGATCTTGTTGTGCGTGTCGGCGATACGCTGCTTCTTGAAGGGGCAGGTGAGGACATTCAAAGACTTGCCGCTGATATGGATATGGTCGATGTCAGCACCCCGTCCCAACGTGCCTATCGACGTGGCCATGCGCCCATTGCGGTGGGTGCGCTGGCGGCTATCGTTATTCTGGCCGCAATGAATGTGGCACCGATCCTGATGCTGGCCGTGATCGCTGTCGCAGTTGTTCTGGTCACCGGCTGTATTGACGCAGACGAGGCATTTTCGTTTATCGACGGCCGCTTGCTGGCGCTTATTTTTTCGATGCTTTGTGTCGGGGCTGCCTTGCAGCATACGGGGGCTGTGCAGTTGATCGTTGATGCCGTGTCACCCGCGCTGGGGACGATGCCTCCTGGTGTCGTGATCTTCTGCGTGTTCCTGATGACCACCATTCTGACGGAAATCGTGTCGAACAACGCGGTCGCGGTCATCATGACGCCGATTGCCATCTCGCTTGGTGATGCGCTGGGCATGGATGCCCGCGCGCTTGTTGTTGCGGTGATGATTGCGGCATCATGCGCCTTCGCCACGCCCATCGGTTATCAGACCAACACATTGGTCTACGGCCCTGGGGGCTACAAGTTCATTGACTTTATGCGGGTGGGTATTCCGCTGAACCTTTCGATGTCCCTCATCGCAAGCGCAGTAATTCCCTTTATCTGGTGATCGAAACCATCGCCGCCGCCAACCTACAAACCAGATTGGTGGCGGCGGCGGCAGGGCTAGAGCGGCCAGAACACCAGAATGGCGGGGATTGAAACGGCAACCACGATGATTTCCAGTGGCAGGCCGATACGCCAATAATCACCAAAGCTATAGCCACCGGGGCCAAGGATCAGCGTATTATTCTTATGCCCGATCGGGGTCAGGAACGCGGACGATGCTGCAATCGCCACGGCCATCAGGAACGGGTCGGGATTAACGTCAAGGGTCTGTGCCATCTGGATGCCGACCGGTGCCGCGACAATCGTCGTCGCCGTGTTGTTCAAGACATCCGACAACGTCATCGTCACCACCATCAACACCGTCAGCACGGCCCAGGCAGGCATGCCTGCGGTCAAATTGACAAGCGATCCCGCGATCAGTTCCGTGCCACCGGATTTCTCCAGTGCGGCCCCTAGCGGAATCATGGACCCGAGCAGGACAACAACCGGCCATTCGATGTGGGTGTAAAGCTCTGATAGCGGCACAATCTTGGCCAGCACATAAGCGACAACAACGATGCCAAGTGCGATGGGCAGATAGATCAGACCAAGTGAGGCCGCTGTGACCGCGCCGGCAAACAAACCTATAGCCAGCCAGACTTTGCTGTTCTCGGTGACAGCAAGGCCCCGGTTAGCCAGCGGCAGAACCCCCAACCATTCGGTGACATCACTTGCCGTGTCGCGCGGTATCAGCAGCAACAGAATATCGCCGGTTTCAAGCTGCGTATCACGCAGATGCGAGGTGATTTTGCGGCCGCGGCGGGAAATGCCAAGCAGGACAGTGCGTTGGCGCCATGCCAGGCCAACCGCCTTTGTGGTGCGCCCCGCAAGGCGGCTTTCTGCGGTCACGACAACCTCGATGATTTCGACCCCTTCGCCATCGGCGCGCAAACGCTCTTCGCGCGCGCTGTCGGCCACAGCCAGATCAAGCGTTGAGCGGAATTCATCAAGCGCATCAGGGGTGGCTTCCAGTACCACTGCATCGCCGGCCTGTAGGACGGAATTCTGTGCCCGTCCGTAGCGCCGTTTACCATCGCGCATCAGGCCGATAATCATGACGTCAGACTTGACTGCGGTTTCTTCCAGCTCTGATAGCCGCTTGCCGATGTGCTTGCTGCCCTCGGGCACGACCAGTTCGGCGATATAGGCGGCAATATCTTCGGCGCTAATGCCGGTATCCTCGCGCGCGGGAATGAGGCGCCAGCCGACCAGCGCCACAAACGCCAGACCCGCAATGGCGGCGATCCCGCCGACGGGGGCGAAATCGAACATCTTGAACGGTGCGCCAAGGCTTTCTTCGCGGATTGCAGCGATGATGATGTTGGGCGGTGTTCCAATCAAGGTGACCATGCCGCCAAGGATCGTGGCAAAGCTGAGCGGCATCAGCGACAGACCCGGCGCGCGGCCAGCCTTGCGCGCGGTCTGGATATCAACGGGCATCAACAGGGCAAGCGCGGCCACGTTGTTCATGAACGCTGACAGAATGCCGCCCACAGCCCCCATCAAGGTGATATGCGCCCCAAGCGAGCGCGAAGCATCCACAAGCGTGCGCGTGATCAAAAGAACGGCGCCCGAGCGGACCAGTCCAGCTGAGACAACCAGCACCAGCGCCACCACAAGTGTCGCTGGGTGACCGAAGCCGTCAAAGGCGTCTTTGCTATCGACCACCCCCAGTACCACACCGGCCATCAGCGCCGAGAAGGCGACGATATCATACCGGAAACGTCCCCAGAGGAGGAGGCCAAAGACTGCTCCGAAGAGCGCGAAGAGGATGATTTGATCTTGTGTCATGGCGGCACAATGTTGGAGGCCGCGCATAAGGACAAGGGGCAAAAGACATCACTGGGCTGCCGTCGGCGGCGCGGGGCAGTGTGACAGGCAGGGGGGCATAACCGTGCCATATCTACAAGTTGATCAGCGTTGGGCGGGGTCCGGAGCCATCGTCGCTCGCAATTGATCGCTTGAATAGCGCCTTGCAGAAGGAAATGGCCGCAGAATCCCGCAGATGTGAGCCTTGCCCCGCCTAGGGGTGCTGCCGTATAAGCGCGCCAAACAGCATACCTTAGACGGAGACGATCCATGGCAGGCCATTCCAAATGGGCAAACATCCAGCACCGCAAAGGGCGTCAGGACAAGTTGCGCTCGAAAATGTTCTCGAAATTCTCCAAGGAGATCACGGTGGCCGCCAAGATGGGCGACCCCGACCCGGACAAAAACCCGCGCCTGCGCCTTGCGGTGAAAGAGGCCAAGCAAGCGTCGATGCCGAAAGACAACATTGATCGTGCGATCAAGAAAGCGGTGGGCGGCGACGCGGAAGACTACGAAGAAATCCGCTATGAGGGCTACGGCCCGAATGGTGTTGCCGTGATCGTCGAGACGATGACTGATAACCGCAACCGCACTGCTTCTACCGTGCGCTCTACGTTCACAAAGAACGGTGGCAATCTTGGTGAGACCGGCAGTGTGGGCTTCATGTTCGACCGTAAGGGCGAAGTCACCTATCCGCTGGAAGTCGGCGATGCTGATACGGTGATGATGGCTGCGATCGAAGCTGGGGCGGAAGATGTCGACTCATCCGAGGACGGGCATGTGATCTATTGCGCAGACACCGACCTGAACGAAGTGTCGACCGCACTTGAGGCAGAGCTGGGCGAATCCATTTCGACCAAACTGATCTGGCGGCCAACCACGACCACCGACATGGACCTTGAGGGCATGCAAAAGCTGATGAAGCTGATTGACGCCCTAGAAGACGATGATGACGTGCAGCGCGTGACAGCGAATTTCGAAGCCTCTGATGAGGTCATGGAAGCGCTTGAATAAGCAATCCATCTGACCTGTTAATGGAAACAGCCGTCCCGCTAGGTGGGGCGGCTTTTTTTGCGTTCCAGAAGCCATCAAACAATAAAAAAAACCGCCCCGGAGGGCGGTTTGAGCTTCTTCGCCTGTGGAAATCGGCTCAGGTCGTCTGGCCCATCATGCGCAACAGGTTGCCCAATCCGCTGGCTCCCGCGGGGCGGCGGCGCGTTTTGTCACGCTGCGAAGTCACTGTTGCCAGCACCCGCTTTACCGCATTCAGGCGCGTCAGTGCACCCTGGCCGCCGGCGCTAGCCTGCATGCTCAAAATTTTTGTCTGTGTCTCAAGCGCATGCGCGATGAGATCCAACTCGTCCTGGCTGACTTCCAGCTTCTTTGTCTTGTCGGTCATCTGCTTCGTCCTTCATGTGTCTGGGGCAGATAGTCATTTGAAAGTATATACGCTAGAGGGCGTCGATCAGTTTCACGTGAGTAGGCGAAATATTTCACTAATTCGCGTTTTCAAGGCAAGACGTTGAAAAGCCGCAGGAAACATTAGTGCTTTTCTGCCTCGTAATTTGGTCTTTTTCTCCATCACAGGCAAAACGCATTTCTGTTACCTGCTTGTGAGTGGTTCGATTCAGCACTAACCGATAGGTGATCGGCGGCTTCTGGGCCGCATATTTAAGGTAGCGGCTACATGGTTTCGTCATTCATTCCGGGTTTTTTGCTAAGCCTTTCGTTGATCGTGGCAATAGGTGCGCAAAACGCATTTGTGTTGCGTCAGGGGCTTCGGCACGAGCATGTCTTTTGGGTTTGCCTGACGTGTGGGGTATCCGACGCACTGCTGATTGCTGCTGGCGTTGCCGGTTTTGGCGCATTGGCCGAAGCGGCCCCCTGGTTTGAAACCTTGATGCGTTATGGTGGGGCAGCTTTCCTGATCGTTTACGGTTGGCGCAACGCGGTCAGTGCATGGCGCGGGGGCGAGACGCTGCAGGCTGACAGTCATGCGCCTGCATCCTTGCGCAAAACGGTTCTGACGCTACTCGCGCTGACATGGCTCAACCCGCATGTGTATCTTGATACGCTTGTGCTTCTTGGTTCGATTTCGGCACAGTATGATGACCGGCTTTCTTTCGGGGCAGGGGCCGTGTTGGCAAGTTTCGTGTTCTTTTTCGCGCTGGGCTATGGCGCACGGCTGTTGCAGCCGGTCTTTGCGAAACCGATAAGCTGGCGCGTGCTGGACGGTATAATTGCCCTGACGATGTGGGCTATCGCAGCATCGCTTCTTTTACACTAAGCCCTTGCGCTGCTTCGCGCATTACGATCATCTCGCCGTATGATACTACGTGATCCCCACCGCCCGCTTGCCGGTATTTTCTGGATGCTCGTGACCGGCGGCTGCTTCATCATGGTGACTGCTTTGGTCAAAACGATGGGGCCACGTCTGCCACCTGGCGAAGCGGCATTCCTGCGGTACGCGATGGGCCTTGTTTTTCTGCTGCCATCACTGGGTGCCTTACGGGCCGCGCATCTGACACGTCGACAGTGGACGCTGTTTTCCGTACGAGGGTTCTTTCACGCTGGCGGCGTGATCCTGTGGTTTTACGCCATGGTGCGTATCCCCATCGCCGAAGTGACCGCGATGAACTATCTTGCGCCAATCTACGTGACGGTCGGCGCCGCGATCTTTCTGGGCGAACGTCTGGCCGCGCCGCGGATCGCTGCTGTAGTCCTTGGGCTTGTCGGGGCTGCGATCATCTTGCGGCCAGGCTTCAGAGAAGTCAGCTCTGGCCATCTGGCCATGCTGTTTGCCGCGTTTGTCTTTGCGGGTAGCTATCTTGTGGCCAAGGTTCTTGTGGCCGAGGTGAAGCCCGGCATCGTTGTCGCGATGCTGTCTGTTTTTGTCACAGTCGGTCTTGCGCCCTTTGCCGTCGCGGATTGGGTGACGCCAACAGGGCAAGAGTTGCTGTTTCTCGCAGCGGTAGCCAGTTTCGCCACCGCAGGGCATTATACTATGACTCTGGCCTTTGCTGCGGCCCCGATGACTGTGACGCAACCTGTCACCTTCCTTCAGCTAATCTGGGCGACCTTGCTGGGCACGGTCTGGTTCGCAGAGCCGGTAGATATCTGGGTGGTGATCGGGGGTGTGGTGATCCTTGGATCGGTCACTTTCATCACATGGCGTGAAGCGATGCTCAGACGACCTGTGACGCCTGATGCACCAGCGACGAAGGGTTGAATTTTTATTGATTGACGGATCAATATAAAATCTTCACGTTCTGCTGCATGTTTAAATGCTGCCGATTCTCATGCCGAAGCTAGGGATGGAACCCCTGCGCCGCGCCTCTTTGGTGCAAGCAACGATCGCCGAAATCGGGCGAGCGCACTCACTGGATGTGACAGTAGGCCAGATCGCCAAGACTGCGGGCATGTCCACGGCGCTTGCGCACCACTACTTCGGGGGTAAGAACCAGATATTTCTGGCCGCGATGCGTCATATTCTCGCAGAATACGGCGCGCAGGTCCGCCATCATCTGGCCGCTGCAACAACGCCGCGCGCGCGCGCCGAGGCAATCATCATCGCGAGCTTCGATGAAACCTGTTTTGCGCCCGCAACCGTCAGCGCATGGATGACCCTGTATGCGGCGGCGCGCACGCAGCCCGAAACACGCCGTCTGCTTACGATTTATCAATCGCGCCTGCGGTCGAACCTGACCCACTTCTTGCGCCCGATCAGCACGAAGCCTCAGGCAGATGCCGAAGTCATCGCGGCGCTAATCGACGGGCTGTACCTGCGTGCGGCCCTGTCTGATCAAAGCTCCGGCAGCGAGGTTTGTCAGGCTGCGCTGGATACCCTCTCACATTTATTGAAAGAGCCAAAATGAGCCAACCGAATATCCTGATCCTGATGGTTGACCAGCTCAACGGTACGCTGTTTCCCGATGGCCCCGTCGATTGGCTCCATGCGCCGAACCTCAAAAAGCTCGCGGCGCGGTCGACCCGTTTCAAGAATGCCTATACCGCTTCACCGCTTTGCGCTCCCGGTCGGGCGGCGTTTATGTCTGGCCAGTTGCCAAGCGCCACAGGCGTCTATGACAATGCGGCGGAGTTCACGTCTAGCATCCCGACATACGCGCACCATCTGCGCCGTGCGGGCTATTACACCTGCCTGTCTGGTAAGATGCACTTTGTTGGTCCGGACCAGTTGCACGGCTTTGAAGAGCGTTTGACCACAGACATCTACCCTGCCGATTTCGGCTGGACACCCGACTATCGCAAACCGGGAGAGCGGATCGACTGGTGGTATCACAACATGGGCAGCGTCACGGGCGCGGGCGTGGCTGAGATATCCAACCAGATGGAATATGACGATGCCGTCGCCTATGAAGCTACACGCAAGATTTATGAGCTGTCGCGAGGGCTGGATAAGCGCCCGTGGTGCCTGACCGCCAGCTTCACCCATCCCCATGACCCCTACGTGGCGCGCAAGAAATACTGGGACCTCTATGAGGACTGCGAGCATCTGCTGCCAGAAATCCCTGCAATGGATTACGACGCGCATGATGCCCATTCAAAGCGTATCTTTGATGCCAACAACTGGCGTGAATTCGACATCACCGAAGAAGATATCAAACGGTCGCGGCGCGCCTATTTCGCAAACATCAGTTATCTGGACGACAAGATCGGTGAGATTTTGCAAACGCTTGAAGACACGCGACAAGAGGCGATCATCCTCTTTGTGTCCGACCACGGTGATATGTTGGGCGAGCGTGGCTTGTGGTTCAAGATGAGCTTTTTCGAAGGCTCTTCGCGCGTGCCGATGATGATCGCGGCCCCGCAAATGGAAGCTGGCCTTCAGGAAACCCCTGTCAGCAACATCGATGTCTGTCCGACCCTGTGCGAACTGGCGGGTGTGGACATGTCCGAGATCGCGGAATGGACAACAGGTACCAGCCTTGTCCCGATGGGTCAGGGTGTTGAGCGGACCGATCCCGTGGCAATGGAATATGCCGCCGAGGCGTCCTATGCGCCCATGGTGTCGCTGCGCTATGGCAAATGGAAGTATAACCGCTGCACGCTGGACCCCGACCAACTGTTCGATCTTGAGGCCGATCCGCATGAGCTGCACAATCTGGCAGATGTACCCGCCCATGCAGGTACGCTGGCTCAATTGCGCGCAAAATCAGAGGCCCGCTGGGATCTGGATGCCTACGATGCAGATGTGCGTAAATCGCAGGCCCGCCGCTGGGTCGTCTATGAAGCACTGCGTTTGGGCGGCTATTATCCTTGGGATTACCAGCCTTTGCGCGATGCCTCCGAGGCGTATATGCGCAACCACATGGATCTTAATGTGCTGGAAGAGAACAAACGCTTCCCGCGCGGAGAATAAAGATACCAGCAGCCCCGTAGGGTGCAGGTCTGCTGGGTCCAAAAGCACCCGAAACAAGCAATAGGGACGAAAATGTTAACCTCAATCATCTCCTTCGGAGTGATCCTTGCCTTCGCGCTGGTGATCTTCTGCACCATCAAATGGTGGAATTTGACGCTGACAGGGACACAGCCCGTGTCGCTATTTGTGTTTATCGCGATCTTGTTTACATCCGGCCTTGATGTCGGGCTAATCATGTTTCCTCTCGCGTTCGATTTCCCGCTTTATGCGGATACCGCGACAGAGCCTGCTTACGGTTTTACCAACCCTCTGGCGCTTGAATTCGGCTTCTGGGGCTTTTTGATCTGGGCCTTCTATTTCCTGACCACATTCTACTTCTGTGCGATCGAACCGCGGATCAAATTCTTTGAGATTCCGGCTGTTAAACTGCTGAACAACATCGTGATCATCACGACATGTGCCTTCACCGGCGCCTTGTTCCTGATCTACATGCCTTATTATATTGCCGAAGTTGGCGATGGTGAGACGATCCTGCCAGTGTTCTATGTGATCTGTTTCCTTGTGATCCTTGTGGCGGCCTTCAGCTCGACCGATATCAAATTCGTCAAAGTCCTCTCGGTCAGCTCGACCGTGCTGTTCTTTATTCTGATCGCTTACATGTTCTTCAACGCAGGCATGACAGCGGGTGATCTGGCATCTTCGGCGGGCAATATCGGTGGCTATTTCACCAACCTGCACAAGTTTATCATCCCGCTGACAGACTACCATGAATTCTACCTGTTCTGGTGGTTCGCCTGGTCCATTATGATCGGCCAGTTCGTGAGCCGTTTTGTCGGTGGTCTCAAAACGTGGCAGCTGCTTGCGTCATTGATGATCTTCCCGTCCATCCCGCTGGGCCTGTGGTTTTCGGTCCTGTATTTCTATCACCTCAACGGGATCGGTACGGCAGGTTTGCCGAACTGGGCAATGACCATTGTCGGCATCGTGTTTGTGATCAATTCGTTCGACTCACTGATCCGTTTGTACACTGACAACCTGAACCTCACGACAGAGCGTTTCGGCACGGTGTCCTATGTCCTGGCAAATGCGGTTGGCCTGTTTGTGCTGACACTGCTGTTCCAAAGCCAGTGGTTGCAGATCCAGTGGGTCGGCACGGTTGTGATCGTGATCTACCTCGCGGCACTTGCCTATATGTTCTTCGTAAAGCGTCACCACATGTCCGACCTTGATGGTCAAGCGGCGCCGCTTAACTAATCCCAGCTTCTGAAACCAAAGGCCCCGCGCGGATACGCTGTGCGGGGCCGTATCTGACAAGAAAGAAACCTATGAAAACCCAACCTACCGCCAGCCATTTCATCGACGGTGAATATGTCGAGGACACCGCAGGGGCACCTATCGAGGTGATCTATCCTGCCACGGGTGCCGTCATCGCAACCGTCCACGCAGCCACGCCCGCCATCGTCGAGCGGGCCATTGCCGCCGCGAAGAAAGCACAGCACAGCTGGGCCGCTATGACCGGAACAGAGCGGGGCCGCATCCTGCGCCGCGCCGCTGACATCATGCGCGAGCGCAACCATGATCTGTCGGTGCTGGAAACTTATGACACCGGCAAGCCTTATCAGGAAACATCTGTTGCGGATGCGACCTCTGGCGCGGATGCGCTTGAATATTTCGGCGGTATGGCGGCGACCCTGACGGGCGAACACATCCAGTTGGGCGAGGACTGGGTCTATACCCGCCGCGAGGCGCTTGGCGTCTGCGTTGGCATCGGCGCTTGGAACTATCCCACCCAAATCGCCTGCTGGAAAGGCGCTCCGGCGCTGGCCTGCGGCAACTCTGTCATTTTCAAACCCTCAGAGACAACACCGCTTTGCGCGCTGAAAGTGGCCGAAATTCTGCACGAAGCGGGCCTGCCCGCAGGTCTTTATAACGTGGTTCAGGGATTGGGCGATGTGGGCGCAGCCCTAGTGACCGACCCGCGCGTGGACAAAGTGTCTTTGACAGGGTCTGTCCCGACCGGCCGCAAAGTCTATGCCGCAGCGGCAGCCGACATGAAGCATGTGACGATGGAACTGGGCGGGAAATCCCCCATGATCGTGTTTGAGGACGCCGATATTGAGAACGCCGTTTCCGGTGCGATCCTTGGCAATTTCTACAGCTCCGGTCAGGTTTGTTCCAACGGCACGCGCGTGTTTGTCCACAAGGATATCAAGGAAGCATTCCTGAAGCGCCTTTCCGAGCGCCTTGCAAATGCGGTGATCGGCGATCCGATGGACCCCGCGACCAGCTTTGGCCCGATGGTGTCCAAGCAGCAAATGGACATCGCGCTGGGCTACATCGCCAAAGGCGAAGCCGAAGGGGCGCGTCTGGTTTATGGCGGCAAGGCGATTGAGGGCGAAGGCTTTTACATGCAGCCAACCGTTTTTGCAGACGTGACCGACGACATGACCATCGCCCGCGAAGAGATTTTTGGACCCGTTATGGCGGTTCTGGATTTCGAGGACGAAGCCGATGTTCTGGCACGTGCCAATGATACGGAATTCGGCTTGGCTGCGGGTGTTTTTACGCGCGATCTCAGCCGCGCCCACCGTGTTGCAGCAGGGTTCGAAGCGGGCACATGCTACATCAACACCTATAATGATGCGCCCGTCGAAGCGCCCTTTGGGGGTGTGAAAGCCTCCGGTGTTGGCCGCGAGAACTCAAAAGCCGCGATTGAACATTACAGTCAGGTGAAGTCCGTCTATGTGCGCATGGGCGATATGGAAGCGCCTTTCTGATGGTGGACATGCCTCAAAAGCCGCAGCCAAAACTGTCACGTGTTGATGTGTTGAAATGGGTCGCCACTGTTGTTCAGCTTGTCGGCTACGGCCTGACGGGCATGGGGCTGCAGCCGTGGAACGTATTCGCCTTTTTCGCAGGCATCGCACTGTGGTTTGCGGTGGGCGTGATGTGGAAAGACCGTGCGATTATGGTGGTCCACGTTGGTGCCTTTATCTCTCTGCTTGCCGGTTACGTGAGTGCAAATTGATGGAAGCTGATTATATCATTGTTGGTGCAGGCAGCGCCGGTTGTGCAATGGCCTACCGCTTGGGCGAGGCCGGGGAATCCGTGTTGGTGATCGAACACGGCGGTACCGATGCGGGGCCTTTTATCCAGATGCCTGCTGCGCTGAGCTATCCGATGAACATGAAGCGCTATGACTGGGGCTATATGTCCGAACCGGAGCCGCATCTGGACGGGCGTAGTTTGGTCGTGCCGCGCGGTAAGGTGATCGGGGGGTCGTCGTCAATTAACGGAATGGTTTACGTGCGCGGCCACGCGATGGATTTCGACCATTGGCGTGACAGCGGCGCAGATGGGTGGAGCTATGCAGACGTGCTTCCGTATTTCCGGCGCATGGAGACATGGCACGACGGCGGGCATGGCGGCGACAGCTACTGGCGGGGCAAGGATGGCCCGCTGCACGTTAGCCGTGGACCACGCGAAAACCCGCTGTTCAAAGCTTTCGTCGAGGCGGGTAAGCAGGCAGGCTATGAAGCCACTGACGACTATAATGGTGAAAAGCAGGAAGGCTTTGGCCCGATGGAACAAACGGTGCATAATGGGCGCCGTTGGTCTGCCGCGAACGCCTATTTGCGCCCTGCGCTGAAACGCGAGAATGTATCGCTGACGCGGGCATTGGCGCAACGGATCGTTATTGAAGACGGCCGCGCGGTCGGAGTTGAGGTTGTGCGCGGCGGCAAAACCGAAACCTTGCGCGCGCGGCGCGAGGTGATCCTTGCAGCGTCCTCTATCAATTCGCCAAAGCTGTTGATGCTGTCTGGCATCGGCCCTGCGGCGCATCTGAAAGAACACGGCATTGATGTCATCGCCGACAGACCCGGTGTCGGTGGTAATCTGCAAGACCATCTTGAGGTCTACATGCAGATGGCCGCAAGCCAGCCGATCACGCTGTATAAGCATTGGAACATCTTCTCCAAAGCCGTCATCGGCGCGCAATGGTTGTTCTTTAAGAAGGGTATGGGCGCGTCTAACCAGTTCGAAAGTGCGGCTTTCATTCGCAGTAAGGCAGGTATTCGTTATCCGGATATCCAGTACCATTTCTTGCCTATCGCCGTGCGGTATGACGGGCAGGCGGCGGCTGAGGGCCATGGTTTTCAGGCGCATGTGGGGCCGATGCGCTCAGTGTCTCGGGGGCGGGTGTCGCTACGGTCCGCGGACCCTGCGGACAACCCAAAGATTCTGTTCAACTACATGTCTCACGAACAGGACTGGGAAGAATGGCGCCGGTGTATCCGTTTGACGCGTGAGATCTTTGCGCAAGACGCTTTCAAACCTTTTGTGAAACATGAAATCCAGCCCGGAGCAGATATTCAATCGGACGCTGAGATCGACGCCTTCGTACGAGAGCACGCAGAGAGCGCCTATCATCCTTGCGGAACCTGCAAAATGGGCCGCGTTGATGATCCGGATTCTGTGGTGGATGCCAAGGGGCGTGTGATCGGTGTCGAAGGACTGCGCGTTGCTGACAGCTCAATCTTTCCGCGTATTACGAACGGCAATCTGAACGCGCCGTCGATCATGGTGGGGGAGAAGATTGCCGATTATGTCTTGGGCAAAGAGCCCTTGGCGGCGTCAAATGACACGCCTTGGATCCACCCGGAGTGGCATACCCAACAGAGATAGGTTTCTAAAAGCGGGCGCCCCTCCGGCGCCCGTTAACTTTTTGTTAACCTTTTGTGCGGAATGCCGTATCTTCTTGGTATGAAGTTCCTGCACCTGCAGCTTTGATGGCTGTTTCATTTTCATATTTCAGGCGTCGCTGGCGTTTTGCGTTTTTGGTCCTTGTCGGTGTTGTCGCGTTGGGTTTCTCCGGCAGTATTCTGCAAGCAAACCGGAGCGGATCAAACCTGAGCGGACAATTGCGGGTGATTGATGGTGACACGTTCGAAGTCGCGGGCACAAAGGTGCGGCTGCATGCGGTCGACGCGCCAGAAATGGACCAGATCTGTCAAACACAGCAAGGCAAAGACTGGGCCTGCGGTGGATGGGTCACAAAGGTAGTTTCAGACCGCTATTCCGGCGTGGTTGCTTATTGTGAAGCTTTGGACATTGACCGTTACGGCCGGACCGTGGCGCGCTGTTCGGCTTTGGGCGAAGATATCGGGGCGTGGCTGGTGCGCGAAGGTATGGCCTTTGCCTATGTGAAATACGGCTCTGACTACGTGCAGTTAGAGAGTGAAGCAGCCGCTTTTGATCGTGGCTTGCATGCCGTGAAAATGCAGACACCCGAACAGCACCGAAAGGCAGATAAGCCAGAGCGCAAGCCGCTTGCGCGTGCTGACTGTAATATCAAAGGCAATATGACGGCCAAAGGGGATCGTATTTATCACCTTCCCAGCCAGAAATACTATGAAAAGACCCGGATCAGTCAAAGCAAGGGCGAGCGGTGGTTCTGTACAGAGACAGAGGCGCGCGCGGCTGGATGGCGTAAATCGCGGATTTAATCCACGCGGTATGGCAGGATGTCACGCCGGTCAGGATCAACCACCAGATTGCGTTCAAGCGGCGGCACCGCGCGCTGGTGGCAGGTCTTGCGCGCACAGATGCGGCACGAAATGCCTATCGGCTCAAATGCACTGTCGCGTCTCAAGTCCAGACCATCTGCGTAGACCAGCTGTGGTGCGTGCCGCACCTCGCATCCCAGTGCAATGGCAAAGCGCCGCGTCGGGGCGCCGAATCTGCCCGCCGATTTGGAAATGTCGCGCGCAATAGAGATATATCGCACTCCGTCCGGTGTTTCCGCGAGCTGGCGCAGGAATTGACCGGGGGTCTCAAACGCGCGGTGGACATTCCACAGCGGACACGCGCCGCCAAAACGTGCAAATTGCAGCCTTGTCGCTGAGTGGCGTTTGGTGATCGTGCCAGCCTGATCAACACGGACAAAGAAGAATGGCAGACCCTTGGCCCCGGGCCGTTGCAAGGTGGATAGGCGATGGGCGATTTGTTCGATGGAGGCTCCGAAATGCTGTGCCAGAACTTCGAGATCATGTCGGCAGGTCTGTGCGCGGGCCTGAAACGCGCGATAAGGCAGCAAGGCGGCACCGGCGAAATAGTTGGCCAATCCGATTTTGGCGATGTCCCGTGCGGCAGGCGAATGGAACCGCGCCAGATCCAGCGTGGCCTCTAGCAACGCATCCTGTCGCGTCAACGCTACCTGAAGCAAGAGCTGAAAGGTCTGCGTTTCAGGCTGGGCGCGGGCCGAGATATGCAGGACAGAATCCTCCGGTTCCAGCAAACGCAGCGCGTCCATATCTGTGAAGGCGACGGTCAAACCGGCCGCTGCCAGCGCCTCAAGCGCCACAGTGCGTATTTGTGTCGGTGTTGTTGCCCGCTCTGCAAAACGCTCTGCTGCGCGATCTACGGCATCAATGTAGTTGTCACAATAATGGAAGAAATCGCGGACTTCCTCCCAAGGGCTCGGGGTGGCGCGGGAATCCTCGCGTCCCAAGGCTTCATCAAGTGAGGCAAGCCGCTCATGCGCCTGACGGTAGCTTTGATGGAGCGCGATAAAGGCTCTTGCAAGCCCGGGCGCATTAGAGGCGGTCAAACGGACATCGGCAACCGGAGGGGTGACGCCTGCAAACAACGGGTCGGCCAACACCTCTTGCATGTCGCTAGCCAAACGGTCGCTGTCCCCTGCGCTTAGCTCGGTCACGTCCATGCCGAACTCTGACGCCAGCGCCAGAACTACGGAGGTGGAAACCGGACGGTTATTGTTTTCCATCTGGTTCAGATAGGGAAGGGACACACCCAACCGCGCCGCAAAATCCTTTTGCGTCAAGCCGATGCGCAAGCGTTGCTCGCGCAGCTTGGCACCTGCATAAAGTTTCTGAATGGCCATGGGGCGTGCCCTTTGCAAATTAGCTGTGGGCTGACCCTAACTTTGCAAAGTCTCTGTCACAAGGGGGTGTCAGAGGGGAGGCCCAGCATCCGTTCGCGGCGCATTACAACCAGAATTGAGAGAAGGCCAAGCACGGCTGTAATCAACATCATCCACAAAAGTGGGAAGGCACCTGATTCCGGTGTGAGCAAAACGCCAACCCATGCACTAAGCCCCGCGCCGCCGCCGATCATGATTGCACCGCCGAGGCCAGATGCGGTGCCTGCCAGATGTGGCCGGACCGATAGCATGCCTGCGGTGGCGTTTGGGATGGTCAGGCCGTTGCCCAATCCCACCAATGTCATCAAGCCGAAGAAGCTGAAGGGCGTGCCGTAGCCTGCCTCAAATATCAAAAGGGAGATGGTGCCGCCAATCGCGTTGGCGCAACATCCCCATAGCACCATTTGGTTCACGCCATAGGTTCTCGCGAAGCGCCCTGTTAGGAAGTTGCCCAGAAAATACCCGACCGCCGGTGCGCCAAAGAAAAAGCCCAACGTGGCGGGCGACATACCAAAGACGACCTGTCCCACGAAAGGTGCGCCGCCAAGATAGGCAAAGAACGCACCCGAGCTAAAGCCGGAGGCCAGCGCATAACCCCAGAACCGCGTGCTGCGCAGCAGTTCAGGGTACTCTGCGAATTGTGCTGTGAGGGATTTGGTGGACCGGACCGCTGTCTCGCCCATATCGCTCCATGCTAGCCACATCGTGGCCGCACCCAATAGGAAAAGGGCCCAAAAGACCGATTCCCAGCCGAACCACTGATCCAGCAGGCCCCCTACTGCAGGGCTGATCATAGGAACGACCGCCATGCCCATGGTCACATACCCGATCATTGAGGCGGCTTGGTCCTGAGTGTACATGTCACGCACCGCAGCCCGGCTGAGCACCATCGAAGTGGCGATAGCGGCCTGCATCATCCGGAAGGTCAGGAAAAATTCGATCGTCGGCGCAAAGATACAGCCGACAGTGGCGATCAGGAATAAACCCAAACCCCAAAGGATAACAGGCCGACGGCCAAGTTTGTCAGATAGCGGGCCGACGAAAATCTGCAAGAACCCTGAAAAGCCCAGATAGACCGCGACCGAAAGCTGCATCACAGCATAGTCCGTTTCAAAATGCGCGGCCATAGAGGGCAGGCTGGGCAAAAACATGTTCATCACGCAGGCCGACATTCCGGCAAGCAGGATCAATGTAATAATGTGGGGCGGTGTTCTCCTGTCGCCAAGCTTAACGGGATGGAGATCTTCTCTAATCTGTTGCATTGTTAAGTAACTATGCCCGCATTTTGAACTTGTCGATAGGGCGCAAAATTTACGACGCGTAATTAGCAGTTTTGCAATTTGCTGTGAGGGTGCTGAAAATTATTTGCAAAGTTGCTAAATGACGCTTTGTCTCTTCTTCCCACTCGGATACAAACGCAAAGATAATCCGATGGGAGGAGCCGTCCATGAAAGATATCCTGCAACAGCTTGACGATCGCCGCGATACAGCGCGCCTTGGAGGTGGTCAGCACCGTATCGACGCCCAGCATGGGCGCGGCAAGCTGACCGCGCGTGAGCGCGTGCATCTTCTGCTGGACGAAGGCTCTTTCGAAGAGTTCGACATGTTCGTAACCCACCGTTGCACCGACTTCGGTATGGAAGAGCAAAAGCCCGCGGGTGATGGTGTGGTCACTGGTTGGGGCACAATCAACGGGCGCCTCGTCTATGTCTTTGCACAGGACTTTACCGTTCTGGGTGGTTCTGTTTCAGAGACGCATGCAAAGAAGATCTGCAAGATCATGGATATGGCCGTGCAAAACGGCGCGCCCATCATCGGTATCAACGATTCTGGCGGTGCGCGTATTCAGGAAGGGGTGGACAGCCTCGCGGGGTACGGTGAGGTCTTCCAACGCAACATCGAAGCGTCTGGCGTGGTGCCGCAGATTTCCGTGATCATGGGGCCTTGCGCTGGTGGTGCGGTTTATTCCCCTGCGATGACCGACTTTATCTTCATGGTCAAAGACAGCTCTTACATGTTTGTAACGGGCCCTGATGTCGTGAAAACAGTGACAAACGAACAGGTCACCGCAGAAGAACTGGGTGGCGCGTCAACGCACACCCGTAAATCTTCGGTCGCTGATGCTGCGTTTGAAAATGATGTTGAGGCGCTGGCCGAGGTTCGCCGTCTGGTCGACTTCCTGCCGTCCAACAACCGTGAAAAGCCACCGGTGCGCCCGTTCTTTGATGATCCAGAGCGGATTGAGCCATCGCTGGATACACTGGTACCTGAAAATGCGAACACGCCTTACGACATGAAAGAGCTTATCCTGAAGCTTGCCGATGAAGGCGATTTCTACGAAATTCAGGAAGAGTTTGCCAAGAATATCATCACCGGCTTTATCCGCATTGAAGGCCGTACCGTGGGTGTGGTTGCCAACCAGCCGATGGTGCTGGCGGGCGTTCTGGATATTGATAGCGCCCGCAAGGCGGCCCGTTTTGTCCGCTTCTGTGATGCGTTCGAAATTCCGATTCTGTCGCTGGTGGACGTTCCCGGCTTCTTGCCCGGCACTTCACAGGAATACGGCGGCGTGATCAAACACGGCGCGAAGCTGTTGTTCGCTTATGGCGAAGCGACTGTGCCGATGATCACCGTCATTACCCGCAAAGCCTATGGCGGCGCTTACGTCGTTATGTCGTCCAAGCATATGCGCTCGGACTTCAACTACGCATGGCCCACGTCAGAGATTGCTGTGATGGGCGCCAAAGGCGCGACCGAGATCATCCACCGTGCTGATCTGAAAGATCCGGAAAAGATTGCGAAGCACGCGGCGGACTATGAGGAGCGTTTTGCCAACCCATTCGTTGCTGCTGAACGCGGCTTCATTGATGAAGTTATCCAGCCGCACACCACGCGCAAACGCATTGCCCGCGCCTTTGCCAGCCTGCGCAACAAAAAGTCCAACATGCCGTGGAAAAAACACGACAACATCCCGCTGTAGGATTCGGGCATGTGTCGTGTAACTTCATTGGTCAGTGTATCGCAGGCGGGAACCACCGCCCGCGTATCATTGTTGTCTTCGAAAGGAGACAACAATGACCAAAGATCATGGAAGTTCCATCAAGGACGACGAAACCTACGAAGCCCTGCGCGAGCAGGGGGCGTCCAAGCAAAAAGCGGCGGCGATCGCGAATGCGCAAGCCAGCGATTCTCAAGAGCCGTCAAAGAAGGGCGGCAAACAGCCCCCTTACGAGGAGTGGACCAAGGACGACTTGTACGCGCGCGCGCAGGAGTTGGAGATCGAGGGCCGCTCGGATATGGACAAGGATGCGCTGATCGAGGCTTTGCGCAGAAATTGAAAGACGGGGGAGGGGCATGAGTATTTGGTCCACCCCCGGTTTCACAATCAGTCATGCCGACAGCGCTACGTTCGAGGGCGCGGGTCTACGCCCGTTCTTTGAATACCGGCAGCTTGGCGTGACAGAAGCAACCAATGGCAAGTTCGGCGCGCATGTGATCCGCGCAGTGCCGGGAATGGAAAGCCCGGGCACGTGGCATATCCATAAGCTGGACTTTCAGATGGTTTACGTCACTCAAGGGTGGGTGGTTTTCGAATACGAGGGCGAAGGCGAGCATGTCTTGCGCGCCGGTTCATGCGTGTTGCAGCCATCCGGTATTCGGCATCGCGAAGTTCGCCACTCCGACGATATGGAATTAATCGAGATCGTATCGCCAGCCGAATTTGCCACGCACACGGCAGATGCTCCATGAAGTTGGTTTATGCATTGGCATTCTTGGCCGGTCCAATGGCGGCGCAGGATGTCCCGTCAGGGCAACAAGTGCTGCTGCACGAAGTTCTTGTGGACCCGCAGGAGACAGTCACTTGGCTGCGTTTTCGATATCTCGCCCCGCAAATCGCTGCAGGCGACGCACAGATAACGTTCGACACAGCTGGTGAAGACATGCTGCATCTCTGCCGGACATTCGCAGTGGCCTATATGGCAGAACATGCGCTGAGTGCGGATAAGATCGTGATATCCTTCATGGACCGTATAACCGAGTTTGGTCAGCCAGATCCCGAGGCTATCCAGTATTTTGAGTCCTTCCGTGAGGAAGACGGTGTCTGCATATGGGACGACTACTGATGTACATACAATATCTTGCGGCACGGCCTTTTGGTCAGCGTTTAAATGCGGCTTTGGAGTCACAGAATTTGGCGACAGTTTTATCCACATATCCAGAGGCTTCGGACTTCGGTATAATCCGCAAAGGCCGTGCAACTGTGCGGCCTGCATTTATTGCGGGAAATACGGCAGGTTTCGAAAAACCATCCCGTACAACAAGTTACAGGAGCTACAGATGTCGAAGAACATCAAACTTTTGGCAACACTCGGCCTTATGGTCATGGTTGCCGCCTGTGCGCGTGAGCAGCAGGTCGAAGAATTTGTCGTGGTTGATCCAGAGCCGATCAGCCAAGAGCCCGTTTACACAGGCAAATATAAGTAAGCGACAAACAGCAGGACGGGCGTTCGCGGCCGTCCTGACCCGCCCCCTCAGCGCGGAGGGCGTAGCATGGCACTAGCTTACATGCTGAAACACCGTGGATTTCCGGGCCGCTTGCCCGGCACGGATTACCAATTCACCCTACGCCGCGCCAATCCCAAGGGCGCTACAGAGCTTACCCGCCGCGAGCGCCGGTCGGATCGCCGTCCACCGGACCGCCGAGCCGACGAAGCATTCTTTAAGGCGCTTTGGGAGAGTTTCGGCACCGAACCTTTCGAGCGTGGAAATCTGGACGCAGGTCGCCTGTCATGGCTTTTCGGCCGAGAGGTGATTCCCGCCACGGACCCCTTTGATCCTGCTGATTACGAAGCGATGCTGGTCATTGATCTGCAGGCCGCGCAGCAATCCTATCCGCACATCGTGGAAGAGTGATCGGCATGTTTTTGCGTAGCCACTCCATATTTAGGCGAACCTTGGCCGACAACCCTGCCGTGCATCTTGCGGGCTGGGCAGTTGGTCAAATTACGGACAGGGTAGCAGGCGTGATACGTCAGGGCAGTAGCCTTGTGCGTTTCCCGTCTCAAAACGAAACCCCCACTTTTGACGGGCAGCAGGCATGTCCCCCAGCCGCGCTGCCCGTCCTTTTTGGATTGTTTTTTGCTCAGGGACGGGAACGGAACAGCCGCCCGCGCGTATTGTTAGCGAACAACATCAAAAAGGAATACAAGCCATGGGCTTTCCGAAATTCGTACTCGCACTTACAGCCGCAGCAAGCCTCGCAGCCTGTGGGGAATCTTTGGGCGACCAAGCTCTTGGCGGCGCAGCAATTGGTGCAGGCGCGGCCGTTGTTACAAACGGTAGCATCGCGCAAGGTGCCGCATTGGGTGCAGGGGCAAACGTTCTTGCCTGCCAGACCGACCTGGTCAACTGCGACTAATCTGACGAACGGGCTTCGGCCCGTAACAATACACAAACCGAGACCCGCTCAGGCATTCAGCCTGCGCGGGTTTTGTCGTTCAACCAACCTCTTTCACCACCAAAAGGGACAAGCATATGTTCAATAAGATCCTGATCGCTAACCGCGGCGAGATTGCCTGCCGCGTCATCAAGACCGCGCGCAAAATGGGCATCCAGACAGTTGCGATCTATTCAGACGCCGACAAGCAGGCGCTGCATGTGCAAATGGCCGATGAGGCGATCCACATCGGCCCCCCACCTGCCAACCAGTCCTATATCGTGATCGATAAAGTCATGGAGGCCGTGAAGGCCTCTGGCGCGCAGGCTGTTCACCCCGGCTACGGTTTCCTGTCCGAAAACTCCAAATTTGCCGAAGCGCTTAGCGCGGCCGGTGTGGCGTTTGTTGGCCCCCCTGTTGGCGCGATTGAAAAGATGGGGGACAAGATCACCTCCAAGAAAATCGCCAAAGAAGCAGGGGTAAGCACGGTTCCGGGCTACATGGGGCTGATCGCGGACGCGGATGAGGCTGTGAAAATCTCGAATGAGGTCGGCTATCCGGTCATGCTCAAGGCTTCTGCCGGCGGTGGCGGTAAAGGCATGCGGATCGCGTGGAACGACGAAGAGGCCCGTGAAGGTTTTCAGTCTTCCAAGAACGAAGCGGCGAATTCATTCGGCGATGACCGTATCTTTATCGAAAAGTTCGTCACCCAACCGCGCCACATCGAAATTCAGGTGCTTTGCGACGCGCATGGCAACGGCATTTACCTGAACGAACGTGAATGTTCGATCCAGCGCCGTAACCAGAAAGTTGTCGAAGAAGCGCCAAGCCCGTTCCTTGACGAAGCGACGCGTAAAGCGATGGGCGAACAGTCTGTCGCGCTGGCACAAGCGGTGGGCTACACCAGCGCCGGCACGGTTGAGTTTATCGTGGACGGCGACAAGAATTTTTACTTCCTTGAGATGAACACGCGCCTTCAGGTGGAGCACCCTGTGACAGAGCTGATCACCGGCGTTGATCTGGTGGAACAGATGATCCGCGTTGCCAACGGCGAAGCGCTGACAATCAAACAGGAAGACGTGCAGATCAACGGTTGGGCCATCGAAAACCGTCTGTACGCCGAAGACCCGTATCGTGGCTTTCTGCCGTCCATCGGTCGCCTGACCCGCTATCGCCCGCCAGCAGAGATTGCCGCTGGCCCGCTGCTGGATAACGGCAAATGGCAGGATGATGCGCCCGCAGGTGAAACGGCCGTGCGCAATGATACCGGCGTCTATGAAGGCGGTGAAATCAGCATGTACTATGACCCCATGATCGCCAAGCTTTGCACATGGGCACCGACGCGTGGCGAGGCCATTGAGCGTATGCGTGTCGCGCTTGATAGTTTCGAAGTAGAAGGGATTGGCCACAACCTGCCTTTCCTCAGCGCAGTGATGGACCACCCGAAATTCGTTTCCGGTGACATGACAACAGCTTTCATTGAAGAAGAATATCCCGATGGCTTCGAAGGTGTGACACTTGCTGAAGGTGAGCTTCGACGTATTGCGGCTGCGACCGCCGCGATGCACCGTGTTGCCGAAATCCGCCGCGCGCGCGTTTCGGGACGGATGGATAACCACGAACGCAAAGTCGGATCAGATTGGAATGTTGCCCTACAAGATCACAGCTTTGACGTAACCATTGATGCGGACCATGACGGGGCCACGGTCACGTTCGAAGATGGCGCAGCGCTTCGTGTCGCGGGCGCGTGGACGCCGGGTGACCAGCTTGCCACGATGACAGTGGCGGATGCGCCTTTGGTCCTTAAAGTCGGCAAGATTTCCGGCGGCTTCCGTATTCGCACCCGTGGCGCAGACATCAAGGTCCATGTGCGCACCCCGCTGCAGGCCGAAATGGCGCGTATGATGCCTGTCAAAGTTCCGCCAGACACATCCAAACTGCTTCTCTGCCCAATGCCTGGTCTGGTGGTAAAACTGGATGTGGCCGTTGGCGACGAAGTGCAAGAAGGGCAGGCGCTTTGCACAATTGAAGCGATGAAGATGGAAAATATCCTGCGCGCAGAGCGCAAAGGTGTGGTGACCAAAATCAATGCAGGCGCTGGTGACAGCCTTGCTGTTGACGATGTTATCATGGAGTTCGAGTAAGGCTTTGATGCAACCTGCCGATCAGATGCTGATGGCTCCTATGATGCGCCGCGCCCGGAAGGGCGCGGGCAAACTTCTGGACGCTGTGACGTTTGTGATCATGCAGGTAACCGGGTTCAGTCAGCTGAAACCACGGTCTTTTGATCCTGCGTGCGGGCATCTTGGAAACTTGCCGGCAGTTGATCAGCCTTCGGGCGCTTCTTTTGCTTCGCGGATTTCACGCTGGCGCATGGGCATCTTGTCGATGCTGCGGGTGATTTCTCGGACATCCCACGGGAACGGTTTGCGCAGCTTTACACCGCCGTCTTTGCCGAGCAGCGTTAGCATGAAACCACGTGGGCGCATCCGCAGTCTGATCGCACTACGCGCGTCAGGATCGGTATCGATGATTACGACCACATCACGCTCTGTCAGTTCCTCGGCCCCTTTAACGATCAGCTCCATCTGTTCGATGAAGGCTGGGTCGTCCACGCTGTCGGCGAAGACGATTACGGGGCGATATTTCCACTTAAATTCGCTCAAATCCGTATCACTCGCCTCTCGAATGATGAGCGGAAGGTGGGGGCTGAACAGGGTCTGTGCCTGTCCGCTACCTGCAAATATTCCCATAATAACAGCGCCTAACAACGATTTCATAAGCTCTCCCTCTGGGGTATATATAGGTGTTAGTGACGCGATTGCGAATGTGGTTCGCGCCATTTTTACCATTAAGCTTGCCGCAAGGGATAGTGTCGCATGACTGCTGCAGTTTCCTTTTCACGGCTGCCCGGTGCAGCCCCATGGCGCAGAGGCATCAAACGGCTTATGGACATCATTCTTCATGTAGGGGCCCACCGCACTGGCTCGACTAGTTTTCAGCACTATCTGCGGGGTAATCGCGCGCGGCTTGCCGCTGAAGGCACAGCGTTGTGGGAGCCCCATATGCTGCGTAAGGGAATGTTTGACGGGCTGTTCGCCCAGCCCCGCATGCTGAATGGACGTGATCTGCAACGCCGCGCCATGGGGCGGGTGCGTCTGCATGCCGCACAGGCCAAACGTGTCGGTGCAGAGCGTTTGTTGGTCAGCGAAGAAAATATGATCGGCGCCCCACGCGCGTGTCTGCGCGCCGGATCGCTTTATCCCGCGATAGGGGAGCGGTTGGCCCGCTTGGACGCCGCGTTCGAAGGTCGGATCAGCCGAGTGATAATGAGTATTCGGGCACAGGATTTGTGGTGGTCGTCCGTTGCAGCCTATGGTGTCGGGCGTGGTCATGTCATGCCGGATGCCGCGCGGATCGGTATGCTGGCAGCGAATTCACGCAGCTGGCGTGACGTCATCACCGATATGGCCTGCGCCTTGCCAGAGGCAGAGATCAAGGTTTTGCCATTTGAACAATTTGCCGGACAAGCTGACCAAATGCTTGCCGAAGCGACTGGCAAGCCCGCACCGAAGCAGTTTGCGGAAAGCTGGCTCAACCGTTCACCTAACGTAGCCCAGTTGCGTACCAAGATGGCAGAAAACGGAACTTTACTGGCAGAATTGCCCGCGCACCTGGCGCTGCGCGAAGGTCGCTGGAACCCGTTTAACGCAGAACAGGCTGCTGCGCTGCGCGAAAATTACGCCGACGATATGATGTGGCTCACCGCTGGCGCGGGCGGGCTTGCAACACTGACAGAGGATTCCTCCCGCAAAAGAGCAGGCTTTAGCTTGCCACCGGGGGCACTGACAAAAGGACAGTCCCATGACCAACAAACCGACCCAAGCTTCCAAGGACGACTGGCGCAAACTGGCTGAAGCAGAGCTGCGCGGCCGTCCAGTTGAGGACCTGACGTGGAAAACGCTGGAAGGCATTGACGTCTCTCCGCTTTATACGGCCGAAGATCTGGAAGATGTGCCGCATCTGGGTGGCATTCCGGGGCAGGGGCCCTACACACGCGGCGTTAAGGCCACGATGTATGCAGGCCGCCCTTGGACGATCCGCCAGTATGCGGGGTTCTCTACCGCTGAGGAATCGAACGCATTCTACCGCCGTGCCTTGGCGGCGGGCCAGCAAGGTGTTTCGGTCGCGTTCGATCTGGCCACCCACCGCGGATATGATAGCGACCATCCCCGCGTTGAAGGTGATGTGGGCAAGGCGGGCGTGGCGATCGACAGTGTCGAGGATATGAAAATCCTTTTTGACGGTATCCCGCTTGATAAAGTGTCGGTATCGATGACGATGAACGGCGCGGTGATCCCGATCCTTGCGAACTTTATTGTCGCAGGGGAAGAGCAGGGCCATTCCCGTGCGGTGCTGTCCGGCACCATCCAGAATGACATCCTCAAAGAATTCATGGTTCGGAACACCTACATCTACCCGCCAGAGCCTTCGATGAAGATCATCGCGGATATCATTGAATACACTGCCAACGAGATGCCGAAGTTTAACTCGATCTCGATTTCCGGCTACCACATGCAAGAGGCCGGCGCGAACCTGGTGCAGGAGCTGGCGTTCACGCTGGCCGATGGGCGTGAGTATGTGCGCACGGCGATTGCGGCAGGCATGGACGTGGATAAATTTGCGCCACGCCTGAGCTTTTTCTTCTGCATCGGCATGAACTTCTTCATGGAAGCGGCAAAGCTGCGGGCGGCGCGCCTGCTGTGGTCGCGCATCATGGAAGAGTTCAAACCGCAGAACCCGAAATCATCCATGCTGCGCACCCATTGCCAGACATCCGGCGTGAGTTTGCAGGAACAGGACCCCTACAACAACGTCATCCGCACCGCCTATGAGGCGATGTCGGCAGTTCTGGGTGGCACACAGTCCTTGCACACAAACGCTCTGGACGAAGCAATCGCATTGCCGACCGAAAACTCCAGCCGCATCGCACGCAATACCCAGTTGATCTTGCAAGAAGAAACCGGCGTGACCAACGTGGTCGATCCGCTGGCTGGCTCTTACTATGTGGAAAAACTGACGCACGATATGGCCGAAGCGGCATGGAAGCTGATCGAAGAGGTAGAAGAGCTGGGCGGCATGACCAAGGCTGTTGCCTCGGGTATGCCAAAGCTCCGGATTGAGGAAGCCGCGGCACAGCGGCAGGCCGGACAGGACCGTGGCACTGATGTGATCGTCGGGGTGAACAAATACCGCCGCGACAAAGAAGACGCGATCGACATTTTGGATGTGGACAACGTCGCCGTGCGCGACAGCCAGATCAAACGTCTGAAAGCGATCAGGGCCAGCCGCGACGAAGCGGCCTGCACGGCCGCACTGTCGGAACTGTCACGCCGCGCCAAAGAAGGCGGGAACCTGCTGGAAGCAGCCGTAGAAGCGGCGCGTACCCGTGCCACCGTGGGAGAAATCAGCATGGCAATGGAAGATGAATTTGGTCGCCACCGCGCCGAAGTTAAAACGCTGGCTGGCGTGTATGGGGCTGCCTATGAAGGTGATGAAGGCTTTGCTGCGATCCAGAAATCGGTAGAAGACTTCGCCGAAGCCGAAGGCCGCCGTCCGCGTATGCTGGTCGTCAAAATGGGTCAGGACGGGCATGACCGTGGCGCAAAAGTGATCGCCACGGCCTTTGCCGATATCGGGTTCGACGTGGACGTAGGCCCGCTGTTCCAGACACCCGCCGAAGCGGCACAGGACGCCGTGGACAACGACGTGCACGTGATCGGTATCAGCTCTCAGGCTGCGGGGCATAAAACGTTGGCTCCCCAGCTTGTCAAAGCGCTGAAAGAGGCTGGCGCAGAGGATATTCTGGTTATCTGCGGTGGTGTTATCCCGCAGCAGGATTATCAGTTCCTGTACGACGCCGGGGTAAAGGCGATCTTCGGACCGGGCACCAATATCCCGAATGCGGCGCAGGATATCCTGAAGCTGATCCGCGAAGCGCGCGGATGATCGCATTTGACCATATTGCAGTGGCAGGAGAAACTCTTGCCGCTGCAACAGATCACGTAGAGGCCGCTTTGGGCGTGCCTTTGCAGGCGGGGGGCAAGCATGCGGTCTTTCATACGCATAATCGGTTGCTGGGTTTGGAAGACGGGCTTTATCTAGAAGCGATTGCAGTCAATCCGCAGGCGCCGACGCCCGACCGCCCGCGATGGTTTGATCTGGACCGCTTTAAAGGTGCGCCACGCCTGACCAACTGGATCTGCCGCTGCGACGATCTGGATGCCACGCTTGCGCAATTGCCCGAAGGATTCGGCAAGCCCGTAGATTTGCAACGTGGCGATCTGCGCTGGCGTATGGCCGTCCCCGCAAACGGGGTGCTTCCGTTCGACAATTGCGCGCCTGCTTTGATCCAGTGGGTGGGGGATGCCCATCCGGCCCCGCGTTTGATCCAGCAAGGCTGCGGTATTGAAACGTTGACCATCCGTCATCCTGAGGCAGCGTCACTTGCGAAGCTTCTCGGGCCGATACTCACGGATACACGCATCGCGTTCGAGGATGGCGCGGTGCAACTGCGTGCTGAATTCACCACACCGACCGGACCCGCGACACTATGCTGATCCGTGCGGTGTCCGAGGATGACATGCCACAGATCATGGATCTGTGGAACGCCATGATCCGGGACACCACCGCAACTTTCACAACGCTTGAAAAGACAAAGGCCGACCTGAACGCCCTCCGCGCAGACCGCCAAGATGCATTTTTGGTGGCTGAGGTTCAGGGCAGAATTGCGGGGTTTGTAACATGGGGACCTTTTCGGTCTGGACCGGGCTATGCCCAAACTGCCGAGCATACAATCATTACTGCCGAACCACGGCAGGGTGTGGGCCGCGCATTAATGGATGCTGCAATGACGCAGGCAAAGCGCCAAGGTTTGCATGTCATGATCGGTGGCATCAGTGGCGAAAATCCGTCCGCCATCGCCTTTCACCAGCGATTGGGGTTTGCAATGGCCGGTCAATTGTCTCAGGTAGGGCGCAAGAACGGGCGCTGGCTTGATCTCATTTTGATGAGCAAACCTATCGAGGCGCCCTGACAACAGGAGCCGTGCGCGTTAGGATAAACCATGTCGATCTGGAGCCGCATTTCTGAAGCAATTTCCGCGCTCACCTCTGGTGAGGGGTTGTCGACTGTTTTTGACCGTCTGCGTACGCCTCCAGAGCGCTCTGTCGCTTTCACAATCGCGGTGATCGCCTTGGGTGCCAAGATGGCAAAGGCCGATGGCCAGGTGACGCGCGATGAAGTCACCGCCTTCCGCGAGGTTTTTCAGATCGGGGATGCGGATGCGCAGGGCGCTGCACGGGTCTTTAATCTTGCGCGCACCGACGTGGCGGGCTTTGACGATTATGCGCGCCGGATTAAGGGTATGTTCAGCGAGGATGCGAGCATCCTATGTGATCTGATGGAAGGTCTGTTCCATATTGCGATGGCCGATGGCATTTATCATCCAAACGAAAACGCGTTTCTGGAGGAAGTGGCCAAGATATTTGCCCTTCCCGAAGGCAGCTTCGAGACACTGCGCGCACGCTTTGTGCCCAACAGCTCACCCTTACCGCATAGCGTTTTGGGCATCTCGCCCAACGCGACACTTGAAGAAGCGCGCGCAGCTTGGAGCAAGCTTGTCCGCGCCAACCATCCCGATGCGCTGACCGCACGCGGGCTGCCCGAAGAAGCGATCAAAATGGCAGAAAAGCGCATGATCGACATCAACCGCGCTTGGGAAACCTTGTCGGGCAAGGCGGCGTAATGCGGATTGCCACCTATAATGTCGAATGGTTCGCGAGCCTTTTTGACCGGAAGGACAGGCTTTACAATGATGATGGATGGTCGGCGCGCTGGCAGGTAACACGCGCACAGCAGACGCAGGCATTGGCCCATGTTTTCACAGCGCTCGACGCGGATGCCATTATGGTGATCGAGGCACCTGATGCCGGTTCAAAACGCGATGCGGTTGCTGCGCTTGAACGGTTTGCGGATTTTGCCGGGTTGCGTGCAAGGTCTGCGGTGATGGGTTTTGTGAATGATACCCAACAAGAAATCGCACTGCTCTATGATCCCGATGTGCTGAAAGTGACCCATGACCCGCAAGGGGATATGACCGGTGCAAAGGGCGCACGCGGGGCGCCGCGCTTTGACGGGGTGTTGCGGATCGATCTGGATATCGATGCTTCGGAAGACCGCGTCGTGTTTTCAAAGCCGCCGTTGGAGCTGGCTGTGGAAACGGTAGGGGGCTTTGCCTTTCGGATGATCGGTGCACATCTGAAATCCAAAGCTCCGCATGGCGCAAATGATGATTCCGAGGTCATGCAGATCGCCATTTCCAACCGGCGCAAGCAACTTGCCCAAGCGATCTGGCTGAGGACACGCATTGAAAACCATCTGTCAGACGGCGTGCCGCTGATGTTGTTGGGTGATCTCAATGATGGCCCCGGGTTGGATGCCTTTGAGAACCTGTTCGGCCGATCTTCGGTTGAGATCATTCTTGATACTCACGGTGTTCATCCGCTTTTTGATCCGCATGCGGCGCGTGCGCTGGGCCAGCGACTGGGGGCAATGCCAACCACGTCGCGTTTCTGGATCCGACCGGAAAAGCGGTTTTTGCAGGCCCTGCTTGACTACGTCATGGTTTGTCCGCAATTGCGTGCCCGAGAACCAGTCTGGCGCATCTGGCACCCGCTGGATGATCCTGATTGCTGGGCCAATCCCGAGTTGCGTGACGCGCTGGTGACGGCGTCGGACCATTTCCCGGTTACGATCGACATTGATCTGTAATTTGGTTTCCCGTCACCCCTCACCTATATTAGTCAGTATGAAACATAGATTTGCCTTATCTTTTGCCGCAGTACTTTGTGCCGCACCGACCTATGCCCAGGACGAACCATCACTGATGGAGCGGGGGGCGCAGTTGTTTTTTGAAGGTTTGATGCAGGAAATGGCACCTGCCTTGGATGAACTGACCGAATTGATGGAAGAGGCGGGACCAGCTTTGCAGGAGTTCATCACTCAGATGGGGCCGAAGTTGAAAACCGTGTTGGAGGATGTCGAGGACTGGAGCGACTATAGCGCACCAGAGGTCCTGCCGAACGGCGATATTATCATCCGCCGCAAGCCTGACGCACCTCAAGACTTGCCTGAAGATACCCCGCCTGTAGAGGTTGAACCGCAGATTGACCTCTAGCGGCTGACGGTTTTTACGACGGCCTGCGCCCCAAGTGAACTTGCCAGCGAGCTAAACCGCGCTTCTGCGACTTCACCGAATAGCGGCATCATGTCGGTGCTTAAACGCAGATGAAGTTCCTTTTTCTTCGGGTACCACCGCATTTCGCCCAGCTCTTCAAGCTTGTCCATCCAAAGCATTGCGCCGAACCGCAGGGCCTTACCTAGGATTTCGGCCTCGGCGCGGGTCTGTTCGTCAACCATGTCGAACAGGTCGGCAAAGCGGATGTTTTCACGCTTGTTGGAGTATCGGTGCATCAGGGCAAGGCCCATGAAAATACGTTCAGAGTGTTTCAGGCCGCCCAGATTTGCGCGCGTTGCGTTGTCAAAACAAACCTCGGCGCGGTAGTCAGGGTGCGCGCGCCAGCTCACGTCATGCAGCAGACACGCGGCTTTGATCAGGCGTTTGCGCGGCGCAGAGGCAGATTTGTAGATCGGCAAGATGAAGTTATACAGCACGCGCCCGAAACCGGGGGAACGCGCGTCCTTATCTTCGGCAAAACGGCACGCCTCTATCAGCGGATCGCGGTCGCGCAGGCGTTGGGGCATTTGCTCGTACAGCATGCCTTCGCGGATGCCATAGCTTGAAATGGCGATGTCTTTGGGTTTGAAGGTTTTGACCAGACGCGACAGCACTTCGCAGGCATAAGGCACCAGCAGGGCGCGGGCAGAGGAAACACCAGCCTCAACGCGCAGGGTCTCCATGTCTGACTTGCGGATGAATTCAACGGTTTCGCGCACCGATTTGCGCGTCATGCGGTATTCGTGCAGCACGTGCAGGGGATAGCCGCGACGGATCATATCGATCCGCGCAATCGCGCGCCAAGAACCGCCCACAAGGAACAAACGATCGCGCTGGCTGCCCATTTTTTCGGCGAGCCCGTGCATGATTTCCTTGATATGCGCTTCGCGTGCTTTGGCACCACCTGCAATATCGCGCAGCTTGAGCGGCCCGAGTGAGGACGTTACCCGCCGCCCAACGCGGCCACCTGAAATCTCCGCCAGTTCCAGCGATGAGCCACCAATGTCACAAACCAGTCCATAGGCACCGGGCCAGCCCAAAAGCACACCCTGCGCCGACAGCCGCGCCTCTTCCTCGCCATCAATGACCCAAATACGCAAACCGGTTTCTGCGCGGACTTCTTCACAGAATTCCCGGCCGTCCTTGGCATCCCGCACAGCGGCGGTCGCTACTACGGTTAGTTCGGATAGGCCCATACCCTCGGCCAGCTTGGTAAAGCGGCGCATGGCGGACAGGGCACGCACGCGTCCTTCGGGCGACAGATGGCCTGTATCGGCCATACCGGCACCCAGCGCACACATGATCTTTTCGTTGTAGAAATATGCAGGTGATCTGGCGGCACCGTCAAACACCACCATCCGGACCGAGTTTGACCCCACATCAACCACCCCCACACGGCGCAATGCACGCGCACCAGGGTCCTGAAACAAGGGCTTTCCAAACAGGCCCAAGTCGGCGACGCCGGTTTCAGGGACTGCGGCGGGCTGTGGTTTCGGTTCGGTCATGCGCGCTCCGGCTAGAGGGGCGGAAAGTTGGGGCAAACTGGCGCATACCCGCCTCTAGGTCAATCGCTAACCCAAGGGGAATAGCTGCGTTAATCTTCCGTGTGGGTAAGCTTTGGCACGTCTGATGCACCCGCAGAGCCGCGACCGGAAAGGGAGGGGTTCTCCATGAAGAAGCGGTGGCAACTGAAAGCGAACTGCCCTTCCGGGAGGGGCGGACGGGTAAAGCTGCCGTCCGGTGCCATCACCCAGCTCTGCGCAATATCGGCCAGATTGGCCGCCATGATCTGGCTGGTTATCTGGGCCTGCACGGTGGCATTCTCGATCTCGATCAGTGTCTCTACGCGGCGGTTAAGATTGCGCCCCATCCAATCGGCAGAAGACATAAATACGCGCGCCTTCTTGTGTGGCAGCCCGTAGCCGTTGCCGAAACAAACGATGCGGCTGTGCTCAAGAAAGCGCCCGACGATGGATTTTACCCGGATGTTTTCAGACAGACCCTTGATCCCCGGACGCAGTGCGCAAATGCCCCTGATCACAAGGCTAATCTGCACGCCTGCATTTGAGGCGGCATAAAGGGCGTCGATCACTTCGGCGTCCACAATGCTGTTCATCTTGGCCCAGATCACCGCAGGCTTGCCTGCGCGTGCGTGGTCGGCCTCGGCAGCAATCATTTCCAGCAAACGGGGTTTCAGCGTAATTGGCGAAATCGCCAGATTGTCGAGCTGCGCAGGCGGGGCATAGCCGGATAGATAATTGAACACTTTGGTCGCATCGCGGCCAAGTTTCTTATCGCAGGTGAACAGGGACAGGTCGGTGTAAATCCGTGCGGTGATCGGGTGATAGTTGCCTGTCCCGTAATGGGTATAGGTCACCAGCTCGCTGCCTTCGCGGCGCACCACGGTTGATATCTTCGCGTGTGTCTTGAGATCAATGAACCCGTAGACAACATGCGCGCCTGCGCGCTCAAGTCTGCGCGACTGACGGATGTTGGCCGCCTCGTCGAAACGTGCCTTCAGCTCGACCAGCGCTGTCACGGATTTCCCGTCTTCAGCGGCTTCGCACAGTGCTTCGACAATCGGGCTGTCGCGAGATGTCCGGTAGAGCGTTTGCTTGATGGCCACCACATCTGGATCCCGGGCTGCTTGCTGCAAAAAGCGGACAACCATGTCGAAGGTCTCATAGGGGTGGTGCAGCAGCATATCCTTTGAGCGGATCGCCTTGAACATATCTCCATCATGGTCGGTGACCCGTTCGGGGATACGGGGGGTGAATTGGGGCCACAGCAGATCAAGGCGGTCGTCGGTGACCAACTGGGATAAATCGTCAATGCCGATCATGCCCTCGATCTCGATCACATCCTGCGGTTTCGCGCCAAGTTCGTCCATGACCGTCGCAAGCAGCTTGGTCGGTGCTCCGGCAGAGTGGGTCATCCGCACAACTTCGCCGCGACGACGGCGTTTAAGGGCAACTTCAAACTCGCGCACAAGGTCTTCGGCTTCGTCCTCGACCTCAAGATCGCTGTCGCGCAGGACGCGGAATTCGAAATGTGCCTTTAGCTTATAGCCGGGAAACAGATCCGGTATTTTCAGGATAAGCAGCTCTTCGAGCGGCAAAAAGCGTTTGCATCCGTCCGGCGCTGGAAGCGACACAAACCTGTCGATTTGCGCGGGAATTGGCAGCAGTGCCTGCAATGGCTTTTTATCACGGCTACGCTCAAGCTGGAGCGCGAGGGCAAAGCCGGTATTGGGCAGAAAGGGAAACGGGTGCGCAGGATCAATCGCCAACGGTGAGAGGACGGCGAACACCTGATTTAGAAACACATCATCCAATGCTTCTTTGTCAGCCGCGCTTAGATCATCCAGCCCTTCAAGCATGATGTTCTGATCGTCCATTTCGCGCAGCAATTCCACCAGCACGCCTTGCTGGCGCAGCATCAGCGCGCGGGCGTCGTGATTGATCAGCACAAGCTGCTCTGCCGGCGTCAGGCCGTCGGCGGCGGGCGTGGTATTGCCCGCTTGTGCAAGTTCGCGCAGGCCAGCCACGCGCACGGTATAGAATTCGTCCAGATTGTCGGCCGAGATCGACAGGAAGCGCAGCCGCTCAAGCAGTGGCACGCGGGGGTTTTCGGCCTCTTCCACAACGCGCCAGTTAAAGCGGAGCCAACTCAGCTCACGGTTCTGGAAACGGGCAGGGCTGTCCAGATCAAGATCGGGCAGCTCAACAGGAGTATCGTAAGGCGCGGTAAGGAAATCGGCATCGGACATAAGGGGGCTTATCCAATATAAATGTAACGGCAATAAGACAGGATTGTTCTTAGTATCGCGCGTCTGTTTCGGCTTTGTCCAGCACTTGCGCGGCGAGTGCACGGGTGATGGGCCGTTTGCGCGCAAGGCTTTCGCGGTCAAGCGCGGCAACAAAGCGGTTGGCCGCAATAAACGATCGGTCCATTCGGTTCAGAAGGTAAGGGATCAGGTCGGATGGCGGTACCAACTGTCGGTCGGCCAGCAACTTGACCAGCACAGCGGACAAAAGCGCGTCATCCGGTGCGTCGATGGAAACCTCAAGCGCGCCTTGTAGACGGCTGACCAGATCGGGTAGCGACAGGCCCCAGTGAGCCACGGCGCCAACGCCTGTCAGCAGCAGCGAATAACCTTCTGCCAGAACCATGTTGTGCAGGTGAAACAGGGCAGTCTGGGCTTCCGAATTGCCGGAAATTTGCGGCACATCTTCCACTGCGATACTGGACTGGGCCAGTTTTGGCACATCGTCATCGCGTAGGTCGGTCGCATGGATCAGGCGTGCTTGGGCGGTGTCGGCCCAAACATGGGTCAGGTGGGTCTTGCCTGCGCCTTCAGGCCCCGTCAGCACCATCTTGCCGCCTGCCCAGTTACGCCAGTTTTCGATCATTGCAACGGCCATCGCATTGGATGGCGCGACCAGAAAATCGTTTCTGCCCCGCGCGGTACGTACCGGCAGATCAAACCCCAACTGCATGGCCATTTTAAAGTGTGTCTTCGTCTGGGATTGAGATATTTTGTTCGGTTCCCCGGTACAGCAGGCTTTGCTGGTACTGCTCGACGCCAAAGCGCGCAATCACACCCAATGCAGCGGCCATGGGCACAGCGACCAACATACCCACAAATCCAAAGAGCGTACCGAATACCGCCAATGCAAGGATCAGCCAGACGGGGTGCAACCCGACGGAATCGCCAACCAGTTTGGGCGTCAGAATATTGCCCTCAATGACTTGGCCGATCACAAAGATACCGCCGACAAGCCCGATCGATACCCAATCACCCCAGAACTGGAACAACGCCAGACCCAGTGCCAATGCGCCGCCAATAAGCGCGCCGAGATAGGGGATGAATGTGACCAAGCCTGCGACAAAGCCGACAACAAGGCCGAACTGCAAACCCACCAACATCAGCGCAATCGCATAGTAGGTGCCCAGAATAAGACAGACAGTGCCCATGCCACGGATGAAAGAGGCGAGCGTTTTGTCGATATCAGTCGCAAGATTGCGGATTACGTGCGCATGGTCGCGCGGCAACATGCTGTCGATGTGCGCAATCATCCGGTCCCAATCCAGCAGCATATAGACCGCCACGACAGGCACGATCACGAACAGCATGATGACGTTGATGATCCCCGCAGCCGAACTGAGCGCGGTATTCAAAAGCTCGCCACCGCGCTCTTGCACGGCTGTGCCCAATGAGTTCAGGGAGTTGCGAAGTGTCGACCCGTTGTCGAGAATGGAGGGGAAGCGTTCGGTCAGCGCAGCGGTAAAGCGCTTGGTCAGGTCGGGCGCTATTTCGAACAGGTTTACGGCCTGCGAAATCAGGGTCGGAAAAACCAGCAGTGCCATGATGACGAAGATCAGGATCGCAAGGACAGTGATCACTGCCGTCGACATGGCGCGGCTTAGACCCAAGTTTTCCAACCGGTCGGCAACGGGATCTAGGAAATATGCGATCGCACTGCCAAGCACAAAGGGCAAAAGCACGTCACCCATAAACCATAAAATCACCAGAAACACGGCTGCTGCCATGCCCCAGTATTTAATTTGGTCTCTGATTGGCAGGGCCATTTGTCTCTCCTGAGTGTTCATCAACACATCGCCCATGGGAGGCCTGTTTTCAAGGGGGCGCGCGTGAATTTGACGATGCTGAGGGCCCGGACGGCGCTAAATCGCACGCGTCTTTCTTTCTGTTTGATCTCCTGTTGCGAGAAGTGAGGTTTCGAGCGGCGCCATTGATTGACTTGGAGGGCTGGTACAGTGACTCCGCTTGACACTTTTCGCGCGCACAGCACCTTAGAACAAAAGAATGACAGGAGCCGCCCATGCGCACCCCATTTGATACCGAACTGCAAACCCGTCTGATGCGCTATGCCGCCATTGATACCCAATCAGACGAGAACAGCACCGCTCAGCCCTCTACGGCGCGCCAGCTTGACCTAAGCCACCTTCTGATTGCCGAGCTTGAGGATATGGGCGCAAGTGATGTGCGTCTGACCGACTACGGCGTGGTGCTGGCGACAATTCCGGGGAACACGGATGGGCCTGTTATGGGATTGTGCGCCCACGTCGATACCGCCCCGCAGTTTAACGCCACAGGCGTGAAGCCAAGGGTCATTCAAGGGTACAACGGCGGAGATATCTCTTTTCCCGATGCGCCAGAACGCCGTTTGGCGCCCGATATATCACCACATTTGGCGGATTGCGTGGGCCATGATCTGATCACGGCGTCCGGGACAACGTTGTTGGGGGGCGATGACAAGGCTGGTGTCGCGATCATTATGACAGCGGCAAAGCATCTGCTGGATAACCCCGAAATTGCCCATGGCGAACTGCGCCTGGCGTTTACGCCGGACGAAGAAATCGGGCGTGGCGTCGATGCGCGTTTGCCCGCCGATATGGCGTGCGACTTTGCTTATACCTTCGACGGCTCAAAGCCCGGCGAGGTGGAGCACGAGACTTTTTCGGCCGATCGGGCGATCGTGACGGTGACCGGCGTGTCGATCCATCCTGGCTGGGCCAAGGACAAGCTGGTGAACGCCATGCATCTGGCGGCCCGGATCATCGAAACATTGCCGCAAACGACGATGACACCGGAAACGACAAGCGGGGTTGAGGGGTTTATCCATGCCACCGACATAACTGGTGGTGCTGCCGAAACACACATCGGCTTTATTATACGCGATTTTGAACGGGACGGGCTGGAACAGAAGGGCGCAATCCTGCGCGCAGTCTGTGATGCTATTGCCAAGACCGAGCCACGTGCCACTATCACTTGCAAGATCACACCGCAGTACCGGAACATGCGCTATTGGCTCAAGAATGATATGACGCCTGTACATCTGGCGCATGAGGCCGTGCGCGATGTAGGGTTGGAGCCCATATCGGTGCCGATCCGTGGTGGGACCGATGGATCGCGGTTGACCGAAATGGGGCTGCCGTGCCCCAATATCTTTACCGGCATGCAGGAAATCCATGGACCGCTGGAATGGATATCGGTGCAGGATATGGCAAAGGCCACACAGGTCGCGCTGCGATTGGCGGCGCGCGCTGTGGAGGCCGTGGATTGAGGGGCTAGCCCCTCAAACACCCCAGGATATTTCCGGCCAAAAGAAATGGGGCGCGGGATGATGATTGTATTGGGTTCATGTTTGGCATAGGCAAATCGCAAAGTTGAATGAGGATTGCCCCATGCGTTTGAGCCGTTATTTCCTGCCTGTCCTGAAAGAAACCCCTTCCGAGGCGCAGATTGTCAGCCACCGCTATATGTTGCGGGCCGGCATGATCAAGCAAAATGCTGCTGGGATTTATTCCTGGCTGCCTTTGGGGTTCAAGGTTCTGCGCAAGCTCGAGAACATTGTTCACGAAGAGCAGGTTCGCGCGGGCCATGTGCCGATGCTGATGCCGACGTTGCAGTCTGCCGATTTGTGGCGCGAAAGCGGTCGCTATGACGATTATGGCGAAGAGATGCTGCGGATCAAGGACCGTCAGGGGCGCGACATGCTGTATGGTCCGACCAATGAAGAGATGATTACGGACATCTTCCGGTCGCATGTCGGGTCCTACAAAGATCTGCCGCTGACGCTGTATCATATCCAGTGGAAGTTCCGCGATGAGATGCGTCCGCGCTTTGGCGTGATGCGTGGCCGCGAGTTCTTTATGAAGGATGGATACAACTTTGATCTGACCAAAGAGGATGCGATGCACGCGTACAATCGCCACTTGGTCAGCTATTTGCGCACGTACGAGCGTATGGGATTGCAGGCGATCCCAATGCGCGCGGACAGCGGCCCTATCGGGGGCGATGATACGCATGAGTTCCTTGTTCTGGCGGACACCGGTGAGTCCGAGGTGTTCTATGACAGCGCGGTGACCGATCTGCGGTTCGGGGACCGTGAAATCAACTATGACAGCCATGCAGATTGTGCGGCGGTGATGGAAGAGTTTACTTCAAAATATGCCCGTACGGATGAAACGCATGATGAGGCCCTGTTCAACGAGGTCCCTGAAGAGCGGCGCCGTGTCGCGCGTGGCATTGAAGTCGGGCAGATTTTCTACTTTGGCACCAAGTATTCAGAGACCATGGGCGCGAAGGTGCAGGGTCCTGACGGGAAAGTTGTGCCGGTACACATGGGGAGCCATGGCATTGGCGTCAGCCGTCTGTTGGGCGCGATTATCGAGGCAAGCCATGATGACAAAGGTATCATCTGGCCAGAGGGTGTCACGCCGTTCCACTGTGGTATCGTGAACCTCAAGCAGGGTGATGAAGAGGCGGATGCCGCTTGTGAGTCTTTGTACAACAGCCTTGTAGCGCTGGGCCTTGATCCTCTCTACGATGACCGCAATGAGCGTGCAGGCGGCAAGTTCGCGACAATGGACCTGATCGGTCTGCCATGGAGGATCACCGTTGGGCCCCGCGGTCTTAAGAACGGTGTGGTTGAGCTGACATCGCGCCGCACCGGCGAAAGTGAAGAGTTGCCCCCAGAACAGGCGATCGAGAAGATCGCACAAATCTACAAGGGTTTGTCGGTCCACGGCATCTGAGCCAAATTTGCGGTGCGGGGTGGACCTCGCACCGTTTTGCGCCATCCTTATTAAGATCAAAGGAGGATGGGCAATGGGTAAGCTACTGACGTTTCTTATGGCGATGGGTCTGGTTACGGGCGCTTCGGCGCAGGGTGTTGAGCAGGGCAGCAAGAATGCACCGCAGTTCAGCCCCGCGTGGCCGACGCAGACACGCGCACCTGCCCTGAAAAGTGGCGTGTCTTTACAGATAGAAGTTTTGGCAGACGGGTTAGAAACTCCTTGGGGCGTCGCCGTGCTGCCTGAGGGCGGTTATCTAGTGACGGAACGGTCTGGCGCGCTGAGGCTGGTGCAGGATGGAACTGTTGGCGTGCCGGTGCGCGGAGTGCCCGAGGTATTGGCGCAGCGGCAGGGCGGGTTGTTGGACGTGGCGTTGGCCGAGGATTTCGAAACCAGCCGTGTGGTTTTTCTGACATATGCAAAGCCGATGGGCGGCGGGTTATCTGCCACGGCAGCTGCGCGCGGCGTTTTGAGTGCGGATGGTACAATGCTTAGCGACGTGCGTGATGTATTTGTACAAGATCCTCCGTCGCCGAATGCGATGCACTTTGGCTCCCGTGTGGTGCCTTTTGGTGGGCAGCTTTATATCACGACAGGTGAACATTTCAGCACGCGCGAACGGCAATTCGCGCAAGACCTGGACAAGACCTATGGCAAGGTACTGCGCATCAATCCCGAGGGCGGGGTAACAAAAGATAACCCATTTGACAGCGAAGTCTGGAGCCTTGGACACCGCAATGTCCAAGGGGCAGCGGTGCGCCCTTCGGATGGGAGCCTCTGGACGCTTGAACATGGTCCTGCGGGCGGGGATGAATTGAACAAGATTTCCGCCGGGGGCAACTATGGCTGGCCAGTGGTGAGTTATGGCGTGAACTACAACGGGTCGCCTGTTGGCAGTGGGGCGGCCTGGCGTGAGGGATTTCTTGAACCGCAATACTATTGGGATCCGGTGATCGCGCCGGGTGGATTCACGTTCTATGACGGTACTATGTTCGACGGTTGGCAAGGCAATGTTCTTGCTGCATCGCTGAACCCCGGGGGGCTGGTACGGCTGGCGCTGGAAGGGGACCGTGTCGTAGGAGAAGAACGTTTTCTGGCTGGCGACTTTCGTGTGCGGGATGTGGAGATTGACCGCGATGGGGCCATTCTGATTTTGGACAATTCTGAGGGGCGATTGCTCCGGTTGACGCCAAAGTAGTCTGTTGCCATGGCTGGGAACTGTGAAAGCTTTGCCTGCTTTGGAAAAAATCGTGATCACTAACTGCGATTGAGCAAGCGCTTTGTTGCTAATTCTGGCGTTTTGGATGGTAAGGCTTGCCTTCAAGGGTGGCAGTGGCCAGTTTCGATGATACTGAGGGGAACGTAGGCTGTTATGCCTGCGCCGAATGGTGCAAGATGTGCCCGTTTGGCGCGGTATTAATCTAGGTGGTGTACCGACTATGATCTTGCGCAGTATCACTTTGGCTGGCGGGCTTGTCGGCGCGGCAGCGACATCGCAGTTCCCTGAATTTTCGCAACAGTACATGCAGCGGCTTGGCGGAGCAGTGGATGCGCTGGAACAGGTCGTTGCAGATTTTGACAACTCCGCAGCCGCTTCTGACCTAAGCCGTGAAGAGGCGTTGGCCCAGATGCAAGGCACCGCGTTTCTTGAGCGGCGTGGCGCTGATATGCGGCGATCCATTACCCGATACGAACGGCTCAGCAGCGATCTGATGGCTCTTGAGGGGCAGGGGCCGTTTATGCGCGCCTACAACGCCGCGCGCTTTACTGATCAAGAAATCGCGCAGGCGGCATGGCGTGCCTTTCAGCCTGCGGTTCCGATGAACTTTGCCGGTCTCACCTTTGCCGGTGTGGGGTTTGTTCTGGGCGGCTTTGCCCTGACACTGGTGCTGGGGGTGTTACGCCTGCCATTTCGTCGCAGACGGGTGGCCTGATACGTCTTTCGCTGATCAGGATTGAAGCCATGAACCCGTCGATCTGCAAAAGCCCTCCAATCCTGACGGGCAGTCCTTTGCGCAGACAGGCCTGTTCCACTGTGTCAAAGCCTTGACCCTGCCCACACAAAGCCTCACCTTGCGCGAAAAATGAAAAACGCCCCAGTTTCGAGCAAGGACCACAATGGCCTCCAGTACCCCTCCCTTTGCCCCGTTTGAATGGATGATCGCCTGGCGCTATCTGCGTGCGCGCCGCGCCGAGGGCGGGGTAAGCGTGATGACATGGATCAGTTTGATCGGGATCACGCTGGCGGTATTTGCGCTGATCGCAACGCTTGCCGTACGCGCCGGATTTCGTGCGGAGTTTGTCGATACCATTTTGGGCGCCAATGCCCATGTCACGGTCTATGAAATGGGCGTGATGCAGCCCAACGGGGCGGTGGATCGCAACATTCGCGATTATGATGCGCTTGCGGCACAGGTTGCTACGGTGGATGGTGTAACCCGCGTGGCTCCGATCGTGCGGGGGCAGGTCATGGCGACTTTTCAGGGCAACAATGCCGGCATGGAAGTCTACGGCATTACCGCCGAAAATCTTGCCACTATTCCACGCATCGCCAACCCGCAAACCGCACAGGGAGATATCGGCCGCTTCAACGAAGGCATTGCAATCGGCTCTGGCATCGCGCGCAGTCTGAATGCGCAAGTGGGGGACCTGATCCGTTTGATCTCACCTGACGGGGTCAAGACCGCCTTTGGTACGTCGCCGCGCGTCAACGCCTATGAGGTGACCTACATCTTTACCGCCGGGCGCTATGATATCGACCGGACCCGCGCCTACCTGCCACTGTCTGAGGCACAGAGCTATTTCAACGCCGAGGGGGCTGTGAACGAGTTGGAGGTCATGGTCTCCGATCCTGATAACGTGGACGATCTAAGCGCGGACATCCTTGCCGCTGCCGGTGATACCGCGCTGATCTGGACATGGCGCGAGGCGTCTTCGGGGTTTTTGAATGCGCTGGATATCGAAGATAACGTGATGTTCGTGATTCTTTCAGTACTGGTGCTGATCGCAGCAATGAACATCGTTTCGGGCCTTATCATGCTGGTCAAGAACAAGGGCCGCGATATTGGCATCTTGCGCACAATGGGTCTGTCTGAGGGCTCGGTCTTACGGGTGTTTTTCATCTGCGGGGCGTTCACCGGCATTATTGGCACGGTGTTGGGTGTCATCCTTGGCTGTCTTTTTGCGCTATATGTGGACCAGATATTTGGCATGGTGAACTGGCTTTCGGGGGGCAACGCATGGGACCCTTCGATCAGGGGGATATATTTCCTGCCAGCCAAGCTTGAATTGGGCGATGTACTGTCGGCAGTTGGTCTGTCGCTTGGCCTATCCTTTATTGTAACGATCTTTCCTGCGCGGCGTGCGGCGCGGATGAACCCTGTTGAGGCGCTGCGTTATGAGTGATCCTGTCCTGCGACTGTCTGGCATAACAAAAGGTTACAACCACGGTAAACCGAACGAAGTCACCGTACTGCGCGGCATTGATGTTGAACTTGCGCGCGGCGAGGTTGTGGCGCTGGTTGCGCCATCAGGTGCCGGTAAATCAACCCTGCTGCATATCGCCGGTCTGCTCGATACGCCCGACGCTGGTACTGTTGAGATTGGCGGCACCGATATGACGGGAAAGCGCGATGGCACACGGACTGGGGTGCGCCGTAGCGATGTGGGGTTCATCTATCAGTTCCATCACCTGTTGCCGGAGTTTTCTGCCGCAGAAAACATCGTTCTCCCGCAGCTGGCCAACGGTGTTTCCCGTGCTGCCGCGTTGACCCGTGCGATGGAGCTGCTTGATCAGGTTGGCGTTGCGGCAAGGGCGGAGCACCGTCCCGCCGCCCTGTCAGGCGGCGAGCAACAGCGCGTTGCGTTCTGTCGCGCCCTTGCCAATAGCCCCAAGCTGCTGCTGGCAGACGAACCGACCGGCAATCTTGATCCGGAAACCTCCGAGACGGTCTTTGCTGCGCTCATGGCCTTGGTGCGCAGCACAGGTTTATCTGCGCTTATCGCTACGCATAACCTTGAGCTTGCAGCACGAATGGACCGGCAGATCCGGCTGGATCAGGGCATTTTGAGCAAAAGCTAAGGCAAACATTGGCCCGAAGCTGGCGTGTCCTTAACGCAATATTACCATATTTGGACGTTAAGGTCAGACCAATGTAGTAATAAACAGGCCCCGCTATGTCTCCTATTCTTGCCATGCTTCTATGCGCACTTGGCCCGCTGATGGTCACGTTTGTGAATTTTGATGATGACGATCCTGATGAGGGTGCCGACACTGAAGATGCGGTGGGTGCTGCTGCCGATGATCCCGTCGATACGATTGACATCGCAACATTCATCGAAAATGCCCGTTCCACCAGTGACAATACGGGTGATTTTGTTGGCAGCCGTGGCACTGATCAGGATGAGGAATTTGTTGCCGAAGCAGACCTTGCTGTCAGCCACGACGCGTCTGGCGGCACTGACAGGCTGACGGGCTCCAATCTCAACGATACGCTTGCGGGTGGTGACGGTACGGATGTGATCGACGGCGGCGATGGTGACGATGCTCTTTTTGGCGCCTTTGCGCGTGAAACCCGCGCTGATGACGAAGCTCCGGACACCCTTGATGGCGGAGCGGGAGACGACATGTTGTTCTTGGGTGACGGGGATACAGGTAATGGCGGCGCGGGCCGCGATGTCTTTATTGCCACGCAAGACGCGGTAGAAGTGATCCAGATCAGCGATTTCAATGTCGAAGAGGATGTCATTGCGATTGAAACCGAAACACCTGAAGAGGCAGATATCACTGAACAGGTGGTCGAAGACGGTGGCCTCCGGATTGAGCTGTCCACCGGCCTGAGCTTGCGCCTTGAAGGTATCAGCGCCGAATTACCTTCAGAAAGCATAGAATTCCTATCGGTGGAGCCGCTTTTACAAAGCTGATCGGCTTGACCTACGATGTTCATGCTGCTCTGTCATAACGGTCCCTGTACCGGAGCCTGACAGATGCCAATGATATCCCTAGACGAGATCGAGAAAACCGTGCGCCGCGCGTTGAGCGTGCATGGGGCAGACGCTTTTGCCGCTGCTGAGGTGGCGCGCGCTGTGCGCGCCGCAGAAAGTGTCGGCAACAAGATTTGCGGCCTCTATTATGTGGAAAGCTATTGCCAGCAGCTGCAGTCGGGGCGGGTATCAGGGACGGTAACGCCGAAGGTCATCACGCCACGTGCCGGCACGGTTGTGGTTGATGCAGGCTTTGGCTTTGCGCAGCCCGCTTTCGCTCATGCTTTGCCTGTTGCGTTGGATGCCGCACGCCGCGCTGGGGTCGCTTCTTTTGCAGTGGCTCATGCACATACCTGCACCTCGTTGGGCTATTTCACCCAGCAGATCGCGCAGGCAGGGATGATCGGTATCGGCTTCACCAATGCGTCGCCAATCGTGGCAGCCCCGGGCGGCAAGACCCGCGCGATTGGCACCAACCCCATCGCATTCTCGGTGCCCGACGGGCAGGGTGGGATCGCCATGCAGTTCGACCAATCAACCACCACCGTGGCGCTGGGTAAGATCACGATGGCCAAAGCCGCGGGGGAACGTATTCCCGAAGGTTGGGCGCTGGATGCAGACGGAAAACCGACTACCGATCCAGATGCGGCGATCAAGGGCACGCTCGTTTCAATGGGCGGCTACAAGGGCTGGGGCTTTGGCCTTATGGCCGAGGTGCTGGCAGCCGCGATGACCGGGTCCGTCCTGTCACGCGATGTCAAACCGCTGAAAGCGCCAGAAGGTGCGCCGCATGATCTGGGCCAGTATTATTTGTTGATCGATCCATCCGTCGCGTCAGATTTCGGAGAAAAGGTGCAGGCATTGGCGGATCACATCGCGCAGGATGAAGGTGCGCGCATGCCAGGCCAGGGCAAACAGACGATGGACCCTGTCGAGGTCGGCACCGAGACTTGGGCGCTCATCACGGGCCTTGCCACAGCTTAGCTCATTGGCAAATACGGTTGAGGTCCACACCGTCCCACGGCAGACCCACATCATAGGCAGGGCTTTGCGGCAGGGGTATCACCGGCATTACCTGCGCCACAAGGCTGTGCAGCCGCTTGGTCCGCGCCCCTTGGGGCTGTAGCGCGCGACAGCACACAAACTCCTCCACGATCGAACCTTGCTGCTCATATCCGAAATCAAGGAAATTGCGGTCCCTCAGGTCAAACAAATAAGGATCATCGCTTTGGCTATGCTCCGTCGCGGCCTTCAGGGGGGAATAACCTGTGACCTTGCGGTTCTGCCATTGCCAGACATGGGTCAGCTCATGGCTTAGCAGCATGGCCGCAACCAAACCGATCCGATCAGGGTAATCGGGCAGATAGTCCTCAAGGAACCAGTCCTTGTCAAAAAGAACCGTGTTATAGATCGCAACTGCCGCAGGTTTGGTGGTGATCACCGTCTCTTCTGGCGGATGGGGCGGGAAAATCAGCTCTCTACATGTCGTGCGCGGCCGCGGTTTGCGCTTGAACGTCACGGCCCGCGTGGGCGCCCCGTCGTGCAGGCGCACCCGCGAATAATCCAGCGTCGGTCCATGGATATCCGCCGCAAACGCCCGCTCTGCACTGGTAAGGGGGCGGCCACAGGCGGCAAGGAAAAGCAGTAAGATGAGGGCGGTACGCATGGCGCCATTAAGGCGTTGCGTAAACGTCAGTACAACCCCAAATCAGCGGTAGCAAAAGAAGAGCGGCACGTGAAAAAGTGAGTTTTTGATGCGATATTGCGGGGCATGACTGCATTTATTGACACAGATCAGAGCGCGGCGGGAAAGGTCGGTCCAAGCTTGAGGTAACTCAGGAGGAATTTATATGAAATTTCCAATCGCAACCATCGCTGCTTTGCTTCTTTCACCCGCCATCGCTTTGGCCCAAGACGCGCAAGCTGGCGCTGCGCTGTACGATCAACATTGCGCGGTCTGTCACGGCGCAGACGGGCGCGGCAAGGGGCCATTGGCTGCGGCACTGATATTGCAGCCTCCCTCCCTGCGCGACCTGTCCGAGCGTCACGACGGCTTCCCGACCCGCCGCGTGGTCATGCGCATCGACGGCAGCGACCCGCTGGTTAGCCACGGATCACCGATGCCGGTCTACGGCGAGTTCTTTGCGGGGGATGATACGATCCTCAAAACCGAGAGCGGCCAGCCGGTGATGACCAGCCGCGCGATTGTAGATTTGGTGGCGTATTTGCGGGGGATACAGGAGTAATCAATCCATGGCGGTATTTGTTGAATTTTTGCTTTCAGCGACAGACAGGTCAGTCTTGGCAATTCCTAAAGTGTAGCAGGGCCACTTGCCTATGACGAATTGGCGGATCTCCGAGAGCTTTGACGATCGCGTATCTCGTGCGCAATCTTTTCCAGATCTGTTTTGACGCTCCCAGGTATTCGCGAATTTCGCATCAACCAACCAAGATCTTCTATCTCGTCGTTCTCATTGAATAATTCAGCGTTATATTTTCTTATAGGGTAGCTGTTGCTGCGCATCGAAAAAACAGACTCAAAAGGTTGCTCCATGCTGAAGCAGCTGGGAAAAAATGCTAAGTTCTGATTTGTAATTATCTTCGACAAACCTTCGATACTACCTTGAAGATAGAAGAAAAGGTCTTTGAAGTGGAGGTTAGCTAGTTCCTGCTCTCCAGTGATACGTTTCAGAACGGCTTTGTCATTATCTAGAGGTCGTCCTGCTACAGTTCTCAACAGTAGAAAAAGTGCGTCGAGCTGATGTACCTCCAAACGCGCGTGCCTTACCCGAGGCGTTGCTCTATATCTGCTATTTGGATCACCATTTTCTGAGATTGAGCTAATGATTTTGACTGTGTCGGTGGGTTCAAGAAATTGTGAGTAGATGCCCTGAGCAGAAATGATTTCTACTGGGAGGTGCAGGTCCAGTGTTGCCGGAATTTGGCACCCCATTGGCGATTTCATGAGGAGTTCAAATAGCGCTACGAGGTCGTGCGCACCGTTGTTCTTTCCTTCACGTGTTGGCAATTTTCTTTTCAGTAGAGCCGCTTTGACGATTTTTTCGATACATTGAGCGGCGCTCCAGCAATACTGATGTAAAATTCCGTTCTGGTTTGCCCATCTTGCAACCAGATAGTCTTCTTCAGCACTTGTAATGAACCAGTCATCAACTAGTTTGCTTGCTACGGGATGTAGTCCCTCACTCAAACATCCAACTCCTCCACAAAGCGCGCGTTCTCCTGAATATACTGAAAGCGCAGTTCCGGCTTTTTGCCCATCAGACGCTCCACCAGATCAGAGGTCTGACCTGCCACATCTTCTTGCACGTTCACCTTGATCAGCTTGCGCGTCGCTGGGTCCATGGTGGTTTCTTTGAGGTCTTTTGCGTCCATCTCGCCCAGACCTTTAAAGCGCTGCACGTCGATCTTGCCTTTGCCGCCAAGGCCTTTTTCCATCAGCGCGTCTTTCTCGGCGTCATCGGCCACATAGACGCGGCGGGCGCCTTGGGTCAGACGGTAGAGCGGCGGGCAGGCCAGATAGAGGTGGCCGTGGTCGATCATCGGGCGCATCTGCGTGTAGAAGAACGTCATCAACAGCGCCGCGATGTGCGCGCCGTCGACGTCCGCATCGGTCATGATGATGATTTTGTCATAGCGCAGGTCTTCGAGGTTGAACTTTGTGCCCATGCCGACACCCAGCGCTTCGCACAGGTCGTTGATCTCGGCATTGGTGTTCAGCTTGCCTGATGCCGCACCCAGCACGTTGAGGATTTTGCCCTTCAGCGGCAGTAGTGCTTGGTTCACGCGGTTGCGGGCGCCCTTGCCGGAACCGCCAGCCGAGTCGCCCTCCACGATGAACAGCTCCGTGCCTTCGCGGCTCTTTGACGTACAATCGGTAAGCTTGCCGGGCAGGCGCAGCTTTTTGGTCGCAGATTTGCGCGCGGTTTCTTTTTCCTGACGGCGGCGCAGGCGTTCTTCGGCGCGCAGCACAAGGAAATCAAGGATCGCACCGGCGGATTTCGTGTCAGCCGCCAGCCAGTTATCAAAGTGGTCGCGCACGGCGTTCTCAACCATGCGCTGGGCGTCCACGGTGGCAAGGCGGTCTTTGGTCTGGCCGACGAATTCAGGTTCCCGGATAAAGATAGAGACCAGCGCGCACCCGCCCGTAATCAGGTCTTCGCGCACGATTGTCGCGGCCTTCTTGTTGCCGACCAGCTCACCATAGGCTTTGATGCCCTTGAGGATTGCGGCCCAAAAGCCGGCTTCATGGGTGCCGCCTTCGGGCGTGGGGACAGTGTTACAATAGGACTGGATGAAACCGTCACGCGCGGGCGTCCAGTTGATCGCCCAATTGACTTTACCGGGTTGGCCGAATTTCTCTTTGAAATCCACTGTCCCGCCAAAGGGGGCCTCGGCGTAGGTGGTAGATCCGGTCAACACTTCGTTCAGGTAATCCGTCAGGCCGTTGGGGAAGTGAAACGTGGCCTCTTGGGGCATGTCGCCATCGGGCAGGGCGGACTTCCAACGGATTTCAACACCCGAAAAAAGGAACGCCTTGGAGCGCGCCATCGAGAAAAGACGCGAGGGCCGTAGTTGTAGATTGCCGAAAATCTCAGGGTCAGGGTGGAATGTGACCGACGTGCCGCGCCGGTTCGGTGCAGCGCCGATTTTCTCGAGCTTGCCCTGCGGCACACCGCGCGAAAACTCCATTGCAAAAAGTTCACGGTTTTTGGCAACTTCAACGCGCAAGTGGTCACTCAGCGCGTTCACAACCGAGGAGCCGACACCGTTCAGACCGCCGGAAGTTTCATAATTGTCGCCAGAGAATTTGCCGCCTGCGTTAAGCGTACAAAAGATGATCTCAAGCGCGGATTTGCTGGGGTCTTTGGGGTGCGGATCAATCGGAATGCCGCGCCCGTTGTCGCGCACGGTGACGTGTCCATTATCGTGCAGCTCAAGCTCGATCCATGTGGCATGGCCAGCTACGGCTTCGTCCATCGAGTTGTCGATGATCTCGGCCACCATGTGGTGCAGGGCACGGTCGTCCTTGCCGCCGATATACATACCGGGCCGCAGACGCACATGCTCCATATCCTCCAGCACCTGAATCGAGGATGCATCATATTCGGTGCTGCCGGACTGCGCGCCAGAGAGAAGATCGGACATGGTGTGTGCCTGCTGCTGTTGCTTTTGATTGGCGGCTATTTTGACAGGCTACGGGCGGCGGGGCAATCGCCGTGATCGTCTAATCCACAGGCAAATACGGCGATCGTCGATGATTGTGCAGTTTTTTCTTTTCGGAAGGGTGCACTCGGGCTAGGCAATGACAATAGACGGAGCCGAACCATGGAAAATTCGCTTACTACCCAAACTCTGCGCGACATACCTGATTGGCGGTATCTGTTGCAAGAATATGAAGAACTATACCGCTACCTGCCTGCTGGCGGCAGCGACCGCATTCGCAGCCACCAGCGCAAAGTCCGCGAAGCCATTGGGCGTCTGATGAGAAACAATGCCGTTGTGCAGTTACAGCCAAGAGCGGAAAAGCCGGTCACGGCTCATTTGCGCAGGGCGCTGGATGAAGGGCGACAGGGGGTGCTGGCGCCAGTGGTACGCGCGCTGGACGCAATCGATTCACAACTCAGCTGGCAATATGGCTATGAGAAAGTTCCAAAGGGGCTGGCGAACAGTTATGCCTACGCCGAGCTTGCGGGGCAGAATGGCCCGGTCGTCAGTGATGAGATCATTCTTGGCGTGGTTTTGTTCGCGCCCGCATGCACCTATCCCGCTCATGCCCACAAAGGCATCACAGAAAGCTATGTCTGCCTCTCAGGGGCGGTGTCTGAAAACCACCAAGGCGTCTACGTACCCGGATCAATGATTTTCAACCCGCCAGATCATCTGCACCGCATCACCGTAGGTGACCGCGAGCCAGCGCTGCTGGCTTATGCATGGATCGGGGATAAGGCCGTTTTGCATGAACAGAAAATGGTGTTTACGCGCCTGCGCAAATGAGCGGTCCGATCATGATCCGGGCCGCCTGCGATGCGTCGGACTATCCTTTGATATAGGTCCGCAATGCAGTTTCGAGCCACTCTGACCAGATAAGCGACAGCCAGTGGCGAATTCTCTGTTGGAAGGCCGCGTTCCGGGTCAGATCGCCTAAGATCTCGCGCTGGTTCAACCATGCGTGGGGTCTGCCTTGCAGAACCAAGGTCTACGTTCTGGCTGACGTCGTCCACCAGGCCCTGCATACGGACCATGTCGCCGGTGTTTACGGTCACGATTAAGATTGTTGTGGCGTCGCATTCTGCGGGTGTGATTCATGCAGCCTGCCAAAAGCTGACGGCGCTGGGCAGCAGTGTTTTCTTGATCGACATGGTGCCCTATTCTTACACACGTAAAGTGATTGGTGAAATTCACCATGGAGCAAGAAGTTGCGCTTTCACCATGTTGCTTCTGCGCCAGCGTAGTCAGGGCCGGATAGAGTAAGGGCAGAAGGGATCATCGTCATGGTCGGCGATCCGCAGTCCGCCCTTCAAGGTGCGGCCAGACTCAACCCATGCCGGGCTGCAGCGTGTGGCGCGCCGGTGGCGTCGCGGTAATGTGTGCCGAGAATCGAGCTGTCCGTTAAGCGGCCATTGGCGAATTCGGCCTCTCGTACAGCTTGTCAGTGATCTTCAAAATGCCAATCTTCGCCGCGCAGTTTCGTCCCTGTTATGTTTGGCTTGAAACCCGGTTCCTCCATCTTGGCGATGTAGACGTTCCTGGGTCATTGCGTTGAAATTCACGCAAGCCCTGGCACGAAATGCTGGAGGCGCGCCAACGCGACGAAGGTTTCTGTAATCAAGCCAGTGCTTTGCAGGTGGTTTGGCCGGAGAATCGATGTTCGGCATTGTCACAGGGCGTGAATCCATCGGCGCAAATGGTAGCCTAGATTTCAGTCTAGGCGACGCAGACTGGTCACGTTGATCGCAGCGTCCGACTGCGCGTACTGTGTGAGTACGGAGAGTCCGGCCTCCATCGCGGCAATTGCAACTGTTTCCATAAGTTTTGTGAAGAACAGGTCATTGAGGTGCGGGATGATCACACCGATGATGCCTGTGGATTTCGGGTTCAAGCGCGTCGCGAAGAAGTTCGGCGGGAGACGCCTATCGTTACCGATAGCTCCTCCGTTATTTTATGCGGGGTTTGTCACGATGGCGATCCCACTGTTTTGTCGGGCAATAGCATTGCAAGCTTAGTGTGCTTGTCTAAAAACCGTCAGATGCGTGAATTTTTTCAGGCTTTCCTGCCTGAAGTGTACTCCGGCATTTTTGACTGTTTTAGTTTGAACGCGATGGGGCGCAGTGTAGCTGTGGCAGTTCGCGTATTGGTCTAAAGGCGCAGATGTTTGCGTGCAGAATATATACCTCACGCGCTTCACTGCTAAGATGGCACAGTAGCTCCTCTCGAACCGAAAGTATTCTTATGGCTTGGATCAGAACAATTCCTTTTGACGCGGCGACCGGCAAGCTTAGGCAGCTTTATGAACGGGTGACCGGGCCGGGGAATAATGTCGATAATATCATGATGATGCATTCCCTTCGCCCCCACACGATGGAAGCGCATATGGCGGTGTATAAGTACATTCTGCACCACAGTGGCAACACGATACCAAAGTGGTTTCTGGAGGCCTTGGGCGTTTGGGTGTCGCATCTCAATGGGTGCGCCTACTGCGTCGAGCATCACTTCGCCGGAATGAAGAGGTTGCTGGGCGATAATTCACGATCGGTTGCCTTGCGCGACGCGATTGAAGCAGACGACATTCCGGCCATGCCTCTGGACGCGCGCCAGCATGCGGCGATGCGCTATGCGCAAAGGCTTACACAGTGCCCCGCAGATATGGTCCAGATGGATGTTGAAGCATTGCGCATGGCCGGTTGGGATGACGGCGAGATTTTGGAGATCAATCAGGTCACCGCGTATTTCTCTTACGCCAACCGCACTGTGTTGGGGCTGGGCTGTTCAACCGATGGCGATATCATCGGGCTGAGCCCGAATAATTCGGACAATCCCGACGACTGGAACCATCGCTAGAGCCAGTCGAGAATTGCTTCTGCCACCTCTTGAGGCTTTTGATGATGTAGCCAGTGGTCCACGCCTTCGATCTCTACACGGGTAAGATCGGGCGCGTATTCCTCTAAACCTTCGGTTGCCGCGGACATCAATGCTGTGTCTGCTGTGCCCCAGACCAACAAATGCGGACACCGCACTTGCAGTCGCGCGGGATCGAAGGAGAGCCCGTTAATTGCCTCGCCTTTCTGCCCCAGCTTCAAAGGTGATGCGCGGTACCAGTTGATCATCCCGCGCAGCCCAGCAGCATCGCGCCACGCAGCCTTGTAGTTCGCCAACGTTTCACCAGAAAGCCATTCCATGCCCATATGCGCCGAAAACAACCCCATGAGTTTGGCAAAGTCATCAGCTGCCAAAATGTCTTCTGATCCTTCCCGCCGCAGGAAGTGGATGTATTGTGACGCGTCTGTTTGCGGGCCGCCCTTGGCCAGCTCGCGTTGGAACGGTGCAGGATGAACGCCGTTCATAATGATCAGTTTGGACACCAGTTCAGGATGGGAGATAGCCAAGGCGTAAGCCACCGATGCGCCCCAATCATGGCCAAGCACGATCAGCGGTTCATCCCCGATCAGCGCAACCATATCCGACACCAACAGTGCAGTCTTGTACTGTTCTACTTCTGCCGGACGCCAGCTTTGCCCATAGCCGCGCTGGTCAGGCGCTATGCAATGAAACCGCGCCCCAAGCAGCGGCGCAAGATCGGCCCAAGCCCCCGAATACTCTGGGAAGCCGTGTAGCATCAACAACCGCGGCGCGTTCCGGTCGCCCCAGTGGCGGACGAAAAATTGCTCTCCGTTCAGTTCGGTCGTTTCGGTCCATTGCTCAACCATTGTCTCTCTCCCTGTTTCGACTTTCGAACCGAAGGCCCGTTGAAGTGCCGTCGCGAAATCCCCTGAACCCGTCTTCCAGATAGGCCGCCATGTCTGTGTTCTGCTTCAGGTGCAGGCCGAAAAACGCTGTCGCGTAATGTTGGGCGATGTTGTTCATCACCACCGTATCCCAGACCGGATCGCCGTAATGTTCAAACGGTGCCCAGCCAAGTTTCCCAGACACTGCGTAAGAGGCTTCCGGCGCGGGATAAGGTGCTGCGGCGTTGTGGCCTGCATGTTGAAAGCTCAGCAAGTGTCGGTCCACGCCAGTGGCCGCTTCGAAAATGTCGCGCATTGCGCCGTAGCCCGAAACGGTATCGTTGGTACCAGCCATGATAAGCGCGGGTATTTTCAGGGCCGCCAGTCCTTCGGCATCCCACATACCGTAAAGCCCACCCCAAGGTCCGATGGTGATGATTGCTTTGAAGCGGTTATCCATCAGCGCTGTATGGCTGTTTGATCCGGCCACATGCCGTTCCAACAGGCGGGCAGGTGGGGCGCGCTGAAAATCCACGGCGGTTTTGGTCAGGCCTGCACCACCCGTGATAAGCGCACCATAACCGCCCATGGAATACCCGATCAATCCGGCGTTGCTGCAATCGACAAGCGCGCCGATGTCACCGCCCATAACGCCCATGGCCGCCAATATACCGCACTGGTCAAGCGGCCTGTGCAGCAATGTGCTGCCAAAATCGGCCTGATTGTCATAGGTGCTGCCGGTGTGATCGCAAGCCGCCACAACATAGCCTTCTGCCGCGAGGCTTTCGGCGAGATGCACCATCAGATAACGGTTGCCGGGGTAGCCGTGACTGATAACCACAAGGGGCGCGCGCAGGTCCTTGGCCGCTGGCGCGTCACGACGGGCCTGACCGGCCAACACCGCGCGTGTCTCTCCGCAGCGCAGCAGGGTGTCGTAGGTCCCGCCTGATTCAGTATCCGATGTTGCCGGATACCAGATTTCCAAGGGAAGCTGGCGTTCGGCGCCATCTGGCGCACAGGTGGCCACATCCGGTTGGTCCTGCAGCGTGATCATGGTGGTGCGGACACCGATCCGGAAAGGGCCGCGGGCAGCCAGTTCCGGTGCGTAGGGCGTGATCCGATCGATGCGGGTCTGGGGAGCATCTGTATTCATGAGGCAAGCCTAAGCCGATGCTGCTGCTCCACACAATCATTGCCTCTCTAAATGACGCAACATCACAATACCGTCTGCGCAATCAATTCACGACTTTCGCCGGAGAGTTCCTGAGCATAGACAGGGACTATGAAAAAGATCATGTCTCCCCGCGGCCACGCTAAGGCTATTGCGACGCTTGGATTGCCGCTTATTGGTGGGCATCTTGCCCAAATGGCGATCGGTGTGACCGATACCGTTATGCTGGGATGGTATGGCGTAGAGGCGCTGGCTGCTGTCACGCTGGCCTCTACCTATTTCTTTGTGATCTTTATCTTTGGCTCAGGGTTTGCTTGGGCTGTGATGCCGATGGTTGCTTCTTTTCAGGCGGAAGGTGACGAGGTTTCGATCCGCCGCGCCACGCGCATGGGCTTATGGTTAAGTTTTGGATTCGCGCTGCTGGCTTTGCCGCTGATGGTCTTTGCCGCGCCAATCCTGCGCCTGTTGGGGCAGGAGGAGGACGTGGTCATCCGTGGCTCCGGTTATCTGGCTGTCGCGGGCTGGGGCATTTTGCCTGCTCTTTTTGTGATGGTTCTGAAAAGCTATCTGGCTGCGCTTGAACGGACGCAGGTGGTGCTATGGATCACCGTTTTGGCGGCGATTACCAATGCTATGGTGAACTATGCCCTGATCTTTGGCAATTGGGGCGCGCCAGAGATGGGCGTTGTCGGCGCTGCGATTGCCTCTCTTAGCACGCAGGTCGTCTCCCTTGTCGGTGTAGTACTTTATGTGCGTATTTTCGTACCGCAACATGACCTGTTTGTCCGCCTTTGGCGTGCGGATTGGGACATGCTGGCACAGGTGTTCCGCCTTGGTTGGCCTATCTCTATTACATCTCTGAGCGAAGTCGGGCTATTCGCGGCATCGGCTGTTATGATGGGCTGGCTGGGGACAATTCCGCTTGCGGCGCATGGCATCGCGGTGCAGCTCGCCTCAATCACTTTCATGGTGCATCTGGGGCTGAGCAACGCTGGTACTGTGCGGGCGGGCAATGCTTATGGGCGCAGCGATTCCGCGCATCTGGCGCGCGGCGCAGTGGTTGTGACAGCAATATCGCTCGTTTTTTCTGTCATAACCGTTTCGTTGTTTTTCCTTTTCCCGCAAGTCTTCATCGGCATCTTTATCCTGCCGGACGACCCTGCGCGGGAACAGATATTGCAGATAGGCGTCGGCATTCTGTTTATGGCAGGGCTGTTCCAGCTTGTTGACGGGACGCAGGCCATTGCTCTTGGGGTATTGCGCGGTGTGCAGGATACGCGCATGCCAATGATCTATGCCGCCATCAGCTATTGGGCCATCGGTGTACCGACGTCCTATCTGCTGGGCTTTACGCTGGGTCTTGAGGGGATCGGCGTCTGGGCGGGTCTTGGCATCGGCCTTGGTGTTGCGGCGATACTGCTGAATGTCCGCTTCTGGCGCACAGTGTTGCCCGGTATCCGCCGCCGTCAGGCTGCTGTTTAGCCCTTCATGAGCCGATCTGCCTTTTTGCGAACCAACGTGCTGCGCAAGTCGTGCATCGCAAGTAGCAAATTGTCAGTCACGGCCTCAAGCTGTTCATCCGTAGCGCGTGATTGCACCCAATGGGTTGTGCTGTTGAGGTAGTCAATCGCGCGGAAAATATCGTCGATTTCGCGGTGGGCCAGTGTTTGGGCGCGTTCCACCATCCAGTTTTTGATCGCCTCGATATCAGCGGTGCTGAGTGTACGGTCGCCGTGCGGCTTGATTTCACCGTTGCGCATATTGACCACGGCAATCTGGTCCATCTCGATCCGTCGCTGGCGGTTTTCGGTATCCAGACGAAAGACAAAGGCTCCGTTATCACGTACTCGGAAGTAATATTCTGGCAACTTTTCAGCCATCGGGTACCCTCACCGCATTGCTCTGATAAGTGGACAATATCAGTCGCACCACAGGCAAAGCCACTCATTATTAGTTAGGCGCATTTCTGTCAGTTCACGACAATAATGCAAGCGTTTGCTGAAATGCACATAGTTTACGTGGTGTCACGTGACGTGAAGGCCCCAGCGCGTCAGGCGCATGGGGCCAGTACCAGGGGTTAGTGCAACCCGGCGCAGAACGCTGTGATCCGTTTGCAGGCTTCCACCAGATTTTCATCCGACGTGGCATAGCTGATGCGGAAGTTGGGGCTGAGACCGAAAGCGGCGCCAAATACAACCGCTACACCTGTTTCTTCCAGCAAAGCGGTCGCGAAGACTTCGTCATTCTCGATCAGGGTACCTGCGGCGGTGGTTTTGCCGATCAGGCCAGATATGGAAGGATAGACGTAGAAAGCGCCTTCTGGGACCGGGCATGTGATCCCTTCGATGGCATTCAGCGCCTCGACCACCAGATTGCGGCGACGCACAAACATCTCATTGTGCGGGGCAATATAGTCCTGCGTACCGTTCAGTGCTTCGATCGCGGCATACTGGCTGATCGAGCACGGGTTCGAAGTGGACTGGGACTGAACCTTGCGCATCGCCCCTATCAGTTTTTCCGGTCCGGCCGCATACCCAATCCGCCAGCCGGTCATAGCATAGGCTTTGGATACGCCGTTCACCGTCAACGTCCGGTCGTAAAGCCTAGGCTCGACCTGAGCAGGGGTGCAAAATTTGAAGTCGTCATAGGCAAGGTGTTCGTACATGTCATCGGTCATCACCCAGACATGGGGATGACGCAAAAGCACCTCTGTCAGCGCCTTCAGTTCATCCCAGCTATAGCCCGCACCGGTCGGGTTGGAAGGAGAGTTGAATATCAGCCATTTTGTATTGGGCGTGATCGCTGCCTCTAGCTGGTCGGCGGTCATCTTAAAGTTCTGTTCGATGCCGCATTCAACGACCACAGGCGTGCCGCCGGCAAGCAGCACCATATCAGGGTAGCTGACCCAGTAAGGCGCTGGAATGATGACTTCTTCACCCGGGTTCATCGTCGCCATCAGTGCATTATAAAGCACCTGCTTGCCGCCGCTGGACACGCTGACTTGTGCGGGAACATAATCCAGCTCATTGTCTCGTTTGAGCTTGGCACAAATTGCTTGCTTAAGCTCTGGAATGCCATCCACAGCAGTGTATTTCGTTTTGCCATCCGCGATTGCAGCAACAGCCGCGTCCTTGATATTTTGGGGGGTATCAAAGTCCGGTTCGCCGGCGCCCAAACCAATCACGTCTCGGCCAGCGGCTTTGAGCTCTTGTGCTTTGGTTGTGACAGCAATTGTGGGCGATGGTTTGACGCGGGCAAGTGTACGGGAGAGCAGTTCCATTTCGGCCTCGTTGCGCTATATGTAAGTGAATCCACTCATAGGGGGTCTCCCCGCAGTTGCAAGCATTCTGCCAGCGACTGTTGAAATACACGCGCCTTTGGCGCCCAAGGAGCACGTAATGACACATTCCGACGACATGCTTGACCAAACCGACTGGTACGCGCCGGAGGCGGCGACATTCGGTGACCGCGTAGCTGCCGCGCGCGAGGCGGCAGGCATGACGCAGGCGGTACTGGCCCGAAGGCTTGGTATTCGGGTACCCACATTGCATGCGTGGGAAAATGATATGTCAGAACCACGCGCTAATCGCCTGTCGATGTTGGCAGGTTTGCTGAACGTATCAATGATGTGGTTGATCAACGGCGAAGGTGAAGGTCTGGACGGCACCGGAGAAACGGGCGTGCTGACCGAAGACGCCGCTGATATACTATCAGAGATGCGCAGCCTGCGTGTCGAGATGCTGCAAAACACCAAACGGCTTGCCCAGCTTGAAAAAAGGCTGCGCGCACTGTTGACGGAGACTTCGGATGCTTGAAATACCAACCCCACAACGCCCGCAGAATGAACCACGCGAGGTCCGGGTCAAGCGCCTTGCCATGCGCTCCATGCGGCGCGGTATCAAAGAGATGGACCTGATCCTTTCCGCCTTTGCCACAGACAGTCTGGCTGACATGAACGATGCCGATTTGGACCTGTATGATGACATGCTCAACGAGAACGATCATGACCTTTATCAGTGGGTCACCGGCCAGATTGCGCCAAAGGCACAGTATGCCGCGCTGATCTCGGACGTTCAAACGCACGTTTCTAAAGGGTAATTTCGTTAGATAGCCTTTAACGAAATCTTCTGATTTATTCTGCATTCTTCTCTCAGAGCCACACAGAGTCGGAGAGTAGTATGAGTATTCAGGATCCCATTGGTCTGCCAATCAATGAGACAACAGCCCCACCCCAAAAAGGGTTTATGACCGGGTACCTGGAGGCGCTCTCATTAGTTGAGCGGCTTCACCGGTTGTTGTTGGACGTCATCAAGGACGAGTTCGAACGCGTTGGCGTATTGGAGATCAACGCCGTGCAGGCGTTGCTGCTGTTCAATATCGGCGACAATGAAGTAACCGCCGGCGAACTGAAGAGCCGTGGTTATTACCAAGGCAGCAACGTCAGCTATAACCTCAAGAAGCTGGTTGAAATGGGATACATGCACCACCAGCGCTGCGAGATCGACCGCCGCTCGGTTCGGGTGCGGCTGACAGAGAAGGGCCGCTCTATTCGCGATGTGGTCAATGAGCTGTTTCTGCGCCATGCAGGCGGGCTTGAAGATCGCGGTGTGCTGGGGCCTGCGGGCGTGATTGAGATCACTGCGGCGCTCAAACGGGTCGAGAGGTATTGGACAGATCAGATACGCTATATCTATTGATAGCGATCACTGCGGACCTCGAATGGGGCGCTTGGAGGTCAGGCGTGCGGCGTAGCTAGGCAATGGATTGCAGCAGTCGTTGGATGGCGGAGCGCTATGCCTCCGTCAATCCAGCAAATCCCAGCTATCCTGAGCCTGCCCAATTATGGGATCTGGACCTTCGTCAAACTTTTCGCCGCCGATGGGACGTGCAAAGAGGTAAAGCTTGCCTTCATAAATGCGCCAAACCTCCGGATCGCCGTTCACGACCTTCCCGAAGGACATTGCACGGGTACAAAAGCCACCGAATTGGGGCGCGAAGTCGATTGGCGCGGCGGCAAACATGTCCGCGTTATTTTGTGAGGAAAACTGCCATGTAGCACCGCTCCATGAGACAGTGTGAGTGGCTGCGCCAGTCTGTGCCGCCGCGATCTGCCAATAGGCTGTTGTGTCGTAGCCATCAATTGCAGCGCCTACGTCATTGATCGAGACCCGCACCGTGGCAGCGCTTAGCTGAAGGGGACTAAACGCAGCAATCGCTGCACCGGATAGCATCATTTTTCTACGCGAGAAAAGCGTCATGTCGCGCCCCCCTTATTCTATTTAATCTTAAGGATCGTAGCTGATATTTTTCTGCTTTGCAGAAACATCTGCGTGAGCAACCCTGCGTCATGCTGCGGCAGCATCGTTGACACACGGCAGGCGCGGATCACAAACTTCTCCTGACCCAACAGCAAATTTGACCGGAGAATGTAATGAACACACAAAGCGCCCTACGCTCAGGTGGCTTCGACATACCTGACCCGCAAAGCCTGCCAAGCCTGAAAGGCGAGGTGAGTGAAATCGAGTGGGATTTGCGCTGCCAGCTTGCCGCCACTTACCGCCTCTGTGCCCTGCACGGTTGGACCGATCTGGTGTTCACGCATATCTCTGCACGGTTGCCTGACGAGAATGGCGAAGAGCGATTCCTGATTAACCCCTATGGCGTGATGTTCGACGAGATGACGGCGTCTTGCCTAGTCAAGATCGATCTGCACGGCAATATTTGCTCCGAAACGCCGTATTTCATCAATCCGGCCGGCTTCACCATTCACAGCGCTATTCATGCGGCGCGTCATGACGCGGGCTGCGTGATCCATGTGCATACACCATACGGCGTTGCTGTTTCCGTCCAGAACAACGGGCTGCGCCGCTACACGCAGTTTGCTATGACGGTTTCGAACGACCTTGCATATCATGACTACGAAGGCATCGCGTTGGATTTGGACGAACGGGAGCGTATCGTCGCGGATATTGGTGATAAGAGCCTTCTGATGCTGCGCAATCACGGTACGCTTACAGTTGGTCCAAACTGCGCAATTGCTTTCTTGCGGATGTATTTCCTTGAAAACGCCTGCAAGACCCAGATCCTTGCGCAGGCTGCGGGCTCTGAGAACCTGCATGAAGAACCTCAGGCGATGGCTGACACGGTGTCGGGGCAGGCGGCTGGTGCCTTCACGCCGGGGATGGGCGATAATCTGGTTTGGCCTGGTCTTATGCGCAAGCTGGCGCGCCAGAACCCCGGTCACGACCAGTAATGCTGCGCCAAGGGCCCCTGTGTCGAAGAGGTCCTTGGCTGCCTATCTCATTGAGACAATGAGCCCGTCCAGTTCGCGCAACAGCTTTCGCTCCATCGCAGCGGCGTAATCCTCAAATCCCAAAGCAACTTCGACGAAGGCATCTGGCCCGACAATGACTTCGGCGGTGAAATAGGCGCTGAGTTCGGCAATCTCGCTTTGCCGGATATCGCCGTTCGCGGGATTGTCCGCACCGATCACGAGCGCATTAATGGTGATACCTTCGGACGCCAGTGCGGGTTTGATATTGCGCGGTCGCGGTCCAAGGTTGCTTTTGCCATCGCCAGAGATGTCCAATGTGCGCCGCCAGCACTGGCCGCGCTGCGCAAGCATTTTTGCGCCAACCATCATCGCCACACCCAAGGCTGTCCCGGGTGCCGAACCTTCGCGCCGCTGAACGTTGCCGAGCACCTCTGTGACGTCCGTCAGTGTTTGCGCATCGGTGATGCGGGTCCAAGGCACCAACGTGGTCTGCTCTTGCGGTCCGCTCCATTCAAAGACCAGTAGCTCAACCGGTGCTTCAGGCTGCTCCAGCAGCGCGGCGCGCACAGCCGAGCTGTTCAATGCCGTTGCCAACCCGCTTAGCTGCAACCGGTATTCACGCGCATCCACCGAACCCGAAACATCCAACCCCAGCGCTAATGCCTGACGGCAGGTCTGTGCGACCGAAGCTTGGGCCGCACCCATCGCAAGGAGTGCAACAAGGAGCGCGGTTTTCATCCGGCGTTTCCCTGATTTTGTAACGCACCAATTGCGGGGGGTGTCAGTTCACGCTCTAATTTGCGCTGCATCGCACCTTCGTAATCCTCAAAGCCGTCTGCGACAATAAGGAAAGCACCGGGGCCGTGGATCACTTCGCCGCGATAAAATGCAATCAGACCGACTTCACCCTCGAAATCGGCAGCATTTACCACCAAACCGTTGACCGTCACATCTTCAAATGGAAACTCGCGGTAAGCACTCTGTGGCCCGAAGCCTTCGTTGCTTTGCCCATCGCCTGCCATATCCAGCGTCTTGCGCAAGCAATCCGGTCCGCGTTCCAGCAGTTGCGCCCCGAAACCCAGCGCGTAACCCATGGCCGTGGGGAAATCGTTATGACTGCGCTTGGATTGTGCCACGGTTTCTGCGGCGCGGACCAATGTTGTGCGGCTGTCAATCAGGGTCCAGTCAAGAATGATTTCCTGATTGTAGCGCCCCGACCATTCGTACACAGCCAAAGCGACAGGCAGGTCAGCAGAGAAAAACGCGGCCTCTACCTCTGGCGCAGTCAATGCGGCCACCACACCACCGCGCTGCAGCGCGTCTTCTGTTGCATCTACGGAACTGGAAACATCAATCGCCAACGCCAGTGCAAGCCGACATTCCACTGCCACCGCAGGCAGCGCGGCGAGGGTGACCCCCGCCGCAAGGCCCAGTGTGCGGATCACCAATGGCCGGTATTGCTCATAGAGGTCCATGGTTCTGCAGGTGTCAGGGCATCGCCCTCTTGGAGAAGCTCGACCGAGATGTTGTCAGGGGACCGAACGAAAGCCATGCGCCCGTCGTGGGGGGGGCGGTTTATAGTAACGCCGTTGTCCATAAGGTGCTGGCAAGTGTCATAAATGTTCTCGACCGTGTAGGCGAGGTGACCAAAGTGTCGGCTGTCTGATGGCAGCCCGTCGTCACCGTCCCAGTTATAGGTCAGCTCCACATCCGCATGGCCGTCATCCATTCCGGGAGGGCAGAGAAACACCAATGTGAACCGTCCGCCTTCATTCTCGATCCGGCGGCGCTCAACCAGCCCAAGCAGTTTGTAGAAAGCGATGGAGGCATCGAGGTCTTTGACGCGAACCATTGTGTGCAGGTATTTGATGGGCATTGCAGGGCTCCTTTATTGAGCAATGTTATCTGCCCCATATCCTAGCACTGCGCGCGCCGCTGTCGAGGCGAGGGGCGCTAAAATGCGGATGCAATTCCAACGCTCAACCCGATGCGGTTCACGTCATAAAGACCAATATTGCTGTTGGTCGTGGACGCGCTCAGGCTGACGGTGGGGTTGAAACCCATATAGTCGATCTTATTGAAGGTCGCTGTTGCCTCGGCAGCGATCTGGAATTCGCGACGCCCGTTTGGTCCGTGGGGGGTCACATCGTAATCGCGAAAGCTGGTGCTAAGCCCGAGCTGAAGCGATGTCCCCATCACCTGACGGCCCAGAAGATAGCCGGAGCGCAGGCGGATTTCATCATATTCCAAACGCTCTGTGTCCGAACTGACCGACGTGATCGCTGCGCCAAGATACAGGCCATTTCCACCAGCCAGACGTTTGCTGACGCCTCCGCTGAGGCTGAGTTGTTCCTGATCAGCCCCGCGCTGGCCGCTTCGGATGTCAGTGCTTAGGCCGAAATCAAGCTTGGTTTTGGCATTGATGTAATATGATTGCCCGACACCTGCGCGCAGATATCGCTGATACCGTGCGCCGCCGTAGAAACTTTGGCCAATATCGGCTGTCAGGCTAAATTCCCCGCGCCGGTCCGCGCGCAGTTGTTTGTAACCGTAGCCCAACTGCACCGTGCCATAGGCGAAATCTCCGCCCGACACCTCAAGCGGGACTTCGCCGCGTGCAACACGCGCCGCGTCTTCCTCCGCTAGATCGTCCTTTGCAGAATTCGACAGATGGTAGGTGCGATAGGCGAGACCGATGCGCAGATCGTGGGCTGTCCGTTCTGTTTGGTGAAAACGGTAGCGTGATTGCAACGCAAAGCCGGTCTCAAGCCCCGATAGTGCCTGGCTGGAAGCGCCAAGAGCAACCTCGCTGTCACCCAGAATGGGATTGAGAATATCATACAGCAAAGTAGAGCTGTCATTCGCCGAGCCATTATTGATGTTAGAGCTTGGCTGGAATGTAAACGTCAGATTGGTCTGCCACGGATTGCGCTGCTGGACATAGCGAAAGTCCTGTGCTGCGCGATTGGCATGTGCCTTTGTTGGTGCAACCTGTGCGGCACGGCGTAGCCAGAATTGCGCGCGCGTGCGTTTGCCGTCAGACGAAAGCGCCTGCGCCATCAACATTGATGCGGTGAATTTTTGATTGTCTGACTTGGCCAGGCGCCACGCATCACGGGCGGCCCTTTGTGCATCAGCATATTTCGCACGGGCTCTCAGCGCTTGGGAGCGGATCAGCAAGGCTGTGACATCTTGCGGATCACGCTGCAGCAACGCGTCTGCAAAGGCTAAGGCGCGGCCATAGTCCTCGTTGCGCAAATTGAGTTCCGCAGCGCGGCGCATCTGCTCGACCGACAGTTGAACGGGCGCATCACTTGTTTGCTGCGCCAACGCAACAGGCGCAGCAGTCAAAACCGCCGCGCCCAGTGCCAATGCTTTAAGCTGCTGTTTTAACAGGCTCATGGCGTAACAGGATCACCCCGATAGACGATAAATCCGCCTGTATCACGCGTGTCTGCCGCTTCCAGAACGAAGACACCGACAATTTCGCTGGCATCATCGCCAGAGACAATCGCGTAATAGTTGCCTTCTTCGTAACCGACTGTCTCGCCATCTTCGCCGCGATATTGGCTCACGATTTCACCGACCAGATCGCCACTGTCCTCAAGAACGCCCGGCCCGATCACGAATTGAGCGACCGGGATTTCGGTGAGGTTGGGAGAGATGCTGTTGGCAACCGTGCTGGTGATGTCATTGCCGGCAAGGTCATAGACGCGGCGGTTACGGATCGTTCCGTCTACACCGGCACCTTCGTCAAAGTCGTCGCTGTCGATGATAATTTCAACATCTGCCGTGGTGTACTGCAATCCGCCATCCGCATTGAAGTCACGCAAACCGGCAGATTTGCCTGTGTATCGGGCTTGCAGGGTTTCTGGCAGAACCACGGAATCGTCGCGTTGGTAGACAAACCCGCCAAAGCCATACTGGATATAGTTTCCGGTCCGGATAATCGCAAACTGGGTCGTCGCGATTTCATTCGCATCGCCCGTCCGGTTTTTGCTGGTTCCATAGACCGCGCGGTACGTAAACTGGCTGATGTCATCACCAGAGATAGGGTCCTGCGCCAGTTCTTCAGCCTCATAGACCGCAAATCGGCCAAGGCCCGCACCTTCGTGAAAGCTGCTCACGGCTTCGCCGCGCACATATGGGCCGTCACCGTCAAAGGCTAGGTTGTTTACGGTGAACGTATCATCCGCGCTGTTGTAGCTGACCGAGTTGGCGAAACCGTTGCCGTAACCCGATGCAGATGAGGAATCTACGCGCGCTTCGCTGCGAAAGATCGTGGAGCCTGCTGTGGGGGACTCTGTGCCGGGAGGCACGCCATCAACCGCGATGCCATCACCGTCGGTTTCGCCACCGGTATCGGTGCCGCCGTCTGTACCGCCGGTTGTGTCGCCATCTGTTGCAGTATCCGTTTCTTCAAACGGGTTCCCGCCGCTGCATGCAGCCAATCCCGCAATCAATGCGAGGCTAATAATTTTGTTTTTCACAGGCCTGCCCTCAAAGCATTATTCTCGTTTTAAGCAACAATCACCGTCCGGCCCCCCGTTTGTCAACGCTGGCAAAGGGGCGTTACGCATAAACGGCACTACCATGACGAAAATACAATACCCTATATGGCGTTCACGCCGACCCATACACCAGATATAGTGAAAAGCGAATCCCACGGACAGGACACATCATGCCCATCAGCCCAGAACAACAAGCCGAAATCGATGCACAGCGCGCCACGCCACAACCTACCTTGCGGGCTGTCTCTCCGGGGATGGAGGCGCATCTGTATACAGCGCACGAAGTGCTCGACCACGGGTTTATCCGCGTCATTGATTACATGGGAGATGATGCCGCCATCTGTCAGGCCGCACGCGTAAGCTACGGAAAAGGCACAAAGTCCGTTCAGAACGACGAAGGGCTGATCCGCTATCTGATGCGTCACTGGCACTCCACCCCCTTCGAGATGTGCGAAATCAAGCTGCACGTGAAACTGCCCGTTTTCGTCGCGCGCCAGTGGATTCGCCACCGGACAGCCAACGTCAACGAATACTCAGCCCGCTATTCGATTCTCGATCGTGAGTTCTATATTCCCGCGCCCGAACATGTGAATGCGCAGAGCGTGGTGAACAATCAGGGCCGCGGTGGCGTGCTGGAAGGGGCCGAAGCCGCGCGCGTGCTGGAAATCCTGAAATCCGATTCCAACCGCGCCTATGACAACTATGAGGCGATGATCGGCGAAACCGGCCCCGACGGCGAAGCACAAGACGGCCTTGCCCGCGAACTGGCCCGCATGAACCTGCCCGCCAACGTCTATACGCAATGGTACTGGAAGGTGGACCTGCACAACCTGTTCCACTTCCTGCGCCTGCGCGCGGACGAACACGCCCAATACGAAATCCGCGTCTACGCCGATGCGATCTGTAAAGTCGTCGCCGACTGGGTGCCAGCTGCTTACGGCGCGTTCGAGGACTACCGTCTGGGCGGCGCGACCCTGTCGGGCAAAGCGCTAGACTGCGTGCGCCGCATGCTGAAAGGCGAAGAGGTCACGCAGGAGAATAGCGGGATGTCGAAGGGGGAATGGCGGGAGTTTGAGGGCGCGCTTAAGTGAGCGCTGGCCGCTCAGTTCGACTTTATCTAGCGGATGGAAAAGCGACAGGTATTCTTACCGCTGAAATTATGAACTGGACTGGGCATGTCCTTGCCGCTCCTCGAACACGGTTCGAAGGCGCCTTTGCTAGGGACGAACTAAAGCGAACCGGAATCTATTTGTTGATCGGCCCTGATGATGAAGGAAGTGATCTTTTAAAGGTTTATGTGGGGGAGGGAGACGAAATTGGAAAACGTCTTTACACTCACAATAAGGAGAAAGACTTTTGGGAGAGGTTTATAGCCGTAACCAGCAAGGACATGAATTTAACTAAGGCACATGTCCGGTATCTCGAAGGGAGGCTACTGACGCTTTTGAAAGAGGCCAGAAGAGCAAAGATTGAAAACAAGGACATGCCTCAATTTAATCTGCTGCCTGAGGCGGATATTGCAGATATGGAAACTTTCCTAGAAGAAATCCAACTGGTTTTACCCGTTGTAGGTGTCGAAGTTTTCAGGAAACCGGCATCTAGTAAGCCCGCGATAAATAAGAATGCTGAAACGACAGTATTCGAAGTGAAGTTCGAGTTAATTAATGCCAAGGCTGGTATCGTTGCTCAAGCACGAGAGGATGCTGGCGATTTTATCGTCGAAGAGGGGGCTATTGGAGCGTTGCGCGAAGCAATCTCTTTCAAAGATAAGATTAAATCTGTTCGTGATGACGCTATCAGAACTGGCCAGATCACTGCGCTTGACGAAAAGAACTTTCGTGTTGAACAGGATATTTCTTTTGGCAGCCCAAGCGCTGCAGCTGTATTTCTTTTTGGTACCAGTAGAAATGGCCGGACAGATTGGCTCGTTCGGGGCCAAGGCATGAATTATGGTGCTTGGAAAGACAGCATGATCGACAAAGCTTTGATCGAATAACTCGCTAGTAGTATTGCTTTACACTTATGCCCAATTTCAGATTGGGCAGCGCCCGAAATGCCCCCGTTTTGCTAAAGGCAAACCTTCGGTTTGACGCGGGCGCTTTGCTTCCTGCCCCTCGGTTCGGGCGCGGTGTTTCTTATTGAGGGGGCTTTTGCGGGCAGCGGCTGAAAAGGCTGGACTTGATCCGGCACATTCGCAAAACTGGCCTCGATACGCCTAAAACTGAGGTTATTATGTCAAAATTCACTGGATTGGCGCTTGTCGCTGCACTTGGGCTGGCAACGATCATGCCGCAGACCGCCAGTGCCGATGCCAAAATATACCCGTATAAAACATCGCAGAATTACTGCCCCACCGGCCTTCAGCCTGTGTCGATCAACGGGGTGATTTGTTGTGGAACGCCGAACCAGCACGTCAGCTATCAGTCAGCAATGTCGCATCCCGTGGCCAAGAAAAAGGTCCACAAGGTAAAACGCAAGGCATACAAAGCACGCGCCGATTGCCCCATCGGGAAAAAAGGCTGCACATACGATTAAGCCGTTAGTCCGGCCTGTGGGCTTCCGGCGCCTTTGCAGGCGCCGGCGCAGGCATTACAGAAGCTTGAGATCTGCGGCCATCTGGCGTCCGTCACGCCCTTCGGAAAGCTCGTAGCTAACCTTTTGATCGTCCGCGAGGCCCGTCAGCCCCGAACGCTCTACAGCAGAGATGTGGACAAATACGTCATTTCCGCCCCCTTCTGGGGCGATAAACCCATAACCCTTTGTCGTATTAAACCATTTGACGGTTCCCGTTGGCATCGCTTCCGCGCCTCCTGTTCCAGTATCGTCCCGCCCGAAGACGGGGCTAGGGGCCAAGGGCATCTTGACCTCCCCGCTTAATAAATGATTGGTCAATTTTGAAAAAAATCAAGGTGGCACGCATAGTTTTTCAACAATAGCGTGTTAGCCAAACCCATCTGAGGAGTAATTAGGCGATGATCACCCTATTCGGTCTAAAGACCTGCGACACATGCCGCAAAGCCTTGAAAGCCCTGCCAAACGCGACATTTGTCGATGTGCGCGAGGCCGGAGTGCCCGACGCCGTGATGTCAAAAGCGTTCGCGCAGTTCGGTGATGCATTGCTCAACACGCGTTCAACAACGTGGCGCGGACTGGATGACGAGGCGCGTAAGGCGCCGCCGCTTGATCTGCTGGCAGCGCACCCCACGTTGATGAAACGCCCGCTTATTCAGGTCGGTGACGCATTGTTTCTGGGCTGGACCGCCCAGACACAAGAGGCCGTGCAAAACGCGATCTAGGCGCGGGGGCGCAGGGCGCGGTCGAATGACAACGGGCCTGCACCTTTGATCACGATGACCAGCAGGGCAAAAATCCAAAGCGCGCGCTGGTCCATGATAACTCCGTCTGGAAAGCGGTCAAACCAGGCGCCCAACACTTTTGGGTCGCCCCAGCCTCCGTGGCCATAAAGGTCTGTCAGCGACTGCAGCACGACGAAACCGATCATGCCAAGCGCCGCAAGGCGGGTGAACAGGCCCAGCACAATTAGGGCGGGTAGGATGAACTCTGCCCAAGTTCCGGCAAGGACGAACAGCTTGTGCAGGACCGTGAACTGATCAGTGTCATATCCCACCGCCTCCATCATCCGCGGAAAGATCTGGACGTAAGCCCCTGTAGAGGGGGAGAAAATACCCAACAGCCCATCACCCAACTTGGTCAGGCCCGAGATCCAGAAATACATCAGCAGGATAGCGGCGAACAGGAGCCGCGCCAGTGTTGGCAGCACCCAGTCGGCGCGGTCCAGCGTATCGGTGAGTGAGCGGTAGGTATTTAGGAGAGCAGTCATATTGTGTCCTTGTCCGGGCTGCAAAAGGCATGAGCTTGGAGGGCGACAGCCAATGTGGCGGCAAAATCGAAATCGGGTGCGGCGGCTGTTGCCGTCTCGATCGCTTGGCCGAGCGGTTGTGTTTCTAAGGCCCTAAGCCATGTCGCCGCGCCAATGGGGAGCAGATGCACTTCAGGGTCAAAAGCAGGGCGCGTAATCAGGACCGCTTGGCCAATGGCGCGCGGTTTGGGGGCGTCTGTTTCTGTGGCACGCCGCCAGAGATCATGGACCGGCCAGCGTGAGCGGATAAGACGCGTTGCAGGAGCAAGGCGCAGCTCAAGCGTCGAAAGCGTTTCTGGCGGTTGTTGGAGGCTTTCAGGGTCGAAAGCGGTTGCATCTGCGGCGTGATACGACGCACGCAACGCCAGATCCAGATGCGCGACATCTGACAGGTATCCAAGATGCGAAAGGGGTGCGAACCCCTCAAGGAAGGCCGGAAAATCAGCGCCGTAATGCATCATCAACGGAGAGTGCGGCGGATGTTCGCGAACAAAAACAGGCGCAAGCGTGTCAAAGTTCTGTTGGCCTAACAAGGCCCGCACAGTTGGAAACGCCGACTTCATGGTATCAACCAGCGAGACGGTTACATTATTGCGATAAACGTTATACCGGCGACCAGCGGGCGATCCCAACGGGTCAACCAGGCCTTCGGGCACAGGGGCATCGGCATCAAGTAGTGCCGCGCGAAAAAGGGACTGAGTGACTTGCATCAGGTCACCTCTGCTCCTGCAAGGCAGGTGGCGGCGCGGTCGGCTTCGGCACGCAGCGTCGGCCAATCGGGTACATCTGTGTCCCACTCTACTAGAACAGGCTTCGGACCCGTTTGTTGTAGGGTGTACTCAAGCAGGCACCAAACAGGATCTACGACTGGCGCGCCGTGACTGTCGATCAGCAGCGGGGCTCCGGCGTCATCATGATCTTCGTCGTGTCCGCCGACATGAATCTCGGCCACAGCCGCAAGCGGATAAGCATCAATATAGGCTTGTGGGCTCAGGTTCAGGTTTGTGGATGAGATGAATACATTGTTCACATCCAGCAACAAGCCACAGCCGGTCTTCTGGACAAGTGCATCCAGAAAGTTGGTTTCAGAGAAGGTGCTTTCAGCAAAGGCGAGATAGCTGGACGGGTTTTCAAGCAGCATCTCGCGGCCAAGCGTCTCTTGTACCTGATCTATGTGATCGGCGACCCGGTTCAACGTTGCTTGGGTATAGGGTAAGGGCAGCAAGTCATTCAGGAACTCGGCACCATGCGTGGACCATGCCAGATGTTCGGAAAAGCTTGATGGATTGCTTCTGTCTAAAAGGATTTTCAACCGCTTCAAATGCTCGCGGTCTAACGGCGCTTCACCGCCAATGGACAGGCCGACACCGTGAACAGACAGGGCCAGATGTTCTGACAACGCACGTAGCTGGGCATGGGGCCGCCCACCGTCACCCATATAGTTTTCGGCATGAACTTCAATCCAGGTCACCGGTGCAGGTGACGCCATCAGATCATTGAAATGTTGGGGTTTGTAGCCCACGCCAACGCCATTTGGCAGTGGTCGCGCGGGGGAGGATTGGTCAAACATAGCAATGCACTCCTTATCCGGCAGAGGGGGCAGGGCCCTTCATTCGCGTCGGGCCCTGCGGATTGCGTGGCGTTATGCCGGCAGATCGCGTTCCAGAGCTTCCAGAGAACCTGCGCGTTCTGTGCCATCAGCCATAGCAGGCAGTTCGATGGCTTCGCAGGTGCCCTCATCGACCAATGTCCATGCGTTGCCCTGATAATCGGTGACGGATGTGCCTGCGCAGGTCGTGCCGGGGCCTGCGGCGCAGTCATTCTTCCCTGCGAGCGACACGCCGTAGCATTTTTCTTTGGAGGCGGCATTGGCTGTGGTTGCGACGCTTGTCATCGAAGCTGCAACAGCACCGGCAATGGCGAGTGTTTTCATGGTTGTGGACATCAGGTCTCTCCCTTTTTTGAGGTCGTGGTGAATATCGGTAGGTTCAGTTAAGCAGGACCGCTGCGGTAAATCTACTCACGAGGCAGTGTGTCACAGGTGTGTTAGATTTTTTGTGTTGAATGGGGCCAGTTGATCACGAAAAATCTGCGTTTTGAAACAAAAAGGGGGGCACAAGGCCCCCCGTCTGCGTCAATTGTTACAAAAAATCCGGTGGTGTCGCTTCGGTTTTCAGGGCCGCTGTAACATCACTGAGCGCCTGAACCGAGGTCTGCTTTTCCCCCAGGCGGCGGACCGAAACAGTGCGTTCCTCAACCTCACGGTTGCCGACGGCCAGAATGACCGGAACCTTGCCAACCGAATGTTCACGCACTTTGTAGTTGATCTTCTCGTTGCGAATGTCTGCTTCGGCGCGCACACCTGCTGCTGTCAGCTCTGCCACAACTTCGCGGACATAATCATCCGCATCCGAGGTGATAGAGGCAACGACAACCTGACGCGGTGCAAGCCAGAACGGCAGCTTGCCTGCGTGCTCTTCGATCAAAATGCCGATGAAACGCTCGAACGATCCCAGTGTTGCGCGGTGCAACATAACAGGGCGGTGTTTGCCCCCGTCCGCACCGATATATGTGCTATCGAGGCGTTCAGGCATTACAAAGTCAACCTGATGGGTGCCGCACTGCCAGTCGCGCCCGATAGCATCGGTCAAAACAAACTCCAGCTTGGGTCCGTAGAACGCGCCTTCGCCGGGGTTAATCTCTGGCTCGATCCCCGCTTTGCGGGTTGCTGACAAAAGGGCTGCTTCCGCCTTGTCCCACACTTCGTCGCTGCCTGCGCGCGTCTCTGGACGGTCAGAGAACTTCACTTTGAAGTTCTCGAAACCGAGGTCTTTGTAGATTGCCGACAGGAATTCGATATAGATCGCGGTTTCTTCTTCGACCTGATCTTCACGACAGAAGATGTGTCCATCGTCCTGCGTAAAGCCGCGTACGCGCATGATACCGTGCAGCGCGCCCGATGGCTCATACCGGTTGCACGAACCGAATTCGGCCATGCGCAGCGGCAGATCGCGGTAGGATTTGAGGCCCTGGTTAAAGATCTGTACGTGGCAAGGGCAGTTCATCGGCTTGAGCGCGTTGACTGTCTTTTCACGGGCATGCTCTTCGTCGACTTCAACGATGAACATGTTTTCCTGATACTTTTCCCAGTGACCGGAGGCTTCCCACAGCTTGCGATCAACGACCTGAGGCGTGTTCACTTCTACATAGCCGCCTGCGCGCTGTTTGCGGCGCATGTAATCTTGAAGCTGGGTGTAGATCATCCAGCCGTTGGGGTGCCAGAAAACCTGTCCGGGCGCTTCTTCCTGCATGTGGAACAGGTCCATTTCGCGGCCCAGCTTGCGGTGGTCGCGCTTGGCTGCTTCTTCCAGCATGTTCAGGTGGGCCTTCAGCTTTTCCTTGCCGGTGAAGGCAACGCCGTAGATGCGCTGCAGCATTGCGCGGTTGCTGTCGCCACGCCAGTAGGCGCCTGCAATGCTCATCAGTTTGAAGGCGTCACCGGGCAATTGGCCGGTATGTTGCAGGTGTGGACCACGGCACAGATCTTGCCAGTAGCCATGCCAATACATGCGCAAAGGCTCGTCGCCGGGGATGGCTTCGATCAGCTCGACTTTGTATGGCTCGCCCAGATCTTCGTAGTGCTTGATCGCGCGGGGACGGTCCCAGACCTCTGTGCGGACGGGGTCGCGGGCATTGATGATCTCTTTCATCTTCTTTTCGATCAGGCCAAGGTCTTCGGGTGTGAAAGGTTCCTTGCGGTCAAAGTCATAGTACCAGCCATCCTTGATGACAGGGCCGATGGTGACTTTGGTGTCGGGCCAGATATCCTGAACGGCACGTGCCATGACGTGTGCCAGATCATGGCGGACCAGCTCGTTGGCTTGCTCTTCGTCGGCCATGGTATGAATGGCGATTGAGGCGTCCTCTTTGATCGGCCATGCCAGATCGAAGTGCGCTCCGTTGACGGTGGCGCTGATGGCTTTCTTGCCAAGAGATTTGGAGATGTCGGCCGCGACCTCGCCCGCAGTGATACCTGCGTCGTAGTGTCGTGCGTTGCCATCGGGAAGGGTCAGTGCGATCTGGGCCATGCGGGCCTCCTCGTCAGTTTGGCGCCTACGAGACGCCCGGTTGCGGGTTATGTGGATGCGTATTTGACGGTCCGCGCGCGTGGCGTCAAGAGGCGGTGCTGCGCAAAGGGGGCAGACGGACCGATAGTGTTAAATGTACCAGCGCGACCGCAGCGCCAATGCCTGCGGCGATCCCCAAGGATTTCAACCCGTATCCTGCAATCATTCCGCCACCGATGGCCGATCCGATTGCGGCACCAAGATAAATTGCCGCAGCATTAAGCGCGAGGACAACAGGCGCGCGGTGTCCGGCCAGCCCGATTAACCGCCCTTGCTGTGCGGCCATAAAAGACCAGCTGCACATGGCCCAAAGGAAGACCAACACAAACAATTGCCCTAGGCTTAGCGGTAATAGCGAGAACATGGGCATCAGGCACATCTGCGCCAGGCACAGACCCGTCAGGGTCACGCGCCAGCCGAAACGGTCTGACAAAAAGCCCCCCATGATGTTGCCTGGAACTGCGCCCAGTCCAGAGATCACAAGGATGAGAGTAATACCGTCACGCCCGAATGCCATCGTCTCTGCCAGCAGCGGCGCGATATAGGTAAACAGGATGTACTGTGATCCGATAAAGGTACCGGTGAAGCCGATGGCCAGCATCAGTCTGCCTTCACGCATCACATCACGCAGGTCGCGTAAGGAGACGGGCTGGAAGCGCAGCCCGACAGGCACCCGCGTCCAGATCAGCCACATGCAGGGCAATGCCAGTGCAAAAACCAGCCAAAGCGCCCACCGCCAGCCAAACGTGTACCCGACCCAGCTGCCCGCTGGTACGCCTACCACCTGACTGATGGTCAGACCGAAGAACACTGCCGCCAACACACGTGCACGCTGCGCAACCGGATAGAGACCAGCTCCAACGGCCGCGGCGAGTGGTGTAAAAATTCCGGCACCTGCGGCGGCCAGAACCCGTGCCACGCTGAGCACGGTGAAATTCGGGGCAAGTGCGGAAAGGGCGGCGGCGAAGGCAAACATGCCAAAGGCTGCGGCCATCACCCGTCTGCGGCCCACAGTTCCAGTCATGGCAACAAGCAGGGGCGAAAGGATCGCATAGGCCACAGCGTAGACTGTCATCAATTGGCCCGCCTGCGCTGGGCTGCGCCCCAGATCAGCACCTAGCGGCTCCAGCATGCCGATGATCACAAAGGCACCGATCCCGATGATAAAGTTACAGGCGGAAAGAGTTGGGATCAAAAGGCGATCTGGCGGCGTTGTATCCATGCAAAATGGTGTATCATTAAACAATACCCCTGCAAGAGACAGCGCCAGAGCTGACAATGTGCCGTTACGGCACAGCCAGATGAAAAGTAGACCAAAGGACCCGACCGCCATGCAGCAGAACACTACCCAAAAAGCTTTCAAGGCGATTTCTGGCGCGGAAGAACCTGCCGACAGTCTCAGCGAAGAGGCGCAAAAGGCAGAGGCGGCAAATGGTTTGCGGCACGCCGCCTCCCTGAGCATGACAAAGGTTGCGGACGGTCTGATTGACCCCAAGCTCGTGCTTAGCTGGCTGCTGACATCGCTTGGCGCACCTGCTGTTTATGCCGGTGCCTTGGTGCCGCTGCGCGAAGGCGGTGCGCTATTGCCGCAGATCGCAATGGCAGGCTGGGTTCAAAACATGAAACATCGCAAATGGGCGTGGGTCATCGGCTCTGCCGGACAAGGCCTGTGCGCGGGCCTGATCGTTCTGGCCGCGCTTAGTCTGGAGGGTGCTGCGGCCGGTCTGGCCATTTGTGGGGCACTTGCTGCATTGGCACTTTTTCGGGCGCTCTGCTCTGTTTCTTACAAGGACATTTTAGGTAAGACCGTCGGGCAGGCACGTCGCGGGTCTGTGACGGGTCTTGCCGGTTCCGTCTCTTCCGTCGGTGTGCTGGTTTTTGCAGGGCTTCTGATTTCAGGTATTCTGCAAGAACGCGGTGCGGTTATTGCGGCGATTGGCCTTGCAGCCGCGCTTTGGGGCCTTGCGGCAGCACTGTTTACGACGCTGAAGGAAGAGCCGAGCGAAGCCAAAGGCGGAATTAAGGCGTCGTTCTCAGTGCTTAAGGACAATCCGGTTCTCTGGCGCTTTATTATCGTGCGGGGTCTGCTTGTATCGACGGCGCTTGCACCGCCGTATTTTGTCATTCTGGGCGGCGAGGACGGTGGTTCGCTTGGCGCATTGGGTGCCTTGGTGCTTGCCTCGGCGGCAGCGTCCTTGATCAGCTCTTATGTCTGGGGGCGCCTGTCTGATCAATCCAGCCGCCGCGTCCTGATGCTTACGGGGATTTGTGGTGCGCTGGCTATTGGCCTTGCCATCGTGTTTGCCCAAGCCGGGCTGGCCCAGACGGTCTGGGCTATGCCGGTTGCGCTATTTGCGTTGATGATTGCCTATCACGGTGTGCGACAGGGGCGCTCAACCTATTTGGTCGATATTTCGCCCGCCGACGAACGCTCAGCTTATGCGGCTGTGGCCAATACTGTGATCGGTGTGCTTTTGCTGGTGGCGGGTGTCGCTGGTGGGGGGGCCGCGCTGTTCGGTCCTCAGGTTGTGCTGGTATTATTTGCAGGGATGGCTTTGGCCGGAACGGTGGTGGCAAAAGGTCTGCCAGAGGCGGAGAGCGCTTGAACGCTGTGCACGACTGAGGCATTATCGGTGCATCTTTGAAAGGTCATCTAATGCCAAAGTATAACCGGAATTTCGATCTTACTCTCAGCGATATCGATCTGATCGAAGCGGCTCTGAACGTCGTGAAGCGTGACCTGTCACTTGGCCGCGAGGGGTCGCGTGCGTTGCTGCCCCAGACTGACGATGAAAATCATGTTCACGAAATAGATGATTTGCTGGGCCGACTGCATAATCAAAAGATATTCTTCCGCCCCAGCGACGAGCCCTATGTTAGTGGCTAGGCGGCAATGAACAAAGCCACAGCCGTGCGGATGGAATAGGGCACGCTGTCAAAAATAATGAGCGGGCTCTTGCGTTAGCTTTGGCGCACTGGCCACAGCGCGTCGCAAAAGCTTCACCCCGCAATACTGCAGAAGTCCCAGCTGTACGCCCAGTTTGCCCGGCGATTGCTTGTCGCGTTGCGGAAGCCAGTACATCGCCTGTCGTGACCAGGGTGATCTAATATATTTCGCGCGCGCGGTTGCTCTCCGGTTTGTGGCTGCGCATGATCACCCAAAAATTGGCGGAGAAGCATATGTCAGAACCATCATATCTAGAGACGGCACAAGGACAGCGTATTGCCTACCATTTGACCGAAGGGGAAGGCCCTTGTGTGGTGTTTCTTGGCGGGCTGAAATCTGACATGGAAGGCACCAAAGCGGTACATCTGGAGGACTGGGCGCGTGCCGAAGGTCGTGCATTCCTGCGGTTTGATTATTCAGGCCATGGTCAGTCGTCTGGAACGTTTGCAGATGGATGCATCGGGGATTGGCACGCTGACACATTGGCTGTGGTCGATGCTTTGACGGACGATGCGATTGTGCCGGTCGGCTCCAGCATGGGCGGTTGGCAGGCGCTACTTCTGGCACGCGCACGGCCCGAACGTTTGGCCGGTCTGGTCACCATCGCAGCAGCGCCGGATTTCACAGAAGATGGCTGGTGGGCGGGATTTGATGAAGCCCAAAAGACGCAGCTGCAAGAACAGGGCAGGGTTGAGCTGCCGTCCGATTACATGGAACCCTATGTGGTGACACGTCGCATGGTTGAGGACGGGCGCGATCATTTGGTCTTGCGCGATCCGCTTGAACTGCCATTTTGTGTGCGCATGCTACAGGGCACCGCCGATACCGCAGTTACTGTGGCGACCGCGACGCGTCTGCTTGAGCATGCGGCAGGCCCGGACATTCAGCTTTTGCTGGTGAAGGACGCGGATCATCGTTTCTCTGATGGACCATGTTTGAGCCTCATCGAGAAGGCTTTAGGGGACGTCTTAGCGTCCTGAGGCAATGGGTTGAAACAGAAATTCTGGTACGGAGGGCCGCATAATGGATCAACGGATCAGCCTGATTACCCTTGGTGTCGGCGATATGGATGGCATCGCCGCCTTCTACGAAGCGCTGGGCTGGCAGCGCGTGGAAACGCCGGATGGCGTGATTGCCTTTGATCTGATCGGCCAAACACTGGGGCTTTATCCGCTTGAAAAACTGGCCGAAGACATAGGGATGCCAGTAGGCGCGCTTGGTCGCGGGGCGTCCACGTTCTCTTACAATGTACGAACCAAGGAAGAGGTCGCGCCGCTGCTGTCGCGTGCCGAGGCGGCGGGTGGCACGATCCTAAAGCCTGCCGGCGATGTTTTCTGGGGAGGATATATCGGCTATTTCGCTGATCCCGAAGGGACAATCTGGGAGGTGGCGCATAATCCCTTTTCACCTCTTGGCGCGGACGGTGCGTTCCGTTGGAACGGGTATTGATGCGCAAACCGGCCAGAATGTGGAGCCTTGAGACACTTGGCCGTGTGCGCCTGTCTAAACATTTCTATATGCGTGACTTTCTGATGAGCGAAATCAGCGCATTCCACGGTGTACCCAACATCCCCGATACGCCCGATCTTGCTATCCGCCATGGTAGCCACCTGTGTCAGGAACTGCTTGATCCGTTGGAGGAAACCTTTGGCCGCGTTGCCGTGCGCTCTGGCTATCGGTCGGCGGCGCTGAATACTTATGGCAATGAGAACCGGCTCAACTGCGCGCGCAGTGAAAACCCGATTGAGTGTCATATCTGGGACTGGCCCGACCGTCCTATTGCAGGCGCATCGGTGGTCGTTCCGTGGTTTGCGGATCAATATGCGCAGGGCCGCGACTGGCGCGATCTGGCGTGGTGGGTCCATGACCATCTGCCCTATTCCGAGATGTGGTTCTTTCCAAAACTCGCCGCCTTCAACCTTGTCTGGCGTCCCGTGCCGCTGCGCACCATCTCCAGCTATATCTCGCCGCGTGGCATGCTGTTGCGCGCAGGGGATGAACCGTCCGACGATCTGCCTGCGCGCCAAGCGCGATACGCGGATTTCCCCCCATTGCGGGGCATTGCCTATCCCTGAGGGCTTGCACCCGCTGGCGTGGCACGGCATGCACGCGGGGCAGGGTAACCGGAGTGAGACACCCAATGAAAGAGCCACTGGTTCTATTGCCGGGAATGATGTGTGATGCGCGCCTTTTCGGGCCGCAAATTGCCGAGCTGTCGAATGATACAGCCGTCATGGTCGCGCCTGTAACGCAAGGTGAGCGGATTGAAGAAATCGCATCGGGGCTGCTGGATATCCTTCCCAAGCGTTTTGCGCTGGCAGGCTTGGCCATGGGGGGGGCCGTCGCGATGGAAATCATGCGGCGCGCACCCGATAGGGTCAGCCGCATTGCTTTGATCGACACGCACCCGCTGGCTGAAACACCTGTTTTGGCGGCCAACCGTGAACCCATGATCGTAAAAGTCCGCTCTGGAAGGCTGGATGAAGTGATGCGGTCTGAAATCGGGCTGAATACGCTTGCTCCCGGCCCCTACCGCGGCGAAGTTTTGGGGCTGGTAATGGAGATGGCGCGTACGCTTGGGCCCGAGGTATACATCCGTCAGGCCCGCGCGATGCAACGTCGCAAAGATCAGCAGGCCACGCTGCGCCGTTGCAAGGTGCCAGCGCTGGTGATGTGCGGTGCGTTTGACACGCTATGCCCCGTCAAACGTCATGAATTTATGGCCGAACTGATACCCTACGCAAAATTGCGCGTATTGGATGATGCGGGTCATTTGCCGACGCTGGAACAGCCAGAAGAAACAACAGCAGCCCTGCGTGAATGGCTCGCTCAACCTTACGTATTGCAGTAGTTCACAAAGGCAGGCGCGCGCGTTCCTCTGGGGTGGGGACGTAGATTTCTGCCACAGGCTTTCCTGTCGCGATGTCAAAGAACGGTGTCTGCTTCCAGCGGCCCGTTATCCGTGCGACCAAGGCGCGCCACATCGTTCCACCGTATAGTCGCACGACAGATGTGTGTTTTGACGACCCGTCAGGCTGCGGGACGAATGCCTCCATCGCGACCGGTCCAATCGCGGTTTTGTCGGCTAAAAGGTCCGTCATCACACCGGCAAGTGCGAATTTCGGGGTGGGTAGCATCGTGAACAGCGGTGCGCCACAGCAGGACGCGCGGTAGCGCAACAGTTTTTTCGGTGAGAATGAGAACACGGCCAGATTTTCCTGACCCTGTTCAAAGCTGATCTTATCGGGGGTCGTCTGGTACAGCTCGACACCGCGATCTTCGACATCAACGCCAGTGGTATACAAAACCGCAGCGCGGCAGGCCGAGCAATAGCAGCGCACATGATTGCCGGATGTTGGCGTGGCACCATGCAACGTGCCCTTTATCTCGCCGCAAGGGCAGGAAAAGGGCACGTCAGGCATGTCAGTATCAGGCCGCCGCGTTCTTGTTGGCCGGAGGCTTGGCCTCGGCAGCTTCTTCGGTGATGTCATTGGCATCGATGAAGTTCAGTACAAGCGGGCGAATGTTGGTGCGCCAGCTTTTGCCTGCGAAGATACCATAGTGACCAGCGCCTTCCTCGACGTGGCTTGCTTTTTTGCTGTCAGGCAGGCCGGTACACAGCGCGAGGGCAGCGATACACTGACCCGGCGCCGAGATATCGTCTTTGGAGCCTTCGACAGTTTTGACCGCCACGGTGGTGATCTTGCCCATGTCGACTTTCTTACCGTTCACAACGAATTCATTGTTGGCGATTTCACCGTTTTTGAAAATACGGTCTACGGTCGACAGATAGAATTCGGCGGGCATGTCCATCACAGCAAGGTATTCATCGTAGAACTTGTTGTGCTTGTCATGCTCATGCGCTTCGCCTTTGGCGACACGCTGGATCTGGTTGACGAACGCATCACGGTGCGTGTCGGGGTTCATTGAAATGAACGACGATAGCTGCAACAGGCCCGGATAAACCTTGCGGCCCACACCGGCATATTTAAATCCGACGCGTTGAATCATGGACTGCTCAAGCTGGCCCATCGTCACGGAGTGGCCGAAATCAGTCACTTCGGTCGGTGACGCACTTGGATCAATTGGACCACCGATCAGCGTTAGCGAGCGTGGCTGCGCTGCGGGATCTTCCTCGGCGAGATATGCAGTTGCTGCAAGTGTCAGTGGCGCAGGCTGGCAGACGGCAATCACGTGGGTGTCCGGGCCGAGATGGCGCATGTAGTCCACCAGATGCATGGTGTAGTCTTCGACGTCGAATTTGCCGGCGCTGACAGGAATGTCGCGCGCATTGTGCCAATCGGTGATGTACAGATCACAATCAGGCAGCAGGCTGATCACAGTTGAACGCAGCAGCGTTGCATAGTGGCCTGACATTGGTGCGACCAACAAAACCTTGCGGCGCTTTTGGGTGCGGCCTTGTACTTTGAAGTGCAACAGGTCGCCGAAAGGCCCGGCAATCTCGATCTGGGTCGAAACCAGCCGATCTGTGCCGTTGGCGCCTACGAAAGGGGGGATGTTCCAGTCGGGTTTGACCACCATGCGGCTGAACGTCCGCTCGGTGACTTCGCCCCATGCGCTTATCCACTCTAGGGCTGGATTGGGAAAAATGGAAAGCGCTGGGTAAGAAGCCATCGCGGTTGCCGAAGCGCCAAGCCACTGATTAGTGTTTCGGATTGTTTCCATCATATCGTAAGATGCCATAAAGCGCATTGCGGAACTCCTGTCTCAAAGCCCAAATTCGGGCTACACTAACGCTGGGACGTTAAAAACTGCCCGCCATGCGAAAATGCTGCAAGTGCAAACATAGGACGGAAGCGTTAAGATGACAACAAATTCCTCAGACACCGGTCAACCGTCAGCCGAGGCCCTTGCCCGCATGACCGAAAACCTTACCAAAGTCGAAGGACTGCGGGATCGCCTAACCGCAGTTCTGGCGAATAGAAATACTCATCAAGCGTCACTAGACGGTCCGAATCAGGAGCTTTTTGCCAAAGCAGCAAAAGCCTACATGCAAGAAGCGATGACCAATCCTGCCAAGCTGATTGAGCACCAGCTAGAGTATTGGACCAAATCTGTCACCCATTTTGTCGAAGCCCAGCAGGCGCTTGCCAGAGGGACTTTGTCTGCTCCGCAGGACCGCACCGGCACAGATCGCCGGTTCACCAACCCGATGTGGGAAAAGCACCCCTACTTCAATTTCCTCAAACAACAATACATGCGAAACTCCGAAGCGCTCGCGCAGGCGGTTGAAGATGTGGAAGACATGGAGCCGCATGAGAAAAAGCGTCTCAAATACTTCTCGCGGCAGATCATCGACATGATGAGTCCGACCAACTTTCTGCCCACCAATCCAGATGCATTGCAGCGCGCGGTCGAGACAGAGGGCGAGAGCCTGATCAAAGGGCTTGAGAACCTGATTTCCGACCTTGAGGCCAATCACGGGGAGCTGATCGTGCGCTTGGCAGACGAGGACGCGTTCGAGCTGGGCGGCAACATTGCCACGACGCCGGGGAAGGTTGTATTCCGCAATCGCATGTTTGAGCTGATCCAGTACAGCCCCACAACCGAAGAAGTTCACGGCACTCCGCTGGTGGTTTTTCCACCCTGGATCAACAAATTCTACATTCTTGATCTCAAGGAGCAGAACTCCTTGGTCAAATGGGTGGTCGATCAGGGATATACCCTGTTCATGGTCAGCTGGGTTAACCCTGATGCGTCATACCGCGATGTGGGCATGGATGATTATGTGCTGGATGGCTATTTGGAAGCTTTTGCACAGGTGAAAAAGATCACGGGCGAAAAGCGCTTGAATGCGGTTGGTTACTGTATTGCCGGTACGACGCTAAGCCTTGCGCTATCGCTGCTCAAGCAGCGGGGGGACGACACGGTAAAATCCGCAACCTTCTTTACTGCGCTCACGGATTTCTCGGATCAGGGTGAGTTCCAGCCATTCCTTACGGATGACTTTATTGAAGGGATCGAGGCGGAGACGAAAGACAAGGGCATCTTGCCCTCTATTGTGATGGCGCGGACGTTCTCGTTTCTGAGGTCGAATGATCTGGTCTACGGTCCAGCCGTCAAAAGCTATATGATGGGAGAAACCCCGCCAGCGTTCGATCTGCTCTATTGGAACGGGGATGGCGCGAACCTGCCAGCCAAGATGGCCATGCAATATCTGCGCGGTCTGTGCCAACGTAATGAGCTGGCCGAGGGCGGATACGATCTTTGTGGTCATCATCTGGTGCTGGACGAAGTCGACGTACCGCTATGCGCCATCGCCTGTGAGACAGATCACATCGCGCCTTGGAAGGATAGCTACCGTGGCGTCCAGAAAATGGGCAGCAAGGACAAGACCTTTATCATGACCCAGTCGGGCCATATCGCAGGGATCGTCAATCCGCCCAGCAAAGGCAAATACGGTCACTATACCAATAAGGACCTTACGCTAAACCATGAAGACTGGCTTGCCGGGGCGAAGTTTACCGACGGCTCATGGTGGCCCCGATGGGAGAAATGGCTGCGCAAGCGATCCGGTGCGATGATTCCCGCGCGAATTCCGGGTGAGGGCGGCCAAGAAATCTTGTGCGATGCACCGGGAACCTATGTTGCCGTAAAGGCAAGGGGCTGATTTTGAAGGCAGATTTTCCACAACTATAGCGAGATGCTGCATTGCAGAAAAAACTTGCAATGCTGCGGTGCAGCATCTATATTGTTTGCAGACGCGGCGCTTGGGTGACCCAAGGGCACGCAGAAATTCTAAAAGGGCGATGTTGCCCCGAATATGCAAACAAAGGATGACTATAATGGCTACCGCAAAAACACCCGACATGACTGCAATGCTCAAAGACATGATGGGCGCATTTCCAGTGGACACAACTTCCATGGAAGCATCTTTCAAAACATCCGCGACACTGAACGAAAAACTGTCCGGCGTTGCCCTGACAGCCGTTGAGAAATCCACAGAGATTTCTTCCAAGTGGACAAAAGACACAGTTGCTAAGCTGACCGACATGGCAAAAGCAAAGTCCGAGCCTGCTGACTACGCAAAAGCAATGACAGACTTCGCAACAGCTTACTCCGAAGCTGCTGCAGAGCACATGGCCGCTTTTGCTGAAGTAGCGAAAAAAGTTCAGATGGAAACAGTTGAACTGATGATGGCTGCTGGCAAAGACATGTCCGAAGAAGCAACATCTGCTATGTCAAAAGTTTCCGGCGACGTTCAAGCCGCTGCGAAAAAAGCGACATCTAAATAAGTCTGAATATCCAGACTCCCTGCTTTCTTCGGGAAGCTTTGGTTAAAGGAGGGGTGAGCTGCATGCAGCTCACCCTTTCTTTTTGCGTTTGCGGCGTCTAGGCTGCACTGCAGCACATCTTTTGCGGAGGAAAATACGTGGCAGATACAGGCAAACGCCTTCTGATCAAGAGATACGCCAGTAGGCGCCTCTACAATACTGAAACCAGCGACTATGTAACGCTTGAGGATATCGCGGGTTTTATCCGGGATGGTCGCGAGGTGCAGATCGTTGATCTGAAATCCGGCGACGATCTGACGCGCCAGTACCTGTTGCAGATCATCGCCGAGCACGAAAGCCGTGGCGAAAGCGTTTTACCCGTCGACGTCCTGAACGATCTTGTGCGCAGTTATATGACCGGCAAGGTCAGTGTCGTGCCGGAATTCCTTCAGCAGTCTTTTGCAATGCTGCGGGACGGGCAGGCAAAGGTAATGGAAAACATGACCTCTCTGAACCCGATCGCCAAGATGCCCGGTTTCGATGCCATGCAGGCGCAGCAAGAGGCGTTCATGAAGGCGATGACAGGTAGCTGGCCGGGTAAGACAAGCTCGGGACTGGAACCGTCCGAACCCGAAAGCAACGAAGATCTGGCTGCGATCAAGCGCCAGCTGGCTGAGCTTCAGGACAAATTGTCAAAACTGAAGTAATGACTGGCTGCCCGTGGCAGGGATGTCATGGGCAACTGTTCCGCCGCCGCTTGCGTGGCAGCGTTTCCCCCATTTGTTCAATAACCCGCTACTCAGGCAGCAGCCCGAGTGACATTTTCCAGCGCTTCCAGCAGGGTCGACGCGATGTTTTCGCAATGCTCTGTTGTGAAGTGAACGGGCAGTCGCACATCGCAGGCCCGCATCAGCACGGCGCGTGTGGCGGGCAATTCCGGCAAGTCCGGAATGAATTGCCAGTTCCAGAATGCCCGGGCATTGTCTGCACTTTGCCCGAACACCTGAACCTTGACGCCAGATGCAGCCGCGGCCGCTGAAAAGGCGCGGATCGTCTCATCGGACAGTCCGGTAAGGTTGAACTGGATCGAATCCGGCGCACGCACCTCAGGCGGAAGCGGCGCAGGCACGTCGATATAGGGAGAGGTTGCCAATCTGGCCGCAACCAGATCGTGGTTGCGCAGGCCATCTTTGATGCGGCGCGGCAATTCCGGCAATTGGGCGCGCACAAGGGCGGCTGACAGATTGCTAAGCCGTAAATTATAAAGCGGCAGCTTGTTCTGGTGCCGCGCAAAGGCGTCCTGCAACACAGGGTGCTTCTTCCAGTTATGCTCGTAAGCGCCGGACATGATGATGGCGCGGGCCACCAGATCGGCATCATCGGTGATCAGAATGCCGCCTTCGCCCGCATTGATCATCTTGTAACTCTGGAATGAAAAACAGCCGATTTTACCCAATGTGCCGATCCTGCGCCCGCTCCACGTGGTGCCAAGGCTGTGTGCCGCGTCCTCGATCAGGGGGACATCCGCTGCCTCACAGAGCGCCATGATCGCATCCATATCCGAGGTGTGGCCGCGCATATGGCTGATGATCACTGCTGAGACGTCAGGCAGCTTGGTTTTGAAATCTTCGATGTCGATGCGGTAGTTTTCGCCTACTTCGCATAGCACCGGCAAGCAATTCGCATGGATCACCGCAGAGGGAACAGCCGCAAAGGTAAAGCCGGGGATTAGCACACGCGCATCGCGGGGTAGGTCCAGCGCCATGAGAGACAGGAACAGCGCAGCCGAGCAGGAGGATACCGCAAGAGCAAAGCGGCTGCCCATCATTTCGGCAAATTCAGCCTCAAGCAGGGTCGCCGGTGCGTCACTGTCAGCAGTATACCGGAACAGGTCACCACTGCTGAGCAGCCTGTCAACTTCGGCACGCAGGCTTTCGGGAAGGGCTTCTGCGCTGTGCATATCGGGGCTATTCAATGGTCATAATCCTGATCGATTTCTTTCGCACAGCATAAATGAGCAAGCTGCCGTGGCAAGCGCGGTTTGGTTACAGCAATGTAAAAACGGCTCTTAAACGCCGAGCTTGTCACGCAGGGCGTACCAGCTCATCGCCATCACCAGCAGCGGAGACCGCATGGCGGGGCCACCTGGAAACGGTGTGCTGGGCAGGGCGGCAAGCGTATCAAAACCGTCACCGTCCCCTTCAATCGCGCGTGCCATCAGCTGCCCTGCATGGGTGGCGGTGCCAACGCCATGACCGGAGTATCCAGAGGCCGACAGCATATTGGCCCCCAAACGCGTCACGTAGGGCAAGCGCTTCATCGTGATCCCGAGGGTGCCACCCCAAGCATAGTCAATCTTCACGTCTGACAGGGACGGGAAAACCACTGACATTGGCTTGCGGACTTTGGAGGCAATATCACTTGGGAAGCGGTAGCCATAGCTTTCGCCCCCCCCGAACAACAGCCGACCATCATGGCTGAGGCGGAAATAGTTCACCACAAAGCGGCTGTCGGCTACTGCCACATCGCGCGGCAAAATATCTTTGACGCGTTCACCCAATGGCTCAGTTGCGGCAATGAAATTGTTGATCGGCATCACCCGCGCAGCAACGCGGCGGTTCAACCCGCCAAGATAGCCGTTGCATGCAAGGATCACGTGGTCGGCCACGACATGGCCTGCATCTGTCCGCACTGTGGCAGGAGCCCCCTGGTCGATATGGTGCACGGCGCTGCGTTCATGGATACGCACGCCCGCTGCCGCGGCAGCGCGTGCAAGGCCAAGCGCGAAGTTGAGCGGGTGCAGATGTGCTGCGCCCATATCCAGTATCCCACCGCGGTAATCGGGCGAAGGGCAGACGGATTTCAAGGCGGCTTGGTCCAGAGTTTCGATCTGGTCATACCCGTATTTGCCGGCCAGATGATCCGCGTAGCTGTGTAAATGCCGCACATCGGCATCGGTTGACCCAGTCCACGCCACGCCGGGTTTCAGATGGCAGTCTATCTGGTGTGCCGCAATCAGCGATTTGACAAGCGCCTTGGCGTCCTCGGCCATGTCCCACAGCTTTGCCGCTTCGGTGTCGCCCATCAGAGATTCAAGAGCGTCCTGTTCCATACGTTGGCCAGAGCCAAGCTGCCCGCCGTTGCGCCCTGACGCACCAAAGCCGACACGCTGCGCGTCCAGCAAAACCACATTGCGTCCGGCTTGCGCCAGATGCAGGGCCGCGGAAAGCCCCGTATAGCCTGCGCCAATGACACAAACATCGGCCTTTTGCGCCCCTTTGAGCGGCTCAAACGGGGCAAGCGGCGTTGCCGTTGCAGCATACCAACTTGGTGGATACGCGCCACGTTTGTCATTCGCAAAAAGCAGGTTCATCAGTGCAGCCCTCTATTGTGTCCCGCGATGCGGGATCAGACGTTCAGCAACAGATGCTCACGCTCCCAAGGGGAGATGACCTGTAGGAACTCGTCATACTCTGCTGCTTTCACGATGCCCCAGACGCGCGCGAAATCCGACCCGAGCACTTCGTGTAGCTCGGTTGCCTCGCTGAAGATGTCCAACGCTTCGCCCATTGTGCGGGGGATATCGCCATCCCCGTCATAGGCATCGCCCTTGAATTCGGGCAGTGGTGGCTTGCCTTCCTTGAGACCCAGATACCCGCAAGCCAGCGATGCCGCGATGCCAAGGTACGGATTGCAATCCATCCCGGCCAGACGGTTTTCGACGCGCCGTGCGTTCGGGCTGGAGATCGGGACGCGGATGCCTGTGGTGCGGTTGTCGCGTCCCCATTCCAGATTGATCGGCGCGGCGTGATCTTTCACATAGCGACGGTAGCTGTTCACATATGGTGCGATGACGGCCAAGGCTGCGGGCATGTGATTTTGCAGCCCCGCAATAAAGTGCATGAACGGCTCTGTTTCGTTGCCATCCGCATCAGAGAAAATATTCTTGCCCGTTTTCACATCCAGAACAGAGTGATGCACATGCATGGCCGAACCCGGCTCATCTGCGATCGGTTTGGCCATAAAAGTCGCGTAGCAGTCATGGCGCATGGCCGCTTCGCGGATCAGACGTTTGAAGTAAAAAACCTCGTCCGCCAGTTTGACCGGATCACCATGTAGCAGGTTGATCTCAAGCTGGCCTGCGCCGCCTTCCTGTGTGATCCCGTCGATCTCAAACCCCTGCGCTTCGGCAAAATCATAGATGTCGTCGATGACAGGACCGAATTCATCCACAGCAGTCATCGAATAGGCCTGCCGTGCCGCTGCGGGACGGCCAGAGCGGCCCATCATCGGTTTGATTTCCTGCGCAGGATCAAGGTTGCGCGCAGTAAGGTAGAATTCCATTTCAGGGGCCACTACAGGCTCCCATCCTTCGGCCCTGTAAAGCTCAACCACCCGCTTTAGCACGTTGCGCGGACTGAAAGGCACGACATTGCCGTCGCGGTCATAGGCGTCATGGATCACTTGCAATGTCCAGTCGCCAGTCCATGGGGCGGCGGTGGCGGTGGTCATATCAGGGCGCAGGATCATATCCCGTTCGATAAAGCCCTCGTCGCCTGCGGCCTCACCCCAGTTGCCGGTGATCGTCTGGTAGAAAATACTGTCCGGCAGATGAAAGCTGTCTTGCCGCGCGAATTTCGAGGCTGGAACGGCCTTGCCACGGGCAATGCCGGGAAGGTCTGGAATGATGCATTCCACCTCATCCAGATTGCGGTCTTTGAGGTAGTTTTGGGCCGCCTCGGGCAGCTGTTCTTTCCAATCGGCCATCAGGCCCTCGCTTTGCTCTTGAAAAATTGCGCCATATGCGCGGCGATATCGGTGTTGTTCACGGGAAGGGACAGGGCGCTGTTGGCCGCCTCAAGCTGGTTGTCCGGCACGACGCCCTTGCCCCGTGTGCGGATTAGCCCGTCAATAAAGTCGCTGCCAAATTCGGGGTGTGGCTGGATCGTCCAGATACTGTCACCATAAGCAAGCATGGCGTTGGCGCAAAAGTCCGAGGAGCCCACGACTCGCGCGCCTTCCGGCAGCTCAACCACCTGATCCTGATGCCACGCATTAAGCGCAACGGGCTTGCCGTCTAGCGTGTATTCAGTGCGGCCAACGGACCAGCCGCCGTCGAATTTGACAACTTTGCCACCCAGCGCTTGCGCAATGATCTGGTGGCCAAAGCAGACGCCGATCATGGGTTTTCCGGTGGCGTTGATGTCGCGGATCAAACCCTCAAGCGGCGCAATCCACGCGTGGTCCTCATAGGCGCCGTGTTTTGAACCGGTGATAAGCCAGCCGTCCGCGTCCTGCGGGCCTGCTGGGAACTCACCGTCCACGACGGAAAAAGTCTCAAAAACAAAATCGTTGCCATCCAGCAGACGTTGGAACATGACATCGTAATTACCGATGGTCTCGATCATGCCTTCAGGTGAATGGCCTGTACGAAGGATACCTATTTTCATGGGGTTACACCGTATCCAGATAAATTTCGACCTGCTCGGCCGGCTCAAGCTCTTCCATATAGTGTAACTCCTGTCGCTTGGTCAGGACAAGGTTCTGGATCAGCTCTGGTGCAAAGATGCGGGCGACCGCGGCGTCTTTTTCGAAAGTGTCGATCGCGCTTTGCCATGTGTGGGGGATCTGCGGCAGATCGGCAGCGTAGGCGTTGCCGGTGATAGGGGCGGGGGGCTCTTTCCCGTCTTCTATGCCGTTGATGGCAGAGCCAAGGACCGCAGCCAGCATCAGATATGGGTTCACATCGCCACCCGAGACACGGTGCTCGATCCGCCGAGCCGCGCTTGAACCCGAAGGGATGCGAATGGAGGAGGTGCGGTTTTCATAGGCCCAGCTCACGCCGGTCGGCGCGTGGCTGCCCGGCACCATCCGTTCAAAGCTGTTGGCATGGGGGGCAAAGATCAGCGCTGAACCTGCCATAGCCTCAAGACAGCCGGCAACGGCGTGGCGCATAACATCTGTGCCTTCGGGGCCGCCATTGTCAAAGACGTTATTGCCCTCGCTATCGAGAACAGAAAAATGCGTATGGAGGCCAGAGCCTGGGTAATCTGCATATGGTTTTGCCATAAAGCTGGCGGCAAAGCCGTGACGCCGCGCCAGTCCGCGCACGAGCATCTTGAACAACCATGCATCATCAGCGGCGCGCAGGGCGTCATCGCAATGCATCATGTTGATTTCGAACTGGCCAAGGCCCGCCTCTGAAATCGCGGTATCGGCGGGGATATCCATTTCTTCGCAAGCGTCATAGAGATCGGTGAAGAATTCATCGAACTGGTCAAGCGCGCGAATGCTAAGCGTCTCGGCGCCCTTGCGGCGTTTGCCTGATCGTGGGCTCAGCGGCACCTGCAACTTGCGGCCGGAATCGTCGATCAGAAAGAACTCAAGCTCGACCGCGCAGACGGGGGTCAGGCCGCGTGCCTTGAACCGGTCAAGTACCGCGCGAAGTGCGTGACGCGGATCACCGGCATATGGGCGGCCATCTTCGTGGAACATCCAGATTGGCAACAACGCAGAAGGCGCTTCAAGCCAGGGCATCGGCATGAAACCCCGCTCGGTCGGGTGGAGAACACCGTCGCGGTCGCCACTGTCGAAAACCAGCGGGCTGTCATCAATATCCTCACCCCAGATATCGAGGTTCAGCACAGAAAACGGAAAGCGCGTACCGTCCTGCGTAATCTTGTCGGCAAAGCGTGTGGGGATGCGTTTGCCGCGCGGCACGCCGTTAAGATCGGCAGCAGCCACACGGATCGTGCGGACGTTAGGATGTTTTCGAAGCCAGTTGTGCATAGGTCACCATTTGGTGCGCTGGCCATGACAGCACGCTCGGTTGAGCGCATCCGACGCCTGCGGCCAGCGCCGCGGGTTTTTTGATCAAATTATGCTTACTACCGTATCAGATTGGGGCGCAAGCGTATTTTTTGCCTGCGTTCGGCTGGCAGGTGACGGTTCAGCCGCCGGTTCACTAACCCGTAAACAGAGATAACCACCAGCGTTAGAATGATAAAATAGCCGGCAAGGATGGGGTAGGGGATGAACGGATTAAAGGTCTTATCCGCGAAATAGCTGGCGTAATAAAGCGCGTCGCCGCGTTGCTGCCAAGCTGGAAAGCTGGAGATATAGACCAAAGTTGTCGCGTGAAACAGAAAGATGGCCTCGTTCGTGTAGGCAGGCCAGGCAAGGCGCAGCATGGTGGGCCAGATTACCCGTTTGAAACGCGTCCAGCCGCTTAGTCCGTAGGCGTCAGCGGCCTCAACATCCCCCTTGGGGATGGATTGCAGCGCACCGTAGAAAATCTCGGCGGAATAGGCCGATGTGTTGAGGAACAGCACGATCGCCGCGCCAAGCCATGCTGAGGTAAAGGCGTCAAACACCGGAAAGACCGATTTGAGGCTGAGAAACACGAAGTAGGCAAAGAAGAACTGGATAAACAGCGGTGACCCGCGAAAGAAGAAGATGAACCATTCGGACGGTTTGCGCAGGATGCGTTTATCGCTCGCTTTGCCAAGGGCAAGGGCAGTGGCAAAAAAGAATCCTAAAACAAGCGCCGTTAGCCCGAAGTAAACGTTCCAGATCATGCCAGAGCCGATCAGGGTGAACTGCTCACATAGGGTGAAGTCTTCGCGCGGGAGCAGACGTTCGCCAATGCCGATGGCGCGCAGGCCGTAATCCTGAATGGTTTGAATACAGCTCATTTCTGTCGCTCCGGCAGGAGCAAAGCAGTTGCGGCAGGGCACGCTGAGCACGCCTGTTCGGCCGCTTTGATAAAGGACTTACCAATCACGCCAGTTTCCTTTGTGCTTCGCCGCCCGTAGTTGCCTGACCATGTGTCAGACGTTGCATCAGGCGGGCAATGACGATCTCGGAGATACGCGTAAAGATCAGATAGAACACCAGCAGCCCTAGGAAGTACCACATGCGCCAATCCGGGTGAGGGTAGTCGGTAAATCGTGTGGTCTTGGAGCCGCCAAGCTCGCGGGCCCAATAAACGATGTCTTCGACGCCGAGCAAAAACAGCAGCGGCGTCGCCTTAATGAGCACCATCCATAGGTTGCCAAGGCCAGGCAATGCGTAGACCCACATTTGCGGCACCAAAACGCGACGGAAAATCTGGCTGGGTGTCATGCCGTATGCCTCGGCAGTCTCAAGCTGGGCGTGGGGCACTGCGCGCATGGCACCAAACAATACATTCGCAGCGAAAGCGCCAAACACGATTGCGAAGGTCAGCACCGCAAGGGAAAAGCCGTATGCTTCGTGAACCCATTGCGGCGAGGTGCCCAGAGGCATCTTGGCAGCCTGACAGACAATGAAATCATTTCCCTGCCGGATCGGCTGGTCCCAGTCAGAGCAAAGCACCTTATGGCGCAGATATTCGACCCCCTGATCAAGCGCGATCACGAAGAAAAGGAAAAAGGCGATGTCAGGCACACCGCGCACGATCGCAATATAGGTCTTGCCGATCCAGCGCAGAGGCGCGATCCGGGACCGCGCAGCAGACGCACCGGCAAAACCGAATGCAAGCGCTGCAGGGGCAGTGATGGCCAAGAGGGTCAGCACAGTCAGCAAGGACCAATAGAGATTCAAATGCTTACCTGTCGTCAGGTAGCAGCTAAGCCATTTCAGGCCCTCAATCTGGGACGGATCGGTGCAGAAACTAAAAATCGGCATGCTCTTTTAGGTAGGGACGTCTGGTCGTGTGTCAGTAATCGAGTTTACTGACAAAATGAAGAAGGGGCGCGATGTGGCGCGCCCCTTCAATCTGTGATTGGATTATTCGTAAACGGTCGCGTCTTCGCCAAACCATTTGATGATCGCTGCGTTCAATGTGCCGTCTTCCTTCATGGAGGTGATGGCCGCGTCGAATTTCGCTTTCAGCTCGGTGTCGCTTTCACGCAGGCCCATGCCTACGCCGCCGCCCAACTGCACGTCATCGCCTGCAAAAACCAGCTCGCCGCCGGATTCGTCAACCGCTGGCACCAGCGCGTCTTTGTCTGCGAATACTGCGTCCGCTTCGCCGTTGCGCACAGCTGCTACGGTTTCGTCATACGTTGCAAATTCCAGCAATGTTGCGCCGCTTTCAGCGACATAACCTGCTTGAATGGTGCTTGCCTGCGCTGCGATCACACCACCGGTCAGATCCGCATCAGCGGACAGTGCGGCATAGGCAGAAGATGCTGGCGGGATGTAGTTCTGAGTGAAGTCGATGACCTGCTCACGTTCGTCTGTGATGCTCATGCCGGCGATGATGGTGTCATAGTTGCCGGATGTGAGGTTGGGAATGATGCTGTCCCACTCGTTTGTGACCCATTCGCAGGTCAGTTCGGCGCGCTTGCAAAGCTCGTCGCCGATCTCGCGCTCATAGCCGTCTACTTCGCCGGCATCGTTGATGAAGTTATAGGGGGGGTAGGCGCCTTCGGTGCCCATGCGGATGGTTTTTGCATGGCCGTCTGCGAAGGCGAAGCCCGCTGTCAGTGCCAGCGCGCCCGTCGCGAGGATAATCGTTTTCATGTGGTTTCTCCCAAGTGATACCGTTTACGGTTTATGCGGCGTGGGTTGCCGAAAGGAACCCGCGCAGTCGCTCTGATTTGGGTGCGCCGAACAGCGTCTCGGGGCTCCCTTGTTCTTCGATCAGGCCTTGATGCAGGAACACAACTGTGTCGGACACATCAGCGGCCAGTTTCATATCATGTGTCACGATCATCATGGTGCGGCCTTCGGCGGCAAGGTCCTTGATCACCTTGACAACTTCCTGCTCCAGCTCGGGGTCAAGCGCCGAGGTGGGTTCGTCAAACAGCAAGGCTTCCGGTTCCATACACAGGGCCCGCGCGATGGCGGCGCGCTGTTGTTGGCCACCTGACAGCTGAGCAGGGTAGACATCGCATTTGTCGCCGATACCGACCTTGTCCAGATAGGCGCGGGCGGCGGTTTCAACTTCTGCGCGGTCGCGCCCAAGCACTGTAAGCGGGGCTTCCATGACGTTTTGCAGGATGGTCATATGCGCCCAAAGGTTAAACTGCTGGAACACCATGCTGAGGTTCGTCCGGATGCGCAGAACCTGTTTGGGGTCGGCGGGGCGGCGGCTGTGGCCTGTACCGCGCCAGCTGACCGGCTCTCCTTTGAACAGCACGTCACCTTGCTGGCTGTCTTCGAGCAAATTACAGCAACGCAGCAGTGTCGATTTGCCCGAGCCGGAAGACCCGATCAGGGAGATCACATGCCCCTTGGGGGCAGCAATGCTCACGCCTTTGAGGACCTCCAACGAGCCATAGGCTTTGTGCAGGTCTCGAATCTCGATAACGGGTAATTCTGTGGTCACGTGTCGGCCATCTATCCTTGTTGCATCGCGAATATGATGTCAGAATCGCAAAACATGCAACGCGGAATGGTGAATGTCGGGTTGACGTATCGTTAGGTTAGCCTGATTTTTCAGCCGGCCACGCGTTTGCGGGCCTGTGCGCTGTCCATATCGGTGATGCCCAAAAGGTTTACGACCAGCCGGAGCAGCGCATCTTCTTCCTTGGCGCGCTCCCCATCGGCCAGCACGACCTTCCAAAGCGCCTCGACCACGGCAAGACGATCATCATATGCAACGGCTTCTTTGATAGAGCGTGTGAAGCGAACAGTATCGGGGGCCTCGGCCTCAAGGGTTTCGGCATCCTCCAGCAGCGCATCGCGGGCGCCGTCATCCAAGCCATAGCGGTCACTGATAATTCCTTGAATGCGCGATCTTTCCGCGCCGCTATAGTCATTATCAGAGCGGGCAACGCGCACCAGCAAAGCTGTCAGTGCCAGACGCGCATCGGTGTCAGGCAATTGGGCGGGGGCTGGATCTGTCAGCCTTCTGAGAAAATCTGCAAACATATGGGGTTATTTAGGTCGGACTGCTGCTAATACAAATCGCCAAGCGCGTTTTTTCGCGCGCTCTCAATATCTTTGTCGGTAAGGCCAAGAGCAGTCTCAATCGCCAACAGTTGCAGCTCTTCATCCTCGTCACGGCGACCGTCTGCCATGGCAACCAGCCACATCGCGTCTCCCAATGCCTTCCGGTCTGCGTATGCCACTTCATCGCGCAGGATTTTGGCGAACTCCGGCGTGCCGCGGGCGTGACGCTCCAGCGCTTCGCATTCGGCCCTTAGTTTTGCAGCTTCCAGCGGCTTCAGCTTGAAGGTCGCCGCAAGGATGCGGTCAATTTGCGCCACCTCGGAAGCGAGGTACTGGCGGTTGGCCAACGCGACCCGCACCAGAAGTGCTCCAAGCGCCAGCTGGGCATTTGGTTGTGGCAAGGGACGGGGCGAGGGCGCGCGGCGCGGAAAAAGACGTTCTAACATAGGCTTTCGTTATCCGAGATAACGCTGTTTGCCAAACCTAATATTGCGGCTTCTGGAAATCTCCGTGCCGCATTTTGTTTTCAGCCGTCATAACCCTCGATGATGATCAGGCTGCCGTCCGCCACGGCCATACGAATGTCTTTGGCGTTCTGGTATCCGGGGCTTTCATAGCAGGCGACTGCATCGGCATAGCTGGGAAATTCGATCACGACAGTGCGCGAGTTTGCGTTGCCTTCGCGCACTTGTTGGGTGCCGCCGCGCACCAGAAATTTTGCGCCATAGTCAGCAAAGGGCTTTGCATTGGCTGCGCGGTACTTTTCATAGATTGCCGCGTCACGAACATCCATGTTCCCGATCCAGTATCCCTTTTTCGACATTATCCGTTTCTCCCGTTCAGATTTATCGTTTCACCGCAGCTTGGCATAGCGGGCAGACAAGCTTTTTGCCTCTTCTGCCAGTCCGTAAGGCGGGTTTAGCACAAACATTCCGGAACCTACCATACCGTGCCCGGGCCGCGCAGGTGCAAAGCGGACCTCGTGGCGCAGCGCTTCTGTGTGCTGGGCGCTTAGGGCTTCCAGCATGGGTTCATGCACGCGGTTGGTCAGAATCGGATACCACAGCGCAATGATGCCGACATTCCATGCGCGGTGTAGTTTGGCGATGTGGCGGAAGATATCTGTGTAGTCAGTCTTTATTTCGTAGCTGGGATCAATCAGCAGCATGCCACGGCGCGGCGTGGGCGGGCAAAGAGCAAAGGCCGTTTCAAACCCGTCACGCAAATGAATTTTGGCGCCGGTGGGGGACATGGCCAGCTCAAGGGCGGCATGTTCGCGCGGATGTAATTCTGCCAGATGGATTTGATCAGTGGGCCTAAGCAGATGGGCGGCAATCAAAGGAGAGCCGGGATAGGCGTTTGGCCCATCTTCGGCCACGACCCGGTCAAGCACTTGGGCATAGGGGTGATCCGCGCCGAACCAGCCGCGCACTTGGGCGATGCCCGCCGCAGCCTCTCCGGTCTTGAGCGCCTCTTCCGCACCCAGATCATAAAGCGCCCGACCAGCGTGCGTTTCCAGATACGTCAGCGGTTTATCCTTGCGCGTGAGATAGGCAAGCATCCAGGACAACAGGCTGTGCTTGTGCACATCTGCAAGGTTTCCGGCGTGATATATGTGTTGATAACTGAGCATGTCAGGGGTGTATCCGAAGGGCGCGCGCATGCAATGTCAAAAACCAGCCTCAACCTTTGCTCTGCACCCCATCCACCGCGCATCAGCGCCGTTTGCCGCTGTCACCAGGTTAAGGGAATTTGAACTTTCTTTAGTCATATGGTAAAGTTACCCAAATAAGAAAAAAAGATTGAGTGGTCTACCGCATGAATGTCTCCCTTCGTAGGGTTTGGAACGTGTTTCCAGGCCCGTTATTGCAGCGTCCAAAGAAACTTCAGGTCGCAGCCCTTTGTCATCGTGGTGAAGGGGCCGAAACCGAATATCTGCTGGTAACCAGCCGCGATACCGGTCGTTGGATTATCCCGAAAGGCTGGCCAATTCGGGGCCTCAAATCGAATGAGACTGCTTTGCAGGAGGCATGGGAAGAGGCAGGCGTACGTCACAGCCGCGCATCCAGCACCCCGATCGGTCACTATAGCTATGCAAAACGACAGCCATCTGGTCTGGAAATTCCTGTGGAGACCTTGGTGTATTCTGTTGCAGTACAGGATTTGGCCAAAGAATTCCCCGAAGCGCATGAACGGACGCGGAAATGGGTCAGCGCAGAGGCGGCATCAAAGATGGTGGATGAGCCGGAACTCCAGTCAATTTTCCGCAACCGGATAGTTAAATCCGCCTGATCCTGATTGTTTTGTTGATTTTTGGTCCGATTGGACAGTATGACCGCTGATCAATCGGGGGCCATCAAACATGTCACAACAACAAGGCGATCCACGCCATCTTGAAACGCTGGATCGTGATCTAGCACGCTATTCCAATATTGAACTGGCAACGAGCTATGTCTCGCGGCCAATGGTGGGACCCGGCATCGCGCTGGTTTTCATCCTGATCGCAGGGCTCAGTGCGATGCTGTTCTTCGGTCAAACCAGCAATCTGATGATCGTAGTGATTGCGGCCTGTCTAGGCGCATACATGGCTTTGAATATCGGGGCCAATGATGTGGCCAATAACATGGGTCCGGCGGTGGGTGCGAATGCGCTTTCCATGGGCGGGGCCATCGCGATTGCCGTCGTATTCGAGAGTGCTGGCGCGCTGATCGCGGGCGGGGACGTGGTTTCGACCATCGCGAAAGGGATCATCGAACCGCAAAGCATGGGCACCGCGTCTGTGTTTATCTGGGCGATGATGGCTGCCCTGCTGTCCGCGGCTCTTTGGGTAAACCTTGCCACATGGGTGGGGGCGCCGGTCTCTACTACCCATTCGGTGGTTGGCGGCGTGATGGGCGCGGGCATTGCTGCGGCAGGATTTTCGGCGGTAAATTGGCCAACAATGGCAGGCATTGCTGCCAGCTGGGTGATCTCGCCGATGCTGGGTGGTTTGATCGCGGCAATGTTCTTGTGGCTGATCAAGTCGCGCATCATTTACCGCGAAGACAAGATTGCTGCGGCTCGTACGTGGGTGCCGATTCTGGTGGGGATCATGGCAGGTGCCTTCGCGGCTTATCTGTCGCTCAAGGGGCTGAAACAGCTGATCAAGATCGACATGTCGACGGCTTTGATCATTGGCGCCGCTTCAGGTGTCCTTGTCTGGGTTGCGATGATCCCTGTGATCCGCAAACAATCCGAAGGTCTGGAGAACCGTAATAAGTCGCTCAAGATGCTGTTCGGTATCCCGTTGGTCGTCTCTGCCGCTTTGCTAAGCTTTGCGCACGGGGCCAACGATGTGGCAAATGCCGTGGCACCACTTGCTGCAATTGTGCAGGCATCGCAGTCCTCCAGCTTTACCGAGGCAGTCAGCATTCCGTTCTGGGTCATGGTGATCGGTGCGTTTGGTATCTCGTTCGGCTTGTTCCTGTTCGGGCCCAAATTGATCCGCATGGTTGGGGGGCAAATCACCAAGTTGAACCCGATGCGCGCATACTGCGTAGCGCTTTCAGCCGCTCTGACGGTGATTGTCGCCAGCTGGCTTGGCCTGCCTGTCAGTTCGACCCACATCGCCGTTGGCGGTGTATTCGGTGTTGGATTTTTTCGTGAATGGGACGCAGAGCGCCGGATTCGAAATCAGCGTCTGTCGATGCCTGACAGAGCTATCTTCGCACCGGAAGAGCGGCGCCGCCGCAAGCTGGTGCGGCGCTCCCACTTCATGACGATTTTGGCGGCTTGGGTGATTACAGTGCCTGCTGCTGCGGCGCTGTCGGCTTTGATCTTTGTTCTGATCAACCTTGCGGTGGGATAACCCACCGCTGACGCGATATCGCGGCTGGGTTAAACCAGCCGCGACATTTCCTTGGCCGCTTTGATAAAGCCTTTGAACAGCGGATGCGGCTTGAATGGTTTCGACTTCAGCTCGGGGTGGAACTGCACGCCGATGAACCACGGGTGATCCGACCATTCAACAATCTCGGGCAACTTGCCATCCGGTGACATGCCCGAAAAGGTAAGACCGGCTTTTTCCAGCTGGTCGCGGTATGCTATATCGACCTCGTAGCGGTGGCGGTGGCGCTCATCAATTGACGTGGTGCCATAGACTTCCGCAACGCGGGAGCCGTCTTTAAGCGTGGCGTCATAGGCGCCCAGACGCATGGTGCCGCCTTTGTCGTCGCCGACTTTGCGCTCCACCTTGTGGTTACCCTGTACCCATTCTTTGAGGTGGTAGACCACTGGTTCAAAACGCTTTTTACCGGCTTCGTGATCAAATTCTTCTGAACCGGCAGTGGACAGACCGGCCACGTTGCGCGCGGCCTCGATCACGGCCATTTGCATGCCCAGACAAATGCCCAAATAAGGCACTTTGTTTTCACGCGCATATTGGGCTGCTTTGATTTTGCCTTCGGTCCCGCGTTCGCCAAAGCCGCCGGGCACAAGGATCGCGTGGAAACCGGCAAGATGCGACGCAGCATCGTCTGATTTTTCAAACAGCTCTGCATCCACCCACTCGATCTTGACGCGCACACGGTTCGCCATGCCGCCATGGGTCAATGCCTCGGCGATGGATTTATAGGCGTCTTCCAGCTGCGTGTATTTCCCGACAATCGCGACTTTCACTTCGCCTTCAGGATTGTGGATGCGATCATAAACATCATGCCAGACAGACAGATCGGGGCGTGGGGCAGGGGAGATGTCGAAGGCATCGAGCACCGCCTGATCAAGCCCTTGGGCGTGATAAGCCAGTGGCGCCTCATAGATTGATTTCAGATCATAAGCCGCAACAACGGCATCTTTGCGCACATTGCAGAACAGCGCGATCTTCTCACGTTCTTTTTCGGGAATTGGATGTTCGGACCGGCAGACAAGGATATCCGGCGCGATGCCGATGCTTTGCAGCTCTTTGACCGAGTGTTGTGTGGGTTTTGTTTTCAACTCGCCCGAAGCGGCAAGGTAAGGCAGCAGTGTCAGGTGCATAAAGATACACTGGCCGCGCGGCTTGTCGTGAGCGAATTGGCGGATGGCTTCAAAGAAAGGCAGGCCTTCGATGTCGCCAACGGTGCCGCCGATTTCACACAGCATGAAATCGACCTCGTCGTCCCCTACATGCAGAAAATCTTTGATCTCGTTGGTGACATGCGGAATGACTTGAATGGTTTTGCCCAGATAATCACCGCGGCGCTCTTTCTCCAGCACAGTCGAATAGACGCGACCGGATGAGATGGAATCGGTTTTGCGCGCCGACACGCCGGTGAAGCGCTCGTAGTGCCCCAAATCCAGATCTGTCTCTGCGCCGTCATCCGTCACAAAAACCTCACCATGTTCGAAGGGGCTCATCGTGCCGGGGTCGACGTTAAGGTAAGGGTCTAGTTTGCGCAGCCGGACCGAGAATCCGCGTGCCTGCAACAAAGCACCAAGAGCGGCAGAGGCTAGCCCCTTGCCAAGCGAGGATACAACACCGCCGGTGATGAAAATATAGCGTGCCATGTGAAGTCTCTCCCGTGCGCGTCTTGCGTCTGATTTGCGTCTGATGGGCCTGTCGGAAAGGCACCCAAAAGCGGTGCAAAAAGCGCACCATCACGGGAGTTCAGTCTAACAGGATTCGGATGGGCAAGGCAAGGCGATGGCCGCAACATGATGTTGCGCAATGTCGCAGTGCCTCAAGGTATTGAGTTTAGCCGATTAGTCGACGGTTGGAACCAGCGGCGCATTGTCACCTTCGGTCGGTGGCAGCAGGTTATCCAGATCCGGTGCGGTCGGGGTATCGTTCTGGTTCAGCGCCGGTGGCGATGCCGTCAGACGGTCCAATACGGAAACACCTGCCGACTTTTGTGCCGAAAGGATGGTCAACGAGATCGATGTGACCACGAAAGCGGCACCAAGAAGCCATGTCAGCTTGCTCATCGGGGTGGCCGCTGGACGACCGGAGTTGCTCCCGCCCCCACCAATGCCAAGGCCGCCGCCCTCAGAGCGTTGCAGCAGCACTACGCCGATCAGGCCAAGCGCAAGGATAAGGTGGATGATCAGGACGACATTTTCCATGGGATGCAGACTGCTCTTTTCTGGGTCGGTTTGGGGGTATCTAGGCAAGTTTGGCTATGGGGGCAAGGGAGGATGCACGGGGAAGTGCACGCAAGGCCATAGACAAGCCGATTGTTGCGGGGCAATCTGCCGTTTATGCCCCATGATATCCCTGATCACGATCACCCGCACGCCCTCTTGCCGCCTGAACCCGCCTTGCGCGTAAAGGCGCTGGAGACGATCCTAACACGGAAGGGGTTGGTGGACCCTGCCGCGCTTGATGAGATCATAGATACCTATGAAAACAAAATTGGCCCGCGTAACGGTGCACATGTGGTTGCAAAGGCTTGGCGCGAGCCTGATTTTGCCCAATCCCTGCGCGATGATGCGACGGCTGCGCTGTCTGATCTGGGGTACTTTGGCCGTCAGGGGGAGCATATGGTGGTGGTCGAAAACACACCGGACACACATAACCTTGTCGTTTGCACCCTGTGTAGCTGCTACCCTTGGCCATTGCTTGGTATCCCGCCGGGCTGGTATAAATCAGACGCCTACCGCGCCCGTGTGGTGCGTGAGCCGCGCCGCGTTTTGGCTGATTTCGGCCTGAGCCTGCCAGAAGACACCGCAGTGCGTGTGTGGGATTCGACGGCAGAGGTGCGCTATCTTGTTGTACCGATGAGACCGGATGGCACTGACGGCTGGAGCGAAGAGGCGTTGATGGACCTTGTGTCGCGTGACAGCATGATCGGAACTGCAGTGGCGGGCCCCCCGTCATGAGCCGCGTTCATGATATGGGCGGGCGGTTCGGTGATGGCGCCGTGATTCCCGAAGCGGAAGGCGTTATTTTCCACGCTGACTGGCATCCGCGCGCGCTGGCATTGACGCTGGCTGCGGGATCGCTTGGCAAATGGAATATTGATGTGTCACGTCACGCGCGGGAATGCCTTGCTCCAAAGGATTATATTGCCTTCAGTTATTACGAGAAATGGATGGGTGGTCTGGCCGCTTTGTTGGTGGATACCGGTGTGCTGACACCTGACGATCTTGCTGGAAAAACTGACGGGGAAATTAGTGATCTGGCCGTAAAAAAGCTGACAGCGGATCAGGTGGCTGGCGTGTTGGCGCGCGGCGGGCCTGCCGACCGCGACAGCGCTGTTCCGCCGAATTTCGCGGTCGGGGACTCGGTAATCACGCGCCGGATCGCTGAGAATATCTTGGTGAACGGGGGGCATACGCGACTACCTTCGTATGCTGCGGGCGCACGGGGGCGCGTCCTGATGTATCACGGCACGCATGTTTTGCCAGACAGCAATGCGCACGGATTGGGAGAGGCGCCCGAGCCACTGTACGCCGTGGTTTTTCCCGCAGCCGAGTTGTGGCAGCACCCTGAGCATCCGCGCGATGAAGTGGTGCTGGACCTGTGGCAAAGCTATCTGGCGCCCGCATGAGCAGCGCGCCCGAGCCTGTGTTCGAGGCACCTTGGCACGCGCAGCTATTTGCGCTCACGGTACATCTGAACGAGACAGGAACGTTCGACTGGCCTGACTGGGCCACGCGGTTTGGTGCGACGCTGGCCGAACATGGATTGTCGCGCGATCTGAATGGCGGGGATGACTATTTCACGGCGTGGTTGGTAACGCTGGAGGCGTTTCTTGAAGATATCGCGCTTGCCGATCCTGATGCTGTTGAAGACGTACGCGCAGCGTGGGAGCGGGCCTATTTGACAACGCCCCACGGTGCGCCTGTGACGATTGACGGCGCTGTTGAGCCCTGATGGCTCAAGCCGCCCCGCCCACCGTCCCGCATTCAGACATCCACGTCATCCACGTCGGCTTGACCTGAGAGGCCCCGGCGCACGATGCTCCAGCTGAGACCAATCGCGAGCACAAAGCTGAGCGCCCCGAGCCCGAGCCAGACATTCATGCTGGGGTCATTCAAGCGAAGCACCCCCAGATCGTAAAGCACCCAAAGACCTGCGCCAACCACGGCAAGAACAAGAACCATGCCGAATCCGCCTATGCTGCGAAGGGTGGCGCGCAAATAAATAATGTAGCCAATCAGCAGCACCAACCCTGCCAAAACCGCAATAGAGATGTTCATTCCGCCATAACTGCGTGCCCACTGAACATAGTTGTACTCGGTCGGGTTGAATGTCAGCGCAAGCAGAAGAAAGGCGCAAACCCAGCGCACTATAAAGCCCATTTCGGGTGGTCCTTTGTATCGTTTCACCGCAATATCGAAGGCGCGGGCGCAAAAGTCTATGCCCGAGCTTCAGTTTGCGGTTTCATGCACGCGCGTGCCCCGCTATACGGGCGCGGGTTTGACCGCACAAATGACAGGTCTGCCGCTGCTTTGAGAGGAATATCATGGCCAATGTTGTTGTCGTAGGCGCCCAGTGGGGTGACGAAGGTAAAGGCAAGATCGTGGACTGGTTGTCCGAACGCGCCGATGTAATCGCGCGCTTTCAGGGCGGTCATAACGCAGGCCACACGCTGGTCATCGACGGTGAGGTATATAAGCTGAGCCTGCTGCCATCAGGCATCGTGCGCGGCGGCAAGCTGTCGGTCATCGGCAATGGTGTGGTGCTGGACCCGTGGCACTTGGAAAAAGAGATTGCCCAGCTGCGCGGCCAAGGCGTGACCATCACGCCCGAAACGCTGATGATTGCTGAAAACACGCCGCTGATCCTGCCTATCCACGGTGAGCTGGATCGCGCCCGCGAAGAACAGACTTCGGTGGCCAAGATTGGCACCACGGGCCGCGGCATTGGCCCTGCCTATGAGGATAAAGTCGGCCGTCGTTCGGTGCGCGTGGCCGATCTGGCGGATGACGCCACGTTGGAACTGCGGGTGGACCGCGCTCTGGTGCACCATGATGCCCTGCGCCGCGGCCTTGGTCTGGAACCTGTTGACCGCGAGCGCCTGCTGGCCGATCTGCGCGCCATCGCGCCCACCGTTCTGGAATACGCAGCGCCGGTCTGGAAAATCCTCAATGAAAAACGCCGCGCCGGTAAACGCATCCTGTTCGAAGGCGCCCAAGGCGCGTTGTTGGACATCGATTTCGGCACGTACCCTTTCGTGACATCATCCAACGTGATCGCGGGACAGGCGGCAACAGGCACGGGAATCGGGCCCGGATCGATCGATTTCGTGCTGGGCATTGTTAAAGCCTACACCACCCGCGTTGGCGAAGGCCCGTTTCCGGCCGAACTGAATGATGCGGATGGTCAGCGTCTGGGTGAGCGCGGCCATGAGTTCGGTACAGTTACAGGCCGCAAACGCCGCTGCGGCTGGTTTGACGCTGTGCTTGTGCGCCAGACATGCGCGACATCCGGCGTGAACGGCATCTCTTTCACCAAACTAGATGTGCTTGACGGTTTTGAGACCCTCAAAATCTGCGTCGCCTATGAACTGGACGGCAAGCGGCTGGATTATCTTCCCACCGCCGCTGACCAGCAGGCGCGTTGCACGCCAATCTACGAAGAAATGCCGGGCTGGTCCCAATCCACCGAGGGTGCGCGTAGCTGGGCAGATCTGCCTGCAGAAGCGATCAAATATGTCCGCCGTGTAGAAGAGCTGATCGAATGTCCGGTTGCGTTGCTGTCTACGTCGCCAGAGCGTGAGGACACGATTTTGGTGACCGATCCCTTTGCGGACTGAGTGTCGCAATTGAAATTGGGGCAGGGCGGACCAATTGATGGTTTGTTCTGCCCTAAACCCGAGGAAATCTCATGGCTCTGAGCTATAAAGCCCGCCGCCGCTGGTCGCTGTTTGTGCTGCTGATCGGATTACCTGTTTATATCGTTGCAATGATCTGGGTGATTTCGCTGTTTGACCGTCCCCCGTTCTGGGTGGAGCTGCTTATCTATGTCGGGTCAGGCGTCATCTGGGCCTTTCCTCTTAAGGCAGTGTTCAAGGGCGTTGGGCAGGCTGATCCCGACGGGCCGCAAGACCCATTAGCCTGAGACAAAGACATTCTTAGTGTTTTGAAAAGGCGGGCTGTCAGCTCCGCCTTTTCTGTTGCGAGGCAATGTTTGGATTGCATTAATATAGCTGTGTGAGTTTGGATGGTTTGATCGAGGGAAGAACCGTCACATCTGCGCCGTGAACAGCCCGGTCGTTCAGGTGGATGACATCCTGATTCAACATCCTGATACACCCCGAAGACACTGGCTTACCCAACTCGCGCGAAGAAGCATCACCATGGACACGGTAAAGAGTATCCTTGCCGTTCTGAAACAGATACAGCGCGCGCGCGCCTAATGGATTTTCCGGTCCTGCATCCATGCCGCCATTCGCAACAGAGTAGGGCGCAAGCTCGGGGCGACGTGCCACCATAGTGTCCGGTACGTTCCAGCGCGGCCAGCTGCGCCAGAACTGAAGCCGGGCTGTGCCATTCCAGTCAAAGCCCGCTGCACCGACGCTCACACCGTAGCGAGTCGCGCTGTCGGGTGTTTCGACAAAATAAAGAAGGGCGGCATCAGGATCGATGACAATGCTGCCATGCGTCCGGTCAGGCCAGGGGTTGGTGACCTTCTGTCGCCAATACTCGGGCGATAGGCTGCCCTCTTCGATGGCTGGTATCGGGAATTTTTCATCTGTGATGGCCTGATAGAAATCAGGCAAAGGCGGGAAATTAGGCGCTGGCTGGGCAAGTGCGGCGCGGGTGGGTTCGTCGGGTAGTTTTTGACCACAAGCCACAAGGCCTGCCATACCGCCCATGGCGATAAAGTTACGTCTGCTCAACATGAGACACTCCATTCTTTCAGTTCGGGGATGGCGCTTTGCGCCGGTTTGCCGATTAGAAAGAGCGGGGAGGTGACCTTGGCGGAGCTGGTGATAGATCGCGCCACGCCGCGGCCTTTTGCGCGATCATCAAGCCACGGGAGGCTTCAAAATTCGGCTCCGGTTGCGTGGGAAGTACGGCGTGGTCCGTGCTGCACCGCGTACCGGGCAATGTGGCGATGCGGCACCGTTTCACTGCTGATTGTGCGGTCTGATCGCTTGTCACTTTTTGGCCGGATACTTCTGCCAGAGTGGTTACCGCAATTGTTTCGCCCATTTCCACACGCGTCGAGGCAGACCACGCCGCAGTGTAGGCCCCCCAGGGCAGAATGCTGAAAAGAAGCACGACAATCATGAGGGTTCTAAAGACACGCATACGCAGCGGAAATGAGCGAAAATGAAACGCGGGTCAATTGCGCTCACGCTGATTTGAATAGTCAGCGGGGAAAACTGCCGTGGAATGCCTTAACCTTGGACTGACTAGTGTGCCTCAAAAAGGATAAAGGCGGGCTGATTGGCCCGCCTATATGATTTGTCTGGTCTGGATAGGATCAGCCTACTGCGCGCGCATCCGGCTTGAACCCGATCTGTTCGGACGCCTGAAACCGACCGCCTTTGAGCTTTTCGATCTTGCCTTCGCGCAGCAGCTTGCCGAACGAACGCAGGCTATCTTCACGGGTGAAGTTTTCTTGTTCGACCTGACGCACTTTAGTCATCAGCTGCGGGCGAGAGAATTGTTCGTGGCCTTCAACAAACGACAAATATGCAGCTGCCGCTTCGAGAAGGTCAGGCAGCGATTCGGCACCCATCTCACTTGCAAAATCTGTAAAGCTTGCAGCGTCTATGTCTTTTGCGACGGGCGCGGGTTGCGGTGCAACTGCTGCAACACGGCGCGGTCTGACCGGCACAACCTTGCTTGGCTCCGAGACGTCAATGCGTTGTTCGGCAACCAGTTTCAGCGGTGCTGGGCGCTGCTCTGACGGACGTTCTGTCCGGCCACGTTCTCCGCTAACGGGACGGCGCGGGCGGACAACGCTGGCCAGATCGTCGCGGTAGGCTTCATCAGTTTCTTCATCATCCAATGACCCGCCAACAGCCTCATCCGCTTTTTTCGCGGCAACAGCAGCGCGAAGATGGGAAAATGCATCGCGGCGCGTGGCACTTTCGGGTTCTTCCATCTGCAGTTTGGTCTCTTCCATCAGGCGGGAGAGGTCAGCATCGGCGTTTGTGCGAATTTCGGCGCGCGCCGCGGAGGCGTCTTCGTCTTCTGGCGACTCTTCTTCGGCCAGTTCTTCAAGAGCTTCTTCAACAGTGTCGAATTCGACCGCTTCATATTCAAAGCCGAGGTCCTGATCCTGCTCTGCAGCCATATCCGCTTCAAGCTCTGCCAGCTCGCGCGCCAGATCCTCTTCGGCCTCATCACTTAGCGATGAACTGTCGGCAAGAGGCGCTTTGCGCAGCGGAGAAACAGCGGCCTGATCTTGCGCTTCATTCTCTTCCTCATCGTCGTATTCTTCCAGTTTGCCTGCCCGGATAGCGGCCTCTAGCGTAGCGCGCTTTACTTTCAGCACGCGTGTGCGTGGGGCGGCCGGCTTGGGCTCCTCAGCCTTCGGAGCAGTTTCTTCGACATCGAAGAAATTATCGTCTTCTGCATCATCGATGGCTTCTACGGTATCCATAGCGGCAAGGATGTTGCCGCCCATTTCATCCGTGTCATCAAAGGAATCGGTGTCGAACTCAGCTTCGTCAGCGGCCAGATCAGCTGAATCTGCTTCATCGTCCAGACGGTTCAGAATAGCGGTGATGTCTTCGTCTTCGTCCTCTGCTTCGTCTGAGTACGCGTCTTTATCAAGCTCTTGCGCGGTGTCCATCTCGTCGTCAGCGTCCAATGCATCTTCGAGATCGCGGAGCGTGTTTGTCAGTACATCATTGGTGACATCTGCGGTGTCTTCATCTTCTGCAAACGCTTCGGCCGATGGCGTTTCGACGGCTGTCGCTTCGATAGAACCGGCATCGGCGTGCTGGTCTTCTGAATAGTCAGGCGCGGCTTGTGCATCGGTTTGCTGGGATACGACAGCGCGGATCCGCTTGAGTTTGTCTGCGATGCTGTCAGCGCGGGCGCGTTCTTGTGTCGGTTCGTCTACTGCTTCGTCTGCGTCTTCAATCTCAGCCGGTTTTTCTTCGCGATCGGCAAAGAAAGCTTCGACATCTGCGTCTGGCAGGCTTGGCACGATGTCGGGTTCGTCTACTTGGACGGTTGTTTCGGTTGGCGCATCGTCGGGCAATTCATCCGAGGCCGTGACCTTGATGGACGTTTCATCTTCGATCGATACTTCGGGCTCTTCGGCATAGTCATCGTCAGACTCTTCGACCGCGTCATCCTGCATATCTTCAGCAGCGGTGTATGGCGCTTCAACAGCGGGTAGCTGGGGTTCATCGGTCTTGGCTTTTGCGACTGTTGCGTCGGCAACCGCTGCGGCCACGTCTTCTACGACATCGGAAGCAACAACAGACGCGGCCTGTTCGGTCTCTCTGGCTGACAAAACAATGCGCCCATCATCCTGTCGGGCCTCAACATTTCGCGAAATCTCTCGCTGGGCGATCCGTGCCAACATTTGTGCGTCAGGTTGTGGTGGCTCTGCCCCGAAATACCTGTCATCCGAAGCAAGATCGCGAAAATACTCTGCAATCGCCTTCATGGTACCAAAGGAATCATCGAATCCTTCAAGTGTGCACGAGAAAGTGCCATAGGATACGGTAAGAATCTTGTTATTATTGATCATCGGATGCTCGTCCTCTGCGTATTTGTTCCGATATGTTTACCATGATGTCCAAGACCAAAGCGGCTCCAAACTGTGCAAGCCACGGTATCATTGTGTGGCGTTATTGTGGTCGGTTTCCAATTCCGGCATGAAAGCCCTATGTCAAAAGCCATTGTTTACAGTTCCGATCCAATCACACTTCTAGGTGGGGGGCAGGCTAGCGCAGAAGATCTTGCCGAGGCATTAACCCTGGCGCCGAAACTTGTTGCTGTGGATGGCGGATTGGTTACCGCGCAATTGGCAGGCAGCCTGCCGGATGCAGTCATCGGAGATATGGACAGTGCCCCCCCAGAGGCACTTGCCCTTGTACCCGACGCGCGTCAGCATCGCATAAGTGAACAACAATCTACCGATTTCGACAAGGCTCTTCGTCACGTTGACGCCCCTGTGGTCGTCGGGGCAGGGTTTTGCGGCGGGCGCATGGATCACCAACTGGCTGCGTTTCATACACTTTTGGTCCATGCTGACCGCCCCTGCGTTCTTTTGTGCGGTGCGGAAGTGATCCTTCTTGCGCCGCCCAAGTTATCCTTGGAGATGGAGATCGGTGAGACCGTTTCATTGTTTCCCCTGCTTCGGGTCACGGGGCAAAGCAGCGGACTTGAATGGCCGATAGACGATCTGGTATTTGATCCGGCCCGCTTTATCGGCACATCCAACAGGTCGATGGGGGGCATTGATCTGTCCTTTGACGCGCCTGGTATGCTGCTGATTATGCCGCGTCGGTATCTCAGGCCACTGGTGGCACATTTCGTGCAAGGCGGCGTGCGCTGGCCTGCTCGCGAAGGACAATGAAAACCCCCGCTGCTACTGTCAGCATGATACCGAAACCCGCGAGTGCGTCGGGCCATTCCTTGAAAATCCAGAAGCCCACGGCAGCAGCAACGGGGATTTCAAGGTATTGCATCGGTGCCAAGGTTGCGCTGGGCGCAAAGCGCAAGGACCATGTCATCAACAAATGCGCCAGCGTGCCTAAAACACCGACGGCAGCAAGCAGCCCCCATTCGGTCCCTTCCGGCAGCACGATTTGCAGCGGGGCGAAGTCAATCGATATGCCAAATGCCATTATCGGCAAAAGGATCACCACAGCAATCACGCCACTTAGCGCCTGAAGCGCGATCGGGTCCACCTCTCTGGCAATCTGGCGGGTGGTGAGCATGAAGAACGCAAAGATAACAGCCACGCCAAGCGGCAGCAGGGCGATCCAGCCTACAGCCAGAAAATTCGGCTGAATGACAAACAGCGTCCCGATAAACCCGACGCCGCAAGCAACAAGCCTATGCGGGCCGACCTCTTCGTTCAGCACAAAGCGGCCCAACAAAAGCATGATGAACGGCATCACGAAAACAATCGCTATAGCATCTGCAAGAGGTAGGAATTGAAGGGCAGTGAACATGCCACCGATGCCAAAGATATGCAGAACGGTCCGCAGCACAGATAGCCTGACAGCGCGGCGATGCATGCGCCACTTCATTCCAGACAAGAATACCAAAGGGATCAGCAATACTACCTGTGCGGCAAAGCGGACAAGAACAAGTTGCCCCAAGGGGATTACCGGACCAAGCACTTTGGCCAGAGAGTCGCCCAAAGGTGCAAGGATACAAAATCCCAGCATCAGCAATATTCCCAAAGTCGGCTTGTCGGTGTTCATGCCATAGGGCTACGGCGGGACTTTCGCCATGACAAGAGCCGAGTGGGGAAACGCCGGGGCACGTCAGTACCCCGGCGGTTATGTTTAGATGAATTCAAGAAGCTTTTTCGCCGCTTCTTCTGAAGAGGCGGGGTTCTGCCCGGTTACCAGTTTGCCGTCGGATGTGACAAAGCTGGCCCAGTCGTCGCCGCTCACGTAGACGCCACCATTGGCCTTGAGCATGTCCTCGACAAGGAAAGGCACCACATCGGTCAGGCCAACGCCTTCTTCTTCACTGTTGGTAAAGCCGGTCACCTGTTTGCCGGCGACGAGCGGCTTGTCACCAATTTTTGTGTGCTTGAAGATCGCAGGCGCGTGGCAGACGGCACCGATTGGCAGGTCCTTGTCGGCGAAGCTTTCGATCAGGCGGATGCTGTCTGCATCTTCGGCCAGATCCCACAACGGCCCATGGCCACCGGGATAGAACACTGCGTCATACCCGTCTGCGGTGATGCCGGACAGCTTTTCTGTCGAAGCAAGGGCCGCTTGCGCTGCATCGTCGGATTTAAATCGGTCGGTGGCTGCGGTCTGCGCGTCTTCCGTATCGCTTTTGGGGTCAAGTGGCGGCTGGCCACCTTTGGGCGAGGCCAACGTGATCTCTGCGCCCGCATCCTTGAGGACGTAATAGGGGGCCGCAAACTCTTCGAGCCAGAAGCCGGTCTTTTCACCGGTGTCGCCAAGTTTGTCGTGTGACGTGAGGATCATCAGAATTTTCATGTCGGTATCCTTAAAACAGTTTCAGCACGCCAAATGCGTGCAAGTCGCAAATGAAACGCCTGAGACCTCATCCTGTTCCCGCAAAACGCTGATGACCAAGGGTCAGCAATTAGGAATATTCACGGCCAGACCGCCCAACGATGTTTCTTTGTACTTTTCGCTCATGTCGGCGCCGGTTTGGCGCATGGTTTCAATACAAGCGTCTAGAGGTACCAGATGGGTGCCGTCGCCGCGCAGAGCAAGCGACGCGGCTGAGACAGCCTTGATCGCGCCCAGACCATTGCGTTCAATGCAAGGAACCTGAACAAGGCCGCGCACTGGGTCACATGTCATGCCCAGATGATGCTCCAATGCGATTTCTGCGGCATTCTCCACCTGTTCAGGAGTGCCGCCCATTACCGCGCACAATCCCGCCGCAGACATGGCCGCTGCCGAACCTACCTCGGCCTGACAGCCGGCTTCTGCACCCGAGATCGACGCGTTGAATTTCACCAAACCGCCAATAGCTGCGGCGGTCAGAAGGAAGTCTTCGATATGACTTTCGGAGGCCCCCGGCACATGATCGAGGTAGTAGCGCAATGTGGCAGGCATCACGCCGGCGGCGCCGTTGGTCGGGGCTGTCACCACTTGGCCACCTGCGGCGTTTTCCTCGTTCACGGCCATGGCGTACACACTCATCCAGTCGTTGATCGTGTGCGGTGCGGACTGGTTCAGCCCGCGCTCTGCCAGCAGTGCCTGATGGATGCCCTTGGCGCGGCGCTTGACGTTGAGGCCACCGGGCAGGATGCCATCGGTTTCTAACCCGCGGTTGATACAATCGTTCATCACCTGCCAAAGGCGTTTGGAACCTGCGCGGAGATGGTCGGCGCCGCCGCGCGATTCCTCGTTGGCGCGCTTCATCGCGGCGATGGTTTTACCCGACCCGTTGGCCATCTCCAGCATTTCGGCGGCTGATTTGAAGGGGTAGGGGACAGGCGCGCCTTCGTCGGTGTCTTTGCCTGCGGCAAGCTCTTCTGCCGTCATGACAAAGCCGCCGCCGATGGAATAATAGACCTGCCGCATCGTGACATCGCCCTGCGCATCCGTGGCCATCAGGATCATCCCGTTTGCGTGACCGTCCAGCGGGGCGTCGTAATCAAACACCAGATCCCGTTTGGGGTTGAAGTTAAGCGGCGGCAGATCCGGCGCGTTGATTATGTGCGTGTCCGCGATCTCTTGCAGGACCTCTTCGGCTTTTTCAGCATCGTAGCTTTCGGGCGTGAAGCCAGACAGACCAAGAATCGTTGCGCGATCCGTAGCGTGCCCCACGCCGGTGAACGCAAGACTGCCGTGCAGCGATGCCCGTAATCCGCCAAAATGAAACGGAGACGCCCGCATCTGATCAAGGAACCGCGCGGCGGCAACCATCGGCCCCATGGTATGTGAGGAGGACGGACCAATCCCCACTTTGAACATATCGAAAACAGACAAGAACATCAGGTTGCACTCCCATGAGGCGGGTTGGCGTAAGTCGGAGAGGTAAAGGGCGTCGGCCCCAGACCTTCGGTAGATTTTAGTGCGGCGGTGCAGGGCAGAGCCTCAAGATGGCTGGCCATCTGCATCAGCGCGGGCAGGCGATCAGTCTTGAACCAGTCCCGCGCGGCACCAACCGGATACAGAGAGCACCAGCGTAAACAAGCTGCAATGTAGAAATCCAGACCTGTTGGCGCTGTCGCCCCCAACCAGTCAGGTCGCGCCGCTGCAGTTACTTCAAGCAGGTCCAATGCAGCCATGATCTGACCTTGCAGACCCGTCCGGAGCGCCTTTTGGTGGGCGGGTTCACCACCGATGTATTTGTCTGGATAGAACATCATCCGCAGGGCCGGATGCAGGGTGTTCGCCGTAAAGAACAACCACTTCAGATAATTTCCGCGCGCGGGATCTGTTGGGCCGGGGCCCAGCCCGCCGTGGGTATCGCCCAACCATAGCAGGATCGCACCTGTCTCGAACAACGGCCCCTGCGGGGTTTCCAGAACAGGTATCAGCCCGTTGGGATTGAGCGCGAGATAGGTCGGAGCGCGCTGGCCCTGAACGGCACGGTCCACCAGTTGGCTGCGGTACGGCAGGCCACGATGCTCCAATGCAAGGCGGATGATCAATGAAGCGTTGTCAGGCGCGTAATGTAGAACGTAGCTCATGGCATGTATCTGCCCGTGTGCGGCTGTGTGCGCACGCCTGAAAGCGACCCTGTGGCGCGCATTTCGGGCAGCGGGTCATCCGCGCAGGGCATTGTCCTCGACCCTGATGCGGTGGCCAAGCATCAGCGCGTTAAGCACCGTCCAAACCACAGCAACGCACCATAGCCCCAGAACCATCGGCGCCACGATGATCTCTGCCACTACAAGTATGTAGTTGGGGTGACGGAAATAGCGAAACGGGCCGCGCGCAACCAGTGTTTCGCCTTCAAAAACAATAACGCGCGTTGTCCAACGCCTATCGAGGGTGCCAAGTATCTAGATGCGAAAGACTTGTAGCAACGCATAAAGTGCAAGCCAGCCTAGATGCACCGGCTGGGACCATCCAAACACCACCAGCGCCGGTACCCTCGCGCTGTGCATTGCCGCTATCACTGGATAGTGGCCCGCCCCCACCTCATGCGCGCCGCGTGCCATAAGGGCAGCGGTGTTGCGCTTTGCGATCACCAGCTCGCCCAAGCGTTGCAGAATGATAAAGCCGAGAAATAGCGCGGTGGGAACTGGTATAGTCATGCCTTTACAGTGAAGGGCATGCAAGATGCCGTAAATCCTGGGCCAAGTGCCGCAAGCGCCATTCGGCCGGCGTGACCCTGCGCCAGAACGTCTTTCATCAATAACAATACCGTCGGCGCTGACATATTTCCTGCGGCCTTCAGAACGCGCCGCCGGGATGGCAGACAAATCGGGTGATGTTCTCAAAAGGCTCACCTGCGGCTTCCAGCATTGTGGTCACGGCACCTAGGAAGTGCTGTTGCACAAATTCCGGGGTCGAGCGTTCGAAGAGGACACCAAGGCCGGTGCTATCCAGATCCCAGCCCATTATGGCCGATGTGTCGGTCCGCATATGCTCTTGTCCGGCGTCCAGAGTGATCGCGCGGCTGCCTGCACGCAGAACAGCCGCTGCCGCGCCGTCGCCGAACAGACCGTGGCAATGATGTCCGCTTTTTGCAGTCGGTCTGTGCGGAATGACAGGCTGCATGGCTCAACCGCGACCAACAAGACTGTCTTATCTGGCTCTGCCAAGGCAAGCCCGCGCGCGATCGACAATCCTGTGAGGCCGCCTGCACAGCCAAGGTGGAACACCGGCAAGCGGGAAACATCGGCACGAAACCCGATCGCACGGGCAGCCTGCGCCTCAAGCGCTGGGTGGCGATGCCGGTTGAGGACACGGTGACAATTTTATCAACCTGATCGGCGCGCAGCACTGCGTCAGCCAGCGTTGCCGTCGCAGGGTCGATAAATAGTTGTGTGGCTGCGGGCAGGTAGTCGGCCATCCGGTCGGCCCATCCGTGATCCTGAGCATACCACTCCGGCGGTATAAACGCGCGCCGCATGTCAACGCCTGCATTTTGAACGCGGGGACAAGACGCCCGAAGGTGGCATATTTTGGCCCGAGAAGCTGGCGGGCATCTATCAGTACAGTGTTTTGAGGCAAGGGTGGGGCGGGAAGGCCCGGAAGGCTGACTTCCGTCACTTAAACAATCCATTCATTAAACAACTCTGTGTTAAGTTAAGCTGTTTTCAAAAGGTGAAGCTTGGACATGCAAGATAGGTCTCGATTGCCACATCTCAGACGGTTGAAAACGCCCTGGTGCTGCCGGATCATGATGACGTGATGAATGGGATATATTTGCCCCTCGCACCCCGCGCGCATCTTTCCTATAAGCGCTGGGATACTTCAAAGGGAGCTGCCCCATGTCCGGAGACCTTTCACCGATCGACAAAGCGAAATTTGTGGCTGCCAAGCGCGCGGCGCAGTTTGTAGAAGACGGTATGCGCGTCGGCCTCGGAACGGGATCGACGGCGGCATGGCTTGTGCGCTGTCTGGGTGAGATGGTCCGCGACGACGGCTTGAAAATTCGCGGGGTCCCCACGTCTAGCCGCACGGCACAATTGGCCCGCGAAGTGGGGATCGAGGTCATCTCGCTTGATGAGGCAAAATGGCTTGATATCACCATCGACGGGGCGGATGAGTTTGACGGTGATCTGAACCTCATCAAAGGCGGCGGCGGCGCGTTGCTGCAAGAAAAAATCGTGGCGACGGCCAGTGACCAAATGATCGTGATCGCAGACATCGGCAAAGAGGTTGAGCATCTGGGGGCCTTCCCGCTTCCGATTGAGGTGATCCCTTTTGGCTGGCAAACCACGCAGGCACTAGTCGAAGAAACGCTGATCTCAATGGACGTGCTGGGCCGCAGCAGCACCCTGCGCATGAATGGTCAGCGACCTTTTCACACTGACGAGGGCAACTATATCCTCGATCTCCATCTGAACCGTATCGGCAATGCGCGCCAGCTTGCACTGGTGATTAACCAGATGCCCGGTGTTGTCGAGAACGGTCTGTTCATCGACATCTGTGACACCGTTGTGATTGGCTATGGCGATGGCAAGGTGGAAGTGCGTGATATCAACGAGGGCACAGTCGACACAGAGCGGCTTGATTTCGTTGAAAGTGATAACCTGTTTTCCGACCTGAGCGACTGAGAGGCCAGTATATGAGCGATTTTGATTATGATCTATTTGTCATCGGTGGTGGCTCAGGTGGCGTCCGTGCCGCGCGTGTGGCTGCAAGTGAATACGGCGTAAAAGTCGGTCTCGCCGAGGAGGACCGCTATGGCGGCACTTGTGTCATCCGTGGCTGTGTTCCCAAAAAGCTGATGGTCTTTGCTTCCTCCTACCGTGACTTGTTTGCCGATGCGCGTAACTATGGCTGGGAGATCAACGACGGTCCGTTCGACTGGCACCTGTTCTCTGGCAAAATGCGCAATGAGCTGGACCGTCTTGAAGGTATCTACCGCAAGCTGCTTGATAATTCGGGCGTTGAGAAATTCGATGCCCGTGCCACCATCAAGGATGCGCACACCGTGACCCTTTCCACCGGTGAGGAAAAGACAGCAAAACATATCCTGATCGCGACCGGCGGCCGCCCCGTGCGCCCCGAGCTCGAAAACGGAGAACTTGGGCTTGTCTCTGACGATATTTTCCACATGGATGCACTTCCGCGGTCCATGTTGATTGTTGGGGGCGGCTATATCGCCTGTGAATTCGCCTGCATCCTGCATGGCATGGGCGTGGACGTTTCGATGTATTACCGCGGCGGCCAGATTCTGAACGGATTTGACGACGAAGCCCGCGGTCTGGTCGCCGAACAGATGCGTATGCGCGGCGTTGGTATGCACTCCGGTGCCAGCATCCTTGAGATGGATCAGCGCGATGGCGGTATCTGCGTCAAGTCAACGCTGGGCAATGAAAAGATGTTCGACAAGGTGTTCTTCGCAACCGGACGCCGACCCAACACCGACAACATGGGTTTGGAAGAAGTCGGCGTAAAGCTGGGGCGCAACGGTGCTATAGAGGTTAATGAATACAGCCAGACAGGCGTTCCGTCGATTTATGCTATCGGTGATGTGACGGACCGCGTGAACCTTACACCTGTTGCCATCCGCGAAGGGATGGCCTTTGTCGAAACAGTATTTGGTGCCAAGCCGACGCCGGTCGATCATGACCTTATCCCGTCAGCCGTATTCACACAGCCTGAAATGGGCACAGTCGGCATGACTGAGGAAGCCGCGCGCGAGCAAGAAGAGATCGAGATCTACGCGACGTCCTTCAAGCCGATGCAAACGGCCTTTGCGGAGCGTGAAGACCGTGTGATGATGAAGCTGGTCGTGTCCAAAAAGAACCGGACCGTTTTGGGCTGTCATATCGTCGCACCGCAGGCGGGCGAGATGATCCAGCTCGCGGGTATTGCGATCAAGATGGGCGCAACAAAAGAGCAATTTGACCAGACGTGTGCAGTCCATCCGACGATGGCAGAAGAACTGGTAACAATGCGTACACCGGTGCGTACATCTTGAATTCAACGTGTAAACGCCCAGTTTACACTTAAGACGAAAAGCCTGCTCCGCATTGGGGCGACTTAAAGAGGGAAATAAATATGGCTGGAAACACAGGCGGTCCTTGGGGCGGCGGTGGCAATTCAGGCGGCGGCAATAAGGGCGGCGGCAACAACGGTGGAGATCAGGGGGGCGGCAATCAGGGCGGCAACCGTGGTAACAGGGGCGGCGGTGAAAAACCACCGATCCCCGAGATCGACGAACTGGTTAAAAAGGGCCAGGAACAGCTGCGCGTTCTGATGGGCGGCGGTGGCCGTTCTAACGGAACGGGCGGTTCAGGCGGCGGTGGCGAAGGAGGGCCGGCGTTGACGCGCGGGACCGTCGGCATCGGTGTGCTGGTGGCAGTATCTGCATGGCTCTTTGCCTCCACTTACACAGTACGTCCCGAACAGCAGTCGATCGAACTGTTCCTCGGCAAGTTTTCGGGAATTGGTACCGAGGGTTTGAACTTTGCGCCGTGGCCCGTTGTCACAGCCGAAGTGTTTGACGTCACCACCAACCGCACCGAAACATTGGGTGTGAGCCGTGGCAGTGGTGACAATGACGGCTTGATGCTGACAACGGACGAGAACATCGTCGATATCGACTTTCAGGTGGTTTGGAACATCAAGGATGCAGAGCAGTTCAAGTTTTCGCTCCGCGATCCCGAAGCTTCTGTGCGTGCAATCTCTGAATCGGCCATGCGCGAAGTAATTGCACAGTCCGAACTGGCCCCGATCCTCAACCGCGATCGTGGTTTGGTCGAAGAGCAGGTCAAAGAGCTTATCCAGAATACTTTGGACAACCGTAAAACCGGCATCAACGTTCTGCGCGTGAACGTAAACAAGGTTGACCCACCAAGCCGTACTGTCAGCGTAACAGCGGCAAATGGCGCGGTTACGCAGGTTTCCGTTGTGGACGCGTTCCGGGACGTACAAGCTGCCGAGCAAGAGCGTGACCGTCTGGAACGTCAGGCGGACGCCTACGCCAACCAGAAAACGGCTGAAGCACGTGGTGAAAGCGCCAAGCTGCTGGAAGCTGCCGAAGGTTACCGCGCACGCGAAGTCAACGGTGCAATCGGTGAAGCAAGCCGCTTTGAGGCGGTCTTGACCGAATATGCCGCAGCGCCGGAAGTGACGCGCAAGCGTCTGTATCTGGAAACGATGGAGAAAGTATTTGGCGGCGTAGACAAGATCATTCTTGAATCGCAAACCGGCGCCAATGGCGGGCAGGGCGTTGTCCCCTATCTGCCACTTAATGAGCTGCGACGCAGCGGAGGGAACAACTGATGAATAAGACCAGCTTTCTGATCCCGATTGTCGCGATCATCGGGGCCGCGGTGCTGTCCTCGATCTTTGTGGTTGATGAGCGTGAAAAGGCGCTTGTGCTGCGCTTTGGCCAGATCAAACAGGTCATCACCGACCCCGGTCTGGGCTTCAAAGTCCCCATGATCGATGAGGTCGTGCGCTTTGAGGACCGTATCCTGACGTTGGAAACCCCTGTGATCGAAGTCACGCCTGCCGATGACCGTCGTCTGGAGATTGACGCTTTTGTGCTCTACCGCATTGATGATGTGGTTCAGTATCGTCAGGCTGTTGGTTCTGGTGGTGAAACCCGTGCGGCAAACGATCTGAGCGGTATTCTGGAATCCCAGATCCGTGCGGTGCTTGGTAGTCAGGGTGTGACGTCGAACACGATCCTGTCGCCAGAGCGTTCCGCACTTATGGACCAGATCCGCGTTCGTTCTGACGCACGTGCGAATGCGCTGGGCCTCAAGGTGGTGGACGTGCGTTTGCGCCAGACCAACCTGCCGGAGCAGAACTTTGACGCGACGCTGCAACGGATGATCGCCGAGCGGGAACGCGAAGCGACAGACGAACGCGCCCGTGGTCGCGAAGCTGCGCAACGTGTGACGGCCCTTGCAGACCGTACTTTCGAAGAGATCATCTCGGAAGCACGCCGCGATGCGCGTATCATCGAAGGTGAGGCAGACGCCGAGCGTAACCGCATCTTTGCGGAAGCCTATTCCAAAGACCCGGAGTTCTTTGAATTCTATCGCTCGTTGGCAGCCTATGAGGAATCGCTGAAAGGCGACAACTCCACCATGGTGCTGTCACCCGATAGCGAATTCTTCAACTACCTGCGGTCGGATCAGGGCTCACGCTCGGACGAGGGTGAATCGCGCTAAATCGCTCAGGCGTGTCTAGTTTATGAAAGGGGCCGCATGAAAATGCGGCCCTTTTTTTAGTGCCACGAAGGTGGGCAAATATCGCGGGCCTTGGTCCGCGTTTAACGACGATGCAGTTTAGCCCGTTACCAGATCGATCGCATTTGCCAGTTTGTCTACGATGATGTCGATTTCTTCTGGCGTTGATGTGAAACATGGTGCCAACAACACGTGATCGCCAGCCGTGCCATCGGCACAGCCCTGGGCTGGGTAGCAAATCATGCCCGCCTCCATGGCCGCTTGCTGCACCTTGCCTGCAATATTGCGGCTCACGTCAAACGGCGCTTTGGTGGCGCGATCTGCTACCAGCTCGGTGGTCCAGAACAATCCGCGCCCGCGAATATCGCCGACATGCGCATGCTGGCCCAGTCGTGCGCGCAGACTGGCCTCAAGCTGTGATCCAAGCCTGCGGACCGACCCCAACAGATCATGGGTTTCGATTTCGCGCATGACAGCCATCGCACCGGCCGTCGCGACAGCGTGGCTCATGTAGGTGTGACCATTCCAAAGTTTGCCCGAACCCGCGATGATCGCATCGCAGACTTTTTGAGAGGCCATTACAGCGGCAATGGGCTGATATCCTGCACCCAGCCCTTTGGCCATCGTCGTAATGTCGGCGCAAATGCCTTCCTGCTCCAGCGCGAAAAGCGTGCCGGTACGGCCCATGCCACACATCACTTCATCCGCAATATAAAGCACGCCGTAGGTGTCGCAAATTTCGCGGATGCGCTTGAAATAGCCGACGGGCGCTGGCTGTGTTCCCAAAGAAGCCCCCACAACCGGTTCTGCGACAAACGCACAGACGGTTTCCGGACCCAATTCCTGAATCTTTTCTTCAAGCTGGTTGGCCATCCGTAAACCGAAATCGGCGTCGCTTTCGCCGTCAAGCTGCAGCCGATAATTGTATGTCGCGTCAATGTGCTGCGTCTCGATCAACAACGGCGCGAAGGGCGCGCGGCGGCCCGCATGTCCGCTCACGGCCAGCGCGCCAAGCGTGTTGCCGTGATAAGAGGGCGCGCGTGCGATGATATGGGCACGGCCTGTTTCCCCACGCTCCACGTGATACTGACGGGCAAGCTTAAGTGCTGCCTCCATCGCCTCCGAACCACTGCCCAGATACATCACGCGCCCTTCTCCTGTTCCCGCAGGCGCATGAGCGACCAGGAAATCCGACAATTCCTCGGCCCATTGGTTTGTAAACAGGCCGGTATGTGCGAATGCGAGCGTGTTGACCTGATCGCAGATCGCCTTGCGCACGGCTGCGTTGTCATGGCCCAGAGAAGAGACAGCAGCCCCTCCACAAGCATCTAGGTAACGTTTGCCTTCGTCGTCAATCAGATAGGCGCCTTCGCCGCCGACAATGCTTGGCTGTACGGCTGTGAGACTACGACGTAGAACATGGCTCATGCTGGGATGCTTTCTTTAGATCGGGTGAGTCTTGTTTCTTATAGCATATGAGAGATCCTATGGTGCCGGAATTTCAAATCACCGCCTGCGCCCGTCACAGCATTGTCAGCAATGCTTGAAATCAGAACGCGAAGGCACATCTTTCATATTGCGGTTGGTGCAGTCACCATGCACTCTGCCGGTAAGTAAAATCGCCCCGAAGAGGGTCAGTTTTCGATCAGGAGACGATATATGCAGCCCAAAGCGGTCGCTCGGACAAAAGCCAACGCACCTTCACCAGCCCTGCGCGCAACGATCATTGCGCTGATGGCGCTTACGATGGTGGTGGCGCAAACCGTCATGGCACTGGCCAAGCCAGAAAGTCTGGCTCCGCTGGCAGAGAAGATCAGCCCGTCGGTCGTCAACATCACCACTTCCACTTTGGTGGAAGGCCGCACTGGCCCGCGTGGTATCGTTCCCGAAGGGTCGCCGTTCGAAGACTTCTTTCGTGAATTCCAAGACCGCAATCGCGGCGACGGCGAGGCGCCCGCACCGCGCCGGTCCTCTGCGTTGGGGTCTGGTTTCGTCATTTCCGAAGATGGTTATGTGGTCACAAATAACCACGTGATTGACGGGGCTGACGAAATCACAATCGAATTCTTTTCAGGGGCTGAGCTGATCGCCAAAGTGATCGGCACCGATCCGAATACGGACATCGCTCTCTTGAAGGTCGAAGCAGACCGCCCGCTTCCTTTTGTTAGCTTTGGCGATAGCGACGCGGCCCGTGTGGGCGACTGGGTTATCGCCATGGGTAATCCGCTGGGGCAGGGCTTTTCTGTATCGGCGGGCATTGTCAGCGCGCGCAACCGCGCCTTGTCCGGCACCTATGACGACTATATCCAGACCGATGCTGCGATCAACCGTGGTAACTCGGGTGGTCCTTTGTTCAACATGGACGGCTCTGTGATCGGCGTGAATACGGCAATCCTGTCGCCAAACGGCGGTTCCATCGGGATCGGCTTTTCCATGGCGTCCAATGTTGTGACGCGCGTTGTCGACCAGCTGAAGGAATTCGGCGAAACGCGCCGCGGCTGGCTGGGTGTACGCATTCAGGATGTGACGCAGGACGTCGCCGATGCGATGGGCCTCAAGTCGGCAACCGGCGCTCTGATCACAGACGTTCCCGAAGGCCCTGCAAAAGTGGCCGGTCTTAAGACTGGCGATGTCATCCTGTCCTTCGACGGGGTTGAGGTCGGCGATACCCGCGGCCTCGTGCGTCAGGTGGGTAACAGCCCGGTTGGCGCAACTGTGCGCGTCACAGTTATGCGCGAAGGAAAAAGCCAGACAATAGCCGTGGTTCTTGGTCGCCGCGAGGATGCCAACAGCGATGAGGAGCCTGCAGCTGAAGATGAGCCTGAAAGCTCAGAAGCACCGATGGTAACGTCGATGCTGGGTCTGACCGTGACACCACTGACACCGGAGATTCGTCAAGAACTTGGTGCTGGGGTTGACATGGAAGGGTTGGCTGTGACCGAGGTCGAGGAAGGCTCCGAAGCGTTTGAAAAAGGCTTGCGGGCTGGGGATATCATCACCGAAGCGGGCCAGCAGGAGATCAAAACCATTGATGATTTGAATGCGCGCATTGATGCCGCACGCGAAGCAGGGCGCAAATCGTTGTTGATCCTTGTGCGCCGTGCAGGTGATCCCCGCTTTGTCGCACTGACGCTCGACGAAGAATAATCTGTCGAACCCTTAATGCTTGAGGCGCCCTTCATGGGCGCCTTTTGCGTTTTGGGGCAGGGACATGCAGTGATCCCACCGGGCTTGCGTCATACTGGACCGTCCAGCTTTCTGGCGGCGCCAGGGAAACTTCTGATTTATTTCACGATCTATGGAACGGATCGATTGCTGGTTTGTTGTTTTGCCACACTAACACCGTCTTTGTGGGCGCGCGGCCACAGGCATTAAAGACCGAAGGAAACTGGCACATGGCAAGAAATCTCATCCTAGGAGGGCTTGCTGTAGTGGTAGGCGGCGCAGTTGGTTTCGGTCTTTATGCCTACAAATCCCCTATCGATCCGATCACGACTGCGCAGCTGGCTGAGTTTACCCCTGAGGAAGTTGAAAAAGGGCGTGTGCTTGCTTCTGCGGGATATTGTGCAACCTGTCATACCGCTGCCGACGGAGAGCCGTATGCCGGCAATTACGCCATGGAGACGGGGTTCGGTACGCTATACTCTACCAACCTGACACCTGATGTTGAAACCGGCATCGGCACCTATTCAAAAGAAGCGTTCCGCCGTGCCATGCACGAAGGCGTGGACCGTGAAGGCCGCCATTTGTTTCCGGCATTTCCTTACGACCATTTCACCAAAATGACCGACGAAGATGTGGACGCGATCTATGCCTACATCATGACAGAGGTTGAGCCCGTCAAAACCGTCCAGAAAGAGAACGAGCTGCCATTCCCGCTTAATCAGCGCATTCTTCAGGCTGGCTGGAAGATGCTGTTTGTGGATCAAGGCCGCTATGAGGCCGATGAGGACCATTCAGAAGAGTGGAATCGCGGAGCGTATCTGGCTGAGGGTTTGACACACTGTGGCGCGTGCCACACGCCGCGCAACGCCGTAGGGGCGGAAAAGCAATCAGAGCAATATGCCGGAGCCGAGATTGATCGCTGGATTGCGCCTGCGCTTACAGCGGAGAACCCGTCTTCCGTTGCTTGGACTGCGCCGGAATTCAAATCGTACCTGATGGAAGGTGTCACCAGCTATCATGGCATCGCTGCCGGCCCGATGGGACCGGTTGTGCATGAGGGTGTACGTGATCTCCCCGAAAGCGACATCGACTCACTTGCTATTTATCTGGCGGATCAAGTTGGCGCGACAGACGATGATCCCGCCCAAAGCGAAGTGGTGCTGGCCAGCCTGCGTAACAACCGGCCAGATCCTCAATATCGCCGCGAGCTGGGAGAACGCCTGTACGCAACAGCCTGCGCCTCGTGCCATTACAATGCGGAGCAGATCATGCAGGGTCGCCCTGATCTGGGCATTAACTCTGCTACCAATCTTGAGACACCCAACAACCTGATCCACGTAATTCTGGATGGGGTCAACGGGCCAGAAGGCATGGCGGGTGTCGTGATGCCGGGTTTCCGCAACGCGCTTGACGATGAGCAGGTTGCAGCCGTCTCCGCCTATCTGCGCGACAAGCGGGCGAACCGTCCTGCGTGGCCCGAACTTACCGCCACAGTAGCCGATATCCGTGAAAACGGTCCTAAATCGCACTAATACCGAAGGAAAAACTATGATAAAATTTGAGATTAACGGGCGCAGTGTAAGCGTCGATGCTGATCCGGATACGCCGCTTCTGTGGGCCATCCGTGATGAGATCGGTCTGACGGGCACAAAGTTCGGTTGCGGGATCGGGATGTGCGGGGCCTGCACAGTTCATGTCGGCGGCCGTGCGACACGGTCGTGCATCACACCACTTTCTGCCGTTGTAGACACCGAAATCACAACAATCGAAGGCCTTGATGCAGAGGCAAACCATCCCGTTCAGGAAGCGTGGCGCAATCTGCGCGTTCCACAGTGTGGGTACTGTCAGTCAGGGCAGATCATGCAGGCGGCCTCGCTTTTGCAGGATATTCCTGAACCAACCGATGACGATATTGACGCGGTAATGACTGGCAACCTGTGCCGCTGCATGACCTATCCCCGCATTCGCCAAGCTGTGCGCGACGCGGCCACCGCTATGAACGGAGCACAAGACAATGGGTAACAAATTGCTTACACGCCTCACCGGCTCCGATAAGCCTGCCGAAATGAACCGCCGCGGATTTCTTGTCTCGATGACAGCCGCTGGTGTGGCATTCGGTTTTCCGCGTACATCCAGCGCCGCGATGGATCCCGCAGCCGCAGACGGCGTTCCTGTTTCAAGCAACGGCGAAACATTCGAGCCGACATTATGGTATTGGATCGACAGTGACGGACGCGTCAACGTCAACATCATCCGTGCCGAGATGGGCCAACACGTTGGCACGGCCATCGCCCGCATCCTTGCAGATGAGCTGGAAGTCGCATGGGAAGACGTTTCGATCACCCACGTGGACACGGCCGAAAAATGGGGCACCATGGTCACTGGCGGAAGCTGGTCGGTCTGGCAAAGCTGGCCGGTCTACCGTCAGGCAGGCGCTGCGGGCCGCACGGCACTGATCGAAGCCGCTGCTGCCCAGTGGGGCGTGGATGCTGCAACCTGCACAGCGCGGGACGGCACCGTGACCGATGGCACAAACACAATCACGTATGCAGAGCTTGTCAGCGCCGGACTAGAGCGCAGCTTTACCGAGGATGAGCTGAAAGCATTGCCGCTCAAGCCACATTCGGAGCTGCGTCTGGTTGGTAAGGATGTGACCGCTCTTGATATCGAGAACAAGACAAACGGCAAAGCAATCTACGGATTGGATGCCAAGGTTGACGGGATGGTTTACGCCGTTCCGATGATCCCGCCAACGCGCCTCGGCTCATCGGTTGCGTCCATTGATGACAGTGGCGCGAAAGGCGTGAAAGGATATCTGCAAACACTGGCGCTGGAAGATCCATCAGGGACGGTGCCTGGCTGGGTTGTTGTTCTGGGTACATCGCTGATGGCTGCAAAATGGGCATCCGAAGCGGTAGATGTGACCTGGAACGCAGGCGATACAGCGGCCGTGACGGAAGCAGATATCAACGCCCGTTCACGCGAGCTGATCGCAGACGGCGCATCCGGGGGCATTCTGGCGACAGAAACGCCTGATACGGCAGCCGCTTTCGATACTGCGGCGGATGTGCTCGAAGCAGAATATGTCACGCAGACGGTTTTGCATTTTCAGCTTGAGCCGGTAAACGCGACTGTATTCCAGAACGAAGACGGTATTTGGGAAATCCACACTGGCAACCAGTGGCAGTCACTGATCATGCCAACTTTGTCGGCTGCGCTAGAAGCACCTGCGGATAAGATCGTTATGCGCACCTATATGTTGGGCGGTGGCTTTGGCCGTCGTTTGAATGGCGACTATACCATTCCTGCTGCTCTGACCTCAAAGGCGTTGGGTGGCAAGCCGGTCAAGCTTGTTTTCATGCGTGAAGACGATGCCAAGTTTGACAGCCCACGGTCCCCCAGTGTGCAAAAACTGCGGATGGCATTCGACGGAGATAACAAGGTCGTCGGGATGGAGCATCACGCGGCCGCCGGCTGGCCCACAGGTGTTATGGTTCCGTCGTTCATGCCCAAAGGTGTGAACGGAGAGCCTTATGACCCCTTCGCGATTGACGGTGCCGATCACTGGTACACCGTTGGTGCACATCAGGTTCGCGCAATCTCCAATGATCTTGCCAACAAGACGTTTCGTCCGGGCTGGTTGCGGTCGGTAGGGCCGGGCTGGACCAATTTTGCGGTAGAAAGCTTTATGGATGAGGCAGCGCAAAAAGCGGGCGTTGACCCGCTTGAGTTCCGCCTGCAGCACCTCAAGGCCGAGGGCTACAACGCGGGTTCCGCCCCGAATGCAGTCGGGGGCGCATCGCGTCAGGCCGCAGTGTTGGAAAAGGTCGCCAAGATGTCGGGCTATGGCAGCAGCGATCTGCCTGCTGATACGGCCATTGGTATCGCAACCACCTTTGGTCAATCGCGCAGCATGCCGACCTGGACTGCTGGTGCCGTACAGCTGCATGTCGACCGCGAGACCGGTGAACTTGACGTACAAAAGATGTGGCTCGCTTTTGACTGCGGCACAGTTGTTGATCCCGATAGTGCGCTTGCACAGTGCGAAGGGGCGGCCCTTTGGGGGCTCTCCATGGCACTTTACGAAGGCACAAAGATCGAAGACGGCAATGTAGAGGATCGCAATCTGGGGACCTATGCACCTCTGCGCATGATCGACACTCCAGAGATGGAAATTTCGTTCGTCGAGAGCACCGAAGTCCCTGTGGGTCTGGGTGAACCGGGTACGACAGTCATTGCACCGGCGATTGCAAATGCGATCTACAACGCAGTGGGCGCTCGTATGCGTCATTTGCCGATCAAGCCGGACGATATCCTGTCAGCTTTGAAAGCCTGACCTGAAAAGACAAAAGGCGCCCGAATTAAATCGGGCGCCTTTAGATTTTAGAGCCATCAATAATGTGTTGGTTTCTTGAGTGGTTGGCGCAGCCTCAAGGCTTGCGTTGTACTGCGACGATACCCAACTCTCTTGCGGTTTCGATTGACAATACATCACTGGGCAGCCCGCGCGCTGTCTGCACTGACAGTACCGCACGCCGCGTTGCATCATCCATGTTCCCGTTGACCTCACCGCTATACAAACCGCGCGCTTGTAGCGCGCGTTGCAGGGTTGAAACAAATTCGACAGTAAAGGCCGGCGGGCAGGGGATTTCGAACCAGCGGTCAGTGCGCGGGGTTACGATCTGTTGACGGCTCTCTTCACGGTAGACAGGCAAAGTTGCAATCGTGCCGTCTGGGTTCATCTTGGCAGGCGTCACAAGGACCTGTTCCGTTACAGTCTCGATCACTGCCGGTGTGGGGATTTTGCCCCAGCATGTGCCGGGCGGTGCGTCCGGAGGTGCCAATCCATTGCCAAGGATCGTACCGCTTTCGGAAACGGTCTGGCTTTGCAGGCAAGCAGACAGCATGAGCATGCCCAAAAGAGCAGCGAAGCGTATTGCGGTGTGGCGGTAGTAAACCTGTTTCATTGCCCAATGCCTTTGGGTCTGTGTTGTGTTGTCACATACTAGCGTGGTTTAGGGTAATTGCCCAGAACCCCGATTGCTTGTTGTAAAAGGGGGTGGCGCGCGGGCGGGGCCTTGCGTAGAAAAGGGCAAATTCATCTGGAAAAGGGCAGCTTTGATGGCCAAGATTACCTACGTAGAACACAATGGCACCGAACATGTTGTGGACGTCGCCAATGGCCTTACCGTCATGGAAGGCGCGCGCGATAACAACATCCCCGGTATTGAGGCCGATTGCGGCGGTGCCTGCGCGTGCTCTACCTGCCATGTCTATGTGGATGAGGCGTGGGTCGAAAGAATTCCGGCGAAGGACGACATGGAAGAGGACATGCTTGATTTCGCGTATGAGCCCGACCCCGTGAAGTCGCGCCTGACCTGTCAGATTAAGGTCACTGATGCGCTGGACGGTCTGCGCGTCAAGATGCCGGAAAAACAGATCTGATGCGCAAGAAGGGAGGGGCATGCTGATGCGGGGCGTGATCACGGCCGCCAGCGTGCTCTTTCTTGCGCTATTGCCTGCTGCAGGAACCGCACAGGCACGCCAAACACCATTACTGTCCGCAACCTATGCAGAGCCGACGATGCGCTATCCGCACGGCGTGTTAGGCGACACGATCGAGCACGGTGCGCTTGTGCTGAGCTATGAGGGAACGGACGACCGCATTGTTTTGCGGCTGCCCGATGATCGGGTGTTCGAGGACACCGAACCGCGCATGGTTGATGTGGACGGTGATGGCCAACGCGAGGTTGTAGTCGTCGAAAGTCATCAAACCCAAGGCGCGCGGCTGGCGATTTACAATGGTGCTGGGCTGGTTGCCGCGACACCCTATATCGGTCAGCGAAATCGCTGGCTTGCCCCTGTCGCCGTAGCCGATCTGGATGGTGACGGTTTTGTGGAACTTGCCTATATTGACAGACCGCATCTGGCTAAGACACTGCGCGTCTGGCGCTTTGCCGACGGGCAATTGACCTCTGTGGCCGCTTTAGAAGGGATGACCAATCACCGCATCGGAGAGCGTGACATTGCCGGAGGAGTGAGGCTGTGTGCCGGTGCCCCTGAAATGATTGTAGCGCGTGCCGACTGGCAGCGTTTGATGGCGGTGTCATTCGACGGAAAGACCCTTACAGCCCGCGATATAGGTCCGCACAAAGACCGCCGCAGCTTTGCCAAAGCGCTGGCATGCGACTGAAACTGCCTGCCCTGATATGTTTGCTGGGGCTTTCCGCGCTGCCAGTCCAAGCGCAAGAGCAGATGAAACCGGACGCATTCCTAGACCTTGTTCAGGGCCGCACGTTGACATTTACCAGCATGATTAATGGCGGCGAAGTCGGGGTCGAGCAGTTCTTGCGACGCGATTTGTCCGTATGGGCTGACAGGAGTGGCCGCTGCACTTATGGCCGGATCGAAATCCGTGGGCCATTGCTGTGCTTTGTCTATGAAGACGCGCCGGACCCGAACAATTGCTGGATACCGTTCAACGATGAGGGCACACTATTGGTGCTGTCCCAAAGCTCAAGAGAAGTGCAGCGCATTTCAGACATCAGCCAAGAGCCGGTCATCTGCGAAGGCGCTCCAAGCTCCTGATTGTGGTTCACCGTTGATGTATTCGGTGTTTGCGCCGTTTAGGTCAGCGCGCGCCAGCCGATATCACGGCGGCAAAACCCGTCTGGCCAGTCAATGCTATCCACAACAGCATAGGCATTTGCCTGCGCTTCTGCCAGCGTCTTGCCCCGCGCGGTGACGTTCAGAACGCGCCCGCCCACAGCAACAATATCGCCGTCACGCTCTGCCGTGCCTGCATGGAAAACCATGTTGCTGCTGTCTTCTGCCAGACCGTCAAGCCCGCCTATGACCGTTCCCTTTTTATAGTCACCGGGATAGCCTTCTGCGGCCATTACCACGGTCAGTGCATGGTCATCTGCCCAGTTCACCTTGATATCGGCCAACCGCCCTTCGGCAGCTGCGTGCATCAGATCGAATGCCTGCGCACCCAGTCGCATCATTAGAACCTGACATTCCGGATCACCAAAACGCACGTTGTATTCAACCAGCCTGGGCTTGCCGTCCTCGATCATTAGACCCGCGTAAAGCAAGCCCTGATAGGGCATTCCACGTTTTGCCATCTCCGCCATGGTCGGGCGGATGATCTCGGCCAATGCGCGTTCGGCTATCTCGTCTGTCAGCACCGGTGCGGGAGAATATGCGCCCATGCCGCCTGTGTTCGGGCCGGTGTCGCCGTCGCCGACGCGCTTGTGATCTTGCGCTGTACCGATGGGCAGCACGTTTTCACCATCGCAAAGCACGAAGAAAGACGCCTCTTCGCCGGTCATGAATTCTTCAATCACCACTTCGGCGCCTGCCGCACCGAACTGGCCGCCAAACATATCGTCCAGCGCAGCTTCGGCCTGCGCCACGGTCTCGGCAATGATTACGCCTTTCCCTGCCGCCAGTCCGTCGGCCTTCACCACAATCGGTGCGCCCTGGGCCTGAACATAGGATTTGGCCGCAGCGAGGTCGGTAAAATGCCCATAGGCAGCTGTAGGTGCGTCACAAGCGGCGCAAATTTCTTTGGTAAAGGCTTTGGATGCCTCTAGCGCTGCTGCGGCTTTGGAGGGGCCGAAGACAAGAATGCCGGCCTCTCGCAGGCGGTCCGCAACGCCATTGGCAAGCGGTGCTTCCGGTCCGATGATCACGAAATCGATATTATTCCGCTCGACGAATTCGACGACCGTGCCGCCGTCATTAATCTCGATGGCTGCACAATCTGCTATCTGTGCAATACCGGCATTGCCCGGCGCTACGATCAGCTTGTCACATTTGGGGTTCTGCAAAACGGCCCAAGCCAGACTGTGCTCGCGACCACCGCTGCCCAAGATCAGAATATTCATCGCACGCACTCCCTTGGCCTTACTTGCTGCGCGTTTTATGCTGCACGCGCGCCATGCACAAGGATGTGATAGATGGATCTGTTTGACGACCGCGAAGATGAAGGCCCCGCACAGGGCAATAGCCCGGAATATACGGTTGCAGAGCTTTCCGGAGCGATCAAACGGGTGATTGAAAATGAATTCGGTCATGTGCGCCTGCGCGCCGAGGTCGGCCGCGTAAGCCGCCCGCGGTCTGGGCATCTTTACCTGGACCTGAAAGATGACAGCGCCGTGATGGCCGGGATCGTCTGGAAGGGCGTCGCGTCAAAGCTGGATACCCAACCCGAGGAGGGGATGGAGGTGATCGTCACGGGGCGCATCACCACCTTCCCCGGTCAGTCGAAATATCAGATCATCATCGAGGATATCAAACCGGCCGGCATGGGGGCGCTGATGGCGATCCTTGAAAAGCGCAAGGCGGCGCTTGCTGCCGAAGGGCTGTTTGATCCTGCGCGCAAGAAACCTTTGCCCTATCTGCCCGAGATAATCGGCGTGGTGACATCGCCCTCGGGTGCGGTGATCCGCGATATCCTGCACCGTTTACGGGATCGTTTTCCGCGCAAGGTGCTGATCTGGCCGGTCGCTGTTCAGGGTGCAAAATGCGCCCCCGAAGTGGCCAACGCGATTGCCGGTTTTAACCGGCTTACGCCAGGCGGCGCTTTGCCGCGCCCAGATCTGATCATTGTGGCACGTGGTGGCGGTTCGGTCGAAGATCTTTGGGGCTTCAACGAGGAAGCTGTGGTGCGTGCTGCTGCCGCCTCCGATATCCCGCTGATCTCTGCTGTCGGGCATGAGACAGATACAACGCTGATCGACTTCGTATCGGACAAGCGCGCCCCGACCCCGACCGCCGCGGCCGAGCTTGCCGTTCCTGTCAGGATGGAGCTGATGGCCTATCTTGACCAACAGCACGCGCGAATGAGCCGCGCGCTCAGTCAGGGGCTGGTCCAGCGCGGCCAGCGCTTGCGTGATATGGCGCGTGCTTTGCCGCGCCCCGACAGCCTGCTTGATAGCCCGCGCCAACGCCTTGATCGCGCCGGTGATCGCCTTGCACGTGCCGCAGCATTGACGGATGCGCCTAGGCTGCGGTTGGAACGCGCGGCAGCGCGGCTTGATCCGGCCCTGATGACGGGTGTGCAACGACGCAAGATGCGGCTTGCCGACATTTCAGGCGGTCTGCGCCCTGTGACACTCCGTAACAGAATTTCCCAAGAGAAAGAACGCCTTGCAAGCCGGTCCATGCGGCTTGGACCTGCGCTTAGCCGTGAACGGATGTTGCAACAGGCCCGATTTGATCGCGCCGGTAAGGCCCTGTCAGATGTCGCGCGACGCCAGATTGATAGGTGGCGCAACCAGATTGACGCTGCCGAACGTCTGCGACTTACGCTCGGGTATGAGGCAACGCTTGAGCGGGGCTTTGCTGTTGTACGCAACGGCGAGACGCTCATCACGACCGCTCAAACCGCGCAAGAGTACACGTCGATGGAAATCCAGTTCAGGGATGGCAAACTGACCGTGAAACCTTAGCCAAGCATTTTCGGGCATTAGATAACCGGAGCGGACTGTTGAACCGCAAAGTAATGGCAAATCGATTCAGCGCTTCGCGGTCACGCTACACGCCAATCTTTGGCCCCAGACACAGCATCTCTTCGGTGCTTTCGTTGGCTTCGTATAGGGGGGTTACGGCAGGATCATTCTCGAACCGCGCGATCAACCCGCGCGTGCCTTGCTCAAAGCTCCAACATTGCGGTTCCGGCGTGTCATCGTACGTGAAGCAGATCAACCCGTCGGCTTCATACCATTCCCCGTCCTTGCATTGACCGTCCAGAAAAGACCACCGCACGCGGCGGTTCGGCAGATAAATCTCTGCGCCATATGGCTCTGGGCCATTCCCGTAATAAAGCGTTTTGCCGCGGGTGTAGGCGTCAAATTGCTCTGCGCTCATCAGGGATTGGGCAAATGCGGGCACAGGTAAAGAGAACAGAAGGATCAGGGTGAAAAATCTCATGTCCATGTAATGACAGAAGCCGACAGGCGGCACCAGAGGGGGCGCAGGTTTCCTATAGGGATCGGCACGGCCTCGCGCACCGCGCAAAGGGCTGCTGAACTGTCGCTTTTCGCCTCAACTGCGGGGGGCTGTTTTGCTAAACCAACCCAAGAAGCAAGGGGATGTGTAATGGCGCTGGATGCAGACAACAACAAGCCGGGCAAAGGTGTTTGGAAATCGGGCACAGGTAAGGGCCGCCGCCACACCAAAGGGCGCCAGCTTGATGATACCGCATGGGAAGAGGTGCGTGACCTGCTGGGAGCAGAGCCGCGTGACCGTGATCTGCTGATTGAACACCTGCACCTCATCCAAGACCGATTTGGTCACCTGTCTGCGGCGCATCTGCGCGCGCTGGCAGAGGAAATGCGCCTGAGCATGGCCGAAGTCTATGAGGTCGCCACCTTTTACGCCCACTTCGATGTCGTCAAAGAAGGCGAAACACCGCCACCCGCGCTGACCATCCGTGTTTGCGATTCGTTGGCATGTGAGCTGGCAGGTGCCCAAGCGCTGAAGGCCGCTCTTGAGGACGGCCTTGATCCGGCAGAAGTTCGCGTATTGCGCGCGCCCTGCATGGGGCGCTGTGATACGGCACCGGTGCTTGAGCTTGGCCATGCCCATATTGATCACGCTACCCCTGAAAAGGTCCATGCTGCGATAGCGGCGGGTCATACCCATGCCCATATCCCCGGATATGAAGGGTATGCTGCCTATGCTGCAAACGGAGGCTACGCGAAGCTCGCCGATCTGCGCCAGAATGGTGACTGGGAAGCCGTGCAGGAAGAAATACATGCCTCAGGATTGCGTGGTCAGGGCGGCGCAGGTTTTCCATCGGGCAAAAAGTGGGGCTTTGTGCGCGCCAATGAAGGTGTGCGGTATCTTGCCGTGAATGGCGATGAGGGGGAGCCCGGCACGTTCAAAGACCGTTACTACCTTGAGCGCACGCCGCATCTGTTCCTTGAGGGGATGTTGATCGCGGCATGGGCCGTGGAGGCAGAGCGCGCCTATATCTATATGCGGGATGAATATCCTGCCGTGCTGCACATCCTTGCGCATGAGATTGCCGCACTCGAAGAAGCGGGTATCGTAGACCCCGGCTATATCGAGCTGCGCCGCGGTGCCGGTGCATATATTTGCGGCGAAGAATCCGCGATGATTGAAAGCATTGAGGGCAAGCGTGGCATGCCGCGCCACCGCCCGCCCTTTGTGGCACAAGTCGGTATCTTTGGCCGCCCCACGTTGGTGCATAACGTCGAAACCTTGTACTGGGTCGCGCGCATTTGCCGTGAGGGGAAGGAAGTTTTGTCCTCGGTCGAAAAGAACGGCCGCAAGGGGCTGCGCAGCTATTCTGTTTCCGGTCGCGTGGCCAAGCCGGGCGTGTATCTGCTGCCGGCAGGTTCAACCATAACAGACATTATTGAGGCAGCAGGCGGAATAGCAGAAGGCCACACGTTCAAGGCCTACCAGCCCGGGGGGCCGTCCTCTGGTTTGCTGCCCGCCAGCATCAATGACGTACCGCTTGATTTTGATACCTTGCAACCGCATGGCAGCTTCATCGGCTCGGCGGCTGTGGTCATCCTGTCCCAAAACGACCGTGCGCGGGATGCGGCCCTTAATATGCTGCGATTCTTTGAGGATGAAAGCTGCGGACAATGCACGCCCTGCCGTGTCGGGTGCGAAAAAGCGGTCAAGCTGATGCAGGCCGATCGGTGGGATCAAGGGCTGCTGGAAGAACTGTCATCCGCAATGGTTGATGCGTCTATTTGCGGTCTGGGGCAGGCGGCGCCTAACCCCATCCGTCTGACCATGAAGCATTTCCCGGACGAGGTTTAATGCCTCGCGGGTCTACTTGTTCTGGACAACAAGGCACGAACACCGCTGGCGCTTAAGGCTTTTGCACAGGTCTTGAGCGCCATCGCGGGTGTTGCGTCCAATACGCGCAAAGAAATAGCCCTTTTTGCCCGAAACGCGGTTCTTTACGTAGATAAGATCAAGCTTTTCACGCCCTACCTGCGCGCGGCAACTGGCCGTTTGCGATTTGATCTTGGCGCGCGCGGCTTTTTGAGACGTGCCAAATCCCAGCTGAACGCCCCACGGCTTAACCGGTGGCGGCGCAGGCTTAGTCCGTTTCAGAGGCGTCAGGCGCCGGTTGCGCGCCATTTCGCTACAGGCTGGGTAGAAACCTTTGTCTGGCGCCAAACGGAAATCGTGATCCTTCGGTGGCGCATCGCGCCATTGTTCGGCGTTCAGGCCAGTGATGATCGGTACATAGTTGACGGTTTCGGGCGCTAGGCCCTTGCCCTCAAGAAAGCCCTCGGCACGCCGTTCGCCGCCGTTATAACCAATGGCGGCCATACCTTCGTTGCCATAGCGGCGCACCATTTCTGCCAGATACTGCGCGGAATGCTCCAATGCATCAGCAGGGTTATAGGGATCTTTGAGACCCCGTAGCAGGGCCGTCGAAGGAATGAATTGCGCAATGCCACGTGCATCGGCATGGCTCAGCGCGTTAGGATCGAACCTGCTTTCCTGCCAGATCAGGCGCGCGAAAAAACCGCTGTCCAAGCCGTGCCTCTTCGAGAAAACCTCAATCGCGTTGCAGGTATCATATACAAAGTGATCGGGCCTGATGCATTGCACGTGTCCCCACTTGCCGCTGCTACAATGGCCTGCGCGCGGATCGGCCAGCGCGGACCCCGCCCAAAAAGTAAACAACAAGAAAGCAACAAGGCGCATATGGTTGTGGTGGCGCGCTCTGGCACGGTTGTCAATCGCACACCCTTCCATCCGCTGCCTCAAGGGGTTAGATCAGGTAAGAAGCACAAGCCGGAGACCCTCGCGTGGCGTTTTTCAAAAAGCTCAAAGACCGTCTGTTCAAATCCTCGTCCAAGATTGACGAGGGGCTTGAGGCTATTGTCAGCGACGGCGGAGAAGCCGAAGCCGATGTATTACCCGTAGACGAAGTGATGGACGCCCCTGCGCAGGCGGTCGAGGAAATGCCTGAGGCAGTTGAACCTGACCCGGCAGAAGAAGCAAGGCTGCGCGAGGAGCGCGAAGCGGCAGAGCAAGCAGCGCGGCAAGTGGAAGAAAAGCGTAAGGCAGACGAGCAGCGCCGCGCCGCCGAAGCAAAAGCCGCTGCACAGGCGGTGGAAGACGCACGCGCCAAAGCTGACGCCGCAAAGCAAGCGCAGGTAGCCGCCGAAGCCGCTGAGGAAGATGAAAGACGCAAGGCAGCCGAGGCGGCGCAAGCGGCCCAGGCCGCTGCCGAAGCAGCACAGGCCGAACAGGACCGCCAGGCACGCGAGGAGGCGGCGCGCCTAGCTGCTGAAGAAGCACTTGCTGCGAAGCGTGCCGAAGAAGAAGCTTCAAAACGCGCTGAAGAAGAGGCCGCGCGTCAGGCGGAGGCAGCCGCCGCCGAGAAAGAAGCAGAGACGTTGCGCACGACGTTGACACCGGTCGCGCCGATCCTGTCCGAAGCAGCGCCAGAGTCCGCAGCGCCAAAACGCGGCATTCTCGGCCGCCTGATGGGACGCGGCAGTGATGCAGCCCCCGTTGTGCGCCGCGTTCTGGACGACGCGATGCTTGAGCAGCTGGAAGAGCTGTTGATTGCCTCGGACATGGGCGTCGATACAGCGCTACGCGTGACCGCCAACATGGCAGAGGGCCGGTTGGGCAAAAAACTGTCCGTGCAAGAAATCAAGGCCCTGATGAGCAGCGAGATTGCCCGCATCATGGAGCCTGTCGCAAAGCCGTTGCCGCTGTATGCAAAGGCACCTCAGGTAGTATTGGTTGTCGGGGTCAACGGGTCGGGTAAGACGACGACAATTGGCAAGCTTGCCAGCCAGTTCCGCGCAGCGGGCAAGAAGGTTGTGATCGCGGCGGGCGATACGTTCCGTGCTGCTGCGGTAGAACAATTGCAGGTTTGGGGCGAACGGGCAGGGGTTCCGGTGTTGACTGCGCCGCAAGGGTCTGATCCGGCCAGCCTTGCCTTTGATGCAATGGGCCGCGCAGAGGCGGACGGCGCAGACCTGTTGCTGATTGATACCGCAGGGCGGTTGCAAAACCGTGGTGACCTGATGGAAGAGCTGGCAAAGATTGTGCGTGTCATCCGCAAGAAAGATCCGGACGCACCGCATAACACGCTGTTGGTGTTGGATGCGACAACGGGGCAGAATGCCCTGAACCAAGTAAAGGTGTTTCAGGAAATCTCTGATGTCTCGGGCCTTGTGATGACCAAGCTTGACGGGACAGCCAAAGGCGGTGTGCTTGTGGCGCTGGCGGATAAGTTCGGCCTGCCAATCCATGCCATTGGCGTAGGTGAACAGATCGATGATCTGCAACCTTTTGACCCACAAGAATTTGCGGATGCACTGACAGGGCTGGATCGCTAAGTGCACCGTACATGACCGATTGGCTTTTAAGCATCGAGGGGACAGAGGCAGGGCATAGCGTTGCCTTGGTTCTTGCCCTTATGGCGGCGTTCTTGCACGCGGTATTCGGTGCGCTGCAAAAAGGGCGCCATGACCCTTGGCTGACCCGTGGCGCTATTGACGGCTCCTATTGCCTGATGGCTGCCCCCTTTGCACTGTTTGTCGTGCCGTGGCCGGAACCGCATATGTGGCCCATTTTTGCGGGCGCTTGGGTCATCCATTCCCTCTATAAACTGCTGCAAGCAGCCGCCTACACCAAGGGCGCCTATACGGTTGTTTACCCGGTTGTCCGCGGTACGGGGCCGCTGTTCACGGTGATCGGCGCCTATTTCCTCTTTGGTGAGGTGTTTAACGGTACACAATGGTTCGGTGTGGCCGTTTTGATGGCGGGTATTTTCGGGCTGGCCTTGTACAACATGATGTATCTGGTTTCAGAGCGTGAAACACTGAATGTCGCGCTTGGGCTTGCGGTGGTGACGGGGCTTTTTGTAGCGCTTTACACGACCTACGATGCCTATGGTATACGCGCGACAAGCAATCCGTTCACCTTCCTTGCGTGGTTCTTCATGATCGACGGGTTTCTATTTCCAATCCTTGCATTGCGGCGATGGCGCGCGATGCCGGATGCGCCTGCAGTCGGCCCGTTGATGCAACGCGGCGTATTCGGTGGCGTGATCGCTTTTCTCAGTTTTGGCTCAATTATGTTGGCCACTCGTCTGGATAAGGTCGGCGAAGCCGCCATATTAAGAGAGACTTCAACAGTATTTGCTGCCTTGATCGGGTGGCTGGTGCTTAAAGAAACAGTCGGCCCGCGCCGGATCGCGTTGATGTCGTTGATTGCTGTCGGCGCTGTAATAGTAGAATTCGGAGGCTAGTGATGGCGAACAAGCGTGAGATTAACCCGATCCTGAATCAGGTGCTGGAACTGGGCCCCACGCTTGCGTTCTTTGTCCTTTATATCAAGATCAAGGAAGATACGTTCACGATTGGCGGAACGGAATACAGCGGGTTTATTGTGGCGGCAGTGATCTTTGTGCCAATCCTGCTGGTCGCGATGGCGACTTTATGGGCGCTTACCGGCAAACTTAGCCGGATGCAGGTTTTCACAGCATTTATGGTGATCTTCTTTGGTGGCCTGACCGCCTGGTTCAACGACGAGCGGTTTTTCAAGATGAAGACAACAATCGTCTACGGGCTGCTGGCCACGATTCTCGGGGTGGGGCTTTTGCGCAGGCGCTCTTGGTTGGAATTTGTCATGGCGGATATGTTGCCCATGCAGCACGAGGGTTGGATGATCCTGACAAAGCGCCTGACGGGTGCCTTTCTGACGCTTGCGGTTGCAAACGAATTTATTTGGCGGACAATGTCGACCGATGCGTGGGTCAAGCTTGAAACCTTCGGCTTTCCGATGGCTTTGATGGCCTTCCTGTTCTGGCAATTCGCCCAGCTTCAGCCATATGTCATTGAAGAAGACGAAGACCCTGCGCACTGAGTAGTAGCTTTACGGATAATTAATGTGCACCAAATGATCGGTGGTGGAATAGCTTAGCCGCGCAGCTCGGCGAACAGGGCGCCACCTGCTTGTACGCCCTTTCGCCGTCCCATCAGATCAAGCCATCGCGCCATGTGAGGTTTGTCTTCCAGTGCTTGTTGCTGGCCTTCCCACAGCGATGCCCATCCCAAAATCGAAAAATCCGCGATCGAGACAAAATCGCCTGCAACATATTCATGTTGCGCCAGTTGTCGGTCCAGAACGCCATAAAGCCGTGCTGTTTCAGCGCGGTAGCGATCTTTCGCATAGGGGATATCTTGGGGCGGGTCAGCTTTTGGCGCGATTTTCAGAAAATCCGGTGCAATCTGGTCGCCCTTGCCGATATTAATCAGATGGGTTGTGTAGGGCAGACCCATTTCCTTAAGGCAAACAGAGACTTTCCAGCCGTTTGGTGTTGGCCAGTAGAATAGAGCAATGGGCGCGTTCATGTCTGTCGCCCTTGCGATGAGTACATCTGCCACTTTGCCGGTTTTTGCACGCGGGGCAAGGGAGGCGGGCTTTGCTTGACCTGCATCGCGCTTTGGCATAATTCAGCGCTGTGGCGATTTGTTACCGGATTGCGGGCCACGTTAAAGATTCCGCTAAAAGGTCAGGATGAAAGCCCCCTTTCGCTTGACCGCGTTTGGGGTTTTTTTGTGCCCGGCCCCGCATTTCGGGCGCACAAAAGGTCACACTGACTGTGTGCAAAGGAAGATGATCATGAGTAACACTTGGAAACCCGGCACCAAAGCTGTCCATTCAGGCACACGGCGTAGCCAATACGGCGAAGTGTCCGAGTCTATTTTTCTCACACAGGGCTTCGTGTACGAAAGTGCCGAACACGCCGAACAGAGATTTATCGCGTCCGGTGAGGATGAATTCATCTACGCGCGCTATGGCAACCCTACCGTCAAGATGTTCGAAGAGCGGATTGCGGCGCTTGAGGGTGCTGAAGATGCTTTTGCAACGGCGTCGGGTATGGCTGCAGTTTCTGGCGCGCTGACGTCGATGCTGAAGGCAGGAGATCACGTGGTGTCTTCGCGCGCCTTGTTCGGATCGTGCCTGTATGTGCTGGAGGACATCCTGACCCGCTACGGCGTTGAGGTGACGTTTGTCGATGGCACCGATCTGGCCCAGTGGGAAGCGGCGATCCGCAGCGACACAAAAGCAGTCTTTTTTGAATCCATCTCCAATCCCACGCTTGAGGTGATCGACATCGAAGCCGTCGCAAAGCTCGCTCACGCAAAGGGCGCGCTGGTGCTGATCGACAACGTCTTTGCCACGCCTGTTTTTTCGCGTGCGTTCGAACAAGGCGCGGATGTGGTGATTTATTCTGCCACGAAACATATTGACGGTCAGGGCCGTGCGCTGGGCGGTGTCATCCTTGGCAGCAAAGAATTCATTCGCAAAACAGTCGAACCCTACATGAAGCACACAGGTGGCTCTATGTCGCCGTTTACTGCGTGGATCATGCTGAAAGGGTTGGAAACCATGGGGCTGCGCGTGCGCGCGCAAGCGGCTTCCGCAATGGGTATTGCCAGTGCGCTGGCCGGGCATTCCGCGTTGGAGCAGGTGATTTACCCCGGGCTGGATAACCACCCGCAGAATGAACTGATCCAGCGTCAGATGGGGGCAGGGGGCACTGTGCTGGCACTGGATGTCAAAGGCGGCAAGGAAGCCGCGTTCAAGTTTCTCAATGCGTTGGAGATCGCGATCATCTCCAACAACCTTGGCGATGCCAAGACAATCGTGACCCATCCGGCCACCACAACCCACCAGCGCCTGCCGGACGCGCAGAAGATTTCTCTGGGTATTACGCCGGGTCTGGTAAGAATGAGTGTGGGTCTTGAGGATGAAAGCGATCTAATTGCCGACATCCGGCAGGCGCTGGACAGCATCAATTAAAGGCCGCCCGGTATTATTTCCCCGTTTAATACAAATATTTTTTTGGCAATATGGGTCAGGACGCCTACATATGGCTCCTGACCTACAAGGGGGCCGACCCATGAATATCGCAACACCGATCACTCCGACACCGGACCGTTCAGCGGCCGAGGCTGCGCTTGAAACACTGCGCCAATGGGCTGTTTCTGCTGACAAAGCCGATCTGGCCACACTGGATCCGGCGATTGTTCAACTCCTGAAAGGTGGTGAAGCGTATCCTTTGTTCGAGCGTGAATACCCCGCTGATTTTGAGATTGAGCCGGATTACAAAGAGAGCCTTCCTGATCTTCAGAATGGTCCTTCTAGCCTGATCAAAGGCGCAAAGCAGCAAATTCAGCATGTCGGCATCTCCAACTTCCGCCTTCCGGTACAGTTTGAGACACGTGATAATGGTCCGCTCACGCTCGAAACTTCGGTGACGGGAACGGTCAGCCTTGATGCGGACAAAAAGGGCATCAACATGTCCCGCATCATGCGGAGCTTTTACAAGCACGCGGAGCAGACCTTTAGCTTCAAGGTGATTGAAGCGGCGCTGGATGACTACATCACCGATCTGGAAAGCTTTGATGCGCGCATTCAGATGCGTTTTTCATTTCCGATGAAGATTTCTAGCCTGCGGTCAGGGCTGGAGGGCTACCAATATTATGACGTTGCGCTTGAACTGGTAGAGCAGGCTGGCGTCCGCCAACAGATTATCCACCTTGATTTTGTCTATTCCAGCACATGCCCATGCTCCCTTGAGCTGTCAGAGCACGCGCGCGCCACACGCAACCAGCTTGCAACGCCGCATTCGCAACGCTCTGTCGCGCGGATTTCCGTTTTGCTTGAGGATGGCGCAAACTGCCTGTGGTTCGAAGACCTTATCGAGGCATGCCGCCGTGCTGTCCCGACAGAGACCCAGGTCATGGTGAAACGCGAGGATGAGCAAGCCTTCGCAGAGCTGAACGCGGCCAATCCGATCTTTGTCGAGGATGCCGCGCGCCTGTTCTGTGAGCAATTATTGGCTGATGAGCGTATATCCGATTTCCGCGTTGTCGCGAGCCATCAGGAAAGCCTGCACAGTCATGACGCGGTAAGCGTCCTGACCGAAGGCCCGACATTCGCGCAAGCCAGCCTTGACCCAAAGCTGTTTAACACGTTGTTCCACGTAGGTTAAATCGATACGCAATCTTTGAACGTTGATGGTCGTCCCATTGTGGGCGGCCATTTTTGTTGGTGAAGTGATCCGTGTTCTCATGAGGCCCGCAAGACAAATGCATAAAACGCGCAGCGGCTATGCAGTTTTGAAGGTGGTGCTGCACTGCAGCGAAGCCTATCTCCTGAAGCAAGGGAATGATCCCTTGTTGAAAGAATAACTGAAGGCATATCAAATGACCTATCAATCCGCATCCGAGCACTTCGCCGCCCGCATCCCCGCCCGTGGCCAAAGCATTTCATCTGCCCCATTCCTGACCGCGCGTCGTGGTCTGGAACTGGTAGCTGCCATGTTTACAAGCATTGGCTCCGGTCTGGCGAAATCTGCTGACGCTTCCTCGCGCACTCGTAAGATCGAAATGCTGGAAGCCAAGTCTGACGAAGAACTGGCAGCGCTGGGCATCAAGCGCGAAGACATCACGGTTCATGTTTTTAAGGATCTCTTCTACGTTTGATCTTTAACGCATCACTAAAAGGCCCGTGCACAGATCCTCAAAGGGTGACGTGGCGGGTCTTTTGCGTTTTTGGGGCCTTGTAGGTGCGCGGTTGCTTGACACTGACGGCCGCCCGCGCCAACCCTGCGCAATGGACCTGCGCCCTGTTGGATATGTAATTGGCCTGTTGGTGGCCGTGTTGGGCGCTGCCATGCTGGTGCCTTTGCTGGTTGATTTGGCCGAAGGCCGTGGGCAGTGGCCGGTCTTCCTGCAAAGCTCTGTCATCACCATGCTGGGCGGCACGGCAATTGCATTGGCCTGTGCCAGTGGCGTGAAAGAAGGGCTGACCATTCAGCAGACCTTTTTGCTCACCACATCGGTTTGGGTGGCGCTGCCTCTTTTTGGCGCACTTCCATTTATCCTTGGTGAAACAGACGCGCGGCTGGTTGATGCCGTGTTCGAGGCCATGTCGGGAATGACCACAACTGGTGGTACCGTGTTTTCCGGGCTGGATGAGTTACCTAAGGGTTTGCTGATCTGGCGGGCCATTTTACAGTGGTTGGGTGGCATTGGCATCATTGTGGTCGCCATGGTTTTCCTACCGGAACTGCGCGTCGGAGGCATGCAGATTTTTAAATCCGAAGGGTTTGATACCCTAGGTAAAATCCTGCCTCGCGCGGGGCAGATCGCCACGCAGATTTCGGGTCTTTATGTTCTGTTCACTCTGATTTGTGCGCTCACCTACCTGTACTTCGGGATGAATGTGTTTGACGCAACTGCACATGCGATGACCACGATCTCAACGGGCGGCTTTGCGAATTATGACGCGTCTTTCGGTGTCTTTACCGGCCCGATTGAATATGTCGCCTCCCTTTTTATGATCCTCTCGGCGCTGCCGTTCGTCCGCTACGTCCAGTTGATCAACGGCAACCCGATGGCGTTGCACCGCGATCCGCAAGTGCGCGGGTTTGTTTTGACCATCTTCGTGCTGGTGCTGCTTTTGATCATTCTGCTTGAAGAAAGCGTGCATCTGGACAACGAACAGGCGGTGCGCGAGGCGCTGTTTAACGTGACCTCCATTATCTCTGGCACTGGCTATGCCTCAGTTGATTATATGCAGTGGGGCAGCTTTGCGGTGGCGCTGTTCTTCTTCATGGGGCTGATCGGGGGCTGCGCGGGGTCCACCGCCTGTTCGGTCAAGGTGTTCCGCTACCAGCTTCTATTTGCCTCGATCCGCGCACAGCTGCGCCGCATCCGATCTCCGCACGGGATATTCACGCCGCGCTACGATGGCAGACCGGTCAGCGAGGAAGTCTTGTCGTCAGTGATGTCATTCTTTGTTTTCTTCATCCTGTCATTGGGCGTGATCTCGGTCGCGCTGTCTATGACCGGTCTTGATTTCGTGACTTCTGTGTCGGGCGCAGCGGCTGCATTGGCCAATATTGGTCCCGGTTTGGGCGATATTATTGGACCGGCTGGTAATTTCGCCACGCTCAACGACCCCGCCAAATGGATTCTGACGGTGGCCATGCTGGTCGGTCGTCTGGAGCTCATGGTGGTTTATGTCATCTTTACCGTCAATTTCTGGAGAGCCTGATGCCCGATACACCCACCCGTCCGCTGGGCGCGCAGATATCCCACATGCTAAAAGCGCGCGGGGTTGATGTGATTTTCGGGATTCCCGGAGTTCACAATCAGGAAATGTACCGTGGCATCGAAGAAGCTGGGATTACCCACGTGTTGGCGCGCCATGAACAGGGCGCAGGTTTTATGGCCGATGGCTATGCCCGGGCAAGCGGCAAGCCCGGTGTGGCCTATGTGATTACCGGCCCTGGATTGTGTAATATCATGACACCGATGGGCCAAGCCTATAGCGATTCTGTTTCCATGCTGGTCATCTCAAGCTGTCTGGATGAAACATCAGCGCGGCGTGGGCAATTGCACCAGATGAAAGATCAACGCGCTGCGGCTGATACCGTTTGTGACTGGTCGCTTGAGGCAACAACACCGCAGGCGGCTTACCAGTTGGTCAACCGCGCCTTTCAAGAGATGCACAGCCAACGCCCGCGACCCAAGCACATTCAGGTGCCTATTTCAGTGCTGGAAGGGCAGGCCGTTGCCCATGACGCAGGTGATCTTGGTCTGAGCGATGGTACCGCGCAAATAGATCCTGTCGTGATCCGCGACATCTCACAGATGATTTCCAAAACTAAACGCCCCCTGTTGGTGCTTGGCGGTGGTGCTAAAGGTGGATCAGACGATATCCGCGCAATGCTTGCTCGCTGCCCGATCCCCGTATTCACAACCTATGCAGGGCGCGGGATTGTCGGGTCGGATTATCCTTATCTGTTTGGCAGCACACTGGCGCGGCCCGATAGCGCTGCGATCTTTGCCCAGTCTGATCTGGTGATCGCTGTCGGGACAGAGCTGGCCGAGGTTGATCTGTGGCGTGACAGGTTGGGGCAAAACGCAACGCTTGTGCGCATTGATATTGATCCTGAGGTTCTTTCGGACACGGCAGGTAACACACATCGGTTCAACGCAGATGCGCGCAGCGTGTTTCGCGAGCTTGCTATGGTCGATGACCTACCCATGCGGTTTGACTGGACGGTTGAAGAGCTCGCTACTGCCCGCGCGCGCTGGCGCGCGGAAACGGACGCAGAGCGTCCGGGGATTGTGCCGCTTTGTGACGCGCTGCGCGAGGCAATACCGCAAGACACTATGATCTATTCCGACATGACCCAATTTGCCTACGTGGCCAAAGAGGTCTGGGATATGGACCGCCCCGGCCATTGGCATCACCCTTATGGCTTTGGCACGTTGGGCTATGCCACGCCTGCTGCGATCGGCGGGGCGATTGCGCGAAAAGGCGCGCCGACACTGGCGATCATCGGAGACTACGGGTTTCATTATACAATGCAGGAACTGGGCGTCGCCGTCGAGCTGGGGCTGAGCCTGCCGATTATCCTGTGGGACAATGGCAAACTGGCCGAGATAGAAGACAGCATGGTGCGCGCCCAGATTGCGCCGAACGCCGTGGTGGCCCGTAACCCCGATTTCTGCAAACTGGCCGAGGCCTTTGGCGCAAAAGCGGCCGCGCCGCAGACGATTGGAGCGTTTCAAACCGCGGTAAAAGAGGCGTTCAATGCAGACGGTCCAACGCTGATCTACATCACACCTGCGCTCAAAGCCTGATACCTGAACCCACGAAAAAGGCCGGAGATTCGAACGCTCCGGCCTTGTTGTTGTGATGAGGTGCTTCAGCAGGTTTGAATTATTCCCAGCAGCTTACCAGCACTGTCATACCGCTTGCTTTCTCGGACAGCTGAAAGGCGGTCAGGCTCTCTGCGCCATCTTTCGCAGGGGCGGGCAGTTTGATGCCGGCATCTGTGCTTGCGGCGATAACCGTCTGCGCATTCAGGGCAAAACCCACTCCGTCGGGCAGCACAGGGCCGCCTTCCGGTTGTGAGGTCAGCATGCCGATCACAGCGCCTGTACGGTCCAGCACAGGACCGCCCGCATCGCCTGCGCGCACGGTCATCGCAAGGCGATTGATATTTGCCTCACCTTGAAGGCCGCGCACATCGGCCAGCGTGCCAAAGCTCATGGAGGGGGCGCTCAGCACCCCTTCAAAGGAATAACCTGCCAAAGCCACATCGCTTTGCAAGCGGGGGGGCTGCGCGGCGAAGCTGGCCACTGCCAGCGGGGCCAATGGCACTGTGGGTTTCAAAAGCGCCACACCGCGCGCTGTGTCGTCCGCAACCACTTGCGCATCGGTATCCCCGTCCAGCGTGATCCGTGAACAGCTTTGCACAGCGCCAGAGGTTGTCACTACGTCCCCTCCTTGCGTCACGAAAAAGCCGGAGCGGGACATCTTGGGTTTGCGGATCTGCAAACCTGACAGCAGATCAATGGACTGTTGGGATGTGTTGCCCGCAGAGGGGCTGAGGACGCCGGGCATACGGACAAAGCTACTGCGCATTTCTGCCAGCACGCGGCGGCGGCGCTCTTCGTCACCAGCGGGCCAGATCAGGGTAAAACCCTTTATCTCGCCGTTCTCCAGAGAGGCCTCTGTATAGCTGATCATGCGGCCATTTTCACCCACCAGCGTAAAGTTGGATTTGTTCCGTTCGCGTGGGCCGTCCAACGGCACAATCTCAAGCGTTTGCATGATTTCATAAAGGCCGAATAGCGTGTCCTGCGTGCCGGGCTGGCTGATAAGAAGGACCCGCGCATCAATGTCGCCGGTTTGTTTGTACTGTGCAAAGGGGGGCTCATAGCGGTCGAACGCGACAACGGCGGTTGGCAATGTCAGCGCGATACCGGCTTGTGCATCGCGCACGGTTTCCAGACCCAATCCTTGCAGAACGGCATTATACTGTTTTTCCAGCTCATCACGTTGCAAGGTTGTCAGTATGCCGGTTTTCTCGAAATTGTTGGCTTCTTGCCATGCCGCCATCGAATTGCGCGTACCGCGTCCGAAAGCGCCATCAATCGCAGCGGAATAGAAGCCTGCCCACTGCAACATCTTTTGCAGGTCTTTCTTTTCATCACGGCTCAGGGCCGCTTCGGAGCGTTGAGCCTGCGCAGGGGTTTCATCCGCGGGCTCCGGCTCTGGGGTGGGGGCAACTTCGGCTATTTGTGGAGCCTCGGCTTCGGGTGTTTCGGTTCGCTCTGGAACAGTGCTTTGAGGTGCATCAACCGCCCCGGTGCCAAGGACATTCGCCCCAACGGGCCAATATTGTTGGCGCAAACGGTTAGAAAGCTGAATAAAGCTGTCACGCGGGATCAGACCGTCATTTCGGTACTGGCGCAGAACGATCTCAGCGTCCGCACGGCGGTACGGTCCGACCACGATGGCGTACCAGCCGCCCCCGACGGCAAACCCGTTCACATCCTGCAACAGGGTTGTGTAGGCGCGCGCGCGATCCGTTGCACGTGCGAGCGATTGCTGTGCTTCAATCTGGACCCAAACAACTTCGTTTGGATCATTGGATTGGGCGCGGGCAGTACTCGTATAGGCCAGGAAAAGGGTGGCCAGACAGATCGTCAAAATTCGCAGCATCAGAAGGTCAGCTCTCAAAAAGTTACTTTTCGGCACATAAACAGTATTTTGCTGTGATTCCCATATGAGAAGCACCTGTTTCACGGACATTTCAGTTTGAGCGTAGTTCAGCCCTATGCCGTGTCGGCACTGATTGACCCTTGGCCGCCTGCACCATAGTAAGAGCGCCAAATGGCAAAGGACACCGAGATGGCCGATACACCCCGTTCGTTTCAGGAAATTATTCTGCGGTTGCAGAGCTATTGGGCACGCCACGGCTGCGCGATCCTGCAACCCTACGACATGGAAGTCGGGGCAGGGACCTTTCACCCTGCAACAACCCTGCGCAGTTTGGGTGACCAGCCCTGGGCCGCCGCCTATGTCCAGCCATCGCGCCGTCCGACTGACGGGCGTTATGGCGAGAACCCCAACCGTTTGCAGCACTACTACCAGTATCAGGTGCTGATCAAACCAAGCCCGCCCAATCTGCAAGAGCTATACCTCGGGTCGCTTGAGGCGATTGGTGTGGATATGGCTTTGCATGACATTCGCTTCGTCGAGGATGACTGGGAAAGCCCGACACTTGGCGCATGGGGCCTTGGTTGGGAAGTCTGGTGTGACGGCATGGAAGTCAGCCAGTTTACCTATTTCCAGCAGGTCGGCGGGCACGACTGTCATCCGGTTTCGGGGGAACTGACATACGGGCTGGAACGTCTTGCCATGTATATTCTCGGGGCAGATCACGTGATGGACATGCCGTTCAATGATCCCGATGCGCCTATCCCGCTGAGCTATGGGGATATCTTCAAGCAGACCGAAGAAGAATATGCGCGGTGGAACTTCGATGTGGCCAACACCGAAGTTTTGCTGCGCCACTTCGAAGAGGCCGAGGCCGAGTGCAAAGCCATTCTGGATCAGGTCCATGAGGACCCCAAAACCGGCAAGCGCATTGTGATGGCACACCCGGCCTACGATCAAGCCATTAAAGCCAGCCACATGTTCAACCTTCTGGATGCGCGCGGCGTTATCTCGGTGACTGAACGTCAGGCCTATATCGGGCGCGTGCGTGCGCTGACAAAGATGTGCGCGGATGCATTTGTGCAGACACGCGCCGGCGGCTGGCGCGAGGATGCGGCATGACTTACCTGACAGGAACCCGCACATGAGCGGCAAAATAATTGGGATTGCTATTATGGTCTCTGCTCTGATCGCAGGTGCGGCTTTGTACTACTTGCAGATTTACGGTTTTTACCAAGAGGTGGACGCGCCAGCGGACGGCATTTCGTTGATGTCGCTCTCCAGCGGTGAACCTGAGTCGATCCCGCTTGAGGGGTATCGGGCCATTGACGCCGAAAGCTCGCCTATCCGCTACCGCGCTTGTTTCACCACGCCCTACAGCCTTGCCTTGTTGACCGAGACGTTTCAGATGGTCGAGGACATGACACCGCGCAATGCGCCGGGCTGGTTTGATTGCTTTGACGCCGAAGCCATCGGTGCCGAACTCGAAGCAGGCACTGCTCTGACATTTCTAAGCGCAAAGAACGTGCATTTTGGCGTGGACCGTGTGGTGGCCATCACCGACGACGGGCGCGGCTATGTCTGGCATGAACTCAACGATTGTGGCGAAAAAGCCTATGATGGCACAATTGTAGGCGAGGAATGCCCCGCCTTGCCAAGTCAATCCGAGCCAACACAATAACGCCGATCCGGCAAACCAGAGGTATTCCAGTGGCTGATCTGCTGATTGAACTTTTTTCCGAAGAAATCCCCGCCCGCATGCAAAAACGTGCGGCGGACGACCTGAAAAAGCTGATGACCGATGGCATGGTAGAGGCAGGGCTGACCTATGCATCTGCTGCTGCTTTCGCCACGCCACGTCGTTTGTGCCTCACGGTTGAGGGCCTGCTGGATGCCAGCCCACGGACCGTGGAAGAGCGCAAAGGCCCCAAGGCAGATGCGCCCGAAAAAGCCATCGAAGGGTTTCTGCGTGGCGCAGGCCTGACGCGCGATGATCTGGAAGAACGCGACACGCCAAAGGGCAAAATCTTGTTCGCGAAGATTACCAAGGAAGGCCGTCCGGCGGCCGATATCATTGCCGAAGTGCTTGAGCAGACAATCCGCAATTTTCCATGGCCAAAATCCATGCGGTGGGGGGCAGGCACGCTGAAGTGGGTGCGCCCGCTGCATTCCATCCTCTGCATCCTCAGCCGTGAGGATGGCGCCGAAGTTGTGCCGCTGGACGTCGATGGTATCGTATCTGGCAAAAGCACACGGGGTCACCGTTTCCTTGCGCCGGATGCAATCACGGTAAACAGCTTTGACGACTACACAGCCAAGCTTAAACGCGCGTTTGTCGTGCTTGATCCCGCAGAGCGCCGCGATGCCATCTGGCATGACGCGACCAATATGGCCTTTGCCAGCGGCCTCGAAGTGGTCGAAGACGCAGGTCTGCTCGCCGAGGTCGCAGGTCTGGTCGAATGGCCTGTGGTTTTGATGGGCCGGATTGGCGATGATTTCCTGAACTTGCCGCCAGAAGTCCTGCAAACCTCTATGAAAGAACACCAAAAGTTCTTTTCCGTACGCAATCCCAAGACGGGGCGGATTGAACGCTTTGTCACGGTGGCCAACCGTACCACCGCCGATGATGGTGCGACGATCCTTGCGGGCAATGAGAAAGTGCTGAGCGCCCGTTTGGCCGATGCCAAATTCTTCTGGGATAACGATCTGCGGATCGCGAAATCCGAGGCGGGCATGGGCGCGTGGGTGGAAAACCTGAAAAACGTGACCTTCCACAACAAGCTGGGCACGCAGGCAGAGTTGATCGAACGCATGGCCGTGCTGGCCCGCGAACTGGCCCCGATGGTCGGTGCTGATCCTGATGCTGCCGAGCAGGCCGCGAAAATTGCCAAAGCCGATCTGTCTTCTGAAATGGTCTATGAGTTCCCCGAACTCCAAGGTCTGATGGGACGCTATTATGCGCAGGCCGCAGGTCTTAGCGATGATATCGCCGCAGCCAGCGAAGAGCACTACGCGCCCCTTGGACCATCCGACGATGTGCCGACAGCGCCGGTTTCAGTCGCTGTGGCACTGGCCGAGAAGATCGACAAGCTGACGGGATTCTGGGCGATTGATGAAAAGCCTACAGGCAGCAAAGACCCGTTTGCGCTGCGTCGTGCGGCCTTGGGCGTGATCCGGATTGCCCTTGAGAATGATCTTACCATCCCGTTAAATGACGTGCTGGATGCGTCACAGCATGATGCTGACAACGCCGACCTGCTTGCCTTCCTGCACGACCGCCTGAAGGTCTACCTCAAGGATCAAGGCATCCGTCATGACATCATTGATGCCTGCATCGCGATGGATGGCAATGACGATCTGACCCTTCTGGTCAAACGTGCCCGTGCGTTGTCTGATACGTTGAAAACCGACGATGGCGAAAACCTGTTGCAGGCGTTCAAGCGCGCCAACAACATCCTCTCCCAAGCGGAAGAGGCGGACGGGGTCGAGTATTCGTTTGGTGCCGATGCAAAGTTTGCTGACACGGATGAGGAGCGTGCGCTTTTCGCCGCATTGGATAGCGCAGAGGCCGTCATCACACCGGCTATGGCCGCGCAGGACTTCACCACAGCTATGTCGGCGATGGCAGATTTGCGTCCCGCGCTTGACGCGTTCTTTGATGCGGTGCAGATCAATACCGACAATAGCACTGTGCGCCGCAACCGTCTTAATCTGCTCAGCCGTATCCGCACGTTGTGTACGTCTGTCGCGGATTTGACGCGGATCGACGGCTGATTGTCAGCCATTTGACGTTGCGGCCCAGCAGGTGAGCAAATGCTTGCTCTGGGCTGTATTCAGCCTATGCTGCATCTGAAATCGAAGGATGCCGCAGTGCAGAATGATCCAGATACCACCCTTGTGACGCAGACCGCGCCGATTAATACGGTGACCCACGGCGGGCGGGCGAAGTGTTTGCAGCGGCTTGTGCGGTTGGACCTGCCTGTGCCGCGGACAGTGGCACTGTCTTTCATGACGATTGAACGTATCGCGCAGGGCGAATTGCCGGATGTCAGCGCGGTTATGGACGAATTTCCCGAAGATGCGTTGGTGTGTGTGCGCCCCTCCAGTCAGGATCCGGATTGGGGCGGGCCGGGGGCTGTGCTGAACATCGGGATGAACGATGCAAGGTTTGCCAGCTTTAGCAAGACCATGGGCGAAGAAGCAGCCGCCTCGATCTATACACGTTTCATCCAATCTTATGCGATTAATGTCGCCCGTCTCGATCCTGACATGTTTGACGACGTCGAAGGAGAGGGGCGCGCGGCGCTTGCGCAGACGCTTGAGGCCTATGAGCTTGAAACAGATGAGAAATTTCCGCAATTGCGCAGCACTCAGCTCGCAGCGGTTCTGCGTTCGATGGCCCGCGCATGGAGCGGTACATCGGCCCGTTTGCTGAGGCAGGCCAAAGGCGCGCCTGCAGATGCTGGCCTTGGGTTGGTTGTCCAGCAGATGATTTTCGGTGTCGGTGCGGGCAAATGTGGTTCTGGTGTTCTGCAACTGGTGGACAGCGAAACCGGTGCGCCGCAGGTAACGGGCCGCTATCTGAGCCAAAGTCAGGGGCGGGACGCGCTTGAGGGCGCCTCGGACGCGCTGTACCTGACCCGCGATCCACGCGGGCCCTCTTTGGAGGAAAAGCTGCCGGAAGCTTTCGAGACGCTGAAGACCTACGCAAGCCTGATGCGTCACCGGTTGCGCGCCGAGATGCAGGTGGAATTCGCGATCGATAACGGCGTTGTTCACATTCTTGACGGGGTGCGGGTTTCGCGTTCATCCCGCGCGGCCGTTCGTATTGCCGTAACTCTGGCCGAAGATGGCATCATCAGCCGAGAAGAGGCACTGATGCGGGTGCAGCCACGGTTGTTGACTGAGCTGCTGCACCGGCAGATTGATCCGTCGGCAAAGCGTGACATCGTGGGCAAAGGCATCGCAGCCAGCCCGGGCGCTGCAACAGGGCGTCTGGTGTTTGATTCTGCCGAAGCGCAGGCCAGTGCGGCACGCGGAGAGTCCTGCATTCTGGTCAGGCGCGAGACGTCGTCCGAAGACGTGCGTGGCATGCATGCGGCCAAGGCTGTTTTGACTGAACGCGGCGGCATCACAAGCCACGCGGCGGTGATCGGGCGTGGTATTGGTCTGCCCTGTGTTGTGGGCGCTTCCAGTCTGGTCTTCAATCAACGCGATAAAACGATCACGTCGAAAGATGGCCGCGTGTTTCATGCCGGCGACGAGATGACGGTCGACGGCTCCACAGGGCAGGTGCTGGCTGGTGCGGCAGCGATGCAAGAAGCTGCGTTAGATGATTATTTCAAGAAACTGATGGCTTGGGCGACCGATAGTGCCGACATCAAGGTGCGTGCCAACGCCGACACTCCGCAAGACGCGCAAACCGCACGCAACTTCAACGCCGAAGGCATCGGGCTATGCCGGACGGAGCATATGTTCTTTGACCGCGGTCGCCTGACCGTGATGCGCGAGATGATCTTTGCGGATACGTCCGACGGACGCCGCGCTGTGTTGGAACGGTTGCTGCCGATGCAGCGCGAAGACTTTACCCAGCTGTTCCAGATTATGCAGGGCACGCCCGTTTGCATCCGTCTGTTCGATCCGCCCTTGCATGAATTCCTGCCGATGGACGCAAGCGGTCAACGGGAGCTGGCAGAGGCGCTTGGCCTTCCGCGCTCTGATGTGACGCGGCGGATCGAGGCGATGCGTGAATACAATCCGATGCTGGGATTGCGCGGTGTGCGCTTGGGTATCACCGTGCCGGAAATCTACGAGATGCAAGCCCGTGCGATTTTTGAAGCAATCGTTGACGCCAGCCAGAACGGCGATTCCGTCATGGCAGAGATCATGATCCCGCTTGTTTCTGCGCGCCGCGAGGTTGAACTGGTCAAAACGGCCATCGATGCGGTTGCCCATGCCGTGCGCCAGGAGCGTGGCGTGGATTTTGCCTACCGGCTTGGCGTGATGGTCGAGACTCCGCGCGCGGCCTTGCGCGCGGGCGAGATTGCACCCTATTGTTCCTTCCTCAGCTTCGGCACGAACGATCTGACACAGATGACTTATGGTCTGTCGCGCGATGACGCGGGACGCTTTATGTCCGATTATGTACAACAAGGCGTTTTTGACGAAGACCCCTTCCACACATTGGATCACGACGGCGTCGGAGAATTGCTGACCCTCGGCGCACAACGTGGCCGCATGGCCCAGCCGGATATCACGCTTTCGGTTTGTGGAGAGCATGGCGGCAACCCCGAATCGATAGCATTTTGCCGTGCGGCGGGCTTCCATTACGTTTCTTGCTCTCCGTTTCGCGTTCCGGTTGCACGGCTCGCTGCGGCTCAGCTGGCAATCGCCGACAAGATACAGTGAGATTCCCGTCAGTTAGCCACAGGATGCGGAACCATTAGGCAATAGCTTGCCCAAACGGGGAGGCGCGGCTTGTTGCATTAGTGCAATCAGGCTAGGCGCGGCATTGGAATAACGATGCCGGAGAAAGTGACCATGTGGTCAGTGAAAAATCTACGATCAACGAAATTCGCCCTTGCTGCTTGTCTGATTGCTGTCGTGCCTGTCGGGGCCATGGCGAACAGCGCGGCCCAGAATCTTGCCAGAATCGAAGCCCGCGGTCTGGCTTCTGTTGATGTTGAACGGATGGCCAGCCTTGCCTCGCCAGAGGCGGTGCTGACACCTGTCTCCGCCAAAAAAGGTACAGTGCCGGATGTTGTCTTTTCCCGCGCGTGGCTTGCAAGCCAACCGAAGGCCACCGGATCGTCCGAGTTCAATTGCCTCGCCGAAGCGCTGTATTTCGAAGCGCGTGGAGAAACTGTCAAAGGTCAGTTTGCCGTAGCCGAAGTGATCCGCAATCGGGTCAAATCCGCTCGGTTCCCGAATTCTTACTGCGCCGTCATCAATCAAGGCACTGGCAAAAAGCACCAGTGCCAGTTCAGCTATACTTGTGATGGGCGTGCCGAAGTGATTGCCGAGCATGCAGCCTATGCCCGCGTAGCCAAAGTTGCGCGTGCCACGATAGATGGCAGATCGCCCGATATCACCAATGGCGCCACCTTCTATCACACCACGGCTGTTCGCCCCAGCTGGGCCCGTAAGTTCACCAACACCGCACGATTTGGCGTGCACCTGTTCTACAGCCGCGGTGTTCGGACAGCCAGCAACTGACGCAAAGCAGTGATGGTGGGGCGCATGCAGCCCTCGACGGCGGGGAAACTGCAGTATAAACGCGCCAGTAGCAGACCAGACGGGAGCGCGCCCATGTCATCCGAAACCCGCCTTGCCTTCGCCCATCCATCCGAACGGGCGGCAGCAACTTCAACGACCGATGCGCTGGACCGTATTTCGGTCCGCGATCATACCGTGGAAGTCGAAATCGGCGCCTTTCAGGCCGAGCGGGGGGTGCGGCAACGCATCTGTTTCAACATCGTCGTCGAAGTGCAGCCTCTTAGTGGGCCGATTGATGATGATGTGGATCGAATCCTTTCTTACGATCGTGTGACAGAGGCCATTCAAGCCGAGCTCGCGGTTGAACGTCTGGCTTTGTTAGAGACATTGGCGGAGCGTGTGGCAGAGCGGATTCTGCTGGAGCCGCAAGCGATGCGCGTCTTTGTCCGTATCGAAAAGCTGGACCGCGGGCCAGGTGCATTGGGGGTCGAGATTGTGCGCGCCCGTGACGGCGCCCCGCCCGCAGAAGTGGCACCCGGCGAAGCACCTCATCCTGAATTGGTCTTTCTCGGCAATGCAGCGATTGCTTCGGCTCACCTGAAGGGCTGGCTTGATCAGTTGCACGCACAGGGGCGCCCTTTGGTTCTATGTGTCGGTGCGTCAGATGTACCCGCGCCACAGGTTGATCATAAGATGGCGCAACGCCGGATTGATCTGCTGGCGATCGAACAGAATGCATGGGTGCTGGCCGCACGCGATGACCGCTGTGTGGTCGTTGAGACCCGGACCGAGCTCGACTGGGCAATGAAAAATGGACAAACCTGCGTCTGGGCACCGTCCAAAATTGTGCTCGACAGTGTGGATACGCCTTCGGCGCAGCCGCGCGATGCCGTAGCGCTTGCGGCTTGGTTCGCAGCGACGTTCGAGGCGCGCGAAATGATTGTAATCGGCGCTGATGTCCCGCAAGAGGCATGCGTCCCATTGCGTGCTGTGTCATTGGATTCCGCGACGCTCTGACCATGACAAAAACCTATTTTCGACCGATTGTAAGCTGTGACATCACGCGCCCCGAGGGTGCCCTGACCCTTGCGGGCGGATGGGGATGGTTCGCTGATGTTGAGGTATTGCAGCGCGGGCAGGCTCCGTTTGTCATTCCGGCAAAAGATCTGCCGGGCAGCGCAGCAGATGTTCTTGTTGCGCCGCGTCCGCAAAATTTCCAGCTGCCTCGCATCATGGGCATTGTGAATGCAACGCCCGACAGTTTTTCTGACGGGGGGCTGCACGCGGCAGCGGAGGATGCGGTTGCTGGTGGCCTTGCGATGGCGCAGGCTGGTGCGACAATCCTTGATATCGGTGGCGAAAGTACGCGCCCGGGTGCGCTGACGGTGGCGCATGACGAAGAGATAGCGCGCATCGTTCCAGTTATTGCTGGTGTGCGGGCTGCTGGGTTTGGCGGTGTCATCTCGGTTGATACTCGTAAAGCATCTGTGGCCGCTGCGGCAATTGATGCGGGCGCTGATCTGGTGAATGATGTGTCCGGCTTTACCTATGACCCTGACCTTGCTGGTGTGGCCGCGCAGGCTGGTGTGCCGGTATGTGTCATGCACGGGCCGGATGATCCCGCCACAATGCAAAACGACCCGCGCTATGATGACGTATTGCTGGACGTATATGATTTTCTCGAAAAGCGGATCACCGCGCTTGAGAGCCAAGGCATCGCGCGCGATCATATGATCGTCGACCCCGGTATCGGCTTCGGAAAGACCCAAGATCACAATCTGGCCCTGTTGGCTCGGTTAAGCCTGTTTCACAGTCTGGGTGTGCCGGTGTTGTTGGGCGCGTCGCGCAAACGCTTCATCGGCACCATCGGCAATGCACCGCAAGCGCGCGACCGGGCGTCTGGATCAATCGCCGTGGCTCTTGCAGCTTTTGCGCAGGGCGTGCAAATTGCGCGGGTTCACGATGTGTCAGAGACAGCACAGGCGCTTGCCCTTTGGCGAGCGTGCACCGGAGGAGAATGATATGACAAAGCTTTTCGGAACCGATGGTGTGCGAGGACGTGCGAATATCCACCCGATGACCGCAGAAATGGCGCTGCGCATTGGGGCTGCTGTCGGCCGGTATTTCCGCCGCGAAGGTGAATCCGCTGCGCACCGTGTTGTGATCGGCAAGGACACGCGGCTGTCCGGCTATATGTTCGAAAATGCCCTGACGGCGGGTTTGACCTCAACGGGTATGAATGTGCTGCTGTTGGGGCCTGTGCCAACGCCGGCTGTCGGGCTTCTCACCCGTTCCATGCGTGCCGATCTGGGGGTGATGATTTCTGCCAGTCATAATCCCGCGCAGGACAACGGGATCAAGTTTTTCGGGCCGGACGGTTTCAAGTTGTCCGATCAGGTGGAGGCGGAAATCGAAGCGCTGGTCGCCGCCGGAGTGGAGCCGACAGCCGCACCGGAGATCGGCCGCGCCAAACGGATCGACGACAGCCGCTTTCGCTATATCGAACGGGTCAAGTCAAGCTTTCCGCGCCAGATGCGTCTGGACGGGCTGAAAGTGGTGATTGATTGCGCCAACGGTGCCGCGCACCATGTGGCCCCAATGACCCTTTGGGAATTGGGCGCAACAGTGATCCCCGTGGGTGTGTCACCCAACGGGCATAACATCAATGACGGGTGTGGCTCTACCCAGCCGCAGGCAGCGGCTGAGACGGTGGTCGCGCATGGGGCAGATGTGGGTATTTGTCTGGATGGCGATGCGGATCGTGTGATTTTGCTGGATGAGAACGGTAAAATCGGGGACGGGGACCAGTTCATGGCGCTGATGGCAGCCCGTTGGAAGGCCGATGAACGGCTCAAGGGCGACGCGCTGGTTGCGACAGTGATGAGTAATCTCGGGCTAGAGCATTTTCTGGCGGAGCGTGGCGTTCGGTTGGAGCGCACAAATGTCGGGGACCGATATGTCGTTGAACGCATGCGTCAGGGCGGGTTCAATCTGGGCGGAGAGCAGTCAGGCCATATCGTGATGACGGATTACGCCACCACAGGCGACGGGTTGATGGCAGGGATGCAGTTTCTGGCAGAGATGATCCGCGCAGGCAGACCTGCCTCCGAGCTGATGCACCAGTTCGAGGCGGTGCCACAGTTACTGGAGAATGTCCGCTTTGCCGCAGGGCAAACGCCGCTGGAGGATGCGCAAGTGCAAGCCGCGATCGCGCAGGCCGAGAGCGATCTGGCGGGCGGCGGACGCTTGTTAATCCGCAAATCCGGAACAGAGCCTTTGGTGCGGGTCATGGCAGAGCATGAAGATGCAGGCCTGATGCAGCGTGCAGTGAGCAGTGTTGTCGCGGCCGTGGAAGACGCTGTCAAAACCTGACCCCTTACTTTCGTATCTGATTTGCTAGTAAGACCGGTATTGTTTGGCTCAAAGGACGCGCCGCTAGCGTTTGAAGAGCCGTCGCAAGGCGCCGTACTGGCTTAGGCCTACACCGATCAGGATCAGCGTCATTGCTAAAAGCAAAGAGTTGGGCAGGGCCTCTCCGAGGAAAATTGCGCCCAAAATCACAGACCAAGCCGGTACCTGATAGTTGACCAGTGACATGAATACAGGCCCCGCGCTGCGAACTACAAGCACCCGCAGGAAGTTTGCGCCCGCAGTTGGCACAAGCCCGAGAAAGACCAGAACACCCAGAATATGTGGCGATGGAACGGGCGGGGGGCCTTCTATTATGAAGGCGATGGGAATCGTCAGGCCTGCGCCGACAATCAACAACACTGTGGCCAGACCGATGGGATGTGCGGCGGGTAAGCGGCGCAACAGAATTGACCCGACCGCATAGCAGCTTGCCGCCAGCACACAGGCAATACGGCCGGCTGTTTCAAAGCTAGCGCCAGTGGTTTGAAAGGCCTGCGCGCCGATCAGGATTACAACGCCGACAAACCCGATGAGGAAACCTACGGTCTTGCGCGGTGTCATTTGTTCGCCCGGCACTGTGAAGTGGGCTAACGGCAGGACAATGAGGGCGACAGCCGCCATCGACACGCCCGCAAATCCCGACGTCACATATTGCTGCCCCCACGCCAGCAGCGAAAAGGGGACAGCAGAACTAAGACCGCCGATGACCAGCAAATTACATTTATCGGCTGTGGCTGTTTTCTCTTTAAAGAGAGGCCGGCCCATAAAGACCCAGATTGTGCTCATCAATAACGCAGCAAACCCGATACGAGAGGCTGCCAGCCAGAACGGCGGCATGCCACCGGCCAACGCGATTTCTGTCACCATGAAGGTGCCGCCCCATGTAAGGCCAAGGATCGCAATCATGAGCCAGCTGAGCGGAGTAATTTGGGGGGATGTGTTCATCGGTCCAGATAGGGGTAAAGCGGCAAGGGGGGCAAGGGCTGTCACACGTCACAAAATAAATGGGAACAAATACCGATCTGGTGCGTTCTAACCCATGGCTAAACGTGAAGCGTGAATTTTAACCAAAGTTGAGAGGAACGAATGAATGGATTGGACATCCCCCACAGCCGCTTTGGCCATTGTCGCGTTTGTCGCTGCATTGGCTTTCGCAATCTTCAGTAAACGTGATGTGGATAAACGGCTAAGAGATCAGTCTGCACGTCAGCAGACAGGCTCGAAAGACTGTTGAGCATCCGGTAAAGTCAGCGATGCACAATATAAAAAGGCCCGAGCGTTATCCCGGGCCTTGGTTTTTGATATACTAAATCGATTAGTTCTTTGATTTGTCGACCATTTTGCCTGCGGAAATCCAAGGCATCATGTCGCGCAGCTTGCCGCCGACGATTTCGATCTGGTGTTCGTCGTTTGCACGGCGGGACGCTTTCAGGGTTGGCTGGCCAACACTGTTTTCCAGCATGAAGTCACGCACGAACTTACCTGTTTGAATGTCGCTCAGAACGGCTTTCATGCGGGCTTTTGTTTCGTCGTAAGGGAGGATGCGCGGGCCAGAAACGTACTGACCATATTCTGCTGTGTTGGAGATGGAGTAATCCATGTTGGCGATGCCGCCTTCATAGATCAGGTCAACAATCAGCTTTGTCTCGTGCAGGCATTCAAAATAGGCCATTTCAGGCTCGTAACCTGCTTCAACCAGTGTCTCAAAGCCCATGCGGATCAATTCAACAATACCGCCGCACAAAACAGCCTGTTCGCCGAACAGGTCGGTTTCGCATTCTTCGCGGAAGTCTGTTTCGATGATGCCGGAGCGACCGCCACCGATGGCAGAGCAGTAGGACAGGCCGATTTCCAGCGCTTTACCGGATGCGTTCTGGTTCACAGCAACAAGGCAAGGCACGCCGCCGCCTTTGGTGTATTCGCCACGCACAGTGTGACCCGGACCTTTTGGCGCCATCATGATCACGTCAACGCCTGCTTTTGGCTCAATCAGGCCAAAGTGTACGTTAAGGCCGTGAGCAAACGCGATGGCAGCGCCTTCGCGGATGTTGTCATGGACGTATTTTTTGTATGTCTCTGCCTGAAGCTCATCGGGCATTGTGAACATGATCACATCGGCCCAAGCGGCCGCTTCGGCGATTTCCATAACCTTAAGGCCTTCGCCTTCGGCTTTGGCGCGCGAAGGGGAACCGTCGCGCAGAGCGACAACAAGGTTTTTCGCGCCAGAGTCGCGCAGGTTGAGAGCGTGGGCATGGCCTTGTGAGCCGTAGCCAAGGATTGCCACTTTGGCATCCTTGATGAGGTTTACGTCGCAGTCACGGTCATAATAAACGCGCATGATTTTATCCTTCAGTTTTGTTCTGGGGGCGACCATAGGGCAAATCACGGCGGTTGCTATCGTCGGAACATGATATTACAGCCGTATTTAAAGAAATTAATGCGTCGATTTGTCGATAGGTGGATAATTCATGCTTGATGATGCGGATCGAAGACTGTTGCGGTACTGGCAGGCAGAGCCGAGCCTAAGCCAGGGAGAGCTGGCTGAGCGCGCAGGTATGACGACGGGGCGTGCCGTACGCCGTATCGCAAGGATGCAAGAGCTGGGGATCGTGCAGGGTGTCAGCGCCGTGATCGACTGGGCCGCGCTTGGGTATGCTGTCGAGGTGTCGCTCAGGATTACGTTGGACAAGACCCAAGGCAACGCTTTTGACGCCTTCATGGCCGAAGCCCGCAAAGTGCCCGAGGTGATCGAATTGCAGACATTTCTGGGACGTGTGGATGTCCGCCTGTCGATCATTGCGCGGGACATGGCGCATTATCAGCAGATCTACCGCGCCTCCATCCTCACACTGCCGCATATATCAGAGATCGAAGCGCTCATGCATGTCGCACGCATCAAAGCAAGCGAGGGTCTGCCGCTATGATTGAGCTGGACGAGACTGATAGGCGGTTGCTGAAGACGCTTGCGCGGGACGCGGGGCAAAGCACCGGCGTTTTGGGGCGTCGGCTGGGGCTTAGCCAGCCGGCCACTTGGCGGCGGATCAAGGGGCTGGAGGAGGCGGGAGTCATCCGGAGCCGCCAGTTGCGTCTGGATGCAGAAAAGCTCGGATTTGGTGTAACGGTGTTTCTCGGGGTCAAGCTGGCCCTGCGCGGTCGGGTGAGTCTTGATGATTTCGAACGCGCGGTCACTGCGATCCCCGAAGTTCAGACTGTGGAGCATGTGCTGGGACTGTATGACTACCGCCTAAGGGTTGTCGCGCGCGATTTGCCGGATTTTGAACGGGTCCTGCGGCGGCGGATTATGACACTGCCTGGGGCAGGGGAGGTTGAGGCGAATGTCTTGCTGAGCGAGGAACGACTAGCCGGTCCTCTTTGATCTAAAGGAAACTTTTGGCAGCGAAACGCAGAGTGGGTGAAAAGAATCCCCGCATTCTTTTTCAGATAGACTTTGCTATCGTGGAACGCAGTTTCTATGCAGTTGGTAAAGAATTGGATGGAGAACGAAGAATGGCGTTGCTTGAAACAGTAGATCCGACAGGGTTGGAAGAATTTTCGGTTGTGTTCACGGACCGGTCGCTCAACTCCATGAGCGCGGCGTTCCAGCAGGTGATGCGCGATGTTCATGCATTGTTGTGCGAAGTATACGGCGCTGAGTCTGCCGTGATCATTCCCGGTGGCGGTTCTTACGGCATGGAAGCGGTGGCGCGCCAGTTTGCACGCGGCAATGATGTGCTTGTGGTGCGCAATGGCTGGTTCTCTTACCGTTGGAGCCAGATCATCGAGACTGGTGGCCTGACTGCGAACACGACAGTGATGAAGGCCCGTCCCCAAGGAAATGCAGCGCCTGCGCCCTATGCGCCCGCTGCGATTGAAGATGTGGTTGCCGCGATCCGTGAGCAAAAGCCGCAGGTCGTATTTGCCCCGCACGTCGAGACATCCGCAGGGGTTATCCTGCCCGATGACTACATCAAGGAGATGGCCGCCGCAGCCCATGAAGTCGGCGCGCTGATGGTGTTGGATTGCATCGCGTCTGGGTGCGCTTGGGTCGATATGAAAGCGCTTGGTGTGGATGTGCTGATCTCCGCCCCGCAAAAAGGCTGGAGCGCGCAGCCCTGTGCCGGCTTGGTCATGTTGTCAGAGCGCGGCGTGGCCCGTTTGGCGGAAACCACATCGGACAGCTTCGCCATTGATTTGGGAAAATGGCACGCGATCATGCAAGCCTATCTGAACGGCGGCCATGCGTATCACGCAACCATGCCCACAGATGCGCTGCGCGTGTTTCGCGACACAATGGTCGAGACCAAGGAATACGGCTTCAAACGCCTGAAAGAGGCGCAGTGGCGGCTGGGCGATGGCGTGCGCGCAATGATGGCCGAGAAGGGTGTGAAGTCTGTAGCGGCTGACGGCTACGGCGCGCCGGGTGTGGTGGTTTGCTATACCGATGATCCGGACGTGAAAACGGGTAAGGCCTTCGCCGCCGAAGGTATGCAAATCGCGGCGGGCGTGCCGCTGCAAGTGGGAGAGCCTGACAGCTTCAGTACTTTCCGCATCGGCCTGTTCGGGTTGGACAAATTGTATGATGTGGACGGCACGTTGGCACGGCTTAAGGCAGTCGTTGATAAAGTGCTTTAACGCAGAGTTGGAAGCGTGGCACAGGGCGTGTCCTATTAGGGCACGCCCTATCCATCTGCGAGAGGTTATTCGTCGCGGCTGGAAAGGCCCGACATGCGGACCAAGCCGACCTCGCGGTCCTCTCAACCAACGACCGCTTTCCAAATGCTGCTTCAGCAGCGTAAAGAACGTCGGGCCGTTTCCTGACATTCACTGCAAAGGGCAGATGGCAATGGCTTGATTGGCTTCGCCGACATTTATGCGTAGCCAAAGTGAGCGATCTGACTTGACTGGTAATATGTCAACTTTCGTATATTAGTATCGATCACGCGGCGGAGGATACTTAAAGGCAGTCGTCAAAACTAACCTTAAGCGTCTGTTTCTAATTCATAATATATGGGGTCATAATTTAATCAGCGGGCTAAAGGTATCGTTAGCTTGATCGACGCGCCTGTAGCACTTTCCAGAAGTTCCAGGCGCCCATCATGGTTTTCCATCACTCTGCTTGCGATGGGTAGCCCCAGACCGCTGCCTGGCCCACCGCCCGCTTGGGAAAAGCGACTGAGAGCTTCAATATGTCGATCTGCAGGTATGCCTGTGCCATCGTCACTGATAACCAGAATTGCATTTGAACCGTCCTGTGACAAATCCAGTGTAATCTGTGTCAGATCCGCTCCGCCGTGGATGATTGAATTGCTGAGCAGGTTCAGCACAGCTTCATGCAGCATGGTTGCATCTCCTGACACAATGACATCCGCTGAGGGAAGGGCATAGATTAGCTCTACATCACACTCGGGGTGTTGCTGACGGAATGCGATGCCGACGTTGCGGACAAAAGATCCGAGTTCGATGGGTAACCCTGAACATAGAATATCTGTGCCGCTTGCCCGTTCGAACGACAAAAGTTTATTCGTCAGATCGCTGGCTTCTCTAGCGGCAAGCAGCAATTCGGCACTACGCTTTTGTGCGGCTTTCGGGCTTGGCGCATTTTCAACGGCTTCAGCCAACGCGAGCACTCCCGCAACGGGGTTTCTGAGTTGGTGGGCAGCGTTAGAGATGAATTCATCCTTAGAGCTGATCCGCCGCGAAATGCGGTCTAGCAACGCGTTGAGCGTATTTACAAGTCCCTGTGCTTCTGCAGGCACGGCACGGCGTATAGGTTCAAGTTCACTTGGGCTGCGTTTTGCAATAGCGCGCTCCAGATCAAGCAGGGGGCGCAGTCCCAGCCCTACGCCGAACCAGACCACCACCGCCACACTGAGTACAAGAAGTGTAATGACAGCAAAGGAGCGTGATAGGACATCGCGCACAAAGCTGCTGCGCACATCCGCGCTTTGCCAAACGGTGATGCTGAAAACCCCCGCCACACCGCTTACGACAGTACTATCGCGATAGCGCAATACGCGGACCTTTTCGCTCTGATAGGTGCTGTTGAAATACTGCGGATCAGTTGGCTCGTCTGGAAGGACGTTTGGCAGGACCGGCGGCGTTGAGTAGCCGGTCACGAACACCCCGTCTGGCGCATAGACGTGATAGAAGATGAGCCCTCCGGAGGTGTCGTTCAAGAGCCGCTGAGTGGATGGGCTGATCGCGTCGCCATCAGACAAAGCCACATCGCGCGAGATTGCGAGCGCCGCTGACAATAGCCCCCGATCAAAAATGTTTTCGGCGCGATCTGTTGTCGTCCGGAATTGCCATGCAGCGGCGATGAGAGAGATGACCAGAAGCGGTGGCAGGATAATTAGGGTGAGCCGCGCGCGTAGGGACTTCAACTTCATGGTCATGTCCCGGCTGACATCTGATAGCCAATGCCGCGCCGCGTACGGATATTGATACCGTGTTGCTTTAGGCGACTGCGCAGGCGCGAAACATAGACTTCGACGACGGTCTCTTCGACATCTGCCCCTACGCCATAGACGTGATCCAGAACGGCGGTTTTCGAAACAGTGCGCCCCTCTGCCGCCAAGAGGCATTCAAAAACCGACATCTCGCGGCGAGGGAGGTCGATCTCGGTCTGTCCATCGAATAATTGCCGCGCAGCGGGGTCAAACTGCAACGGCCCGAAGGTGCGTAACTGTTGCTGTGGAATGTCCCGCCTGCGCAACAGGGCCCGCACGCGCGCCTCCAACTCTGCCATCTCGAAGGGTTTGATCAGGTAGTCATCGGCCCCCGCATCAAGGCCTGTCACGCGATCTTCTGTATCTGCCCGTGCGGTGAGCAGGATCACCGGTCTGGTATCTCCCCGCCCGCGCATCCGCTTGAGCAGCGACAGCCCGTCCGTACCTGGCAGGTTGATATCAAGGATGACCAGATCGGCCTGATCGTTGGTCAGATAGTCTTCTGCAGCACTGCCGTCATACAACACATCCACGGCATGGCCAGCGTCCTCAAGACGGTAGGTGATCCCCTTCGCAAGGCTGACGTTGTCTTCAACCAGTGTGATCCGCAATTTGAAAAATCCCGTTAATGCAAGTCTGGTGCAAGGTTCGCAGGTCAAAAGGAATACATCAACCGGGGGCGGACACCCTTGGAGCGATTCTAAAATGGCCCCTTTGGGAGAAGGGGCATACAAAACCGGGAGGAATATATGTCCACTTTTAAAACCACGCGCCGCGTGGCCGTGAGCCTTGTAGCCGCGGCTGCTGCAACATTTGGTCTGCAAGCGAATGCTGGCGGTCATGGCATTGATCTGGCGGGTAAAACCGTTGAATGGATTATTCCATTCTCCGAAACCGGCGGCTCAGCAAAATGGGCCAACTTCTACGCGCCATTGCTGTCCGAAGCGCTTCCGGGTCAGCCGACTGTTGTTGTGAAATTTATGCCAGGTGCAGGCTCGACCAAAGGTGCCAACTATTTCCAAGAGCAGTCCTACGAAGACGGCACACTGATCTTCGGTTCTTCTGGATCCACACAGTTTCCTTATCTGTTGGGCGATCCACGTGTGAAATTCGAATACTCTGACTGGAACGTGGTTCTTGCCTCTGGCACCGGCGGCGTGGCCTATCTGCCGCCAGAGCTGGCCGCGAAGATGGACGGCTTGGACGCCTCCGGTTTGCAAGACACAGATTTCATCTATGGCAACCAAGGGGCCACGCGCCTTGATCTGGTCCCAACACTGGCATGGGAAATGCTGGGCATGAACGTCGAAAGCGTCATGGGTATCAAGGGACGCGGTGACGGTCGTTTGATGTTCGAGCGTGGCGAAGCCAACATCGACTATCAGACGTCTTCTTCCTACCTGTCTGGCGTAACGCCACTGGTTGAGGCGGGTACTGCTGTGCCGATGATGACCTGGGGTGCCTTGGATGATGCGGGCAACATCGTGCGTGACCCCACATTCCCCGACACACCGACTTTCAAGGAAGTCTGTGATGCCACCGAAGGATGCGAGACCTCGGGCGAGAAATGGGATGCGTGGAAAGCGTTCTTTATTGCGGGTTTCCCTGCACAAAAGATGGTGTTCTTGCCCCAAGGAGCCACGGCTGACGCAATGGCAACCTACACGGCTGCTTTTGAGGCGATCAAGGCACGCCCTGATTTCGCTGAAATCTCCGGAAAGCGGTTGGGGAAATACCCTCAGATGACCGGTGCTGCGGCTGAAACAGCCAAAGCGAGCGCGACCAAAGTATCCCCAGAAGCCAAAGCGTTTATCGTGAATTGGCTTCAGGAAAAATACGGCGTTTCGCTGAACTAAACTTTCCTTTTTGAACGCCCCGCCCGCATGAGTGGGGCGTTTTTCCAAGGAAAGTGGGAGGATCATTTCATGGAAGTCATCATGGAGGCTTTGCCTGCATTCGGCGATGCGTGGACGTTGATATTGCAACCTGTTGTGTTGGGATATCTGGTCATGGGTGTGTTGATGGGGCTGTGCATCGGGGTGTTCCCCGGATTGGGCGGCATTGCAGGCCTATCGCTGTTGCTACCGTTTATGTTCGGCATGGACCCGATACTGGGTCTGGCGCTGATGATCGGCATGGTCGCGGTTGTCCCGACATCCGATACCTTCGCCTCTGTTCTTATGGGTATCCCGGGGTCATCCGCCAGTCAGGCGACTGTGCTGGATGGCTTTCCCATGGCCAAAAAGGGCCAGGCCGCACGCGCGCTTTCAGCGGCGTTCGCCTCATCCTTGTTTGGCGGGTTGGTCGGGGCCAGCTTTCTGACGGTGTTTATCCTGATTGCACGTCCAATCGTACTTGAGTTCCGCACCCCTGAATTGTTGATGATTACCATCTTCGGTCTGTCCATGGTCGGCATTCTTGCAGGTCGTATCGCGATCAAAGGGATTGTCGCGGCAGGCCTTGGCATGTTGATCGGCATGATCGGCGAGGGTGCCTCTTCGGGCGATCTGCGGATGTCATCCTACGACTACCCTTATCTGACTGACGGGTTGAAACTGGTGATTGTCGGTCTTGGTATCTTTGCCATCCCCGAGATCATCTCGCTGCTGCGTCAGGACCGCGCCATCAGCCAAGAGCCGCAAATCGGCGGTGGCTGGATCGATGGTGTCAAAGACTGGTTCGACAATATCTGGCTATCTGTGCGGTGTTCTATCATCGGGGTGATCGTGGGCGTTATCCCCGGTCTTGGCGGGTCCGTGGTCGACTGGATCGCCTACGGCCACGCGGTCCAGACGACAAAAGACAAATCCAACTTCGGCAAAGGCGAAGTGCGTGGCGTGATCGGGCCTGAGAGTTCGAATAACGCGAAAGAAGGGGGCGGGCTGGTACCCACCTTGCTCTTTGGCATTCCGGGCTCAGGCTCTATGGCGATTTTCATCGGTGCGATTGCCCTGCTGGGATCTGGCCAGATCGAAGTTGGTCCTGCGATGTTGAAGAACAACCTCGACATTACCTATGCAATCGTGTGGCTGCTGGCGCTGGCAAATGTGGTTGGCACAGTCATTTGTATCGCCGCTTCTGGTGGCATCGCAAAGCTGACAACTATTCGCTTTGTTCTGCTGGCACCCTTCCTGTTTATGATCATCAGCTTTGCGGCATTCCAGTCAGGCCAGAACCTGATGGACCTCGTGGCACTGTTTGCTATCGGGTTCCTCGGCATCCTGATGCGGCGGTTTGACTGGTCGCGACCGGCCTTCCTTATCGGTTTCGTGTTGTCCAATCCTGCCGAAACCTACGCAAACCAGGCCATCCAGATCGCGCAATCGCGCTTCCGCAAAGGGTTTGGTGAAGGGATCGACTATATTTTTTCACCCATCGTTGTCATCTTGGTGATTATCACAGTGATCTCTGTTGTGCTTGGGCTGCGTCAGGCGAAACACATCATGGCCGAAGGCGATATCACAGCAGGCCGCAAGCGTGCGCCGATGGTCTTCATGCTGCTGATCACCGCCTTTATCGGTTATGCGCTCTATGATGCGATATCGATCCCCAGCTACAGCCGCGACCGGACCTTCCCGATCTTTGTGGCAAGCATTTGCCTGATCGGCTGTGCTTTTCTCATCATCCGGATGATGCTCAAGCCCGAGACGGACACGATCTTTGCCGATCGCGAATTGAATGGCGAGGATGCAGACGCGACCCATGGATTGTGGCCAACGCTGGCATGGTTCGGGGCGCTGCTGCTGCTGACCTCACTGCTGGGCTTCATCCTCGCGCTGGCTATCTTTTTATTCGCCTTCATGGTGATCCGCGCGCGGGTCAGCATGGTATTTGCCGCCGGATATACCGTCGCGGGCATCGCGTTCATCTGTGCCATGGCATGGCTCTTGAACCGTGACTTTCCGCCCGGCCTCTTACAGGAATACTTTACCCTCCCATGGCCCTTTACATGACCCAGACAGAAATCCCTTTCCTTTTCATGCGCGGTGGTACCTCGCGTGGTCCCTACCTCAACCGCGCGGATCTGCCGGATGATCTGGAAACCTTGGCACAGGTACTCATCGCCATCGTAGGCTCAGGTCATCCGCTTAACATTGACGGGATCGGCGGTGGGGCTGCCGTGACAACCAAGGTTGCTATGCTTTCAAAGTCCGACGAAGAGTGGGCCGATGTGGATTATTTCTTTGCGCAAGTAAGCGTTGAGGACCGTTTGGTGGATTTCAAACCTACCTGCGGCAATATCTTGTCTGGCGTCGGCCCTGCGGCGATCGAAATGGGGCTGGTGGCAGCCCAAGACGGCGAGACGGCTGTTAACATTCGCGCCGTGAATACCGAAGCGCGGGTTGCCGCAGTTGTCCAAACGCCGGGTGGCAAGGTCAGCTATGAGGGCGATGCGCAGATTGACGGCGTGCCCGGGACCTCGGCCCCCGTGGCCTTGCAGTTCATGGAGACAGTGGGCGGCGTCACCGGTGCCTTTTTGCCCACGGGCAATCTGGTCGATGTCATCGACGGGATTGCTGTGACTTGCATGGATGTCGCAATGCCAATGGTGATCGCCAAGGCCAGTGATTTTGGCCTGACCGGATACGAAAGCGCCGCCGAATTGGACGAGAACCGCAGCTTTTTTGCCAAGATGGAAACCCTGCGCATCAAGGCTGGTGCGCTGATGGGGATGGGCGATGTGACTGAATCCGTTACGCCTAAATTCGGGCTTTTGGCGCCTGCGCGTGCTGGGGGGACTATCGCCACACGGTATTTCATGCCGTGGAAAACCCACCCGACGATGGCCGTAACAGGTGCGCAATGCCTTGCCGCTTGTGTGCTGACGCCGGGAACTGTTGCGGAAGGGATGGCAGCCAAGCCCAATGAGGTTCCTGCCCCTATCACGCTAGAGCATGCTTCGGGCAGCATAGATGTGGTGGTAGATTACGCGCAGACCGATGCCGGGTTTCAGGTCAAATCCGCAGGGTTGATCCGCACTGCACGCAAAATTGCGGCCGGAAACGTGTTTATCCCTACATCAGTATGGGCTGGCGTCTGACACCGTATTTAACAAGGAATAGGCCGATGAAAGTTCACATTCTTGACGATTGGTTCGACACGCTGCGCGGTTTGCCGTGCTTTTCGAAGCTGGCAGATCACGAAGTTACCGTCTGGACCGACCATGAACCTGATCCGGTGAAACTTGCCGCGCGGATGCGCGACGCCGAAGCGCTGGTTTTGTTTCGCGAGCGCACAAAAGTTGGCGCTGAGTTGCTTGCGGGTTTGCCAAACCTTAAGTTGATTTCCCAGCGCAGTGTCTACCCCCATGTGGATGTGACCGCTTGTACGGCGCATAGCGTCCTGCTGAGCTCCAACATGCACGCGGGCGCGCCGTCCTATGCCGCGGCAGAACACACACTTGCGCTGATCCTCGCCAGCTATCGCCAGATTCCACAGCAGACTGCGTCGATCAAGGCAGGCCATTGGCAATCCGGCGTTGGTCGCACGCTGCGCGGCAGAACGCTTGGGCTTTATGGCTATGGGCGCATCGCGGGTGCGGTCGCGGAATATGCCAAGGCTCTGGGTATCAATGTGCAATGGTGGGGATCAGAGGCGGGCCGCTCACGCGCGCACGCTGCGGGTGAAACGGTTGCTGCATCACGCGAGGCGTTTTTTGCGTCGTCAGATATTGTCAGCGTGCATGTACGGCTCAAGCCAGAAACACGCGGTTTAATCACCGCCACAGATCTGGCGCAGATGCAGCCACGCGCGCTTTTTGTGAATACATCACGCTCCGGCTTGGTGGAGACCGGCGCGTTGGAGGCCGAAGTGGCAAAAGGCCAACTGCACGCCGCAGTAGATGTATTTGATCACGAGCCGCTGACCGATACGTCGAACATCCTTCTGACCCATCCCAATGTGCTGGCCACCCCTCACATAGGTTTTGTTACCGAGGATGAATTTGATCTGCAGTTCTCTGACATCTTCGACCAGATCAACGCTTACGCGACTGGCGCGCCAATCCATATGATCAATCCAGAGGTCTATCCTTAGGCGTTTTGCGCGGCCGCGACGAACCCGTCTTTGATTGCGCGGTCCACAAAGTCATTGAGCGCCGCGATGCGCGGGTCTGTGTTGTCAGGCAGTACCATCGCTTGGCGCACGGAGGTCAAGACACCGGACAAAATGCGGATGTCGGGCGACCTTGCAAAAGCACCCTCCAGTGAGGCACGGACACCGGCCACGGCATCACATCGGCCTGCGCGGAATTCCTCAAAGCTTTCGGGCGGCGTACCCGAGCGTTCTAGCGCGGCATGTTGGAGGCTCTTGGTCAGATGCATATCATAGGCTGAGCCTGTCGATGTTAATACCTTTACGCCCGCAGCATCCACATCCTCTACATCTTTGAATGGCGCATCGCTGCGCACCGCATAGGTCGCCTCAATCACAATATAGGGCCGGGTAAAGGCGATTTTTTCGGCCCGCATCGGATCAATCGCAAGAAAGCCCACGTCCCACTTATCGAGGTATGCATCATCAAAGACTTTGCCTGCGCCGCTGTAGACAACGGGCTCCATCCGCGCGCCGATCTCTTGAGCCAGTCTTTCGGCCAGCGCGGGGCTTACGCCCGTCAGATTGCTGCCATCCTGCTGGACCAACGCGCGATTGCCAGTATTGATTGCCACGCGCAACACGCCGTCCCGTGCCAGTGTTTTCAACTCCGCTTGCATCGTTATTTCCTTTGTTCAGTGTCGACATCAAACAATCGTACGAAAAGCGGCGCACCAAGAATGACCACGAACATGCGTAGCACATGATGCGCCACCACAAAGGCCATATCTGCCCCCACGATCAAAGCCAGCACAGTCAACTCTGCCTGCCCGCCCGGCGCAAAGGCAAGGATCGTTTCCATTGGCGGGGCAAGGCCAGCAAGGTGAATGGTCTCGGCAAAGATGATGGTCAGCACCAGAAGGATCACGCAAAACCCTAGACCTGCCGTCACATCCGTGCGCACTTCGGCCATGGTGACACCTGCGTATTTGGTCCCCACGCTCATGCCGATAAAGAACTGCGCGGCCCAGATCGCCTCTGCCGGTGGGCGGTGGTTTAGAATTCCGGTCAGTGCAAATGCCGCGGCCAGCAGAAGCGGGCCCAGAATTGTAGCGCCAAACATGCCTGCCAGTTTTGCGATCTGCCACCCGGCGAGAGCGCAAAACACCATAAGCCCCAGTTGAACCGGTTCAATACTGGCTGCGGGGGCACCCGGAGGGTTGCTTAGATCAGCGTCCCAGACCCACGTCAGTAAAAACGGCAGCACAACGACAATCACCATAACCCGCGTGGCATGGATGAGCGACAGGGCGCGCACATCGCCGCCAGCTTCCTCTCCAAAGACAAGCATATCCTGTAAGCCGCCGGGCATGGAGGAATAGTAACTGGTCGCAAAATCAAAGCCCCAGAGCCGTTGAAAATATAGCACGCCGACCACTCCGATACAGCCGGTCATTACGGGGATCATCAGTAAGGTCGGCCACATCCCCACCATGGAACCCAGTAGGGTGGTTGTGAATGTCGCACCTACAGCTACGCCCAAAATAGTGCGCATTGCATCGTTCACCAGTTTGATCCCACGCATCGGCACACCGGCCAATGAGGCGATCAGGCAGGCAAAGATCGGCCCGAGCAACCAAGGCAGGGGCAAGTGCATAATCTTGAAAGCAAGAACACCAATTCCAGCGACCGCAAAAGCGTACAGACGCGGCATCACGATTGTAACACCTTGAGCCTGTGGCGCAGGGAGGTCTGCAAATGCGCCTCTGCCGCGTCACCCGCCGCCTGTTGATCCCCTGCGGCGATAGCTGTGATGATCTGTTCGTGCTGACTGCTGACCGTTTTGATCCGCGCTTCGTCATCCAGCGTGGTCGGCCCCAGTAAAATCAACGCATTGTTAAGCGCACGGGCCGAAGCCAGCAGAAAGCGGTTGCGGGTAGCGAGGTATATGCTGCGGTGAAAATCCTGATTAAGGGCGGCTGCGCGGGGGGTGTCTTGCCCCGCGCCATCAATTTGTTCGTTGATTTCCTTGAGGAGGTCGACCTCGGCGGGGTTTGCATGTTTGGCTGCCATCTCTGCAGCGGTACGTTCAAGGACGAGCCGCATTTCGTAGAGCTCAACGATTTCTGTGGTGCTCAGGGTGCGAATGACAGCGCCTAAACGGGGGCGATGCTCGACGATCCCGTCGTTCTCAAGCTTGCGCAAGGCTTCGCGCACCGGTGTGCGCGATAGGTCCAGTTTTTTTGCAACGTCTATCTCGCGCAGACGGTCACCCGGTAGGAATTCCCCCGCTCGAATCGCCGCATGCAAACGATGGTACGCGAGTTCTCCTTGAGACATGTCTTGCAATTCTGTGCTGTTCATCTTAGTGAGGTCCAAATTGTATCCGCTTGGATACAATATAGATGTGAAGAGGAAACACCAGTGTCAAAATCAGTGATTGTCGTCGGAACAGGTAACGCCGCCCTTTGTGCCGCGATCGCAGCGTTGGAAAAAGGGGCGCAGGTGACCCTGCTGGAAAAGGCCGATCAGGCTTTGGCGGGGGGCAATACGAAGTACACGGCAGGTGCCATGCGGTTTGCCTATGACGGGGCAGAGGATCTTTTGCCGCTGTTGCGCAACCCCGATGACCCTCGGGTGCAGAACGCTGATTTCGGGGGCTATGACACAGAGAAATTCGGCAATGACCTGTTGGGCTTCAACGACGGCCGTCCGCTGTCCGAGGAGCAAGAAGCGCTCGTCAACCTGTCGGGCGAAACGATGCGCTGGCTTGCTTCGCATGACGTGAAGTTCGAGCCGATCTATAGCCGACAAAGTTTTGAAAAAGATGGACGTCATGTGTTTTGGGGCGGCCTGACGCTGGCGGCAGAGAACGAAGGGGTTGGCCTTTTCGACATGGAGTTGGCGGCAGTTGAGCGGATGGGCGGTGTCGTTCGCTACAATAGTGCTGTCACAGGTCTGGTGACCGAGGATGGCCAGGTCGTTGGGGTGCGCGTCGGTGATGAGGTCCTGCACGCTGATGCTGTGATCCTTGCCTCCGGTGGATTTGAGGCAAATGACGAGATGCGGGTCAAACATATGGGCCCGAACTGGAAAGCCGCAAAAGTGCGTGGCACGCCGCACAATACCGGCGACGGGCTGACAATGGCAAACGAAGTAGGCGCTGCTGAATATGGTCTCTATGCTGGATGCCATGCAACTCCGATGGACTTGCATATGGCCGACTTCGGAAATCTTGACCTGCCTGCTGGCGAACGCAAAAACTACCGCAAAATCTCTTATTTCTTGGGCGTTATGCTGAATGCCGACGGTGCGCGCTTTGTCGATGAAGGTGCTAATTTCCGCAACTATACCTATGCGCAGTATGGTGCCGCCATTCTTGAGCAGCCAGGCCAGTTTGCTTGGCAGATCTTTGACAGCAAAGTATTCGAACTTCTCTATGCCGAATACAGGTTTCATGACGCCCATTTTGTGGAAGCTGAAACCTTGGAGGCGCTGGTGCCCCTGATGACTGGCGTAAACGCAGAGGCTGCCACCGCTACGCTTGACGCTTACAACGATGCGGTGGATGCCCAAACCGCGTTTGATCCAACCGTTCTGGATGGCAAAGCAACCGATGGCTTGACGCCGCCAAAATCAAACTGGGCCCAGAAAATCGACAAAGGACCCTTCCGCGCGTTTCCAGTCACTGGCGGGATAACATTCACTTATGGTGGATTGAAAGTAGACGCCAAGGGTGGCGTCCTAAGGGAGGACGGCTCAACAATTGCAGGCCTGTTTGCATGTGGCGAGATCGTCGGCGGCGTCTTTTTTGCGGGCTACCCGGGCGGGTCGGGCCTCACGTCAGGCGCTGTATTTGGCCGCCGTGCGGGGTATGGGGCATCTCAGGCATAATACAATCAATGACATCTGTGCCGTCGGCTGTTGAGTGCGGCAAAGACCGCTTCGGGAAAGCTGCCTTGCAGCGCTGAACGAATAGCTAACTTGCGTTCGGATCGGGATTACATGTTTTTAAATTCCGGTCTCCCGAAAGCCGACTTTAGCCGCGGCACAGAAAATTGTTAATTATGGGCTCGAGGCGGCCCTTCGCGGCGCCCGCGCAGAAGGCCGGCACCGAGGCTGGGTCGGCTGTGCGGACTTCGTAGAAATCTGGTTACTCCAGCCCATCGGTGAGGATGGCGTTCAGAGACGAGCCGGAGCGACGCAAGACCGCAAGGGACTGGAACTCGTCTGAATTCCAGAATGTCTCTGCGTGAACGCGGTCTGGGAACTCAATAATGAAAGCAGCGTCCGGCACCTTCCTGTCCCCCTCAAGGCATGCCGGATTGCCGCCGCGCACCCTGAACGCTCCATTATGAAAGCTCACCAAGTCGGGTATTTTCGCAAAATACTCTTCCATCCAGTCCCGGCTGTGAATTTCCATCTGCCCAATGATGTATACTGCCACAATGGTCTCCTGCGTTGCGCGTGACCGGATTATCCGGCCAGCTTAGCGCGCAAATGCATCATCTGGCAACGTTGCCTATCCAGTCCCGGTTCTTGAGCATGATTGACGGTGGCGGAGTACTCCACCCGAGGGGCTTATAGCTGCCATTGGGGCAAATCGTCAGTTTGTTGAAACTGCGCAATTCGCCCCAATCAAATTTGATCCCTCAGGTCAGAGCATCCAAAATCCGCGCCCAAGAACGGATGCCTTTGTGGAAGCTCTCCATGTCGTACTTTTCATTGGGTGAATGGATTTGATCGTCGTCCTTGCCAAATCCGATCAGGACGGGTGGCGTCTCAAGGATATTCTGGAAATGCCCTGCAATCGGGATCGAACCACCGCACCCGATAAAGGCAGCGGGGACGTTCCATTCATCGCTTAATGCCTTAAGAGCTTTGCCAAAGGCAGGATCATCGGTCGCCGTACCAGATGCCCGGCTGGCGCCGTGGTCTTTCCATTCAACCGTGCAATCTGCTGGCAGCATATCCTGCACCATAGCGCGAAAGTTCTCGCGGATGGCAAGGGGGTCCTGATCGCCCACAAGGCGGAAGGAAATCTTGGCGCTGGCCTGCGAGGGCAGGACGGTTTTGAACCCGTCGCCCTGATAGCCGCCGCCGATGCCGTTAACTTCGCATGTCGGACGCGACCAGATCATCTCGAGCGGGGTGCGATCCTGCTCGCCAGCCGGAACCGACAGCCCTACATCCCCCAGAAAGCCTGCGTGATCAAAGGCAAGGCCCTGCCACTGCGCTTCCAGCTCATCCGGTAGTTCCGGCACGCCATCGTAAAAGCCGGGGATCGTGATCTTTCCTTCGTCATCGTGCAAAGATGCAATAATGCGCGACAGCACGCGGATCGGGTTCATGGCGATTCCGCCGAACATGCCTGAATGCAGGTCCTTTGACGGGGCTGTGATGGTCAGCTCTTCACCCAGCAGGCCGCGCAGCATCGTGGTGATGGCGGGCGTGCGGCTTTGGAACATGCCGGTGTCGCAGATCATAGCGAAATCAGCGCGCAATTCTTCCGCATTCTCTTCCATGAAAGGCACCAACGACGGCGAACCTGATTCTTCTTCACCTTCGAAGAAGAAGGTGATGCGGCATGGCCACTCGCCTTTGACCTCTTTCCACGCCCGGAAAGCTTCGACAAAAGTCATCAACTGCCCTTTGTCATCGGCGGCGCCGCGTCCACGGATCACAGTCCCAGCATCTGTTTCCTCGATTGCCGGGTCGAACGGGTCACGATCCCATAGGTTCAGCGGATCCACCGGCTGCACATCATAGTGGCCATAAAACAGCAGGTGCGGCTTGCCGTTTTCAGGGCCGACATGGCCCACTACCATCGGGTGACCGGGGGTTGGGCGTTTTTGCGCGTCGATGCCAAGGCTTTGCAGGTCCGCCACTAGCCAGTCCGCAGCGTCCTGACAGTCTTGTTTAAAGGCGGGATCGGTGGAGATGGACTTGATCCGCAGCAAATCCAGCAACCGCTCGGTCGCGGCTGGAAGATCCTTGTCGATTTGGGCAAGCACGGCATCTAGGGACATGGGAAAGCTCCGTTAAAAGGGGATTTTCCGCGACCCTATCAGGCCTTACGCCCGTGTCCAGAGCGTGACAGCGCAGACAGGAGGCGGCTGCACTTATCAGGTCTTGGTCGCGCTAACGGGCGCTGTCCAGTGCGTGTCTGCTTACTGCAATCAAAGGCTATCTTGCTGAATCGGAACGCTTCTATCGCTTTGGGTCTGCCCTGCGACATTGCGTGCGTCCCTAGGCCATTGAACACAAGCGGTGAATTCTATATCGGTTCTAAGATGAGTGACTTGGGGGCTTGCAGTGCCCCTACCGGACGGAGACGCGTATGACCTATTCCGAACAGCTTGATCAGGCGATTGAGCGCCTGCATGACGAAGGTCGCTACCGCACCTTCATCGACATCGAGCGCCGCAATGGCAATTTTCCGCATGCCGTCTGGACCAAACCTGACGGAAGTGAAAAAGACATCACCGTCTGGTGCGGCAATGACTACCTTGGCATGGGCCAGAATGAAGTCGTGCGTCAGGCGATGCATGAAGCGATCGAGGCGACCGGCGCCGGATCGGGCGGCACGCGCAACATCTCGGGCACGACGGTCTACCACAAACGTCTTGAGGCCGAACTAGCCGATCTGCACGGTAAAGAAGCCGCACTGCTATTCACGTCGGCCTATATTGCCAATGATGCCACGCTTAGCACGCTGCCCAAGTTGTTTCCGGGGCTGATCATCTATTCGGACGCCTTGAACCACGCGAGCATGATTGAAGGTGTGCGTCGCAACGGCGGGGCAAAGCGTATCTTCCGTCACAACGATGTTGCGCACCTGCGCGAGCTGCTGGAAGCCGATGACAGCGATGCGCCCAAACTGATCGCGTTTGAATCCATCTATTCTATGGATGGTGATTTTGGCCCTATTGAAGACATTTGTGATCTGGCGGATGAATTCGGCGCGCTCACCTATATTGACGAAGTGCACGCTGTTGGCATGTACGGTCCGCGCGGGGCAGGGGTGGCCGAACGTGACCGCCTGATGCACCGTCTGGACATCATCAACGGGACGCTGGCCAAAGCCTATGGCGTCATGGGCGGTTATATCGCGGCGAGCGCGAAGATGTGCGATGCTATCCGATCCTATGCGCCGGGCTTCATCTTTACCACGTCACTTCCTCCAGCGGTCGCTGCCGGTGCTGCGGCCTCTGTCGCCTATCTCAAGCGTGCGCCAGAGCTGCGCGAAAAGCATCAGCAACAGGCAAAAGCACTGAAGTTGCGGCTTAAGGGATTAGGTCTGCCGATTATTGATCACGGCAGTCACATCGTGCCGGTAATTGTTGGCAACCCAGTTCACACCAAGATGCTGTCCGATATGTTGCTGGATGATTACGGCATATACGTTCAGCCGATCAATTTTCCCACAGTGCCTCGTGGAACCGAACGGTTGCGTTTTACCCCATCCCCCGTCCACGGCCCCCGCGAAATGGACGCTTTGGTGAACGCGATGGACGGTTTGTGGTCGCATTGTGCGCTGAATCGTGCCGAACAGGCGGGATAAGTCGTCAATATCTCGCTAATGCGATTGCGCTGTGATACTATTTTATCAACAAAGCGGTGTGGCGAATCAAATTCGGTTCGTCGGGGTGTACCGATAAAATAAGAGGCGAGGGCATTGGCATGATCGGGCGTTGGGCCTCCAGGAATGTTGAGCAAGAGGCGGAAAAGCAGTCTGGCTTTGACGCTTTTGAACTGCGTCTTGGTGATCTCATGCGCGGCGAGCGTGCAACGCTAGGCAAATCCCTTCTTGATGTTCAACGCGAATTGCGGATCAAAGCATCCTATATCGCTGCCATCGAAAACGCCGATCCAGATGCGTTTGACACCCCCGGTTTTATTGCAGGTTATGTACGCTCTTATGCGCGCTATCTTGGCATGGACCCCGACCAGGCATTTGCAGCCTTCTGCACCGAAAGCGGTTTCAGCGTGGCGCACGGCATGTCTGCCGAAGCCTCGGTTGTGCGTAAACCTACCCGCGAAGAGCGCCTGAACCGTCAGCAGTCCGAGCATGATATCTTTTCACGGCCGGTTATGCCTTTTGCGCCCGGCGGCAATTCTTTCATGTCGCGTATCGAACCGGCTGCAATCGGATCCATGCTGGTATTGATGGCGCTGATTGGTGCCATCGGTTTTGGCGGCTGGACAGTTCTGAAAGAAGTCCAGCGCGTACAGGTTTCGCCTGTAGACCAAACGCCGGTTGTTTTGTCCGATCTTGATCCGTTGCAAGCCAACGAAAACCTCGAAACTGCGATGGTTGACGGTGTCGCTACGCCGACTGCCTTGCAGGACGCCCCCCGTGTTGAGGCGCTTGACCGCCTGTATCGTCCGGCCGCACTTGATGTGCCGGTACTGGTGGCGCGTGATGCCCCGATCGCGTCCCTTGACCCGCGTACGAGCGGGTTGTTCGAAACAGCCTCCGCACCTGTGGCTCCCGCGGGCGATGAAGGTTTGATTGCTAGTGGTGTTGACACGGCTCTGGTCGAAGCACTTGGCGCGCAAACGGCACCAACCGGTCTGAGCGTTCCTCAGGTTCTGGAAGGTCCTGCACCTGCTGTGCAGGTTGTGGCAACAGGCGAGACATGGGTGCGTGTGACTGGTGCTGACGGAACCAACATCTTTGAGACGGTCATGCAGAAGGGCGACACATTTGATGTGCCATCCCTCGAAGAGGCGCCTTCGCTGCGCACAGGTCAAAGTGGCGCGGTCTATTTCGTGATGAACGGTGAATTTTTCGGCCCCGTAGGCCGACGTGGCAGCGTTACATCCAATGTGCCATTGCAGCAGCAGGCCTTGGCTGAGCTTTATGAGCCGGCACAGCCCGGTCAGGACAGCGCGTTGGAAACACTGGTTGCCGAATTGCGCGCGGCAGCGACACCCCCTGCTGCAGATCAATAACCCGCCGATCCCTTCCCTTTATTTCCTAGCTTGTCATTGCAGCCGACCCTCTGCATGGCTAGGTATGCCATGTCCCAAATGTCTGATGAGGTTGACATGTCGCTGAACCATATTCGTCCTTGGCGCAACATTTACCGCCGCAAATCGCGTCAGATCATGGTGGGGAACGTGCCCGTGGGGGGCGATGCGCCGATCACAGTGCAAACGATGACAAACACCCTGACCACCGATGCCCGCGCGACAATTGCCCAAATTCAGGCTTCGGCAGATGCCGGTGCTGATATCGTGCGCGTGTCTGTGCCCGACGTCGAAAGCTCTAAGGCGCTGAAAGAGATCGTGCGCGAAAGCCCGGTACCCATCGTTGCGGATATCCACTTTCATTATAAGCGCGGGATCGAAGCGGCAGAGGCAGGTGCTGCGTGTCTACGTATCAATCCGGGCAACATCGGCGACGAAAAGCGCGTCAAAGAGGTGATTAAAGCCGCGCGCGACAACAATTGTTCGATCCGCATCGGCGTGAATGCCGGCAGCCTTGAGAAACACCTTCTCGATAAATATGGTGAGCCGTGCCCGGATGCGATGGTCGAAAGCGGGCTGGACCATATCAAAATCCTGCAAGACAACGATTTTCACGAATTCAAGATCAGTTGCAAAGCCTCGGATGTGTTCATGGCCGCCGCCGCCTACCAACAATTGGCAGAAGCCACGGACGCGCCCATTCACCTCGGGATAACCGAGGCGGGAGGGCTGACATCTGGCACCATCAAATCTGCGATTGGCCTTGGTAACCTGCTGTGGATGGGTATCGGCGATACGATCCGCGTTTCACTGTCCGCTGATCCGGTTGAAGAGGTGAAAGTGGGCTATGAGATACTCAAATCGCTTGGCCTGCGCCACCGCGGTGTGAACATTATCTCCTGTCCGTCCTGCGCACGGCAAGGTTTTGACGTGATCAAAACGGTTGAGGCGCTTGAGAAACGGCTGGAGCATATCAAGACACCGATGAGCCTGAGCATCATTGGCTGTGTGGTGAACGGCCCCGGTGAGGCGTTGATGACAGATGTTGGCTTTACCGGCGGCGGGGCAGGTTCCGGCATGGTCTATCTGGCCGGCAAGCAAAGCCATAAGCTCGATAATGGGCAGATGATCGATCACATCGTCGAACAGGTCGAAGCCCGGGCAGCCAAGATCGAAGAAGAGACGGCAGCCGAAGAGGCCTAGCGCATCCCAAGACCCATCTGCATGAGCAGTTTGCGCACAGGGGCAGCTCCGTAAAGCGCGCCTAACCCAGCGGCGCGGGCATCGCGGGCCAAGGTGCTGCTGGCCTGACTGGCGCGGTTCAGCAGGTCAATGCCGCGGACCCGAAGCGTAATGTCGCCATAGCGGGCCTTGTGGTACGCTTCCAGCATCGCTGCATCGCCCAACCCGTCGCGGCGGGCTTCGGCCAGATCAAGCAATGTTGCGATGTCGGATAGCGACATGTTCAGTCCTTGCGCGCCGATCGGCGGCATAACATGTGCTGCTTCGGCGATTAGTGCCACGCGTTCCGCGCTCAGGTGATCTGCGTGCTGTGTGATGATCGGCCAGACTTGCCTTGGACTGACCAGTGTCAGATCTCCGAAATGATGGCACGACCTCAATGTAGCGGCCTCTTCAAAAGCGGCATCGTCCATTTCCAGCCGCTCTTGGGCCAGACGCCCGTCATCCATCCACACCACCGCAGAGCACGGCAGCCCGTCGCGGTCGGGTAGCGGGACCAACGTGAAAGGCCCACCTGTGCGGTGGATTTCCGTTGAGACATTTTCATGCGCAATCGGGTGCGTCACCGCAAAGACCAGCGCCTTTTGCCCATAGCGTTGTGTATGCACGCCGATCCCCGAGGCCTCACGCATCGGAGAGCTGCGCCCGTCGGCAGCGATCACCAGCTTGGTCTGCACCCGCACGCCATCGCTCAGGGTTACTTTGGCGCTGCCTTCGCGGGTGAACAGGTGCTTGGTACCCACGCCTGCACGAAAATCAACTGTGTCCAATTTCTCCAAACGTGCCAGCATCTCGCGGCGCAGCAACCAGTTCGGGAAATTCCAGCCAAAGGGCTGGTCGGAAATCTCGGACGCATCGAACTCTTTGGTGACACGCGGCGTTGGCTCTTCGCCTCCGGCATCAATGATACGCATCACTTGCAGCGGGGCAGCATGAGGTGCCAAAGGCTCCCACAGACCGGCCCTTTCCAATAGCTCTCTGGCGGGTTGCAGCATCGCTGTTGATCGGAGGTCAGCGCCTCTGGCTGCGCCATCGGTGACGGGCGGCGTAGGGTCCACGCAGATCACTTTGAAGCCAGCTGTGCCGAAGGCCGCCGCCGCGGTCAGCCCTGCAATGCCACCACCGGAGATGAGAATATCGCAAGTGTCGGTCATGGCTACGCCTTCCTACTTGATCAGTGTTTGCAGGAATGAAGATAGGTCGTTCGTGTGGTAATGCACATGCGGCGCGTCAGCGCGCGCGGGCGCAACATGCACGGTACGCATGCCCAAGTCATGCGGTACTTCCAGATTGCGTGGATCGTCTTCGAACATGGCGGCACTTAATGGCGTCAGTTGGTCTTGGCTGAAGACGGAGTCGAATGCGGCGCGCTCTGGCTTGGGCAGAAAGCCGGCATGTTCGACACCGTAGATTGCGTCAAACAAGCCCGACAGTCCACGTGCGTTCAACACGCGTTCGGCATAGGGCGCGCTGCCGTTGGTGTAGACGATGCGACGACCCGGCAGGGCACGAATGGCCGTTGCCAGTTTGGGGTCCGGCGTGAGGCTGTCCATTGAGATGTCATGAACGTCAACCAAATATGGTTCCGGATCAACATCGTGTTCGCGCATCAAACCGGCAAGTGTTGTACCGTGGGTATGCCAATAATGCTTGCGTAGGCGGTCGGCCTCTGCGCGGTCAACGCCAATGGCCTGCATCACCCAATCGGTCATCCGTACCTCAATCAGGTCGAACAATCGGGCCTCTGGCGGGTAGAGGGTGTTATCAAGGTCAAAGACCCAGGTGTTTACGTGGGAAAAGGCATCATAGGACATGGTGCTTTGGTAGGCGGGGCGACAGGTCAGCGCAAGGGGCGATCATGGCTAGGCGCGCTGGACGGCAAGCGTTAAGGTGATGTGAAATTTGATGAAAGGGCACACTATGCCCCCAGCGACCCCGCCCGGAAGGCCCGGCAACACAGACGGCTATTCGATGATCCTGGATGCGATCGACACAGGGGTATACCGCCCCGGTGATCGTTTGGTTGAGAGCGAACTGGCAGAACGTTTTGGCGTGTCACGGACTCCGATCCGCGAAGCTCTTCAGCGGCTAGAGACACAATCCCTGCTGGTGCGGGACGGGCGCAGCCTGATCGTTGCGTCACTGGACCATAACCAGATGGCAGAGCTTTATGTCGTGCGTGGTGAACTGGAGGGGCTGGCGGCACGGCTTGCGGCCCGTAACGCCACCGAAGAAGAAGTACGGCTGCTGCGCGAAATGGTGGAAGCGGACAACGCGCTCAAGGAGCATCCCGCGGCCCTGTCACGCGCCAACAGACGGTTTCACAAACAGATTCATCTGGCGTCCCATAACAGATTTCTTGTGCAGCAATTGGACCTTGTCCATCGGTCGATGGCATTGATGGCGACAACGTCATTAGCCGTTGTGGGCCGCGGTGCGATTGCACAAGAAGAGCATGACCGCATCGTGAGCGCGATTGAGGCACGAGACGGTGACGCCGCCGACGCAGCCTTGCGCGCGCATATTTCGGTAGCTTTCACGACAAGGCTCAAACAAGAGGCGGCGCGCCGCGAGGCGGAAAATTAATCAACGCTACCTGTTATGCCGTGCTCGGTCTTGTCCCAATAGAACGGCTCAAGCACCAGTTCCTTCATCGCCTTATAAGCGGAAATCGCGGCCATTGGGTAATACAGCGGCAAGGTGAATACGTAGGCCATGAGGTGGCGATGTTCGCGGCGCGAGACAGCAACCATCGAAATAGTGAGGTTGAGCATCTCAGCGCCGATGAAAAACCACATCATGAACTGCGCTGTAGGGGCGCCAAGTGTGCTGGTCACCGGATGCTCGAACCCTGCAAGTATCACCCAGAATGACCATAGCAACGGTCCGCAGGCGAATTGTGTGAAAGTTGCCAGCAATAGCGTTTGAACCCCGAGGAAGCGCAGCAAGCCCAGATCACGCAGTAAGGCACCCGGCGAGCGCATGTGCACCATCCACGTGATCAGAAACCCCTTAAGCCAGCGGGAACGCTGTTTGACCCATGGCCACGCCCGGCAGTTTGCTTCTTCATATGTGACGGTCGGGATCAATTCAGTGACATAGCCGTGTCGCGCAAGGCGGACCCCCAGATCGGCATCTTCGGTTACATTATGGGCGTCCCAGCCGTTTACTTTTTCAAGGATGTCGCGCTGGAAAAACAGGGTTGTCCCGCCCAGCGGGATCACAAGACCCAGATGCGCGACGCCCGGTAGGATCATGCGCCACCACGTGGCGTATTCAATGGCAAAACAGCGCGAGATCCAGTTTGACCGCGCATTATAATAGTCCAGAACACCTTGAAGACAGGCGACATTTTCCGGTGCATCCTGAAAACGGGTCACAACCTTTTCAATCTGGTCCGGCTCTGGCGCATCTTCTGCATCCCAAACCCCGATAATCGACCCACGGCAGAAATCCAGCGCGTAATTGAGCGCGCGTGGTTTGGTGGTCAGCTTATCAGAGTGGGGGACCTCGATCACGCTCATCCAACCGGGCATCTGGGTCGCTGCAATCGTTTCTCGCGTAACGGTATCATCCGCCTCCAGAACCAGCACAACTTCGAGCAGCGATTTCGGGTAGGTTAATCGGTTCAGTCGCTCTATCAGTTTGCCGGCAATTTCCTTTTCATTCAGCAGGGGAACGAGGACGGACACCTTGGGAAGAGGAAAGGCCTCACGCGGGGGAAGAGCCATACTATTGGTCGTCTGGGACATCTTTGTTGTTTGGGCCACAAAAGCTGCAAGCTTGAGTGTCGTGCTCATCGCCAGCGTTGCAAAGGCAAACAGTGTGGCAACCGTAAAGGTCCAAAGCGGCCAGATGATTAAGATCACAATTACCAGACCGAGGAGTGCAAAAGCGAAAGGTTTGCGTGATGAGGTATCGGGATTGAAGCCGCGGCAACTTTCGCGCGCGGGAACACGTGTCGCAGCTTTATGTGCCAATTCAACGCCGTAAAGCGTGCCAATATGCTGCCTGATTTGTTTCTCATCCACAAGAACCGGCAACATCCGCCGCGCCCCGGATCCGAGACAGGCGCGCAAGCGGTGAAAGTGATCGGGGTGGTTGACCCCGACCAACAGAAGATCGCCCATCTTCAGCCACGGGACACAGCGATGCTTGAGACACAGGCTTGATGGAAGAGTATGGCACAAGGATAGGTCCGGCGGATCAATCAGCAGATCAGCCACGGGGATGTTGTGCTGGCGGGAGACCATGTGCAGAACATCATGCGGAGAAGCGAGCCCCTCAGATACGAGAATTTCGCCCAGTGGGGCATCGATATGGCGCTGTAGATCCAGCGCATGCACAAGATCATTCTGCGATATGATGCCCGCGTTTACCATCACCCGTCCAAGCGGTAGCCGTTTCAAGGGGGGGCTGGCGGCTTGCGGGTCAGGCAATCGCAGGTAAAGGTCGCTCATCGCGGCCATCCTGAGATCGTTTCTAATTCGTTAAAACGATCTCAGGTAAGTATTAAAACTTGGTTAATGGCGCTTTGTTTCGCCTCTAATAACGGCTTCGGGCATGTCCTTGACGGACGGTGGCTCAGGCGCGTGCTGCCATGGCTGCGGCAAAGCGCTCAAACAGGTAGTAGCTGTCTTGCGGGCCAGGGGATGCCTCGGGATGGTGTTGCACCGAATAGACCGGGCGTCCTTCCATCCGAATACCGCAGTTTGAACCGTCAAACAGCGACCTGTGCGTTTCAACCACACCTGCGGGCAATGTCTGACCATCAACCGCAAAACCATGGTTCATAGAGGTGATTTCGACCTTGCCGGTATCAATGTCTTTGACTGGATGGTTTGCACCATGGTGACCGTGGCTCATCTTGACGGTGTTGGCACCAAGGGCCAGTGCAAGCATCTGGTGTCCAAGGCAAATACCAAAAACAGGCAGCTCCGTGTTGTTCAGGACATCCTTGATCATAGGCACCGCATAGGTTCCGGTTGCTGCCGGATCACCGGGGCCATTTGACAGGAATACGCCATCTGGCTGATGGGCCATTACCTCTTCGTAGGTCGCTGTCGCGGGCAGAACGGTCACGTCACAGCCTGCGGATGCAAGGCAGCGCAGGATGTTCCGTTTTGCGCCGTAATCAATGGCAACGACCTTATGCTTCGGGTCTATTTGCGGGCTGTAGCCATCCGGCCATGCCCAACGCATTTCGTTCCAGCGATAGGATTGTGCACAGGTCACATCTTTAGCCAGATCCATGCCCTCCAGTCCCGCAAATTCACGCGCAGCGGCCACAAGGGCGGCTACATCAAAGTTGCCGTCCGGATCATGGGCAAGCGCAGCATGTGGCGCGCCTTGCTGGCGGATAGCACGGGTAAGGCGACGGGTATCAATGCCGCCAATGGCAATCCGACCGCGTGAGGCAAGCCACGAAGACAGGTCTTGTGCAGCGCGCCAGTTGCTGGGGGCAGTGGGCATCCATTTCACGACCATACCCGCGGCGACCGGATCGGCGGTTTCGTCGTCTTCGGGGTTGGTGCCTGTGTTCCCGATGTGTGGGAAGGTAAATGTCACGATCTGACCCGCGTAAGACGGGTCAGTCATGATTTCCTGATAGCCGGTCATCGCGGTGTTAAAGCACATCTCGGCAACGGTTTGACCAACCGCACCAAACCCGGTGCCGTAAAAAACAGATCCATCGGCAAGTGCAAGGCAGGCAGTCGGGTGGGCAGGCGTAGCAGAAGCCATGGTCAAATCCTTCCGGAAGAGGGGCCACAAAGGGGCCCGGAACGGGGACGAAGTGCGGCGCACCTCATGCGGCAAACGGGTGCAACCTATAGCGGCCTTGGGGGAGGGTCAAGATTCGTGACGAAATGATTTGCGTATATATTTCAGTAACTTAGATCGAATTTAATCGCATTGCATGTGGCCCTGTGATTGGGTAGTGTCTGCGCTCTTGGACCGATCAGCTATAAAGGCATCTCATGGACCTGCGTACACGTATCAGTACTGACCTCAAACAAGCTATGAAAGATAAGGCAGCAGAGCGTTTGTCTACTCTGCGGCTTGTGAATGCGGCAATCAAGGATAAAGATATTGCGGCGCGTGCCGAAGGCAATGACGATGGCGTTGGCAATGACGAAGTGCTTGCGATCCTTGGCAAAATGGCCAAGCAGCGGATTGAATCCGCGCGTGCCTACGAAGAAGGCGGACGCCTTGATCTGGCAGAGCGTGAACGCGCGGAGATCGAAGTGATCGAGGAATTTTTGCCGCGCCAGTTGGACAAGGACGAAACCGCAGCAGCGGTAGATGCCGCTATGGCAGAAGTCGGCGCCTCCTCCATCCGTGATATGGGCAAAGTTATGGGTGTGCTAAAGGCCAAGTACACAGGTCAGATGGATTTCGGCCGTGTTGGTCCGATGCTCAAGGACCGTCTGTCCAACTAGGATCAGCGGCGCAATACGCGCTGTAGATCCTCAAAGAGCGCAATCCGCTCTTCTTCACTGAGAAATGCACCAATCTCCACTTCGCGGCCTTTGCCGCGCAGTGTGACGTAGTGGGGAACGGGACCTTCATCTTCGTATTTGGTGACTTGGGTCCAATAGCGATCACAGTCCCATTCTTGCACATCGCCTTTCGGATTGGTTCTGGTCAGGCGGGCCGTTACCTCGTCCAGTACCAGCTCCTCATTGATCTGACGGGCTTTGTGGTTGCGCTGCAAAGCCAGATAGATTCCCCACACAGCGGCCAGCGTGAACGGCAGCATCCCCCACAAGATGGGGGAGCCAAGAAGGGGAAGCACGGGGATCGAGATCAGTGTGAAGGTCGTCAGTACGAAGGCTGCCATACCGCGCGCAGGCAAAGAATTATGCGGCCACAGGCGCATGGTCTGTGGCGTGCTGTGTGGCGGTGATGTCCATTCGTACGGCATACGCTGAACCTAACAAACACTGCCGCCAGATCAATGCGACAAACTGTGAGGGGGCAGGGAAGGTTGCAATGGGTGGAATAGCAAAAAGGGCCCCAACCGCCGTTGGAGCCCTTTTACATTTTTACCGGATCAGCCGATTAGTGGCTGTGGACTTTGTCCCAGTCTTCGCGCTTTGGAAGCTGCTCGAACGTGTGCTCTGGTGGTGGGGATGGCAGTGTCCACTCCAGTGTATCCGCAAATTCGTTCCATGGGTTGTTGGCTGTGATGCGTGCACCGCGTGTCAGCGTCCAGGCCATAACACCGAAGAAGAAGATGAATGAACCGAAGGACAGGAACGCGCCAATGCTCGACCAGAAGTTCCAGTATGCGAATGCATCAGGATAGTCGATGTAACGGCGTGGCATACCCTGACGGCCCAGGAAGTGCTGTGGGAAGAACGTCAGGTTTGCACCGATGAACATCGCCCAGAAGTGAACCTTGCCTGCCCATTCGGGGTACATGCGGCCAGTCATCTTTGGCAGGTAGAAGTAGATACCAGCAAAGATTGTGAACACGGCACCCAGCGACATCACGTAGTGGAAGTGCGCAACCACATAGTAGGTGTCGTGGTAGTAGCGGTCCACAGCAGCCTGTGACAGCACGATGCCCGTAACGCCACCAACGGTGAACAGGAACAAGAAGCCGAATGCCCAGAGCATAGGTGTTTTGAATTCAACCGAGCCGCCCCACATTGTCGCGATCCAAGAAAAGACCTTAACGCCTGTTGGAACCGCAATAACCATTGTCGCGAGCATGAAGTATGCCTGCTGGTTCAACGACATGCCAACTGTGTACATGTGGTGTGCCCATACAACAAAGCCCAACGCGCCGATCGCGATGATCGCCCATACCATTGGCAGGTAGCCAAAGATCGGCTTGCGCGCGAATGTTGCAATCACGTGAGAGATGATGCCGAAGCCTGGCAGAATGATGATGTACACTTCCGGGTGGCCAAAGAACCACAGGATGTGCTGGTATAGAACCGGATCACCGCCGCCTGCTGGGTCAAAGAACGCGAAACCAAAGTTGCGGTCCATCAGCAGCATGGTGATCGCACCGGCCAGAACGGGCAGGGACAAAAGGATCAGCCAGCTTGTGACAAAGATCGACCATGAGAACAGCGGCACCTTGAACAGGGTCATGCCGGGGGCACGCATGTTCAGGAAGGTGGTGATCATGTTGATCGCACCAAGGATCGAGGAAGCACCCGAAACGTGAACCGCGAAGATCGCGAAGTCCATCGACATGCCGCCTTCTTTTACGGACAGCGGCGGGTACAGAACCCAACCAACACCGGAACCGGACTGACCATTGCCACCCGGCAGCAGCACAGAGCAGACAGCCAGTGAAGTACCAGCAACATACAGCCAGAAGGACAGGTTGTTCATGCGTGGGAACGCCATGTCAGGCGCGCCGATTTGCAACGGCATAAAGTAGTTACCGAAACCGCCGAAAAGGGCAGGAATAACCACGAAGAACATCATCAGAATACCGTGACCGGTAATCAGGACGTTCCAAAGGTGTCCGTTGGGCGTACAGGTAGCTGCGGAATCAGCGATGAAACGCGCGCCTTCCATACACATGTATTGAACACCGGGGTTCATCAGCTCTAGGCGCATGTAGATGGTGAATGCGACTGAGATGAATCCGACGAATGCGGAAACGATCAGGTAAAGAATACCGATATCTTTGTGGTTCGTGGACATGAACCAGCGTGTGAAAAACCCACGCTCGTCTTCATGATCATGCCCGTGAATGGCTGCGTCTGCCATGCGGTGCCTCCTTGGCTAGGTATTGATATGCAAAAGCGCCTTTTGATAGGCGCACTGCGGACTTGCAAAGTCTTCTAATTCCATGTGCTCCATAGAGCAATGGGCGCGATGGTCGCAGGGGGAAGTATTTTCAAGACCCCGCTGCGTTGTTTCCGTGCTTTTGCCGCTTTGTGCAGGGCTGCTAGGGGCATGTTGAAAATTTGAAGGAACACAGCACCCCCATCACGCTGCCACATTAACACGTTGGTAGGATTCTTTCGCAATTATGCGGGTAGCTCAGCCACAGGTAACCCGTTTTGACTTCGAATACTCCCTCATCCGAAAGTGCCTCCTTTGACGCCTTTCAGTCAAGTTTGACCGAAAGCACCGATCAGAGGCTTTCCATCGATCGGGTGGTGCAGTTGATGCCGGGATTTGTCTACGTATTCAATCATCAGACCTACTCCAATGACTATACCAACCGCTCCGTGGGAGAGCATTTGGGCTATTCATCCGAGGAAATTCGCGCGTTCGGCGCTGGAATGCTGATGCGGTTGGTCGATCCCGATGATCAGCATCTACTGGGGGAGCACATGGCCCGAATCGCGCAATTGGCTGATGATGAGTCAGCCACCCTAGAGTATCGCGTGAATACGAAGCAGGGGACCCAATGCTGGCTGCGCTCTGTCGATACAGTATTTGACCGGATGGATGACGGCAGCGTCCTTCGCCATATCGGCGTTGCTTCAGATATCACGGTTGAGAAAAATTCCGAGATGGCATTGACCCTTCTCAACGGTGAGCTGGAGCAAAAGGTGGCAACCCGGACCGAAGACCTGGGGCGCTTGAACGCGGCGTTGGAGAGCCGCATTAAAGAGCGCACAGCGGAACTTCAGGATGCCGTCGATGAACTTGAACAGCTCACCTATATTGCGACGCACGACCTAAAGGTGCCGGTCAATAACCTCGCGCGTCTGGGTCTGATGTTCAGGCGGGATGCAGGAAGTTTAACACCCGAACAGATTGAGCAGATTGACTGGATGAACCGCTGTACTGATCAGCTAAGCGCCAAGATAAAGGGGCTGGTGCTGGCTGCTCAGGTTCGGCTCAGCCATGGGTTGCCGAATGAGGTTTTGAATCTGCAGGAGTGCGTCAGTGGTTGCGTCAGTACGGTAGAAGAAGCAATGGGGCGTCATCAACTACCGGTGACGGCAGACATTCCACCGGAGCTATCTGTACATTTCCCACGCTTTGAGTTGGAGAGCATTCTGGTTTCGTTGCTGGACAATGCCGTCAAATATGCGGAACCCTCGCGTCCGTTGCAAATCCGGATACGCGCCGAACAGATTGACGGCCAAGTCGCTGTTAGCGTTGTGGACAACGGAACCGGTCTGGATCCGGAACGGGACGCACAAAAGGTATTCGGCCTGTTTCAGCGCGCCCATAAGACGCCTGCAGGTTCTGGCATCTCGCTTTATTGCGCGCAGCGCATGCTGCAACGGCGTGGCGGGGCGGTCAGCTTGACGGGTGCGCGCGCTTCTGGCGCCCAATTTACAATATTGATCCCTAAAAAGGAGGACACCAATGAAGCCGCTTGATCGCATTTTGCTGGTAGATGATGATGCCGTGACAAACATGATGCACCGCCGTGTGATTGAACGGTCGGGGCGTGTCCTTACGGTTGATGTCGCGACAGATGGCCAAGAGGCCTTGGATATCTTGCGCTCTGATTTGGCTGCGGAACGCTGCCTGCCAGAATTGATCTTTTTGGACATTAACATGCCCGGGATGGGTGGTTTCGAGTTTCTCGAACATTATGCGCAACTGGATTTGCAGAGTGATGTCCAACTGATCATTGTCATGTTGTCCACGTTCCTGTTGCGCAGCGATCACGACCGTGCCGAAGCCGATCCAAATGTATATGGATTCTGTGACAAGCCACTAAAGTTGGAAAAACTTTTGGAGATAGTGTCGGATTTTCAAAACCGCCGATACGCAAAACGCCCTGCCGCCTGACATTTCAGGCCGGCTGAGGGGCCTCGTTGAAAACGGTTTCAAAACTTTGCCGCAACGCAATGTCTAGATCATCCATCGTGACAGGCAGACCAAGATCGACCAAGCTTGTCACACCATGTTCGGTAATGCCGCAAGGGACAATGCCACTGAAATGGGTCAGGTCAGGCTCCACATTTATCGACACCCCATGAAAGCTGATCCACTTTCGTAACCGAATACCAATGGCAGCTATTTTGTCTTCTGCGGGCTGCCCATTCATTGCCAATGGCTTTTCAGGCCGTGCCACCCAAACGCCTACGCGGCCATCGCGGATTTCTCCGGTGACATTAAACTCGCCAAGCGTGGCAATGACCCATGCCTCAAGCTCTTGCACAAAACGGCGCACATCACGCCCGCGTTTTGCAACGTCCAGCATGACATAGGCCACCCGTTGACCTGGTCCGTGATAGGTATACTGACCGCCCCGTTTTGTCGCGAACACGTCAAATCGGTCAGGATCGGTCAGGTCCTGCGGTTTCGCGGATGTGCCTGCAGTATAAAGAGGCGGATGCTCAACCAACCAAATACATTCATTGGCTGAGCCGTCCAATATAGCGGCCACGCGCGCTTCCATCCAGCTTTCCGCGTCACGAAACCCAGTCAGGCCGGGGGAAGTAATCCATTCAATCATGAGGCTTTTCTAAAGTGGCTTGGTCAAGGAGGGAAGGGCGCTTAACTTTCTGCTGGTTCTAATTGCTCTGCCTTCACCTTTTCCAGCATTTGCGCATAGGTCTGTGCGCCTTGGGCACCGGTTAACAGGTATTTACCGTCGAACACGACGGCTGGCACGCCTGAGATACCTCTTTCAGTCCAAAATTGCTGGCGTGCACGGGTGGCGGTTGCATGGCTTGCGCTCTCCAGTACTTCGCGCGCGGCGTTGGCGTCCAGGCCAACAGTTGTCGCTACATCGACGAGCACATCATTTTGCGATACGTCGCGCCCTTCGGTGAAATGCGCCTCGAAGAGCGCCAGCTTAAGCGGGTGTTGCAATCCCGCTTCCTGCGCCCAGTCCAAAAGTTGGTGCGCGGCAAAGGTGTTCACGATGCGACTTTCTGGCGTGAACTGAAAATCAATCCCCAAATCCGCCCCGATCGCCTGCAACTGTGTGCGATTTTGCGCGCTTTGCTCGGCGGATGCGCCGTATTTTTCGGCGATATGCTCAGTCAGATTTTGCCCCTCTTCCGGCATTGCGGGGTTCAGCTCAAAAGGATGCCAACGGATGAATGCGCTGGTATCTGTCGCTCCAAGCGCTTGTTCCAACTGACGGAATCCAACAATGCACCAAGGGCACATCACATCAGAAATGATATCAATCTGTACAGGCTTCGTTTGGCTGGCATCTTGTGACATGTTGTGACCTTTCAATATCTGTTCCACCTAAACTCTGCTTTTTGCCGCTTGTTTTCAAGGTGTGGGGGCGTTGCGTCACGCAAGGTCGCGGGTGCTGCGATTGTGGTGTTCAACAGGGTCGAATTTCAACGAACCCGCCCAAGGTGCACCTTCTTCGATCGGCTTGTGCGTTTTGTTGCAATTTGCCTCTTGAGCTATGCTGCCGCCCGCGCTATTGCATCCGCACCATCCATGGCGTGCGGTCGTGGCGGAATGGTAGACGCGCAGCGTTGAGGTCGCTGTGGGGTAACACCCGTGAGAGTTCGAGTCTCTCCGACCGCACCAATGGATGAATTTCCCCAGATTTAGATTTTTTGATTTGTGCGGCCTGCCACGACTTTTCCGGGCGTGGTTGTTACGTTGTTAACGTAGATCCCTGATAATTTTTGCTTTGCCTTAGGCTTTGATGCCTTGAGGGAGCTGTCTGATTAGAAATCAAAGCGCACGTTGGCGGGAATGATGGGGGGGCGTTCGTTCGTTTCGGCGATACCGTAGCCTGCAATGCGCTTATAAGTGGCGGCATGCTCGGCCATTTCTTCGTTTGGAATGACGTCGTTGATATCGTCGAACTGTCCGCCGCATCGTTTCTCTACAATGTCGAGAATTTTGTCTGGTCCGGCGGTGCGGTTCATCAGGATAATTTTGGTCGTGGCTGGAAGCATTTCGGCTTCATACGCCAGCAGCGCGTCGGGGCTGAGCCCGTGCTGAAGAAACGCTGCAACCAGTTTGCGCGCATCTGTAATGCCTGCGCCCGCCCCGTTGGAGCCGACAGGGTATGCCGCGTGTGCCGCATCGCCCATCAATGTGGTGCGCCCGACTGTCCAGCTTTCTAGTGGATCACGGTCAACCATTGGGTATTCAAACACTTCCTGTGCGCCGCGTATCAGCGCAGGTGCATCCATCCAGTCGAATTTGATCTGCTCGAACGCGGGCAGGAAATCATCCAGATCGGCCTTGCGGCTATAGTCTTCCTTGCGAAATTTTATGCTCGGATCATGTTGCAGATTGCAGATCCAGTTGATGACGGCCAGCCCGGTTTCAGGGTCAGGCTTTGAGATCGGATAGGTGACAAAGCGCAGGCCGTCATGACCGATCAGCGCCATAGATGCACCAGAGAGGAACGGCTTGGCCAACGTGGTGCCGCGCCACAGGATCGCACCGCTCCATTGTGGTTCATCCTCATGGGGCTGCATCTGGCGCCTTATGGCTGAGTGGATGCCGTCCGCGCCAACCAAAACCGCGCCACGCACGCTTTTCGTTTCGCCTGATCGGTTCTCGAGGTTTAGCACGGCCTCATCGCCTTGCGTGTCAAAGCCGGTCGCGCGCCAACCTGTTTGAACCGCATCCGGTCCGGCACGGCGCAAGACTTCTTCGTATAACAACATGTGCAAGCGCCCGCGATGGACGGAATAGGCAGGCCAATCATATCCTGCATCAAGGCCACGAGGTTCCGTCCAGACATGCAGGCCCATTTTGGTGTAAAGCCCGTAGTCTTTAAGACGAATGCCCACCTCGTCGAGCCGATCTTCCAGTCCGAGGTCAAATAGCTCTCGGACAGCGGTTGGTTGCAGATTGATGCCGACCCCTAAAGGGCGCATTTCCGACGCGGCTTCAAAGACTTGGAAGGGGATGCCGACTTGATGGCAGCTGAGCGCCAGTGCAAGACCGGAAATCCCACCGCCTGCAATCAATACCGTCATTAATCTCTCCCCCGGAAGTATAAAGCGTGCGGGCAGGTCGTCGATCGTGATGGTCCGTGTCCCGACGGTTCTTTTAGCCGTGAATTAATGAGACCCGTTCCACGTGTTGTCAATTCACTAAGTCCGAGCGCAGGGAGGGTGCTTTTGGTGGATAACAGTCCAGAACGCTCTAACTTACTGTGTGGGCTAAGCGATATGTCGCCGATTTACGCTTTTGGACGATATATTGGGGGCGTGGGCTGTTTTGCTTCAACAAGTGGTTTGCGCCTCGGGGGGCTGGCGGGCTAAACAGAATGAAAAAATGCGTTTGTCAGCATCGTAGATTCAAGAGTTTGCAAGAAGCGGACCGGAATGCTGCGGTAATAGTTTGAGGGTTTGAGGGTGAAAGTAATTGCTCTGTCGAGAGTGCGTCGCGCTGCGGTAGCGTCGGTTGTTGCGTGGTTGGCGGCATCGGCGGCACATAGCGCCGAAGTGAAGGTGACAGGGATCGAGGACGACGATCTGCGCGCTGAAATCCGTGGTGGATCGCTTTTGGTTGATCAGACACTGCTGGAAGAAAATCCGCCCACAACAGCAGAAGTCCTTGCCGCTGCGCAGGCCGATTACAAGCGACTTCTGGCTGTACTTTATGACAACGGGTATTTCAGCGGCGTCATTAACATCACTGTTGACGGGCGCGAAGCCGCGACAATTCCGCCGGTCCAGCCCCCGGGCAATATTTCAAACGTCCGCATCAGTGTCGAACCAGGTCCGAAATTCCGATTTGGGCGGGCTCGCATTGCACCGCTTGCGCGCAAGACGGAGCTTCCTGAGGGATTTGCCGAAGGCGAAACTGCCAGTCTTGGTGTTCTGAAAAACACAGTGTCGGCGGGTGTGGAAGGCTGGCGCGAGCAGGGGCACGCAAAGGCGGCGCTTTCCAAACAGGATCTGACGGCCGACCACCCCAACCGCATCATCCGCGCTGATCTTGCCCTTGATCCCGGTCCACGCCTACGGTTTGGCCCGCTGATCGTACAAGGGGAAAGCGATGTCCGCCGCGAGCGTATCATCGACATCGCCGGTCTGCCGGAGGGGGATGTGTTTAGCCCCGAAGAAATTCGCCTTTCAACGGACCGTCTGCGCCGCACCGGTGCCTTCAGCGCTGTAGCGCTGAGTGAGGCAGAGCAGATCGGTCCGAATGACACCCTTCCTATCACCGCTCAAATCACCGATGCCCCTAAGCGGCGTCTGGGTTTTGGCGCCGAGCTTTCAACTCTTGAGGGACTGACCCTTAGCGCCTTCTGGCTGCACCGTAACCTGCTTGGCGGAGCCGAGCGTTTACGCTTTGACGCCGAGATTGCGGGTATTGGCGGTAACTCTGGCGGGGTCGACTATACGCTGTCTGCACGGTTTGAACGCCCTGCCACATTTAACGAAGACACGGATTTTTACGCGCTTGCCCAGTTTGAACAGCTGGACGAGGTTTCCTACTTCTCGCGCCAACTTGATCTGGAAGCCGGTATCAAGCGGATCGCGAATGAAAAGCGGACCTACACGTTGGGTCTGGGTCTTCGCACAGCCAAAACGCGCGATGTGTTTGGGGAGGATAAATATACTTTGCTGACCCTGCCGCTGACGGCTGAATTCGACTACCGAGATAACAGGCTGAGTGCGACGTCCGGCTATTACCTCAAGGCGAATGTACTGCCGTTCTTGGCGCTGTCAGGCTCGGACAATGGCATACGTAGCTTTGTGGACGCGCGGGGCTACAAGACATTCGGTAGTGCGCGCCCTATTACATTCGCGCTGCGCGGGCAGTTCGGCTCAGTTTATGGACCGGATCTGGCGGAGGCGCCTGCTGACTATCTGTTTTATTCAGGCGGTGGCGGTACGGTCCGCGGTCAGGAATACCAGTCCCTTGGTGTCCCTGTTGGTGCTGAGACCATTGGTGGCCGCAGTTTCCTTGGGCTTTCGGCAGAGGTGCGTGTCGGGGTGACCGACAGCATCGGTATCGTTGGCTTTGCTGATGCGGGCTACATCGGTGAAGAAGAGTTTTACGATGGTTCCGGCACGTGGCACTCCGGTGCGGGGCTTGGCTTGCGCTACAACACATCCATTGGGCCGATCCGGCTGGATGTGGCCGTGCCTACATCGGGACCGGACACAGGCAACAACCTTCAGGTCTACATTGGTATAGGGCAGTCCTTTTGATGCGTATCATCCGTTTTGCACTGCTGGCGCTTGCGCTTGTTCTTTCCCTTCCGGCTGCCGCACAGGATCAGGATGACAAAGGGTTTCTGGTAAGCAAAATACAGGAACTGCTGAGCGGGGCAGGCCGACAGGTCAGCATTGACGGCTTTCAGGGCGCGCTAAGCTCTGCTGCATCTTTCGACCGGATGACCATTTCTGACAGCGAGGGTATCTGGCTGACCCTTGAGGATGTCGTGTTGGACTGGAACCGGTCCGCATTGCTGCGCGGACGACTGGAAGTAGAAGAGCTAAGCGCCGGGCGTATCGACATCCCACGTTTGCCGAAAGGCGAAGAACAGGTGCTGCCAGACGCAGAAGCCACGCCTTTCACCCTTCCAAAACTGCCCGAACTACCGGTTGCGATTAATATCAACGCGATCAACATTGCGCAGGTGAATTTGGGGGCTCCTTTGGCGGGTCAGGCTGTGCAGCTTGAGATGAACGCGAACGCGACGCTTAATGATGACGGTCTTGATCTTGCGTTCAAAGCCAACCGCACAGACGACAAGCGCGGCGCGTTCGGCATGACAGCCGTTTTGGCGCGCGGTGCCGATACGCTTGATCTGCTGCTTGAGCTGAGCGAAGACGAAGGCGGGATCGTGTCAACGCTGCTGACTATTCCCGAAAACCCTTCGGTTGATCTGACGGTCAAGGCCAATGGCCCGCTGGACGATCTGACAACTGATATCAAGCTCGACACAGATGGCGAGGAGCGGCTTGCCGGTCAGGTGCAGGTCATCACCCAAGGCGATGCATCGGACCCTGACCGCCGGATCATTGCGGATATCGGCGGTGATATCACAGCAGTGGTTGTCCCCCAGTACCGCGATTTTTTCGGTCCCGATGTCAGTCTGACTGCTGATGCACTGATAGAGGCAGGCGGGGCGATCGTGCTTGATGCCTTTGATCTTGAGGCTGCGGCAGTTGATCTGTCAGGACGTTTACGGTTGTCGGATAAGAAGTGGCCGGCGTTTATCGACGTCGAAGGCACGGTTGCCCGCGCAGATGGCGCGGCGGTTCTCCTACCCGGCGGTGGCGGGGCAAAAGTAGACCGGATTGCGCTTAATGTAGATTATGACGTGCAGAAAAATGACGCTTATGAGGCCGTATTCGACATCACCGGCCTGACCACCAGTGCGGCCGAAGTCGAACAGACAACGCTGCGCTCTACGGGGACGTTGACGGGCGCGCTGGGCAATGTTGGTCAGTTGACTGGCTCCATGCAATACGCCGCGCAAGGCGTTGCTTTGGTTGATGCGGCCTTGGCCGAGGCTCTTGGCCAGACCATCAAAGGCACGAATGATATTTCCTATACCGAAGGCCAGCCTTTTCGGATCACCAACCTTGATCTGGAGGGCAGCGATTACAACCTCACAGGGAATATCGCCTTCAATGGTCTGGGAGAGGGCCTTGAGACAGAGTTGGATGCAAAGCTGGCGGCAACCGATCTTAGCCGTTTTTCAGCTCTTGCAGGACGCGAGCTGGATGGCGCTACATCCTTGGCGCTGAAAGGGAGCGTGACGCCGCTGAGCGGCGAATTCGATTTGCAGGCGATGGGCACGGCTGATGATATCAAGACGGGCATTGCGCAGGCGGATGCGCTGCTCGAAGGTCGGACAGATGTGCAAATGACAGCTGTTCGCAACGTCAACGGCACCTTCCTGCGCGGGGTTGAGCTGAACAACGCAGCGATGCTCTTTACCGGCGCGGCCGAGCTTTCTTCGGCATCGAGCCGTGTGGACGCAGATGTCATTCTGCGCGATATCGCGACCGTGCTACCGCAATACGAAGGCCGCGTAACGTTGAAGGCTAATGCGGTTGAAAACGGCGCTGGTTGGGTTGTTGATGTAAATGCTGACGGACCTTATGAGGCGGCAATCACGGTGGATGGGCTGGCGACGGGACCTGACGCAGCGCTGGATTTTACGGCCAAAGTACCTGACTTGTCCCGCTTCGTTGCGGCTGTAGAAGGCGGGTTGAACGCTGACGGTACCTTGCGCCAGACGCCCGAGGGGTGGTTGCTGCAAACGGATGCTTCCGGTCCCTATGATGCAACCGCACGGATCAATGGGTTGGTCACGCCGTCGCTCAACATCGGTTTCGATGTGGCCATGCCCGAGGTTTCGGCTGTGGCGCCACAAGTGAACGGCCCGCTCAAGGCGACAGGGCGCCTGCGCCAGACTGACAGCGGATTTGTGATCGAAACAGACGCCTCTGGTCCATACAACGCGAACGTGACTGTGAATGGGGCGCTGACACCAGCGCTTGATGTAGAGTTTGATCTTTCCGTCCCCAATGTGCAGCCGTTGGTGCCACAGGTGAACGGTCCATTGCGTGCCACGGGGCAGCTGCGCCAAACCGATCAGGGCTTTTTCATCGACACATCTGCCAGCGGCCCATACGGCGCGCGCGCGCTGGTCGAGGGGCTGGCCACAGGGCCAGACATGTCTCTTGATTTTGATGTGCGGGTGCCAAATGTGGCGCCTTTGGTTCCCGGCGTAGATGGCCCTCTTGCGGCTACGGGTACGCTGCGCCAGACGGCCAACGGCCTGGCGGTAGATACCAACGCGACTGGTCCCTATCGCAGTCGTGCGTCAGTAGACGGCGTTGTCACTGGCCCCGATGCGCGTGTGAATTTCAACGTAGCAGTGCCAAATCTGGCGGCGATTGTACCAAAGCTGAACGGCCCGCTTAGCGTGAATGGCAACGCAGCAAAGACAGGGCAGGGTTGGCAGATCGATACGTCCGCCAGTGGTCCTGCGGGAACCCGAGCGACGGTGGCTGGCTTGGTTGGCAATAACGGACAGCTTGATATCGCAATCAACGGCAATGCGCCATTGGGCCTTGCCGGACCATTCATTGCCCCGCGTAACCTGCAAGGGCAGGCGCGGTTTGATCTGGCACTCAATGGGCCAGCAGGTCTTGGGGCGTTAAGTGGTACCATTAAGACAGCTGGTGCAACGCTGACAGCCCCCAATTTGCGTGTGGCGCTGGAAGGGATCAATGCGAATGTCCAAATCGCGGATAGTCGCGCAGCGCTGGATGTCACTGCAAATGCGACATCAGGCGGACGCCTTGCGATAAATGGCGGTGTCGGGCTGGACGGCGGATTGCCTGCCGATCTTGATATTAGTCTGGACGATGTTGTTTTGATTGACCCACGGCTCTACCGCACTTCGATCAGCGGGGCGTTGCGTTTGTCCGGCCTGCTTTCAGGGGGCGCAGGTCTGAGCGGTGATATCACCATCGGAGAGACCAACGTAACCGTGCCGGCCACTGGCCTGACAAGCATCGGGGATATCCCGCCAATTACGCATGTTGGCGCGCCAACGGACAACCTTGCGACGCGCCGCCGCGCGGGCCTTCTTGAAGAGGGCGCAGCGAGTGATCCGGTGCAGCAAGGATCGTCCGGTCCAGGTCTGGGGCTCAATATCTCCGTAAACGCCCCGGGTCGCATTTTTGTGCGCGGTCGCGGCCTTGATGCAGAGCTTGGCGGGAACCTCCAAATCACTGGCGACACCAATAATATCATTTCCGCAGGCCGGTTCGAGCTTGAGCGCGGCCGTCTGGACATCTTGGGCAAACGCTTTGACCTAGAGGAAGGGTCGGCAGAGTTTCAGGGTGACTTCATTCCCTACATCCGCTTCGTCTCCACTACTTCGACCGAAGCAGGCACCGCCAGCATCATTGTTGAAGGCCCTGCCGATGCGCCTGTGGTGAGCTTTGAAAGTTCGCCCGCCGGCCCCCAAGACGAAGTCCTTGCTCAGCTTTTGTTCGGGCGCAACCTGTCAGAGATTTCTGCTTTTCAGGCGCTACAACTGGCCAATGCAGTGGCGACACTGGCAGGCCGGGGCGGCACCGGTGTGGTCGGCAATCTGCGGGACCGATTTGGTCTGGACGATCTGGATGTAACCACAACCGACAGCGGAGAGACGGCGCTTCGTGTGGGCAAATACATCAGTGACAACGTCTACACGGACGTCACGGCAGCCTCTGACGGAACGGGTGAAGTATCCTTGAACATCGACATTACAGACAGCCTTATAGGGAAGGCTACGCTGGGTTCCGACGGCGATTCATCTATCGGCCTGTTCTTTGAAAAGGATTATTGATCCGGTGTGAAACGGCCAAAGCGGCCACGCTTGAACAGCAGCCCATCGCGTTCGTCAGGCTGGACCGCAGCAGCTGTGATCTGGCCAAGGATGATGGAATGATCGCCCGCCGCGTGCACAGCGTAAGTGTCGCAATGGAAGGTGGCCAGGCACCCGTGCAAGGTTGGAGCGCCGTTTGGGCCTGCATCCCATGGATAGGGATCAAAATCATGGCCTTGGGACGCAAAGTGCTGGGCCAATGACATCTGTTCGGCGCTTAGGACGTGGATGCAAAAGGCCGATGCTGCGACAAAAGGATCGTGCCGTTTGGAAGACCGCGCCGCCGACCACAGCACCAGAGGCGGATCAAGCGATACCGATGAAAACGAATTGGCTGTCATCCCTAATGGACCAGCATCTGTTTGTGCCGTAATTAGGGCCACACCCGTGCCAAATTGCCCCAACGCACGGCGCAGGTCTGTGGTGCGGGCAGGGTCTGGCACAAAGCTTTTCATATTCTTCTCCATTCGGGCGAGCGGTGCCACGGTCGCTACTGATTGTCTAGTGTGCAGACATAGGCAGCAAGGTCGTGTGATGCACCGGCTACGTTCTCATCGCGTAACATAGCGTGGTTCTGTCAAAGAAAAGGGACATGCTATCGTTCGCCCTGACTTGGGGCGGAATGGAAAAAAGGCGCCCCGAGGGACGCCTTTTGATACTCAATGAGCAAGGGCTCACTTATTCATGCGGTTCTCGATCAGATCATCGACCACTGACGGATCTGCCAGCGTCGAGGTATCGCCCAAAGTGGCATGATCATTCTCGGCAATCTTGCGCAGGATGCGGCGCATGATCTTGCCTGAACGTGTTTTTGGCAGTCCAGGTGCCCACTGAATCAAATCGGGAGAGGCGATGGGCCCAATTTCGGTGCGAACCCAGTTGCGCAGCTCAAGGCGCAGCTCATCTGATGGCTCTTCGCCGCCCATAAGCGTGACATAGCAATAGATGCCCTGACCTTTGATCTTGTGCGGATAGCCGACCACTGCGGCCTCTGCCACTTTGGCGTGGGCAACCAGGGCGGATTCAACCTCTGCCGTGCCCATGCGGTGGCCCGATACGTTGATCACATCATCCACACGACCGGTGATCCAGTAATCGCCATCTTCATCGCGCTTGCAGCCGTCACCGGTGAAATAATAGCCGGGGTAGTCGGAGAAATAGGTTTTCTCGAAACGGTCATGATCGCCCCAGACCGTGCGCATCTGACCGGGCCAGCTGCTGGCGATGCACAGAACGCCCTCTACGGGGTTGCCTGTCAATTCCTCGGCCGTTGTGGGTTCAAGAACAATCGGCTTGATCCCGAAAAACGGTTTCATGGCCGAGCCGGGCTTGGTTGCGTGTGCGCCAGGTAGGGGCGTCATCAGGTGGCCACCGGTTTCGGTCTGCCACCACGTGTCAACGATAGGGCACCGTCCGCCACCGACGACATCATTGTACCAGTTCCACGCCTCCGGGTTAATCGGCTCTCCCACGGTGCCAAGAATGCGCAGGCTGCTCAGATCGGCACCTTTAACGAAATCATCACCCTGACCCATCAACGCGCGGATCGCCGTGGGCGCGGTGTAGAACTGGTTGACGCTGTGCTTCTCGCAGACCTGCCAGAAACGGCTGGCGTCGGGGTAGGTTGGTACACCTTCAAACATCACGGTGGTCGCGCCATTCGCCAGCGGACCGTAAACGATATAGCTGTGGCCGGTCACCCAGCCCACATCAGCGGTACACCAGAAGATGTCGCCCTCTTTGTAGTCAAAGGTAATCTCATGGGTCATCGCAGCATAGACAAGATAGCCACCCGTGGTGTGCACGACACCCTTCGGCTGACCGGTCGAGCCGGAAGTGTAGAGGATGAACAACGGATCTTCGGCGTCCATTGCCTCTGGTGCGCAGGTATCGGACGCTTCGGCTGCCAGCGCATTATAGTCGTAGTCGCGGCCTTCTTGCCACGTTGTTTGACCACCGGTGCGTTTAACCACAAGGCATTTAACGGAGTCCTTGCAATGCAGCAGCGCCTGATCGGCATTGGTTTTAAGAGCTGTCGCACGGCCACCGCGCGGGGCATGGTCTGCGGTGATCACAACCTTTGCGTCGCAGCCGTTTACGCGCGCGGCCAAAGCATCGGGAGAGAAGCCTGCGAAAACGATCGAATGGATCGCGCCGATCCGTGCACATGCGAGCATGGCATAGGCGGCCTCGGGGATCATGGGCAGATAGATGATGACACGGTCACCGCGCTTCACGCCCAGATCCTTGAGGATGTTGGCCATTTTGCAGGTGCCAGCGTGCAGGTCTTTATAGGTGATGTGTTGGGCTTCTTCTTCGGGGCTGTCCGGCTCCCAGATGATGGCGGTCTGATCGCCCCGTGTCTCGAGATGGCGGTCGATGCAGTTTGCAGCGACGTTCAGCTGTCCATCGGCGAACCAGTTGATCTTGACCGAGCCAAGCGTGAAATCCACATCCTGCACCTGCGTGAACGGCTTCATCCAGTCTACGCGGCTTGCTTGCTCTTTCCAGAACCCGTCGGGATCGGACATTGAGGCAGCGTACATCTCATCATATTTTGCCGCATCCACATGGGCGGATGCAGCTAGATCGGCATGAGGCGGGTAAGTTTTTGCAGTTTGCGACATGGAAAGGTCTCCTCCAGAGGGGCAGCTTGCGTCTTTTATTCTGCGCAATCTTGCCGGTGTTTGTGCGCAGCTTAGGGGTTGGAGGGGGGTAAGGGAACATTCAAGGGCGGGGTGGGGTGGCGTTTGTGTAAAGAAATTTCCGGAATTTGGTAAAGTCTGTAAATTGGCGGGGCATCTCTTTGGGCAGTTGCGGCGAAACAAGGGCTTGGCAGTGGGGGAGCTTGCCGCTAACTTGCTGCCCAAGTGCGCCAAACAAGGTGCGCATCAACGGGAGACTCCAATGAATAAATTTTTGAGCGGCGCAGCAGTCTGCGCCCTGAGCTTTGCTTTTGTTTCACAAGCTGCAGCCACCGAATGGAACGTATCTGTTTGGGGTAAGCGCCGCGCGTTTACAGAGCATGTTGAAAAGCTGGCCGAGCTGGTATCCGAGAAAACCAATGGCGAATTCACCATGAACGTCAGCTATGGCGGTCTGTCCAAGAACCGTGAAAACCTTGACGGTATCTCTATCGGTGCCTTCGAGATGGCGCAGTTCTGTGCTGGCTACCACCGTGATAAAAACCGTGTTGTGACTGTTCTTGAACTGCCGTTCCTCGGCGTCGAGAACCTTGATCAGGAACTGGCCGTTTCCAAAGCTGTTTACGCCCATCCAGCCGCCGCCGAAGAAATGGCGCAGTGGAACGCAAAGCTTTTGATGACCTCACCTATGCCACAGTACAACCTTGTCGGCACAGGCGAGCCGCGCAGCACTTTGGCTGATTTCGAAGGCATGCGCGTGCGTGCAACTGGCGGTATCGGTGATGCATTCGCCGCAGTTGGTGCTGTGCCTACCTCCGTGACATCCTCGGAGGCATTTCAGGCGATGGAATCCGGTGTTGTTGATACGGTGGCATTCGCCCAGCACGCCCACCTGAGCTTTGGCACAATCAACGAAGCCGACTGGTGGACAGCGAACCTGAACCCCGGCACCGTGAACTGCCCAGTGGTCGTCAACATAGACGCCTACGAAAGCCTGTCTGACGCCGAGCGCGAGGCGCTGGATTCGTCTGTTGACGAAGCGCTTGATCACTACCTTGCCAACTACGGTGAGCTGTTGAAGCGTTGGGATACGGTTCTGGAAGAAAAAGGCGTGACCAAAGTTGAAATCGCGCCCGAAGTCATTGCCGAGTTCCGCACAAAAGCGGCCGATCCGATCCGTGACAAATGGATCGCAGACATGGAAGCGCAGGGCATCCCGGGTCAGGAACTGTATGATCTGGTTGTGAAGACACTCGCTGACGCGAAAAGCGGTAGCTAATCGGTGGGCGGGGGCGACATGCGCCTCTGACCTCAGACACATAGGCTGCGCGTCCCTGCATGTTGGGATGCGCAGCCTTTTTCCGTAATTGAATAAGGGGGGTGAGCCCATGGCAGGTTCAGCTGCGGTGCTGGAAGATTCCAGCTTACTAAGCAAACTCGACCGCATGTTGCTACCGGTGGAGCGCTTTTGTGCGCTGCTGAGCGGACTTGCGATTTTCTCATTGATGTTTCTGGCAGCCTATTCGGTGACCGCGCGGAAATTCTTTGGAAGTCCGTTGATGGGCTACGTCGATTATATCGAGGCGGCGATGCCGATCATTGCGATCATGGGCGTTTCCTATGTTGCGCGTGACGGTACGCATATCCGCATGGATATTCTGGTAAATGCGCTCAAGGGCCGCGTCTTGTGGCTGTTTGAGCTGATCTCGGTCTTGTTGATGCTTTTGCTGATTGTCGGCCTAACCTACGGCGCATGGGAACATTTCGACCGCTCGTTTGATTGCGCCCGTCCGTGGTGTTCTCGTGACAGCTCGATCGATGTGAGCCTGCCGATTTGGCCGAGCAAACTGGTCGTGCCGATTGCCTTTGCGGTGCTGACGCTGCGGTTACTGCTGCAGGCATGGGGCTATGGGCGTGCTCTGGTGCTGGGGTTGGAAAATCCGGTCGCTGTGCCGCTCTCGTTGACGGTTGAACAACAGGCCATGGCCGAAGCGAAAATTCTCGAAGGGGCTGACTGATGGAACCTATTGAAATTGGCATCTACGTCTCAATCGGGATGTTGGGCATGGTTGTGCTGGGCATGCGCGTGGCGTTTGCTGCGGGCCTCGCGGGCTATGTTGGGTTGGTCTGGCTGCGCTGGAACGGGTTTGATTATGATCCGGACCGGTTTTGGAAAGCGGTAGAGATCAGCACCAAGATCGCCGGCCTGACGCCACACTCCAAGGTCAGCGCCCAGGTGCTTAGCCTGATCCCAGTGTTTATCATGATCGGCTATCTGGCCTATTACGCCAAGCTGACCACCGCGCTGTTTGAAGCGTGCAAGCGCTGGTTTGCATGGGTGCCGGGGGGGCTGGCTGTTTCGACCGTCTTTGCCACTGCCGGCTTTGCTGCCGTGTCTGGTGCTTCCGTTGCAACGGCTGCTGTCTTTGCGCGTATCGCAATCCCCGAAATGCTCAAGATCGGCTATAATAAACAGTTTGCGGCTGGTGTCGTGGCAGCTGGCGGGACATTGGCCTCTCTTATTCCGCCCTCTGCAATCCTCGTGATCTACGCGATCATCGTTGAACAGGACGTGGGCATGCTTCTGTTGGCGGGTTTCGTGCCGGGCGTGTTTTCTGCCATCGTCTATGCGGCTTTGATCATCGGGATCGCGGTGATCTGGAAAAACGTAGGTCCACCGGTCACCGGTTTCACGTGGAAGCAGCGGTTCGAGAGCTTGCCGCCCGCTTTGCCTATCGTGGCGGTCGTCGTCATCATCATCTTCTTCGTCTATAACCCGTTCGGTGACGCGTGGGGCACCCCGACAGAGGGTGGCGCCGTGGGCGCGTTTATCGTCTTCCTGATGGCGCTGTATCGCGGCATGCGCTGGGGGCAGCTTAAAGAAGCTCTGCTTGAGACTGCAAAGCTGACTGTAATGATCTTTACGATTATCTGGGGTGTGCTGATCTATGTGCGCTTCTTGGGGTTTGCGGAATTGCCGGATGCTTTTGCCAGCTGGATCACCTCACTTGAGATGAAGCCAATTGTTATCCTGATCTGCATTCTGCTGGCGTACGCCGTTTTGGGGATGTTCATGGATGCCATCGGGATGTTGTTGCTGACGCTGCCGGTTGTCTACCCCGCAGTGATGGCGCTGAACGGAGGCGAGAATGTCGCCGCTGTTGATAGTGCCTTTGGCATGTCTGGCCCAATGTGTGCGATCTGGTTCGGGATATTGGTGGTAAAAATGGCTGAGTTCTGCCTGATCACACCACCCATCGGTCTGAACTGTTTCGTTGTTGCCGGTGTGCGCGACGACCTAACCGTTCAAGACGTGTTCAAAGGGGTGACCCCGTTCTTCCTGGCGGATGCGGTTACCATCGCGCTACTGGTTGCTTTCCCTGGCATCGTTCTTTGGCTGCCGTCCTTGGCAGGCTAGGCACCGACTGAACCATGAAACGACTTCCGAGCACGCGTCCCCTTCTAGGGGGCGCGTGTTTCTTCGCCGGTTTTGCGAAGCGCATCCTGACCGCCGTTATCAAGGAAGTTGCTGAAGATCTTTAACGCCTCGACGTTTTCGCTCACAACTTTGAAGACCACCAGGAATGGCACCGCGATAAGCGCACCTGCAATCCCCCACAGCCAGCCCCAAACAACGACCGTCAGGAAAACCGCAACGGTGTTAAGCTCCAACCGCTTGCCAACTAGCCACGGTGTAATGAACTGGCCCTCGATTGTTGTCAGGACCATGTAGCCGGCGGGGACAAGCATAGCGTATCCAATGTAGTCAAACGTAATCAGCGCATATGCACCGGCGATGACTGCCCCCGCAACGCCGCCGACGTAGGGCAGGAAGTTCAGCAGGAATGCAGCAATGCCGAAGATATGTGCCCCAGGCAAGCCGATCACCCACATCAGGCTGCCAACGGCCAGTCCAAGACAGGCGTTGATAATTGTGATTGTGAACAGATACCGTGATACGCGCCGTTCGACATCGTATACAGCCGAAAGCGCACGCTTCTTGCCCGTGAGGGTCTGAAAGGATTGAACCAACTTGACGTAGAACATGTTGCCTGAAGCGAGCAGAAATGTCGCAAGGACCAAGGTAACGGCAATCGTACCGCCCAGCTTCACACCTGTGCTCATCGCGTTATCTAACAAGGTTGGTTGTTTGACGACAACCTCACGCGCAGCATCGTTGCCTGCGCTCATCTTGTCGACTTCTTCGGTCGCGCGGCGCACCGTTTCGACCGTGTTTGAAACGCCGCGCAGTTTGCTTTCTATCTGGCGGCCCATGACAGGAAGTTCATCGGACCAAATGGCGACCGTGCCAGCAGAACCACCTATGATGATCAGAATGACTGTGCCGGTAAGTCCGACCAACAGTACCGCCGAGATGCTGCTATGAATGCCTGCGCGACCCAACGTGCGCACAACAGGGCTAAGCGTGAGCGCCAGAAGCATCCCGAGCAGGATTGGAAGCACAAGATCCTTTGCGAAGTATGCAGTCACGAAAACTGCAATCAGGCTCAGCAACTGTAGTGAACGACGGATCGATGTGAGGTCTTCCAAAATGCGCGGTCCTTCAGGGTAATTACAAAAGATAACGCGTGGAAGCGTCATTTGGTTCACTCTTATTTTCAAAGGATAGGATCAGGGAAATATTACAGCAATCGTCGCTTGACCATCCGGCGCGCAAATGGCCAGACTGCGACCTCTGGTTATCCCGTTTGAAAGCCGCGCATGTTCCGATTTCTCCATACGTCCGACCTGCATCTGGGCAAGCCTTTTGGCCGCCACAGCGAAGAGGTGCGTGGCCGCTTGCGGCTTGCGCGGCACGAGGTCTTGGGGCGGCTTGCTGCTGCTGCGCGCGGGCAGGGGGCATCTGTGGTTCTGCTTGCGGGAGATACGTTTGATCAACAAACGCCAGCCCCTCAGGTGACACGTCAGGCCCTGAATGCGATGGCGCATGAACAGGACATCACGTGGGTTCTGATGCCGGGAAACCACGATAGCCTTGCAGCAACCGAGTTGTGGCGAACCATCAAACGCGACAAGCCCGATAATCTGCTGTTGGCCCTCACGCCGGAGCCGATCTCTGTCGCGGATGCCTACATCTTGCCTGCGCCCTGTACGACACGGAACCCGGGGCGCGACCTGACCACCGAGATGGCGCAACCGACGCCCGAAGGGGCGATCCGGATTGGTCTGGGCCACGGCGGTATTCAGGAATTCAGCAGCCTGGGAACGGTCGCAGCCGAAGGGCCAAGCGGTATCATCGCGCCCGACCGCGCTGCCCAGGCAGGACTGGATTACCTCGGGTTGGGCGATTGGCACGGCCAGGTCAGGGTCAACACAAACACGTGGTATTCCGGCACGCCGGAACCCGACAGCTTCAAACATCCGCATAATGGTAGTGCCCTGATCGTGAGCATCGAACAGTCCGGCGCCATTCCGGATGTCACGCCTGTGCAGACCGGTGGCATCCGTTGGCAACACATCGCGCTTGAACTGACACCGCAAGAAACGTGTACTGAAATCCTTGATGCTGCTCTCCCGCCGCTGGCCACGCGGCGTGATACATTGCTGCGCGTCAGCGCGCAGGGTCGTCTTGGCGTGCAGCAGATGCAACAGTTGCAGTCCGCACTGACCCGTGTCGCGCCAGATTTTCTGGACCTCTCGCAGGATCTGGACGCTGTGCTGCTGGCCCATGACGCCGCCGATCTGGAGGTGATCGACCCCTCCGGCGGCGCGCTGCGACAAACCGCAGAGGCGTTGGCCGCGCGTGCGCAGAATAGTGATCTCTCGGCAGATGACCGGCGTGTGGCCGCCACCGCACTTGCGCAGCTCTTTTCGTTTGTAGCTGGTGCCGACGCATGAAACTGCGCAGTCTCACTCTCACCAATGTTCGTAAGTTTGCAGGCCAAAGCGCAACCATCAGCGCCATTGGCGATGGCGTCAGCGTGGTGTCAGAAGCCAATGAGTTTGGCAAATCCACCTTCTTTGATGCATTGCACGCTCTGTTTTTTCTTAAGTACGGCGCTGCCACGCGTGAGGTGAAATCGCTTCAACCGCGCGCAGGAGGTGCGGTGCGGGTCAGCGCGCAAATCGAATTGCCTACCGGCAAATTCACGCTGGAAAAATCTTTTCTGGCGCAAAAGCGCGCGGTGGTGAAAGACGAAAGTGGAACGGTTGTTGCGCTCGATGATGAGGCGGAGCGCTGGATCGCACACTTGATGGGCAGCGGTATCGAGGGGCCAGCAGGCTTGCTTTGGGTGCGTCAGGGGACAACCGCGTTGGAACCGGGCGGCACCAGCGGTGCCGAGAAAACCGAAAAGGAACGTCTTCTTGGTGCGCGGCGTGATCTACTCTCTTCTGTGGCAGGTGAAATCGACATGGTCACAGGTGGCCGCCGCATGGACCGTGTTATCGAAGCCGCACTGCAGGCGCTTGGTCGTCTTGCCACAGCTACGGGCCAGCCGAAGGCAAACGGACCGTGGAAACAGGCACAGCAAGAGGCGCAAGCACTGGCCGAAAAGCACACCGAGCTTGACCGAGTTTGTCTGGAGTTGTCCGATGCGCTGGTTCAACGGCGCGAGGTCTCCGCGCGGCTAGAGGTGCTGGAAGCCCCCGGCGCTCAAGAGGCTTTGGCGGCTGGTCTGGAGGCGGCGCAGACGGCTCATAACGCTGCACAGGATCACGCAGAGAAATGCGCGCAGGCGCAAGATCAGGTGGCGCTGCGTCGGTTGGAAATGGAGGGTGCACAGGCCCGTCTGGATAAGCTGATCGCAGCAGCAGAAAGTTTTGAGAAAGCGGGCGAGCAGCTCTCGGATGCCCGGTCGGCGTTTGCTGATGCTGCGGAAAAAGGCACGACGGCTGATGCGGTTACCGATCGTGCGCAAACCGCTTTATCCGAAGCAACCGCGGCACTGACATTCGCGCAGGCCGCAAAAGAGGCTTTGCAGCACGAGTCATTGACCAAGAATGCTGTTGAAAAGTACGACAATCTTAAAGCCCGTCTTGGGCAGATGATGCAAAAGCGTGATGCGCTCGAGCAGGCGAATGCAGCGCTTGCGGCGCAATCAGTGACGGACCAAATGCTTGATCGGATCGAAGACGCCAACGCCAAACTTGCGCGCGCGCAGGCTGAGGCTGCAGCCGGTGGCGTGCAAATGTATCTGGAGTATGAGGCGGCAGAAAAAGTTTCGTCTAACGGCAAAGCGCTTGATGCGGGGGCGCACAGGGTTGGTCAGCGCGCGGTTTTTGATCTGCCGGGGATCGGGCGGATGACGCTTGATCCGGGCGATGCAGCTGCTGACATTATGGCCGTGGAAACGGCGCAAACTGCTCTTCAGGCAGCACTGGATGCAGTCGGGATGGCGGATGTGGATGCCGCACGTCGATCCGCAGCGCTGCGGCGGGAAACAGTGGCCGAGATTGCCTTGCTCAAGAATGTTCAAGAGACACTTGCCCCTGAAGGCATAGAGGCTTTGCAAGCCGCTGTTGCACAAGCTTTGGCAGCTGTGGACGCCTCCAGCCCTAGCCAAAGCAAAGCGCCGCTTGATCCGGTCGAGGTCGCTCAACGGTTAGAGGCAGCGCAAAAGGCAGAGCAATTGGCGCGGGTAGACTACGACACCAGCCGAGACACACGGGATGCCGCGCGCGCCGCGCTTGCGCGGGCACAGGCGTTGCGTGATGCGGCGCAAACCGGATTTGATCTCGCGGCAGCGGCCTACGGCGATCCGGATGCTTTTGAGGCCCGCAAAGCAGAAGCTGCCCGCGATTATGCGCTGTCTGCTGTGGCTGTAGAAGATGCCAATGTAGCATTGGATAGGTTGCAGAAAGCCGCCCCCGATCTGGCCAATGCGACAGCCGATCTGGCCCGTGCAACATCGGCGTTTGAAAACGCCCGTGAAGAACGCCTGCGCCTGAAGACAATAATTGCCGATCTGGGCGCTACGATACGCGCCCGTGCCGAGGACGGTGTCGAGGAAAAGCGCGAGGAGGTTGCAGGATTGTTGCAAGCTGCACAGGAACGCGCCGCGCGGTTTGAACATGAGGCGGCCGGCCTGATGCTGTTGGTCGACTCCCTGCGGGCAAAGCGGGGCGCCGCGCAAGAGGCGTACTTTGGCCCCGTGCAACAGGAACTGGCACCGTTGCTGGCTCTGTTACACGCCGATGCCGCGCTCAGTTTTGATCCGGCGTCGTTGCTACCTCAAGGGCTTGCCCGCGGAGGCGCGGACGAGCCGCTGGATATGCTCAGCGGTGGGACACAAGAGCAGATCGCCATTCTGACCCGCCTTGCGTTTGCCCGACTGTTTGCGCGTCAGGGTAAACCGATGCCGATTATTCTGGACGATGCGCTGGTCTATTCCGATGACAACCGCATCCTTGCGATGTTCACGGCACTGCATCGCGTGGCGGCAGACCAGCAAGTGATTGTGTTCTCTTGCCGCCAGATGGCTTTTGCCGGATTGGGTGGCACCCGTCCGGTGGTCGAAATCACTCAGGATCGCTGAACTGCCCGACATTTAAGCACTGCGCCTAAACACGCACCGTTTTGGGCTGAAAAGGCTACCACCCGATATGGCGCTGTGATCATCTTTGGTAAAAGAGAGATGAATGAGTCTGGATAATCACACCTTGCCCGATGAGGCCGCTGCTGCGCACTGCGCCGTCCCGCCGCGCGCGAGGGGGGCGGTTTCGCTGTTTGTCCATTCACGGGACGGCGGCACCCACCTGTCCGGATTGCGTCAGTCAGGATGCCTCAAGTGTATCCTGCCCAAAGTGTTTCGTTCTGACGCCGAGGCGGTGCTGGTAAATACCGCTGGCGGTGTTACCGGCGGGGATCGGATCGAAGTGGGTGCGACGCTGGACGAGGGCGCACACCTGAGTATCACGACCCAAGCGGCCGAACGCATTTACCGGACTGTTGATGGAACGACGGGCCAGATCGCATCGCGGTTCGACGTGGGCCAAGGCGCGCAGCTTAATTGGTTGCCGCAAGAAACCATTCTGTTCGATCGCGCGCGCCTGTCGCGCAAACTGGAGATAAATCTGAGCAAGGATGCCCGGCTGTTGATGTGCGAAACGCTTGTCTTCGGTCGCGCGGCGATGGGGGAGCGCGTGCATGATCTGCATTTGCTGGACCGCATTGATGTCAGTCGAGATGGTGTGCCGGTGTATCGTGATGGCATCCGGTTGAATGGTGATGCCAGCGCACTGCTTGGGCGTGCGGCTATGGCGAATGGCGCGGGCGTGGTGGCCACGCTGGCCTTTGCCGCGCCAGAGGCCGAACAAATGCTGGCAAAAGTGCGTGCGTTGCTGCCCGAAACCGCAGGTGCCAGTCTGCGCAGCCCCGGCCTGCTTGTCCTGCGCGCTTTGGCCGAGGATAGCCTGAGCTTGCGTCGTTTTATGATACCCGTGCTGGAATTGCTTTCCAGCCAACCGCTACCTGCTGTCTGGAGACTGTGACCCATGCAATTGACCCCCCGAGAAAAAGACAAACTATTGATCGCCATGGCCGCAGAGGTGGCGCGTAAACGCCTTGCCCGTGGGGTGAAGTTGAACCACCCCGAAGCAATCGCTCTGATCACTGATGCGGTGGTGGAGGGGGCGCGGGACGGCCGCTCTGTGGCGGATATGATGGAGGCGGGCGGCCATGTGATTACCCGCGATCAATGTATGGAAGGGGTGCCCGAAATGATCCACGACGTACAGGTCGAGGCGACCTTTCCCGATGGCACCAAGCTGGTGACCGTTCATAATCCGATCCGTTGATCCCGAATAGGAGACCCCGACATGAAAACGCTTTTTTCCGCTTTGCTTTTTGTCTTTACAGCCACTTTTGCCGCGGCACATGAGGGTGCGTATATGCACCACCACCTTGGTGAGCCCAACTGGCTGCCGCTGCTGGTCGGTCTGTTTGTGATCGCAGCGGCTGCGGTCATCGGCTGGGCACAGAAATGACCCCCGGTGAAGTCTTTGTGGCCTCCGGGTCGATCACTCTGAACGATGGTGCAGACGCGATAACACTGATCGTCGCCAATACAGGCGACCGGCCAATTCAAGTCGGCAGTCACTATCATTTCGCCGAAACGAACCCGGCGTTGGATTTTGACCGTACGGCAGCGCATGGTTTTCGACTTGATATCGCAGCTGGCACTGCGGTTCGTTTTGAGCCGGGTCAACGCCGCGAGGTTCAATTAATTCCCATTGGCGGTGCGCGGAAAGTTTTCGGGTTCAACAGCAAAGTCATGGGGCCTTTGGCGTTGGCCGCCGGGCTGCTGCTCGGATCGTTCTTTGCCCCTGTGGCGCAGGCGCAGACCGCAGCGGACTGTATTTCGCCGCAGGCACAGCAGATGATGAACGCCTGCGCCGCAAAAGAATATCAGGCCGTTGATGCCGCGCTGAATGAAGCATGGAAACCGGCCAAAACCTTTGCAGATGCCATTGGCCGGGGGGATGCGTTGTTGACTGCACAGCGCGCATGGCTGGCATACCGCGATGCTGCTTGCGAAGTACACGCAAGCCCCTATGAGGGGGGCTCGATACAGCCGCTGGTTTACAGCACTTGTATGACTGAACTGACTGTGCAGCGCACGCGAATGCTGCTTGATTTCCACGCTTATTAGATCACGCGCTCAGGAGAGCTGCTATGAAATATGAAAATATGCTACCCGATCCCTTCGCCTATCTCGCCAATACGGTGCAGGTCGCCCATATGCTGGCCGAGGCTCAAATGGTTGTCGGCATGCGCCTGATGGGCATGGCGGGCATCTGGTCTGTCCCCCAGGCAGAGGATTCGCGGATGGTGTCCGAAAAAGTGCAGGCGGTGACCCGCTCTGCGACAGATGCGGGTGCCGCGATGATGCGTGGCGAAACACCTGACAAAATCACAGCCGCCGCAATAAAGCCGTTGCGCCAGAAGACCCGCGCAAACGCAAAACGCCTTGGAAAACGTGGTCTCAAGAGGAGCTGAAAATATGCCGGTTCAAATCCCCCGCGCGCAATATGCGGCCATGTACGGCCCGACCACAGGCGACCGTATCCGCCTAGCTGATACCGATCTGGTTATCGAGGTCGAGCGTGATCTAACAACTTATGGCGAAGAAGTGAAATTCGGTGGCGGTAAGGTGATCCGTGACGGGATGGGCCAAAGCCAGATCAGCCGCGCAGGCGGGGCTATGGATACCGTTATCACGAATGCGCTGATTGTGGATCATTCCGGCATCTACAAAGCGGATGTCGCCCTCAAACACGGGTTGATCGCGGCCATCGGAAAGGCCGGTAATCCCGACACGCAAAGTGGCGTCGACATCATCATCGGGCCGGGCACAGAGATCATCGCAGGCGAGGGGCGCATCCTGACGGCAGGCGGCATGGATAGCCACATACACTTTATTGCGCCACAGCAGATGGAAGACGCGTTGCATTCCGGCGTGACAACTTGTTTCGGGGGTGGGACCGGGCCCGCGCACGGCACGTTGGCCACCACCTGCACGCCGGGTCCGTGGCACATCGGTCGGATGTTGCAGGCGTTTGATGGCATCCCCATGAACATCGGTCTGTCAGGCAAAGGCAACGCAAGCCAGCCCGAAGCGCTGGAAGAAATGGTGCGCGGCGGTGCCTGCTCTCTTAAGTTACACGAGGATTGGGGAACGACCCCCGCGGCGATTGATTGCTGCCTGTCGGTCGCCGACGACATGGATGTGCAGGTGATGATCCACACAGACACCCTGAACGAAAGCGGCTTTGTCGAGCATACCGTAGCGGCCATGAAGGGCCGCACCATCCATGCGTTTCATACCGAAGGGGCAGGGGGCGGTCATGCGCCTGACATCATCAAAATCTGCGGCGAAGACTACGTCTTGCCCAGCTCTACCAACCCCACGCGGCCCTTTACAGTCAACACCGTAGAAGAGCATCTGGACATGCTGATGGTCTGCCATCACCTTGATAAATCCATCCCCGAGGACATCGCCTTTGCCGAAAGCCGCATCCGCCGCGAGACGATTGCAGCAGAAGACATCCTGCATGACATGGGCGCGTTTTCCATCATCGCGTCTGACAGTCAGGCAATGGGGCGCGTGGGCGAGGTGCTGATCCGTACTTGGCAGACAGCTGACAAGATGCGCAAGCAGCGCGGCCGTCTGGCTGAAGAAACCGGCGATAACGACAACTTCCGTGTGCGCCGTTATATTGCGAAATACACCATCAACCCCGCCATTGCGCAGGGCGTCAGTCATGTCATTGGCTCGGTCGAGGTTGGCAAGCGCGCCGATCTGGTTCTGTGGAATCCGGCCTTTTTTGGTGTGAAGCCAGAAATGGTCCTGATGGCGGGCACCATCGTCGTGGCGCAGATGGGCGATACAAACGCCTCCATTCCTACGCCGCAGCCGGTTTATTCGCGCCCGATGTTCGGGGCCTTTGGCCGATCGCTCACGGAATCTTCGGTGACGTTCGTGTCGGGTGCGGCTCACGCCGACGGCATTGGCGCGTCTCTTGGGCTGGCCAAGCAAACCATTGCCGTGAAAAATACCCGCAACATCGGCAAGAAAGACCTGATCCTCAACAGTGCCCTGCCTCAGGTAGAGGTTGATCCGGAGACTTACGAAGTCCGCGCCGATGGCGTTCTGCTGACGTGTGAACCGGCAGAGGTGCTGCCGATGGCGCAGCGATATTTCATGTTCTGACGGGTCACACACAATGAAACCAAGCGACCAATCCACCCCAAGCGAAAGTGCATCATGACTGACTACCTGACCCAAACCACCCGCGCAGCAGGCACTTGGACCGGTTCGGTTCCCACATGCGAGCTAAGCTATGATGAACGTTTTTTGCGCCGGAAGGTGATCCAGACGACCGATGGGCGCAGTGTGCTGGTGGATTTGCCAAAGACAACGTCGCTTAACCACGGCGATGCTCTTGCGACTGCTGAGGGGCAGTTGATCGAAATCATCGCGGCCAAAGAAGAACTGCTTGAGATCACCGGTGACAATCTGGTGCAGCTGGCTTGGCACATCGGCAACCGCCATACACCTTGCCAGATCGAAGCGGATCACCTGCTGATCCAGAATGATCCGGTCATTGGACATATGCTTGAGCATTTGGGCGCAGTGGTCACAAAGGTGCAGCGCCCCTTCACGCCCGAGGGCGGAGCATATGGTCATGGGCGCACCCATAGCCATGAACATGGACACACGGCGCATGATCACAACCACAGCCATGACCATGCCCACTGATCCGATCCTTGTTCTCAGCCAGTGGTTTTCGCCGGCCTATCCCTTGGGAAGCTTTGCCTATTCGCACGGGCTTGAACTGGCGATACAGGAGGGCAGCATCAGCACTGCCGCGCAGCTGGAACTTTGGCTAGACGATCTGCTGCACCACGGTACGGGACATACTGACGCGATCTTTTTGCAGGCTGCCTATGCCTGTGACGATATTGCTGGCGTTGAGATGCTTGATGCGCATGCACGTGCTTTTTCTCCAAGCGCGGAGCGGTTGTTCGAAAGCGTCCAGCAGGGCGGTGCCTTTGCGCGAACCACCCGTGACATCTGGGGCCTTGAATTGCCGGACCTCCTGCATCCGGTTGCCGTAGGTTATGCAGCACGGCAGCTTGATCTTCCGGTCACCATGACGGCAACCCTGTATTTACAGGCATTCGTTGCAAACCTTGTGTCTTGCGCTGTGCGGCTTGTGCCGCTGGGCCAAACCGACGGGCAGGCGGTGCTACGCCGTCTTAGCCTGCTGTGTCCCCAGATCACTGCGCAGGCGGCTCGGGAGGGGTTGGACGGTTTGATGAGCGCCACTTTCGCCTTTGACATCGCGGCCATGCGACATGAAACACTCAACCACAGGATTTTTCGCACATGACCAAAATGAATGGCCCCCTGCGGGTCGGCATCGGTGGCCCTGTCGGGGCCGGAAAAACCACTCTTACTGCGGCTATCGCGCGCGCGTTGCATCCTCATCTGTCACTGGGGGTGATCACCAATGACATTTACACCCAAGAGGATGCCGAGGCGTTGATGCGTATGCAAATACTGCCTCAGGACCGCGTTATGGGCGTTGAGACAGGGGGCTGCCCACATACCGCGATCCGCGAGGACGCCTCGATCAATCTGGCGGCTGTGGCCGAGATGCAGCGCCGCCATACCGATCTAGATCTTGTCCTGATTGAAAGTGGCGGCGACAATCTGTCAGCGACCTTCAGTCCGGAGTTGGCAGACCTGACCCTCTATGTGATCGACGTGGCCGCAGGTGAGGAAATTCCGCGGAAAGGCGGCCCTGCCATCACAAAATCCGACCTGCTGGTGATCAACAAGACCGATCTTGCCCCGCATGTCGGTGCCTCGCTGGAGGTGATGGAGCGTGATGCAAAACGCATGCGTGGCGATTTGCCTTTTGTCTTCTGCGCGCTGCGACACGGGGAAGGCGCCGAAGCCGTGGTTCGCCACATCATTGCCGCTGGTGGTCTGTCGGTTCCTGCCTTTGCCCAATCCGAACCAGCCTAGTCTTGGTCGGGCGTGTTTTGCCCGATATCCCAGAACAGACCGGCCATAATTTGCATGGCCTCGCGGCAGACGGGTTTAAGTACGTGTTCATCCGGCGCGTGCTGGTTACAGCCCAGATAGCTGTGCGGAATCCAGATGGTTGGCAGGCCCAGAATATCGGCAAAGCAGTCATTGGGCAGCGAGCCTGCCAGATTAGGCAAAACATGGGGCGGTTTGCCGGTGGTGCGCGTGATGGAGTTCTCTACATACGCGACCCAAGGGTGGTCGGGTTCAAGTCTGGTCGCGGCAAAGATGCCGTTGTCCGCCCCTTCGATGAGGACCTGCTGAAAGCCATTGGCATCCAAATGACGACGTAAGGCAGGAAGGACCTCTTGCGCATCGGTGCCTACCACATAGCGCAGTTGGCATGAGGCCCGCGCGCTGCCTGAAATCGCATTCAGCGGTGCTTCGGGCGTGCCGGATTTCATCGCCAGAATGGTGAAGCTGTTCCAGCCATAGGCGCGCTCTGCCGGTGTTAAGGTTGCTTCGCCCCAATCGGTATCGACCCTTGGCTGCCCTTCGGCGGCGCCCACGGGCAGAGCGCGCAGTGCCTCGCGCACCGCATCGGTCAGGCTGGTTGGCCGCCATTCCGGTATCCGCAACTGACCGCGCGCATCGGTAATGCTGGCCAGCGCATGACACAGGATCATCGCCGGATCAGCCAGCAGCCCACCCCAATTCCCCGAATGATGCGCGCCGTCGCGCAGTTTCACCACCAGATCAAACCCGATGCCTCCGCGTGATCCCATGAACATCGTCGGGACATCCGCGCTCAACCTTGGCCCGTCCGACGCAATCAGAACATCCGATTCAAGCGTTTCTTTGTGCAACTTCATCATCTCGGCCAGACCGGGAGAGCCGATCTCCTCGCCTGTTTCCATCACGATCTTGACGTTGAAACCCAGCTTGCCGCGCACCGCGAGTACAGTTTCAAGGGCGGCAATATTCACTAGATGCTGGACCTTGTTGTCCGCAGCGCCGCGACCATAGAGCCTGTCACCCTCTTCGGTCAGTGTGAAGGGTTCCAACCCTGCGCGCCATTGGTCATCCTGCCCCAACACCACATCGCCGTGACCGTAAGACAGAACTGTTGGCAGGGCTGCATCCTCGATCCTCAGCGCAATGAGGAAGGGGCCGCCGCGTCCGGTAGGATTGTCATGCAATGAGCAGACGAAACCCATCGCCTCAAGCCTCGGGCGCATGGCGGTTTCGAGATAGCTGACAAGCACATCTGCTTGTGCGGGATTCTGGCTTTCGCTGCGGTAGCTTACCAAACGGGCAAGATCGGATTGTAGCGCGCCACTGTCGAAATAGCTGGCAGCTTGGGTTAGAGCGTTCGCACGGGACATCGGGCAGCCTTCGCTTTCTTGGGGGCAGGGTGGTCAGCCGTTTGTAACCGTTCATGCCGCATAAGGCACGACGCTTGATGCGTTCTGATTGCTATTTTCTTTGCATTTTCGCGCATTGCGCCCAAGCGGCGCGGGATGGATGGATTCACTGGCGCAGGTCCGCTACACCGAACCCAACATTGACGGATTCGACAAAGGCACCATGCCCGCGCCGGACGCAAAGCAAGGAAACATGATATGACAAATGTGTTGGATCAACTGCGCACCATGACGACCGTGGTTGCCGATACCGGCGAAGTAGCCGCTGTTAAAACCTATAAGCCGGTGGATTGTACCACCAACCCGTCGCTGGTTCTGAAAACGCTGGAAGACCCTGCGTCAGAGGAATTGGTAAAGCGCGAAATCGAAGCGGGCAAAAGTGCCGGTCTGAACGCCGAGCAGGTCACCGAAGTGTTGACCGTTGCCGTGGGCGCAGAGCTGGCAGCACTGGTTCCGGGCCGTGTTTCAACCGAAGTGGATGCGTGCCTGTCTTTTGATACCGATGCATCTGTCACACGTGCGCGGGCGATCATCGCTGAATACGCCAAGCGGGGCGTTGGCAAGGAAAAGATCCTGATCAAGCTTGCCGCGACGTGGGAAGGCATCCGTGCAGCAGAGATCCTGCAAGACGAAGGCATTGATTGTAACCTCACACTGCTCTTCTCGATGGCGCAGGCTGTGGCTTGTGCTGATGCAAAATCTTTCCTGATCTCACCTTTTGTGGGCCGCATCACAGATTGGTACAAAAAGGCCGAGGGCCGTGACAGCTATGCCCCCGATGAAGATCCGGGCGTGAAGTCCGTGCGCGCCATCTATGACTATTACAAATCCAACGGGATCAAGACGGTCGTGATGGGCGCCTCTTTCCGAAGCTCTGATCAGATCAAGGCGCTGGCAGGCTGTGACAACCTGACGATTGCGCCCAGCCTGCTGGATGAGATGGCCAAGGACACAAGCACGCTTACCCGCGTGTTGTCGCCCGAAAACGCAAGCGGTGTCGCTCCGGTCAAAATGACCGAAGCGCTGTTCCGCTGGGAAATGAACGCCGATCCTATGGCGACAGAAAAGCTTGCGGAAGGCATCCGCAACTTCGACGCAGACCACAAGAAACTGATCCGCATTATTGCGGCGCGGATGTGATCCGGTTGCGCTGCGCGTTTGCCCGCTTTTGACGGACGTGCAGCGCATCGGCTTTGGCGGCGGCTGCCATTGGTGTACCGAAGCGGTATTCAGCGCGCTGCGCGGAGTAGATCGGGTATCGCAGGGTTTCATCGTATCTGACCCGCCAAACGACAGCTATTCAGAGGCGGTAGAGATCGCCTTTGATCCGGTGCAAGTGCCAATGCAGGTGCTGGTTGATATTCATCTGCGCACACACGGCAGCACGTCGAACCACAAGATGCGCGGCAAATATCGCAGCGCTGTCTATGTTTTCTCACGGGCACAATCTGAAGAAGTCACAGACGTGTTGCGCCACTTGGCGCACGATTTCCCAGCGCCTTTGGTCACACAGGTCTTGTCCCATCGTGGGTTCAAACATTCTGACCCGCGGTTTCAGGACTACCAAGCGCGCAATCCCGAGGCGCCGTTTTGCACGCGCTACATCGATCCAAAGCTTGACCTGCTTCGGCAGCAGTATTCGGACTGGTTAAAGAAGCCCTGAGCGCGGCTCCTAAAAGCGCCCGCAATCCACTTTCATTTTGTCGCCTGTAATGGCCGATGACAAATCGCAGGCGTAATAAAGCGCTGCGCGGCCCACTTCTTCGGGGGTAACCCAACGTTTGAGCGCGGCAACATCCGTATAGTTCTGCCGCTCTATTTCTTCTACAGGTAGGCCTTCTGCCGCTGCGCGTTTGGCAAGAATACGGTCCATGTTCTCTCCCGAGACAGCGCCGGGCATCAGCGCATTCACCCGCACGCCAAGCGGACCCAATTCGCGGGCCATCGTTTCTGTGATGCCGATCAGTGCGAATTTTGATGCGACATAGGCTGATCGCATAGGGTACCCCTGAATACCCATCAGAGAAGACATGTTTATAATTGAGCCGGATTTTTGGGCGCCCATGATCTTGGCTGCGGCTTGCAAGACGTGCATTGCGCCGACCAGATTGACGTTCATGCAGGCCACCCATTCGGCCATATCCACATCAGCCACTGCTGCAATCGGGCCGGGCCCACCGGCGTTATTCAGCACAACATCGACGCGGCCAGTGATCCTGAGCGCTTCATCAAACATCGCGTCTACCTGATCCTGTTGCGAAACATCGCAGGTGATTGCGTGACCACCGATCGCATCGGCGACAGTTTTCAGCGGCTCAAGCCTGCGGCCAGTGACAAGCACAGTTGCGCCTGCTTGGGCAAAGATGTGCGCCGTTGCAGCGCCGATACCGGACCCTCCGCCGGTCACGATTGCAAGCTTGCCGTCAAGGCGGCTGGGGTCATTTTTCGTCATGTGAGTGCTTTCTCAAAGTCGCGGCCCGGGTCAAACAGGGGCAATTCAGGATCCCGCCCGAGGATGAAGTCGCCCATCAACTCGCTGATATAAGGGCCGATGGTATAACCGCCGCGCACACAGCCAAGCACGAAGGCATCAGGCACACCGGCAAGCGCGCCCGCCAGAGGATAAAAATCCGGTGTATTGGCTTCAAATCCGGTCCAGCTGCGCAATACGCGGGCATCCTTCAGGGCGGGCACCGCAAATTGTGCCAACGCAAGATTGGGCGATAGGCTTTCGGCGGTGACTTCGCCGCGTCCTGTCTGTGGCGTCCCGCGCCCCTGCCAGCCACCCCCGATAAGAACGGTGCCATTTGTTTTCTGTTTCATCGTCAAAAGGCCGGTGGCATGGCCGATGACATGGGACATGATCGTCGGCATTCTTTCGGTCACCGACACAGTGTTAATGCGCGCAGCCACGGGTAGATCGACGCCCAACATGCGGGCCAAGGGGCGCAGCCAGCCGCCTGCGGCAAGAAGAACGCGAGTGGCACTGACTATCCCGCCTTCCGTCTGGAGGGTGAAACCATGTGCGCTTCGGGTGATCTGCGTGACCGCGCATCGCTCGCGGTAGGGGATGCCCGCTGCGCCTAGCCGCGCGCGGTAATACTGTCCTGTCAGCGACGCATTTGCATACCCGTCCTCAGCGCAAAAGCTTGCGGCTTGCACCTTTTGGGACAGGTTCGGCTCGGCCTTGCGCAAGGCCTCGACAGAGATGAATTCAATTGGTGCGCCCGCCGCTGCTTTGAGTGTCTGCCGTTCAAGCAGCAATTCCGCTTCGCGGGGTGTGAAGGCAACGGTAAAGCCACCTGTCTTGTGAAAGCCGACCGCATCCCCCATCTGTTCCCACATTCGGTGCCCGCGCAATGCGTAGGGGATCAGGCTGACCCGCTTGATTTGCAGGCTCAGGGTGCCAGCATTGACGCCCGATGCACCCTGGCCCAAGTCCCCCATGTCCAGCAGGATAGGGCGCATACCGCCTTGCGCGACCCGAAGCGCTGCGCCGCATCCCATAATGCCGCCGCCGATCACGGCTATGTCGTATGGTTCACTCATAATGGCGCGGGTTTCGGGATTGGCAGATCATCATAGTCAAATCCCTCGGCTATCGCCGAGACGGGGACAGGGCGCAGGGGCGGGCGTGGTGTGGGAGGATGAATGTCGCCAACCGCGCGGGAAGTCTGGTTGGCGATCAGGCGGGCAATCGCGGTCTGGCAGAACTTGCCGCCACACGGACCCATGCCCGCACGCAAACCCGATTTGACCGCATTGGCGCTGCTGGCACCGGCGCTGATTTCCGCCGTGATTGTGGCACGCCTGATATCTTCACAACGGCACATGATCGTCTGCGCCGTGCTCCATTCGGCCATACCCGCGCGCGGAATGCTAAGCGCGGCCATGGCAATACCAAATCGCGACCGCGCCGCGTGACGACGACTGAGTGCGCGGATTCTCTGCACCAGACCTTTGGCCCCAAGATCACTTGCCGCTTTCAGCCCTGCCAGTGTGCCTTGGGTTTCCGCTGCATCCGCCCCGCGAATGCCAGCGCCATCGCCGCAAAGATAAAGTCCGCTTACATCGGTGCTTCCATCTACTGTGGCTTGCGGTATCCACCCGCCAAGCGCCGGATCATGACAAAGCGTGGCGCCCGCAAGTTGTGCCGCCTCGGTCGCTGGTATCAGGCCATGGCCCAGGCACAGGCTATCGGCAGACAAATGGCGCGCGGTGCCACGTGGTGCCCATGTGTGATCTACGCTTTGAACATTGACCGCGCTCACTGTCTGCTTACCCTCGACCGAGGTCACAGTATGTCCCCACAGCACCGGTACGCGCGCCAGTGTTAGGTCTGCGATCCACAGCATACCCCGCAGAAAAAGCTTGGGACGGCGGAGCAGCGCGGGAAGGACCTTGAGCCAGTCGCAGCGCCTGTTGGGGGTAACCACAGCGACCACCGTGCCGCCCAAACGGCGAGTTTCGCTGGCCGCATAAAAGACCAGCGGGCCGGTGCCTGACACGACAGTGGCCTGTCCTGGCGGGATTTGCTCTGACTTCATCAAGGCTGTGACACCGGCCAGCCCCAGTACGCCGGGGGTGGTCCAACCGGGTAGTGGCTGTACAAATTCCCGCGCGCCGCTGGCCAGCACAAGCGCGCGGGCTGAGTGTTGAGTGACCTTGTCGTCTGTCAGCAGATGCACAGCCCAGTCAGCGCCAACACGCTCTATCTGCCACAGACGCGTGCTGCACAGATAGGTGAGTTTGCCCGAGTTGGTTGCCGCCAAGAGCCGCGCCCGCAGGGCATCGCCCGCGCGGCTTTCTGGGGTTGTGGGGGTCGAGCGTATCGAGGCGGATTTTGCGCGCCAGACCTGTCCGCCTGCAGTGGCCTGTTCGTCGATCAACAGCACTGTCTTTCCTGCGCCTGCCGCCGCGAGTGCGGCATTTGTGCCAGCTGGTCCCGCGCCAAGCACGGCAATATCATAGGTGGCAGTCATTGACGGGAGTCCATGGAACCTATCCGCAGACCTTCACGCACTGCGACACGGCAGGCCTCAATGCTGCGGCCGTTGATTAAGACTGAGCATTCCTGACATAGGCCCATGCAACAGAACATGCCGCGCGCGGGGCTGCGCAATTGTCTGATCCCGTTGCGCAACAGGGCTGCTGTGAGGGTCTCTCCCTCCGATGCTGTGAGCGGTGCGTCATTGTAAAAGAACACCACCTGCGCAGCGCGCGTGATCTTATCCTGTTGAGAGGGGATCAGACGGATCATGAATAGCTTATCCCGAGCCGGTCAAAGGTCTGCCGGATTTTGTCTACGTCCGCTGGCGCCAGCGCCATGACCGGATCGCGCGGCACACCCGCGGGTTGGCCAATCAGGTTCAGCGCCGCCTTAAAGGCTGCTGGCCACGTGCCCAAGCCCATCAACATCTCATACAGCACTGTCAGCTCCATATGGGTCTTGCGGTATAAAGCATCGGGGGCAGAGGTGCCCATTGCCGCCATTTCTGACGGTTTGGTCGTTGTGAACTCTGGCCCTGTGGCGATGAAACCCTTGGCCCCCAGCGCAAAAGCGGGCAGGATATAGTGACAGGGGCCCGTCATAATCGCCATGCGGTTTGCCAGACGATCCAGCAGATGGGTGTGGTAGAAAAAGTCGCGTTGGGATTCTTTGATGCCAATGACGTTGTGTGCGTTCAGCAACCTCTCTGTCTGGTCAACCGTCAGGGAAAATCCCATTCTGCGCGGCGAGTTGTATAGAACCAGCGGTAATTTTGTCGCCGCAGATATTTTGTCAAAGCGGGCCATCAACTCGGGCTCTGATACTTTGAGAACATATGTCTGCGGCATCGACAACAGAACATCCGCGCCGTTTTCTTCGGCCGCATTGATATAGCTTACCGATGTTTCGATCACCGGCGCGGAAATACCCATCATCACATGCACGCGGCCTCTGGCGGTGTCTTTGGCCAACCGGACCAGACGGCCGCGCTCGGCCGCGCTAAGCGCCCAGCTTTCGCCGTTGTCTCCGGCTATGCAAATGCCTGTAGCACCCCGCGCGATGAGAAATTCGAAAAGTTCGACAAAGGCGTCTTCCATGATGTCGCCCTTCGGAGAGAAGGGGGTGGCAATGGCGGGGACATAGCCGTGAAGGTCATCTTTGTTCATGCCGGTTCCTAAATATCTGTCAGGTCACACTGAAAAATCGCGCCGTGTTGGGCATCAACGATAAACAAGTGTTTTGAATTGTCGGGATGAAAGGTCACAGACGTGGTCCAAAGCCCTTCTGGCAGGCGGACTTCGGCAATCGGATCACCCAACGCATCGAATACATATGCGCGCCCTGCTTGTGCTTGGGCGATGGCAATCCAGCCGTCGCGATTGCAGGCCAATCCGTCAGGGCCAAGCCCGCCGGACAGCTGCAAGAAGGTGCCGACCATCGGATAGCCTGTGTCGGGCAGCCGTGCTGAGAGGCGCCACACCTGATTGGCACGCGTCGCCGCAACATAGACCCACTCACCGTTCGGTGACAGACAGATGCCGTTGGAATAGGGGATGTTTTCCAACACAAGGCGCAGTTGGCCATCAGGCATCATGACATATAATCGGCCCGTAGGGTCACTTAGCGACGAACGTCCGCTATCGGTAAACCACAGCGCACCATCAGGGGCATAGGCCATGTCCGACAGGCCTAAAAAGGGATGGTCTTTCAGACCTGTGCTTATGACCGAATATTGCTCTGTGCCGGTTAGCTCGATCAGTCCATGGTGGTAATCTACGGCGATATGACGTCCATCTGACGCAATCCGCATCGCATGGGGTGCGCCGTCAATCTGGTGTTCCAAGTGCCATGCGCCTTGCGGCGCGACCCGAAAGACGCGGCCATACGGCACATCGCTTAGCCACAGATCGCCATGGCTGTCGAAAAAGGCACCTTCAAGAAATGAATGCATGGCATGACCGGGGCGTGTCATCTTCGCCCAGTCGGAAGGCATGCCCTTGTGGCGCAAGTGCTCTGGCAGTTTTGCAAATGGCTGTGCTGTCATGATCGGGGCGGGGCGCATCATCTGATAACCCCGATGTCCCGAAGGTGTTGGATGTCTGTCGCACTGCGTCCTGCTTCTGCCAAGACGGCTTCGCTATCCTGACCGTGGCGGGGCGGCGCTTTGGTCAGTGCCGGACCGCCCTGCGACATGTGGAACGGGGATAGGGGCAAGGTGACCGACGGATCATCGGGGCTGCCTGTAAAATACCCACGTGCCCGCAGTTGCGCACTGTCGACGGCTTCTGACAGCGGCTTGATCCGGTCACAAGGGAGATCATTCGCTCGCAGCACCGTGATCCATTCTTCACAGGTCCGACCTGCAAAAACGGCCGCTAGATCACGGTTGAGCTGTTCCGCGCACGCCCATACATCGGACCAATTGTTGATTGAAGAAAGGGCAGGGATTGGCTGTTGTAGGTTCGTCAGCACGCTCCCAAGGCGGCGGTATTGCGCGGGTGTGAAGACGCCCAACATCAGCTTGCCCTGTTTCGTATCGTAGGCTGTGATCCCCGCCTCCTTGGCTCGGACGGTGTGAGTGGCATGTTGCGCTGCCGCAGCTTCGGGTGCCATGAGATTCATCGCGACTTCGAGCATAGAGACAGAGATCGTGCAGCCTTCTCCGGTCATGTTGCGCTGGTTCACCGCTGCAAGGATTGCGAAGGCTGCGGAAAGGCCAGCGGTATAATCAACAAACGACACAGCAGGTTTATGCCCGTCTGACTGGTCGATGATGCCACTGCCAGCCTGAATGACGTTGTCATAGGCCCCTGTCTGCGCCAGCGGGCCGGTATCCCCATATCCTGTGAGCGAACAATAGATAAGCTGCGGGTTCAGCGCGCGCAAATCACAGGGGCCTAATCCCATCACAGCCAGCGCGCCTGTGGTGTAGTTTTCTACAAGAATATCGGCGTTCAGCGCCAGATCACGTAGTATTTTGGCACCTTCGGGAGTCGATAGATCAACTGCAAGCGCGCGCTTGTTTCCGCCTTGCACCTGATAGTTCAACCCCAAACCTTGTGCGTTTAGCGCATCATCGGGGCCGCGTTCTCTTGCGCAATCCGGCGCGTGCGGAGGTTCGATCTTGGTCACGTCTGCGCCAAGCAGTGCAAGCTGATAGGTGCAGTAAGGGCCAGCTAACACATGCGTGATGTCCAGCACCCTCAGATTTTTCAATGCACCGGACACCGATAGCTTTCCTTATTCATAGCGTGACTTGCCGTTTCCCTAACTGTATTGTATGCAAAACGTAGTTCAATATACAAGACTATAGATAAGTGCAGCAACATTCCGCCCCAAGAATGGGGTGCAGGTTTCAGGCGGTTTTGCAGAGGAGAGGGTATCGGTTGACTGACGACGTCCAAATGCGGTCTCTGGACGGTGTGCGCCTTCAGCCAGGCACCGGTGCGAGGTTACGCGCCGGTATACCCCAAACCACGGGAGATATGCTGCGCGGTTTCGGCAACGGCAGGCCAGTAAAAACTTTCGATCCTGGTTTCGTCAAAGGCACCATCCGGACCAGAGATGTTGACGCAAGCCACGATGCGCCCCCGGGCATCCCGCACCGGTGCCGCAACGCTGGAGCCTCCGGGTTCGCGAAAACCTTTGGAATAAACGTAGCCTTTGGCGACAACGTCGTGAACACGCTCAATCAACATGTCGGCGTCTGTGGGGGTGTGTACAGTCACCGCAGCCATGTCCTGACCGCTACAAAACGCGCGCAACTCTTCTTCGGACAAATCGCTCAACAGGCACCAGCCGATGGCCGAGGCATAGGCTTTTTGCCGCGTGCCAGTGACCATGTTGCTCACATATCCTGCGCGCGCCTGATGACTGCTGAGGTACAAAACGTCCGTCCCTTCAAGCACGCTCAGATGTGCGCTGATGTTAACCTTGTCGCGCAGGGCCGACAGATGCGGGCGGGCGATTGCGGTCATGGGTTGTTGGTTGAGATAGGCAAACCCGAGGTTCAGCACCCGCGCGCCCAGCGTATAGGTGTTCTTCTGTTCGGCTTCCTTGATAAACTCCATCTGGCGCAGCGTATAGACAAGGCGAAAGGCAGAAGACCGGCTGATCTCCAACGCGCGGGCGATTTCGCTCAGCGACAGTGGTTCGTCAGAGGCCCCGAGGGTTTCAAGCACTTTCAAACCGCGATGCAAGCCCGGAACGAAATAGACTGCGTGGTTGGCGGCTTCGGGCTGGGTCATATGGCTCTCTTGGTTTGTGGCCTGCGTTGTTTAGTATATAAAACAATCGTTGCGCAATAAAGGATAGCCGATGGATGCCGACGTAACCCCAAACATACTCCCCGCCACAAACGAAGACACGGTAGGGCCCTATTTTCCGATCTATTTCGAAGACCCCGAGCTGATGGACATCAGCCGATTGCATCATGGGCTGGTGGTAGGGCCGGAAGGGACGCCGATGATCTTGCGGGGCAGGGTACTGGACCGTCACAAAGATCTGGCGAATGGCGTCCTGCTGGAGTTCTGGCAGGCCAACGCCAAGGGTGTATACGATACGCCGGACAATGCCGGACACCCTGATTTGGACCCGTGGTTCCACGGCTATGGCCGCATCCGCACCGCCAGCGGCGCATTCGAATTCAAAAGCGTCAAACCCGGAGCAGCTGTGGGCCGCGCACCTTGTATGACGCTGACAATCTTTTCTGACGGGATCAGCCGCATCGTCACGCAATTGTTTTTTGATGATGAACCCGCCAACGCTGCCGACCCGTTGCTTGCTTCATTGCCGCCAGAGGATCAAGGCAAGCTGATTGCGCGTCACGACGGGCGCACCCGGAACGGCTATGAGGTGTATGTAATTGATATCGTGATGGCCGGTGAGGGTGAGACACCCTTCTTTGATGATTTGGCAAGCTAAGGGAGGAACGGGCATGGTCACTAGAGATCAAGGCAGATTGCTGCAAATCGGGCCGACGGACAACACGTCTGATCAACGCACGCCGCGGCAACGCTTGCGGCTGATCCCGGAGGCCGCGCGTGCGTCTTTTGTGCCATACGCGCCGGCCCGCGCCATGATCCGGCCGAATGAAGCTGATATGACCCGTATCGCCCCCAACCGTCCGCGCGCGCAAGGCCAGCCCATAGAGGTTTCCGGAACCTTGCGCAGTGAGACAGGCCGACCTGTCGCGGGCGCTTTGCTGGAGGTTTGGAGCGCGAATAGCTTTGGCCGCTATACCCACAGTGAGGATGGCAGCGGCCTACAACTTGACCCGAATTTCCTGGGGCTTGGACGCATCATAACGGATGAAGCCGGGCGGTACGCGTTCTGGACAATCAGTCCGGGTGCCTATCTGGCCCGACCCGATATCGGGCGCTGGCGTCCAAAGCATATCCATATTTCGGTCACGGGCGGTTCTTCGCGCCTGATTACGCAGATGTATTTCCCGCGAGAGGAAAACAATGCATCCGATCCTATGGCGATCCTGATGGGCGATGCCTTTGTGCGCAACGTCGGGCAAGAGTATGACACCCCTGATCGTGATGTCGATCAGGGCTACCGGTTTGATATCGTCGTTGGCGGGCGCAATGCGACATTTTTTGAATGAACTTGTTTGGGCATGACTGCCTTCATGAAAAGCGCGCCCGCGTTCGGTTCGCGAATGCAACCAATGTCAGCATTACCGGAACCTCAACCAGAACGCCGACAACAGTTGCCAATGCTGCGCCCGAGTTCAGGCCGAACAGGCTGATGGCAACAGCGACCGCCAGTTCAAAGAAATTCGACGTACCGATCAACGCGCAAGGGGCAGCAATGCGGTGCGGTACTTTCAGCGCAAAGGCCGCCGCATAAGCAATTGCAAAGATACCATAACTTTGCAGAATGATTGGCACGGCAATAAGCACGATGATGAACGGCTTGGACACGATCACCTGACCCTGAAGGCCGAACAGGATCATGACCGTGACAATCAGCCCGACCACCGAATAGGGTTTTACCCTTGCTTGGAACGCCGCGATCGCTTCGGCAGAGCCGAGGCGTTTGCGCGTTAGCAGTCCGGCAACCAACGGCAACGCGATGAACAGCACAACCGACAGGACAAGGGTGGACCACGGGACGGTCAGATCAGTGACCCCCAACAGAAACGCCACGATCGGTGCAAAGGCGATAACCATAATCAGATCATTCACCGACACCTGAAGCAGTGTGTAGGTCTCATCGCCGCGGGTGAGCTGTGACCATACAAAAACCATTGCTGTGCAGGGGGCAGCGCCAAGCAGGATCAGCCCGGCGATGTATTGCATTGCGTCTTCAGGCGGTATCCATGGCGCAAAGACATATTGAAAGAACAACACGGCCAAGGCAGCCATTGTGAAAGGTTTGATCAGCCAGTTTACCACCAGCGTGATCATCAACCCGCGCGGCTGCTTTGCCACGTCACGCAGCGAGGCAGGATCAACGCCGACCATCATCGGATAGACCATCGCCCAGATCAGCACCGCCACCACCAGATTGACGCTGGCCACCTCCGTGGCAGCAATGGCAGTGATCACAGACGGGGCGAAGTTGCCCAGCAAAATACCGGCCCCCATGGCCAAGGCAATCCACAGCGACAGGTACCTTTCAAAAATGCTCATGCAAGGGCACCTTTTTGTGTTTGAAGTTCAAGCCGGGAGACAGCCAGCCAGCTTAGAGCTATCATCGTAGCAGCAGTGGCGAGACACAACGCCAGTCCACCGAGCTGGTAAGTCAGGCCGGACAATACGGTCCCAACCAGTCTGCCCGCTGCATTGGACATGTAATAAAACCCAACGTCCAGCGTGACCCGCTTTGCATCGGTAAAGCTGAGTATCAAGTAGGAATGGAGCGCCGAGTTGACAGCAAACACCCCGCCGAAGATTAGCAGCCCCAGCACAATTGTTGCCGTAAGCGCAGGTGAGGCCGCTGGCACGAACCACACCAATGCCGCCAAGAACGCGGGCACAAAAATGAGCGCACCAACCCAGTGACGCGCTTGCAGCAGGATATCGCCCTCGGTTCGGGAGGTTGCGCGCAGGATGCGCGGGGCCCAGCCCTGCACGATGCCATATAGGATCGTCCAGACGGCCATGAAGCTGCCGATCATGAAAAACGCCGCGCGGTTGCCGTCTTCGCTGCCGTCCGACAGCACTGCGTAGAAATAGATCGGGATACCGACAACAAACCAGACGTCGCGCGCACCGAATAGAAAAAGCCGCGCGGCGCTTAGCCAGTTTATGTTGCGGTTCTTGGACAGTACTTCTGTGAATTTGGCGTCCTTGCGTCCGGTGGGCAGGCCCGTGGGCATTGCAAGAAAAACGCAAACAAGGATGGCAAACAGAACCACAGCCATGCCCAGGACAGACGTCACGAAACCGATGGTGCCCAGCAATAATGCACCCAGCAGAAAGCCAAAGCCCTTCACGGCATTCTTCGAACCCGTCAGGATCGCAACCCAGCGAAAAAGGCCCGCGCCATCGCTTGGGGCGAGGATCTTGACCGCGCTTTTAGCGCTCATCTTGGCCAGATCTTTCGCAACGCCCGAAAGACCCTGTACCAGCATCACGAAAATCACAGAGGCTGTGATACTCCAGCTTGGGTCAAGCCTTGCCAGTGCCAGCAGCGCGATGACCTGCAGCGCCAACCCAGCATAAAGCGTTTTAGTCAGACCGAAACGGGCAGCGATCCAGCCAGCGGACAGGTTGGTGATGACGCCTGCTATCTCATAGAGCACAAACAGATAGGCCAGCTGCACCGGCGAGAAGCCTAGCGTATGAAAGTGCAACAGCACCAGCATCCGCAGCGCGCCATCTGTCAGCATAAAGGCCCAATAGGCCGCCGTAACGGTGATATAAGCCGCAAGGCCCGCAGGACGTGTCACAGCTTGCCGCCCACCATCAGGGCCACATCAACCAGACGGTTGGCATAGCCGAATTCGTTATCATACCATGCGTAAATCTTCACCTGTGTGCCGTTCACAACCATGGTCGAGAGAGCATCAATGATGCTGCTGCGCGGATCGTTGGTGTAATCGGAGGAGACCAGCGGCCGCTCTTCGTATCCCAGAATGCCGTTCAATGGCCCCTCTGCCGCCGTTTTGAACAAGGCGTTGATTTCCTCCACAGTCGTCTCGCGGGACATCTCGAAAACGCAGTCGGTGATGGAGGCATTCAGCAGGGGCACCCGAACCGCATGACCATTCAGCTTTCCCTTAAGCTCGGGGTAAATCAGCGTGATCGCTGTGGCAGAGCCTGTGGTGGTAGGGATCAGATTTGTCAGAGCCGACCGCGCGCGGCGCAAATCCTTTGCGGGGCGGTCTACGATTGTCTGCGTGTTGGTGACGTCGTGGATCGTGGTGATCGACCCGTGCTTGATCCCGATCCCGTCGAGCAACACCTTCACTACCGGCGCGAGGCAATTCGTGGTACAGCTGGCGGCCGTGACAATGTGGTGCTGGTCGGGGGCATAGGTGTCGTCATTAACGCCGTAGACGATATTGGCCGTCGGGCCATCCTTGACCGGAGCCGAAATGATCACCTTCTTCACGCCAGCAGCAAAGTAGGGCGCGAGCTTGGCTTCGGTTTTGAAGGCGCCGGTGCAGTCAATCACAACGTCCACACCGTCAAGCGGCAACTCTTCGAGGTTGCGGGTACAGGTCACGGGAATGCGGGTGCCGTCGATGCTGATCGATGTCTCGTCGGCTGTAAACGCGGCTGGCCAACGGCCGTGGATTGAATCGAACTCCAACAGATGTGCATGCATCGCGGGGTCGCCCACCGCGTCATTGATAAAGGCGATCCTTGCACCTCTTTCCAGAAGTGGGCGAAGGGCAAGCTTGCCGATACGGCCAAGGCCGTTGATGGCATATGTGGTCATGATGTTGGTTCCTCTGTGGCGGGGGCCTTGCCAATGGCGTCTATCTGTTTTTGTAGCGATCCACGGTCCAAAGCTTCGAATGAAAGCGCGGCGAAGGCGGAAAGCCGGTTGCGCAGCGCGCCATAGGTCTGGTGAAAGGCCAGTCGTTTTTCCGCTTCGGTTCCCTGAGCTTTGACTGGGTCGGGCATGCCCCAGTGCCCCGAAACGGGTTGGCCGCGCCAGGTCGGGCATTCTTCATTCGCGGCGTGGTCACAGACAGTGAAGACGAAATCCATCACCGGTGCGTCCGGCCCCTGAAACTCTGTCAGGTTTTTGGACCGCAGGAGAGACACATCATGGCCCTTTGTCTCCAGCATCTCGACCGCAAAAGGGTTCAAGGTAGAACGATGTGCTGTGCCCGCCGAATAGGCTGTAAATTTGTCGCCAGCCAAGTCTCTCAAAACAGTCTCCGCGATGATTGAACGCGCGGAGTTGCCGGTACAGACGAAGAGTACGTTGAGTTTTCTGTCCTTAACCGGTGTCTGGAGGAATTCAGCGAATTGTGGTGGGCATAGGTCCGGTCGCCCACGACAGCAATCGGAAAAAAGTCCTGTTACAACTTCGCGCGTGGTTTCAAGGTTCACAGCATAAAGAAGCCGTGTGCCGTCGCGCCGTTGGCTGATCAGTCCTGCTTGCGTCAGCGCTGACAGATACACAGACGCGGTGCTGGACTTGAGCGAGAGGGCGGCGGCGATTTCACCTGCTGGCACCTCATCTGGACAACGCCGCATAAGCAGCCTGAACACGGCCATCCGTTGTGGGTGGCTCAGGGTCGAGAGGCGGTTGATGAGTATAGTTTCCATAATTCATGAATATATGAAGTTATGATTTTGGCAAGAGATTCTTTTTGCTGGCAAGAGGTTTTTCTACGGCCATGAATAGGGAGCTTCAGGACAGGCTCGGCGCCCCGCCGATGACAAGCTGCGCAATGATTTTGGCATGCGCCCTGCGCGTTTCGGCGTCCGCATTGCGGCACCATTTGTAGTGCCAGTTCAGCATCCCGAATACCGACATCGTCAGCGCCCGCATCTTGCCGCTGTCTGCCACAATATCGGGTGGGGTGATCAGGGTCAGGATCGTCTGGCCGTAACCAATGAGATCACTTTGGTGTTGGCGTAGAATCTGCTGTTGCTCTTTTGGCAGAGCTTTTGTCGCGTTCAACAATACTTCATGTTCCGCGTCTGCATCCTGATAGGCCAGCAGAACTTCGGTAATCATGTGCAGGACCTTGGCCTTCGGGTCGCTGCTGGGAAAGCTCAGGTTGCCAATGCGGTCGCGCAGGTAGCGTAGGTGGCTGTCCAGAATATCGAACAGAAGCGCCTCTTTGCTTGGGTAGTAATGGTATATGTTAGCTTTGGAGATGCCACATACCTGTGCAACTTCGGCCATTGATCCGCGGCCATATCCCACATCGGCGAACAAACGGGCGGCGGCGCGCAGGATGGCATCGCGTTTGTCGTCATGGTCTTGGGCAATGGGGCGGGGCACAGTGGTATCCTTTGTTGGTAAGGTCAGCGGCCTAGAAAGACGGGGGCGCGCTTATTGAGAAAGGCGCTCACCCCTTCGGCGTAGTCGATGCTTTCGCCGCAGGCTTTCATAAGGTCGGCTTCCAGCTCAAGGTGGTCGTCCAGCGTGTTTGTCGCAGCGGCATCTATGGCGCGCTTGGTGCTGGCGTAGCCAAAGGTTGGACCGGACGCCAGTTTAGCAGTCAGCGCACGGGCTTCTTCCATCAGGGCGTCATCGGGACACGCTTTCCAGATCAGCCCCCATTCAGCAGCCTGACTGGCGGTCAGCGGCTCTGACGTAAGCGCAAGACCGCGCGCGCGGGCAGGACCAAGCAATCGCGTCAGCTGCCAGCTGCCGCCAGTGTCCGGGATCAATCCGACCTTTCCAAAGCTCTGGATGAAACGGGCAGACTGCGCCGCAAAGACCATATCGCAGTTAATCGCAAGGCTTGAGCCCGCACCTGCGGCGACACCGTTGACAGCACAGACCACGGGCATTTCAAGGCCGCGCAATTGCCGCACGAGCGGCGCCCAGAACTGGCGCACCGTTTGGCCCAGATCAGGGGGGGTATCCATCTTGGCAGGGTCCCGTTCGCCCAGATCCTGACCTGCGCAAAAGCCGCGACCTGCGCCTGTCAGAAGCACTGCGCGCTTGGCTTTCGCGTCCTCAAGGGCAGCGCGGAGCGCTAGATGCATCTCTTCGTTGAAGCTGTTCAGTCTGTCGGGGCGATTAAGGGTGATTTCGACCCAGAGTCCGTGGTCTTCGATTTGGATTGTATCTGACATTGCATCCTCCCCTTTGGGAAATATCTTGCATAAACCAACCGGTCGGTCAATAAATAAGCAGATTCGATTTGGCCTTGTTACCCGACGACAGAACGCTGTTAACGAATGACATGGATTCTTCCAGTTGGTGCCAATAAACTGCCGACTTGAGGGACGCACGCTGCGATACCAAGCAGTTAGAACCGTGCAAAATACTTGCCAATCCGACGGATCTGGCACTGGATAACGATCTGCCTGCGATCTTTCTGGGATGGGGCAGAAAAGACCGATACCGGCGAACGCATCATAGAAATGCGCGCCTGAACGACTTAATTCGCGATGCAGATCCGCATCGTTCATAAACGGATCCAAGGGAGGAACCACATGACAAACCGTAGAACAATTCTGGGTGCTCTGGGCAGCGTTGCGATGCTTGCTTTGACGGCAGGCAACGCAATGGCGCAAGAAGTGACGCTGAAGCTGCACCAGTTTTTGCCGGCTCAGGCAAATGTGCCGAAACTTATTCTGGACGTTTGGGCGGATGGCGTAGAAGCGGATTCCGATGGCCGCATCAAAGTTGATCGTTTTCCTTCCATGCAGTTGGGTGGCGTGCCACCGGAGCTGTATGACCAAGTTGTCGATGGCGTTGCTGATGTGGTTTGGACAGTTGTCGGCTATACGCCTGGCCGTTTCCCTTCCACTGAAGTGTTTGAACTGCCCTTCATGGTGGCTGACGCGCGTGCGGCATCTTATGCCTATTACAAGATGTTTGAAGAACACATGCAGGATGAGTTCAACGACACACATATTCTGGGCACATGGGTTCACGGCCCGGGCATGTTCCACACCGCTGATCCGGTCGAGACCCCTGACGATCTGCGTGGGATGAAAATCCGCGGTGGGTCGCGTCTGGTGAACAAGCTGCTGGAAACAACAGGTGCCACACCTGTCGGTATGCCGGTCCCAGCGATCCCGGAAGGTCTGTCCAAAGGCGTCATCGACGGCACAACCATTCCGTGGGAAGTGACCGGCGCATTGAAGGTGCCGGAGCTTGTTGAGAACCACACGGAATTTGAAGGCCCCGCGCTTTATAATCTCACGTTTGTCCTGGCGATGAACAAGGGCGTCTATGACGGTCTTCCAGATGATTTGAAGGCTGTGATCGACAAGAACTCCGGTCTGGAATTCTCTGTCTTTGCCGGCGGTACACAATCTGATTCCGACGGCCCAGCACGTGAAATGGCCGTAGAGATGGGTAACAACATCATCACAATCGACGCGGCAACCGCCGAAAGCACATGGCTGCCAGTGGTTCAGCCGATTTATGCGTCATGGATTGCCGAGATGGCCGAAAAAGGCATCGACGGTCAGGCGCGGATTGATCAAGCACGTGCGTTGATGACGGAATACACCGCCAACAAATAAGAAACGAATGGCCGTAGCATGTTTTGCTGCGGCCGTTTTGCATTTTGCGGGCCTGATGTATTTGGTCCGCCCACTTTCAGGAACGGGGCAAGATGTATCCAGCCTTCATGAAGCTATCGCGCATTATGGCCTATCTTGGTGGCACGATGCTTGCTGTGTTGATCCTTTTGACCTGCTTGTCCGTTTTGGGCAGGTCGCTAAACGGGATGCTGCACTCTGATTTCGTCGAAGGTATCGCACCGGGATTTGCGCAATGGGCGATCAATCTTGGCGTTGGCCCCATAAATGGTGACTTTGAACTGATCGAGGCAGGCATCGCATTTGCCATCTTTGCATTCATGCCCCTGTGCACCTTGTCAGGTGCGCACGCGTCGGTTGATATCTTTACCCAAGGAATGTCGGGTCGGGTCAACAGGATCCTGAGCCTGATCACATCGCTGCTTTTTGCGGCAGTGTTTGTCCTGATCGCGACCCAGCTTTTCGGCGGTCTTCTCACCAAATACCGCTCGGGTCAGACCACATTTCTTTTGGAATTCCCACTCTGGTGGGCCTATGCGCTCAGCATGTTCGCAGCCGCAATCGCAGCCGTCGTTGCGGTCTATGTCGCAGTGATGCGTGTGTTAGAAACTTTGTCGGGTCATGATCTGTTGCCGACCGAAACAGGAGCAGACCATTGAGCGATATTGCAATCGGTATCCTGTCATTCCCGGCGCTTCTGGGACTGATCTTTTTGCGTGTGCCTATCGGTCTGGCGATGTTTCTGGCCGGCTTGGTCGGTATGATGCTTGTCACGGGTGATATTGGCCTGCCGCTTGCGCGGCTCAAATCCGAAACCTTCACCACCTATTCCAGCTATTCGCTGTCGATCATTCCGATGTTTCTGCTAATGGGGCATTTCGCAACATTGGGCGGTATGTCACAGGCGCTGTTCAAAGCGGCTGCGGGATTCATCGGCCACCGCAAGGGCGGGGTGGCAATGGCTGCCATCGGCGCCTGTGCGGGCTTTGGCGCGATCTGCGGCTCCTCCCTTGCGACAGCCGCCACGATGAGCCGTGTTGCCCTGCCGGAGATGCGCAAATACGGCTATGAGGGGGGCATCTCGACGGCGACCCTTGCGGCGGGCGGCACCCTTGGCATCCTGATCCCGCCCTCTGTTGTGCTGGTGATCTACGCCATCCTGACAGAGCAGAACATTGCGAAATTGTTTCTCGCGGCCTTCATTCCGGGGATTCTGGCGGCGCTTGGCTATGTCGTGGTGATCTCGATCTATGTGCGTATTTATCCCAACGCGGCGGGGACGCGCGGGCGCGTTCCTTGGGCCGAACGGCTCGTTGATCTGGTGCAGGTCTGGCCCGTGCTCATTGTCTTTGCTCTGGTGGTCGGCGGTATCTACCTTGGCTGGTTCACCCCCACCGAAGGGGCGGCTGTCGGCGCATTTGGCACAGGATTGATTGCGCTTTTAAATGGTGGGCTTACGCGCAAAACGCTGGCCGAAAGCTTTCTGGTGACGGCACGCTCCACGGCGATGATCTTTTTCATCGTGCTGGGCGCTGCATTCTACAACGGCTTTCTGGCGCTTACGCAAGTCCCGCAGGAGATTGCCGAGTGGATCGGCGGGCAAGGCTATAGCCCGTGGCTGGTGCTGGTGTGTATTCTGATATTCTACCTTGCCTTGGGCTGTGTGATGGACAGCCTATCTATGATCCTTCTGACGATCCCGATCTTCTGGCCGGTCATTCAGGGCCTCGATTTCGGCTTTGTCACAATGGCAGAACTGCACGCCCACCGCGCCGCTGATGCCTTTGCGGCGGGGGTGCAGCTGGCGCCTGACATGTTAGCCAGTGTGCAACAAAGCCTTGCGGACGGGGTTGAGCTGACACGTGACCAGATCAAAGCGATGGAAATTCGCAGCGTAAACAAAGGCGCGCTGTACCGGATCAATGAAGAATTGGTGGCGATCTGGTTCGGCATTCTGGTATTGATCGTGGTCGAAGTGGGCTTGATTACACCGCCCGTCGGCATGAACCTGTTCATCATCAACGCGATGGACCGCAAAACCCCGATGTCCGAGACCTACAAAGCGGTCATGTTCTTCGTCGCCTCTGATCTGTTCCGCGTGGTTCTTCTGGTCCTGTTCCCCGCGATCACATTGATCCTGATCCCATGGTAAGGGGTTAAGCGAGACGAACAGAAGGCGGTAAAAGACGCGGGCCTCCGCAATGCGGGGGGCTTTGTGTCGGAGCTATCAAACCGCGGGGAAAAGAGAGTTTACCCCGCGGCTGCGAATAGACAGACTTTGCCCTAATTTCTTTGACGGCGGTGGACCGTTGTAGCCGCAGATACGATCTACAGCGATAGGTGATATCTCACCCTCCCACGTGCAATGGAATGACAGCACTGCCACATGACGAAGGGTGATGACCTCCGGTATCTTGCTTCCGCTGATCATGTCGAACGTTCCTGCGTAATTTGAGTAGGAGAGTCGCGGTATCCGTGATGCCATGCGCCAAAAGCGTTGCAGGAAGCGACGCGATATCGCAGCTCGTGACAATCTGGGCATCCGTTTGCGCATGGGCGACGATCGTGACGTCAATGGCTTGGGGCGCGTGACGTGTGGCCAAATATGCGCTGATCTGCGGCGCCGCGCGAACGGCCATGTAAAGGGCAACGCACGTTCCCGGCGTGAGGGTGCGCAGGACCTCTGGCACCGCACATCCCTCCGAGACATGGCCCGTGGTGAGCACTAACGTGTCGATCTCTTCCCGCTCGGTCAGGGTCTGGCCACTGGCTGCCGCCACACCGCTCGCCGCAGTAACACCGGGTACGATTTCAACGGGGATATCTGCCGCACGCAGGGCCTCTATTTCTTCAAGCCCACGGGCAAAAATACCCGGATCGCCGCATTTGAGGCGCACAACCCGCGCTCCGCCCTTGGCAGCGGCAACGATTGTTTGCGTGATTTTCTCCTGTGGCCAGCTGTGGCAACCGGGCCGTTTGCCCACATAGATCCGCTCTGCATCCCGCCGCGCCAGTTCCAGAATGTCGGGGTCCACCAAACGATCATAGTAGATCACATCGGCCTCTTGCAGGCGCTGCACACCGCGTAGGGTGATGAGGTCTTTCGCCCCTGGCCCAGCCCCGACCAAGGCAACACTCCCGCCGGGCTCTTGTCCGAAATCACCTGTGGCAATGGCATGTTTTATCATATGTGCCGTTTCCCGCTGCGCCCCGCGCGCATGAGCACGGCGGGGTGCATCACCAAATACCCACCGCCACAAATCGCGTCGTGCGCGCGGGCCAAGGTGCTGTGCCGCACTGGCGCGCAACCGTCCCGCAAGGGACGCCAATGCGCCCAGTTCGGGCTCCAGCATCTGCTCGACTTGCGTTTTGATCTGGCGGGCCAGAACGGGCGCTGTGCCTTCTGTTCCGATCGCAACAACCACCGGATCGCGGTCCACGATCGAAGGCGTGATCACATCACATAGCGCGGGCTGGTCCACTACGTTCACCGTCGCGCCTGCCGTTTTGGCCAGCGCATGCAGCGCACCATCCGCACCGGGGCAGCCTGTGGCGACAAACACCAATGCGCTATCCCCGAAGTCTTGCGCAATTACCGCACCGCTATGTTGGGTGATCCGGCCAACGGCAGCAAGATCTGCCAACTCATCATCCAGCGCATCGCTGATCACGGTGATCGTGGCTTCGGTTTTGAGCATCAGTCGCGTCTTTTGCGCCGCTTGTTCGCCGCCGCCCACAATCACAACACGGCGGCCCGCCATCTGCAGGAACATCGGAAAAGTCTTCATGCGTAAATTCCTTCATCCATGGTGCGGTCCAGCCAAAGTGCATTCGCGTGGCCCTGCGCGGCGTTGAGGGTTAAGTTCGGATCAAGCGTCCAGAGCGCCAATGCGGCGGTGCCGGTCACCGTGGCTTCGGCAAACGGATCGCGCAGCGTCCCTTGCCAAAGCGCCCTCGGGTCGATCCTCGTGCTCTCTTCATGCAAGCGGCGGGTCTGGGACAGGATCGCGGGGGCTTTTTCCTGGATGTGCTGACCTTTGCGCAGGCCAAAACAGATAATGTCCTTGGAGGGATGGCGCTCGAACTCGCCGCCGCCGCCCTTGATGATGCTGAGGGTTTTCTGGCCCAATATCTCGGCAGCCTGCGCCTGCAGGCTGCGATAGGAGGGATGGAACACGCCCTGCACCGTGGCGGGGGCCTGCGCCGGATTCCACATGCGCAACACCGTGTTAATGCATGACCGCAAGCCCAGGTCTCTGCGCAAATCCAACAGGGAAAAGGCCTCTGGGCACAACTCGGCCAGCGGGTCATACCGCACCTGAGGTCCTGCCAGTGCACGGATATCATCCGGCTGTATTGCCATGTTCTGATAGGCATTGTGGCCGTGCATCGATATGCGAACACCCGTCTGCGCCACCAGCCGGGCCGCCAGCAGATAAAGCGGCGCGCCCCGACTACGCCCTGCGGCGTAGCTGGGCCAATCCAGATCAGCAGCCGGCAGTTGCCCCTTCGTATGCGCGCGCAGGGCGGCAGTGAAACCGGCGATCTCCTGTGGCTCTTCCCCGCGCAAACGCAGCACCATCAGCAGCGCGCCCACCGCCTCAGGCGCAGCCTTTCCTTGCAGGATCACGCTCATCGCATCTTGCGCCTCATCCAAGGTCATGGCGCGGGCGCGCCCCTTGCCCTGTGCGACGATCCTGACAAAAGGGGCGAGGGTCATTCTGCCGCCACCGGCAGGCTGTGCTGCGCCACCAGCCGTGCAAGCTCAGGCTTGCAAGAGCCGCAGTTGGTCCCCGCGCAGGTCACCTCACCCAAGGCCGCCACGGAAAATGCCCCCGCACCAATTGCATTGACCAGCGTGTTCTGACCCACGTTCAGACAGGCACACACGATTGCGCCGGGGTCGGGCTGGTTCTTGCCCATGCGCCCCGCCAATGCCTCCAACGGCGGCGTGTCTGTCCCGATATGCGCAATGGCCGCGCTGCGCGAGAGCGCCACGGCGCTATTTGCGACAAAGAATAGCGCTTGGATCATGCCTTGAGTGCTCAGAGCCACGCGCAGGATGCCTCCTGGGCCGCCCTCATAGACTGCCGCCTCCGCCTTTGGCAGTTGCGCGATGCTGCGGGCGGCCTCGATCCAGTCCGTTGGCGATTCAAGTGCTGCCATCTCGACCTGCCACCCCGTCGCCGTGCGCGCAATCGCGGCATAGGGCGTCGTGGCCCGCGGCTTCTGCGCGCAAGCCATGAAACCATACCACTTGGCCACAAAGGGAGAGACGCTCAAGCCCCTGCCACGTTTGAGCGCGGGCTGGCCGGAAAAAGGATCCGTGACCGAGGACATCAACGTATTCACCACAGCACCGCGCGCGGTCTGGCGGGTCCAGTGCATCGGTGCAAAAAGCTGTCCGCGTGCAACACGGTCGGTGACAAGGCTGCGCAAAATGGCGCTGCCTTGAGCCGTTTCGACCGCCATCAGATCGCCGTGGGATGTACCGACATCCGCCGCATCGTCTGGATGGATTTCCAGATAAGGCTCCGCCAGATGTGCGCCCAGTTTCGGGGATTTCCCCGTGCGCGTCATCGTATGCCACTGGTCACGGTTCCGCCCTGTATTGAGCGTCAGGCCTTTGTGCTCCAACGTCGGCGCCGTGATCGGTAGCATCCGCGCCTTGCCATCCGTGTGGTAGAATTTGCCGTCCGCGAAAAACCTTGCATCGGTGCGCGGCCATTGCGTGGGGATCAGTTTGGCGTAATCAACATCGGCAAAGATGCTCAGGTCCAGATCGCGGTCAAAGGGGCGCGCGGCCGCATCCAGTGCGATATATTCGGCAAAGACATCGGCGGAGGTATCATAGTCGAACGCCTCACCAAAGCCCATGGTCGTTGCTACATCACTGATAATGCGCCAATCAGGGCGTGCCTGACCGGGCGTTGGCAAAAACGCCCGCTGGCGCGAAATGCGGCGTTCGGAATTGGTGACCGTGCCGTCCTTCTCGCCCCAGCCTGCGGCAGGGAGCAGCACATCGGCCAGATCACCGGTATCCGTGCGCGCCATGATGTCAGAGACGGCGACAAATGGCACGTTTGCTATGGCCTTCGCCACATATCCCGCATCGGGCATCGAGACGGCAGGATTGGTGGACATCACCCAAAGCGCCTTGATCTTGCCCCGCGCACAGGCTTCGAACAGATCAACGGCCTTGAGACCCGCTTGGTCACAGATGGTGGGGCTGTTCCAAAAGGTTTGCACCGTGTCGCGGTGTTCGGAATTCTCGATGTCGAGATGATTGGCCAGCATATTCGCCAGCCCGCCCACTTCGCGCCCACCCATGGCGTTGGGCTGGCCCGTGACAGAAAACGGCCCCGCGCCGACCTTGCCAATGCGACCCGTGGCCAGATGACAATTCAGGATCGCGCCCACTTTGTCGGTGCCGCTGGCCGATTGATTTACGCCTTGCGAATAGACGGTCACGACCTTTTTGGTCCGCGCCCAAAGTTTGTAAAAACGGCCCAGATCTTCGGCGCTGATGCCGGATTGCAAAGCATCTGTGGCACGCGCCTGCGCCAGTGCGGCACTGCATCCGCCCACATGCGCGGTGACATAGTCCATATCGAGGTGGTCATGGTCGGCCAGATAGGCCAGCAACCCGTTGAACAGCGCCACATCGCCGTCAGGTGCCACGCGCAAATGTGCATCCGCCAGATCACAAGTTGCCGTGCGACGTGGATCAATGTTGACCACGCGCATGTTTGGCCGCGCCTCTTTCGCTGCTACGATGCGCTGGTAGAGCACCGGATGACACCACGCGAGGTTTGAGCCAACCAAAACAATGAGATCCGCTTGCTCCAGATCGGCATAGGTGCCGGGCACAGTATCCGTCCCGAAAGCGCGCTTATGCCCCGCCACCGACGATGCCATGCACAGCCGTGAGTTCGTGTCGATATTGGCCGAGCCGATGAACCCTTTCATCAGCTTGTTGGCCACGTAATAATCTTCGGTCAGCAGCTGGCCGGAGGCATAGAACGCGACGCTGTCAGGCCCGTGATCGCGGACCGCGTCAGAGAACGCCTGTGCGACGCGCTCCAATGCGCTATCCCAGTCCACTTCCATGCCTCCAATCTGGGGTGCGAGCAATCGTCCCTCCAGATCAATTGTCTCGCCCAGTGCGGCCCCCTTCGAGCACAGCCGGCCAAAGTTTGCCGGATGATCGGGATCGCCTTTGATCGTGCCGTCGGGCCCTGCCAAAACGCCACATCCAACGCCGCAATAGGGGCAGGTTGTCCGCGTCAGGCTCATGCGGCGGTGCGCGCCGCGAGGAAGGCCGCCTCCAACTCGATCCGCCCGTCTATGACGCGCGCGGGATAGGTGGCCACCTGACCCTCATCCAGTCCTTGGGCCTGACCCGTTTCAAGCGAGAACACCCAATTGTGCAGCGGGCAGGTGACGGAGGCGCCATGCACGATCCCTTCGGCCAAAGGCCCGCCTTTGTGTGGGCACCTGTTGTCGAGGGCATAGACCGCATCGGTGGCGGTGCGGAACACGGCCACACAGCCCTGAGCCGTTTTGACCAAACGCGCTCCACGCTGGGGGATGTCGTCAAGGGCCGCAATATCAATCCAGTCGCTCATTCCGCTGCCTCCAAGCCAAGCTGCGCAAGGGGCTGGTAGCTTTCGGCCTTGTCATTGACATGGGCCGCCCAAGGATCATGGCGGTAAATACTCTGGCTCAACTCGAACCGTTCCACCAAGGCGGCGCGTTCTGCCAGATCGGTGACGACACGCGTCTCGATCCAGTTCAGACCCACCTTGGCCATCCATTTGTAAATGCGGTCAAGGTATTTGGCGTTCTCGCGGTAGAGCTGCGTCATAGCCTTGATCACGTCTATCGCCTCTGCCTCAGAGGCCACCTGTACCAGCAATTCGGTCTCTTTGACGTCCATGCCAGCGGCACCGCCGATGCTGATTTGAAATCCGCTGTCGACACAGATTACACCGATATCTTTGCAGGTCGCCTCGGCACAGTTGCGCGGGCATCCCGACACGCCAAGCTTGAGCTTATGGGGTGTCCAAGAGCCGTGCAGCGTCTTTTCCAGCTTGATGCCAAGGCCAGTAGAATCCTGCGTGCCAAAGCGGCAATGATCCGTGCCAACGCAGGTTTTGACCGTGCGCAGCCCCTTGGAGTAGGCATAGCCCGACACCATGCCCGCATCGTTGAGATCCTTCCAGATCGCGGGCAGGTCCTCGCCTTTGACGCCCAGAAGGTCGATCCGCTGACCGCCCGTCACCTTGACCGTAGGCACCATGTATTTATCCGCCGCATCCGCGATCGCGCGCAGTTCGTCTGGTGTGGTGATCCCGCCCCACATGCGCGGTACCACGCTAAACGTGCCGTCTTTCTGAATGTTGGCGTGCTTGCGCTCGTTGATGAAACGCGACTGCGGATCATCGGTATAGTCCAGCGGCCAGTCTGCCAGCAGATAGAAGTTCAGGGCAGGGCGGCACACATGGCATCCGCACGAGGTTTTCCACCCGCATTCCTGCCAGACGGCAGGCATCGAGGTCAGCCGCTGTGATTTGATCATGCGGCGCACATCCTCATGGGTCATGTCAGTGCAGGCGCAGATACTGGCGGTGGCGGGCAGCACGAAATCATCGCCCAATGTGACCGCCAGAACCTGCTCGACCAATCCGGTGCAGGTCCCGCAGGAGGCCGAAGCCTTTGTCGTGGCTTTCACCGCCGCAAGGTCGGTCGCCCCGCCTGCGATGGCATCCTCAATCGTGCCTTTGCAAATGCCGTTACAGCCACAGATTTCCGCGTCACGCGGTAAGGCTGCAACGGCTGAGAGCGGGTCCGCGAGGGGGCCCCCCTGATAGGCAGGACCAAAGATCAGCGTGTCGCGCATCTCTACGATGTCGGTCTTGTCGCGAATAAGGCCAAAGAACCAATTGCTGTCGGCCGTATCGCCGTACATTACCGCCCCGATAATCACGTTATTCTCGATCACCAGACGCCGGTAAACGCCGCGTGCAGGATCGCGGAACACGATGTCCTCGCGCCCTTCACTCTCCGCAAAATCACCTGCTGAAAACAGATCGCATCCTGTCACCTTAAGCTTGGTCGACAGCTCTTTTTGAACAAACTGCGCCTCTTCCTCCAGCAGGGTCATTGCAGCCACCCGCGCCTGATCATAAAGCGGGGCAACAAGGCCAAAGATCGCGCCGTCATGCTCTACACATTCGCCCACGGCGAGGATGTCGGGGTCGGAGCTCACCATCTGGTCGTCCACGTGAATACCGCGCCCTACGGCCAGCCCTGCATCTTGCGCCAGTTTCACATTGGGCCGGATGCCGACCGCCATCACCAGCAGATCGCAGGGCAGCTCTGTCCCATCATCCAGCAACAGCGCGCGCACATGGCCGTCCTTGCCCAGTATCTCCTTGGAGTTGGCGGAGCATTTGACGGTAATGCCCTTGGCCACCAAAGCATTGCGCAGCAGATAGCCAGCAGCCTCGTCCAGCTGACGCTCCATCAGGTGGCCCATGATGTGAACCACTGTAACGTCGACACCGCGCGCCGCCATGCCCGCGGCGGCCTCCAAACCCAACAAACCGCCACCGATCACCACGCATTTGTGATCAGGCCCAAGGTCCATCATTCGCTCGGTATCTTCCAGATCGCGGTAGGCGATGACGCCTTCCAGATCGTGACCGGGCAGAGGGATCATGAACGGGTTCGATCCAGTGCCGAACAACAGCTTGTCATAGGCCAGCACATCGCCATTTTCGGCTGTGACGGTCCTGGCCGTGCGGTCGATGCTGGCGATCTTCTCTCCAAAGCGGCAGGTCACGCCATTCTCGGCGTACCATGCAGGCGTATGCGTCTCGATCTCGGCATAAGTCTTGTCACCCGCCAGAACGGGGCTGAGCATGATGCGGTTGTAGTTGCCGCGCGGCTCGGCGTTGAAGAGCGTGACCTCATAGGCGTTTGGTGCTGTTTCCAGCAAGGTTTCTAGCGCACGGCCCGTGGCCATTCCCGCCCCGATAATAATCAGTTTTTGTGTCATAATTTACTCCGCCGCGATGGGTTTTTTGGGGACTGGTTTCCCGGCCTTCTCGGATTTCGACGTGTTGCCGTGTTCGTATTCCTCAAGGAAATCAAGAACCTCCTGCCGGTAAGCATAGTAATCGGGATGCTCCAGCAGCGCCTTGCGGGTGCGTGGACGGGGCAGCTTCACATCCGTGATCTTGCCAATTGTGGCCTGTGGGCCGTTGGTCATCATCACAACGCGGTCGGCCAAAAGGATCGCCTCATCAACGTCATGGGTTACACAAACGGCCGTCACCTTGGTGCGCGACCAGACCTCCATCAGCACTTCTTGCAGTTCCCATCGCGTCAGGCTGTCGAGCATGCCAAATGGCTCGTCCAGCAAGAGCAGTTTAGGCGACAGCGCAAAAGCCCGTGCGATGCCAACGCGCTGCTTCATCCCGTTGGAAAGCGACGCCGCCCCCTTGTCCATACTGTCGGCCAGACCGACACGCTCAAGGTAGTATTCCACCACATCCTGGCGCTCGGCTTGGGATGCTTTGGGGTAAACTTTATCCACCCCGATCGCCACATTCTCCTTGGCGCTCAGCCACGGGAACAGGTTGGGTGACTGGAAGACAACGGCACGCTCGGGGTCCGCCCCCTCCACGTTCCATCCATCCAGTTTGATCGCGCCCTTCGAGATCGGGTTTAGGCCTGCCGCCATGGTCAGCACCGTCGATTTGCCACAGCCCGAATGCCCGATCAGCGAGATAAACTCGCCCTTGTTGACCTTGAGGTCAAAATCCTCAACCACTGTCAGCGGCCCTTTGGGCGTCGGGTAGACTTTGTGCAACTGCGAGAACGTCAGATAGCGTTCCTCAATCGGGCTTTTCTGCGCGTCTGCTACAACCTTTGGCACCGCATGAATTGGCGTGACATCGGGCAAGGTCTTGCTCTCTTCGACCTTGGCCTCGATCCCCACATCCATCAGATATTTGGTCACACTTGCGCGCAGCGCCTTGAACGTCTCGTCGTTGTTCATGGCCATCCGGTCGCGGGGGCGGGGGATACCTACCTCAATCGGATCGGCCAAAGTGCCATCAGGGTTGAGCGGCACAATACGGTCTGCAAGGAGGATCGCCTCATCCACATCATTGGTGATCAGGATGCAGGTCTTTTTGTCGCTCTCCCAAATCTCCAGAATTTCATCCGCCAGATTGGCCCGTGTCAACGCATCCAGCGCCGAGAGCGGCTCGTCCAGCAGCAGCATCTCGGGGTTCATCGCCAGTGCGCGCGCCACAGCAACCCGTTGGCGCATGCCCCCCGACAATTCCGCTGGACGTCGCCCGATTGCATGCGGCAGACCCACCATCGAGACGTAGTGATTGATCTTCGTCTCCCGCTCCGCCTTGCTGAGCTTGGGGAAAACCGCATCCACGGCCAGTCCCACATTGCCGCCCACTGTCAGCCACGGCATGAGCGAATAGGACTGGAAGATCAGCCCCCGCTCTGGTCCCGGTTCGGTGATGGGCGCGCCGCGATAGGTCAGCGTTCCGCTGTCGGGCATCTCAAGCCCTGCAATCAAGTTCATCAGCGTGGATTTACCCGTGCCGGAGAAGCCGAGGATGGCAAGGAATTCGCCTTCCTTCACCTCAAGATTGATGCCTTTGAGAACCTCGGCCCGCTCGGTGCCTACGCCAAAGCCCTTGTTCACGTTTTTGATGCTCAGAATGCTCATCGTTATTCCTTTCTGCGTCGCCCGAGCGCCGCTTACCGATTGGCCGAGAAGGTAAACATGGACTGGAGTGCGTACATCACACGGTCCAACAGGAAACCGATGATCCCGATGGTGAACACCGCCACCATGATCTTGGCCAAGGACTGGGATGAGCCGTTCTGGAACTCATCCCAGACGAATTTTCCCAGACCGGGGTTCTGCGCCAGCATCTCGGCGGCGATCAGCACCATCCAACCGACCCCAAGGCTCAGCCGCAGGCCGGTGAAGATCAGCGGCAGCGCCGAGGGCAGCACCAGCTTGGTGATCTTGGTCCATGTGTTCATCTTCAGGACGCGGGACACGCTCAACAGATCTTTGTCGATGCTGGCCACACCCAATGCGGTGTTGATCAGCGTGGGCCAGAGCGAGCAGAGAGTCACTGTGATCGCCGAGATCAGAAAGCTCTTGGAAAACATGCCGTCATTACTGGCATAAAGCGCCGAGACGATCATGGTCACAATCGGCAGCCACGCCAGCGGCGAGACGGGTTTGAAAATCTGGATCAGCGGGTTCAGGGCTGCATTGGCCGTCTTGGACAGGCCCGCCGCGATGCCCAGCGGAATGGCGATGATGGCAGCAATCAGAAACCCGAAGAAGACGGTTTTGATTGAGGTCCAGATTTGCGCGTAATAGGTCGGGCGCCCTGTATAGGCCCGCTCGCGCACGCGATCCTCTTGGCCGTCTGCGACAAGCTTGGCGTTGCGGGCATCTTGACGCTCATAGAATGCGGCTTCTTTCTCTCGCTCCCGAATGGCATCGGCATTGAGGGCTTTTGCCTGTTCCCAGACTTGCGCAGGCCCGGGCACAGCACCAAGGGATGTTTGCACTTTCGGTGCCAGTATGCCCCATGCGAGCAAGAAAATCGCAATCGCCAAGAGCGGCACGCCCAGTAGACGCCAGATTTCGCCCACCTGCGCGCGCGGGTTGTCGCCAGCGGCGGCTTTCAGGATCGGGGTGAGCCATGCAAGACCCAAGACCTGAAACCAGGAGTCGGCCTTGTTGATGCGGGTGAACAGGCGGGCGCGCTTGGCCTCGCGTTCGGCGGTCTGGATCTGCGTTGGATCAATGGCGGTCATGGTATGGCCTCTCTGGTCGGGGCTAATGTGCTGCGCTAGGGCGGTGTACCGGGGGGTACGGGTTGTGTGCGCGGGATGGCTGGGCGGATTGGGGGAAGCTTCCGCGCCGCAGCGTGCCTGGTTTTTGGGCAGGCGTGTGTGCTGCGGCGCGGCAATTCAGATGGGTTTAGCCCTGAATTTCGTTGTCGACGATCATCTGTTCGCCCTTCAGGCCGATGGGCAGGCTTTCAAGATAGGCGTTGGGCGTGCGCCCGTTATAGCCGATGCCATCAATGATATCCGCCGCAGGCGTCGGCGCTTTGAACCCGTCGCTGTCAAAGGGGAAGTCAGCCGCATTTGCCATATCTTCGTCTACCAGCATCCGGGCGGCTTTAAGATAGATGTCGGGGCGGTAGACTTCCTTGGCTGTCTCGATGAACCACTCGTCAGACTTCGGCTCTGCGATCTGGCCCCAGCGGCGCATCTGCGTGAGGTACCACACGGCGTCAGAATAGAATGGATAAGTCGCGTTATAGCGGAAGAAGACGTTGAAATCAGGGGCAGGGCGGCGGTCGCCCTTCTCGAATTCAAAGAAACCTGTCATCGAATTGGCGATGACCTCGGCATCCGCACCGACGTACTCCGAGCGCGACAGCATTTCGACCGCTTCCTCGCGGTTGGCATTATCATTCTCGTCCAGCCAGATCGCTGCACGGATCAGCGCCTTGGTCAGAGCGATTGTCGTGTTGGGGTTCTCATCCGCGAATTCCTTGGTGATGCCAAAGACCTTTTCGGGGTTGTTTTTCCACATGTCGTAGTCGGTAATGACCGGTACGCCGATGCCTTTGAACACCGCTTGCTGGTTCCATGGCTCCCCCACGGCGTAGCCGTAAATCGTGCCGGCTTCCATTGTGGCGGGCATCTGCGGTGGAGGTGTCACCGACAGAAAAACATCCGCGCCAATCGTGCCTGTTACATCCTCAGGGGAATAGTACCCTGGCTTCAGACCGCCAGCGGCCAGCCAATAGCGGATTTCATAGTTGTGCGTGGATACAGGGAAAACCATGCCCATGTTAAACGGCTTACCCTCTTCATCATAGGCTTCGACCACTGGGGCCAGTGCCTCGGCGCTGATCGGGTGTTGGGGGCGGCCATCGTCCATAAGCGGAACATTGGGCTTCATCTGCTCCCATATCTCATTGGACACAGTGATCGCGTTGCCGTTCAAATCCATCGAGAAAGGCGTGATAATATGCGCCTTGGTGCCATAGCCGATTGTGGCGGCCAACGGCTGCCCTGCCAGCATATGCGCGCCGTCCAGCTGTCCGTCGATCACACCGTCCAGCAGCACTTTCCAGTTGGCTTGTGCCTCAAGGGTCACAAATAAACCTTCGTCCTCGAAATATCCATTCTCATAGGCCACGGCCAGCGGGGCCATGTCGGTGAGTTTGATAAAGCCAAAGGTCAGCTCGTCTTTCTCAAGATCAAGCATTTCAGCATAGGCCGCTGTGGCCAGAAGGCTGGTAGCGGCAAGGGCGATAGGGAGTTTTGCAATCATCTTATGTGTCCTGTGATGGGACGGGCGGGGCCCGTAAAACGAAAAAAAGCCACACGTAAGTGGCACGGAGAAATCCATGCGTCTTACGAGCGGCTTTGCTCTTGAGAGGAATCCACCATCATTGGCGGGAGGTGTTAGGCGGCAGCGCCTGTGGTCTTCGTAGTACGTTGAACCGCCCTGACACGGTTCGCAATGTTTTTTCTGCAGTGCGGCACAAAAATACAAGCCGCCTCGCAGAGTGCCTATTTATTCAGCCGCATTTGATGAGAAATCGAACGTCCTGCCGTCAAAAAAAGCATCCGGCGCAAGAATCATCTGCCCCCGCGATGAGGCAACAGCGGTCTTTTCATTCATCGCGCCTTCGACTTTTTCCGATGCGCCGGGCAGGTCAGCGCCGATCGGGCCGAGGTATTTGCGGTAGAGATCAGTCCGGCAACAAGACATGGCTGCGGCGGTTCCGTCAGAGTCTGCGCCGAGCTGCTTGGCGATCCACGCGGCCTGACTGCGCCACGGAAACGACGCTGCATGATCATGAAACATCAAGAAATGCTCCACCCGTATGGGGGCAGCGCCAGCGGTTGGTGTGAGCATGCCTGTGACCGCAGGTTCGATGACTTCATGCGAAAGGTTCAGATGCTCGCTCCGGCCCAGCATTTCGACGGCCAACGGTTTGTTCTCTTCCAGATCAAGCCAGCGGGACGCCTGATAGACCGCGCGCATCAGTTTTTGGGTGGTTTCGGGGTTGTCCACTGTCCAATCATGACGCGCGGCCAGAACTTTTTCGGGCGCAAACCCCCAGACGTGAGATCCCGCCATGACGATATCACCCACTCCGCGCGCCACAATATCGCTGCCCCAAGGCTCACCCACCCAGAAGGCATCAACGTGCCCTTGTGCTACAGCTTCGGCCATGCGCGGGGGCGGTACGGTCACGCTCTCTACCGCAAGGCCCGGAGCGGCCGCTGTCCAATAGGACAGCAACAAGCGATGCATCGAGAAGGGAAACGGGACACCGACACGCAAGGGTCTTGGCCCCCACGCCTCAAGGCCTGCCAGCAGCGCATGAGGGTCGCCAAAGGTAATCTGCTCAAGGTGCTGCGCAAGCCGTGTAGTGACGCCAAATACCGTTCCATTTGCAGACAGGCCCATAAGCGTATCGATCTGCGCAGAAAGTCCGCCCAGTCCCAGCGTCATCGCCACCGGCATCGGTGACAGCATCTGCGCCGCGTCCAGATGCCCAAGGCCCAACATATCGCGCAAGGCGGACCACGACGGCTGGCGCATAAGATTAAGCTCCAAACCTTCTTCGGCGGCGAAACCCAGCTCGTGCGCGATGATCAGCGGAGCGCTGTCAACCAAAGGAACATAGCCACAGTTTAGGACAGTACGCGTCATCCGAGCAAGTCCGAGGCCGTGACAAGTGCTTGCGCCACGTCGATCACCTTGCGACCCTGATCCATGGCCGCTTTTCGCAAAAGCTTATAGGCTTCATCCTCGGAAAGACCGCGACGGCGCATCAGAATGCCCTTGGCGCGGTCGATGGTTTTACGGTCCTCCAGCGCCTGTTTAGCGGCATCCAGCTCTGACCGCATTTGCCGCATCATCTGGAACCGCGCGATTGCCGTTTCGATCACCGATTTGATGCGGTTCATCTGCAAACCGTCGACGACATAGGCGCTGACACCCGCGGCAAGGGCCGCTTGGGTCAGATGGGGATCGGTCTGGTCCACGAACATCGCAACAGCGCGGGATTTGGTGTTCGAGACAGCACCAATATGTTCAAGCGTATCACGGTCGGGGTTGGCCATGTCGATGAGCACAATATCCGGCGCATGCTCTTCTATGGATTGCTCCAGACCCGAAACCTGAGAGATCGCGTGCAGATCGGTCCACCCTGCCTCAAGCAGCGCGTCGATTATGTTTTTCGCTTTGGCTGCATCAGCTTCAACGACAAGGATACGAAGATCTTTTCTCACGCTGCTGATATCACAGGCATTCATTTATATGTACATTGCCCGACAGACCCAGAGGAATGCGCGCCGCGCAAATGCCCGTTTCTTCTGCTGTCTTTAAATGAAGTGCCGCAAAATTGTGCGCTTAGATATTTCAAGAGCTGCAGAAATCGCGCTGAAAAAAACCGGATGGTCCCAGTTGCTCTGAATGTCGATAGTGATCTCTCTGTAACGCGATGTTGCAGCTGCAAACGCAAAATACTGCGGGATCGCATTTTCAAAAAAAGGGGTATTCGCGTTGATCCGCTGCGTGAGCCACGAACGGCGGGTCTGATATTTGCTGTCGTTCACTACATCGCGCAAGAAGGCACAGACTGCGGACAAACCCGCCCTTGGATTTCAAGTCTTTGCTGACGCAGCATTGCTTTGTATGTGCGACAAGGATCTTGTGGTGATGCTGCGCAAGTTGCAGAAGCGGTCGTTCCCGGACCGTTTTCGCGACCCCGTCGGAGCTGCACTTTCGCGTCGCGGTATTTGAAATCTAAGGGGCGGGGAGAAGCGAGCTTTTGCTCAGGTTGCGCCAAGGCCTGCTTCCGGTTCGGGAACCAGCGTCCAGCAACACGAATTGGAGGATGTTGTGTTCCACACCATCGCCTTGGAGATTGCGCCTAGACACAGGACCGAAATGGGGCGGACTAGCATGGGTGGTGTCCTTTCGATTGTTTCTAGGTGAGCAAGCTTGGCACGTGAATACGGGGGTGCTGCGCAGAAAAATCTTTGCGCGCGACAAATTTTCTCTTTACAAGTATTTTTTCCATTGTTCACTTTAAGAAAAGAATTTGACACCGTGTGTTTGGAAAGCAGTGCTTGATGAGTGACCAGAAGATCAAAAACATGGAAGACTTCGCATCGGTCAGTGGGGTCTCGCGCCCGACGATCTCGAAGTACTTTAATGACCCCGCCAGTGTGCGCCGCTCAATCCGTGAAAAGATCGATGCCGCGCTGCAAGAGTATGACTATCGTCCGAATATCTACGCGGTGAACCAGAACAGGCGCCAGACCAAGAACATCGGTCTGGTCGTGCCCAATCTGACGGACCCGTTCTTTGCGGGCATCGCGCGGACCATCGAAGGTCTGATTGTAAAGGCGGGTTATAATCCGCTGTTGCTCAGCTCGCATGGCGGACCAGAACAGGAGATTGCCAACCTTGAGAGTTTGCGCGCGATCAAACCTGCGGCTGTGCTGCTTGCACCGTTAGGGCGAGCGTCGCGGCTTGAGCAAGTCGAAGAATTTGCCCATGGCGTGCCTACAGTGCTGTTTGACGCCAACCTAGAAGGCATCGGCAAGGCGTTTTTCGGCTCTGATAATGCACAAAGCGTCGATCTGATTGTGGACTATCTGTGCCGCTCCGGCGAGCCGCCCGCTTTTTTTGAGATGAAAACGCCGGTTAACCCCAACGCATACAAGCGCCGCAAGGCCTACATTGCCGCAATGACCCGGTTGGGGCACGCGCCGCACCTCGTACAGGTCGGCGGCGAGGGTTGGAATTTCGAAGAGATCGGTTTCGTCGAGGGCGGGCGTCTGTTGGACAGAAAGGAGCTGAAGACAAACACCGTGCTGTGCTCAAACGACCGGCTTGCCATTGGATTTCTGTCCGCCGCGTTTGAGAGGGGAGTGAAGGTAGGGCTGCTGCCGGATGCGGAACTTCGGATCGCTGGGCACGATGACCATCCGTTCTCGCGTTTTACCTGTCCCAGTCTGACCACGGTTTCGCAGAACTACGATGCGATTGCCGAACGAAGTGTAGAGACGGTTTTGTCTTTGATCGATTCTGAAGATCGCATCGACCAACGCGAAGAGACCCTATTTGAAGGCCGACTGGTGATGCGGAACTCTGCTTAAGCGATTGGAAGATATATGGGCATCGCAAATTCTTTTCGCGCGTAAAGATTGTGATTGACCCGAAGTAATAATACTTGCTAACGTTTGGGCATCACATCCTATCTAGGGAGGAATTTGGATGTCTCTTAAGCGCGCGCTCTACACTGCGACAGCACTTTCAGTTCTTACGGTCGGCGGCGCATTTGCCGGCGGTCATGCGAAGGAACTCACAATTGCGATCGTCAACAACGGCCACATGATCAACATGCAAAAGGTGGCGGAGGCCTACACCGAAGAGACCGGGGTCGAGCTGAACTGGGTCACGCTGGAGGAAAGCGTTCTGCGCGAGCAGGTCACCTCCGATACGGCTACCGGTGGCGGCCAGTACGACGTCATCAACATCGGCATGCAAGAAGCGCCTATCTGGGGTGCTGCCGGCTGGATCGAGCCGCTGGAGTTTGGCGCGGAATATGACGCCGATGACATCCTGCCTGCTATCCGCACCGGCCTGTCCCATGAGGGCACAATGTATGCCGCGCCTTTCTACGGCGAAAGCTCCATGGTTATGTATCGCAAGGACCTGGCCGACGCAGCCGGCGTAACAATTGCTGACAACGACAGCTGGGACAACGTGAAGGCGGCTGCGGCTGCTATGCATGACCCAGACAACGGCGTTTACGGTGCATGTTTGCGCGGAAAGCCGGGTTGGGGCGACAACATGGCGTTCGTCACAACAATGGTGAACTCTTTCGGCGGCGCATGGTTTGATGCTGATTTCAAGCCGACAATCAACTCTGACGAATGGAAGTCGGCCATCAACTTCTACGTTGATCTGCTGGGCAACTACGGCCCTCCCGGATCCGAAGGTAACTCCTTCAACGAGATTCTCGCGCTTTATAACGAAGGCAAGTGCGGCATGTGGATCGACGCCACAATCGCCGCGTCTTTCCTTGAGGTGGACGGTGTGGCTTACGCACAATCGCCAAACGCGGGTAACCCTGTTGGTGCGAACTGGCTGTGGGCATGGGCAATGGCTGTGCCGACAGGTACCGAGAACACCGAAGAGGCCAAGGCCTTTATCGAGTGGGCTACTTCCAAAGAGTATGTGCAGGCCGTGGGTAACCACCCCGACTTTGGCTGGGGCTCTGTCCCGACAGGTCAGCGTGCGTCTACATATGCTCTGCCCGAGTTCCAGGCTGTTGCAGATTTTGCCGCCGCGGAAATGGCAGCAATCGAATCCGCAGCACCAGAAGCGACAGACCTGAAGCCATACGTAGGTGTTCAGTTCGCAGCAATTCCCGAGTTCCCCGAAGTGGGTTCGGCCGTTGCACAGGAAATCGCGGCTGCCCTGTCCGGTGCCAAGACGGTTGACGAAGCGCTTGAAGCGTCCCAGTCCGCTGCCGAAGCGATCATGACAGAGGCCGGCTACTAAGCCTCAATCGGGGAAGGCCCTGGCGGGTCTTCCCCTACACGCCTGTTGCGGCCCCAGGTGCACAAGTTGCCGTAGCCCACGTATTCAAGCGATCTTGCATTCGCTAAGCTAAGATTGGCGCGGACCACCCGCCGCCTGAAGGACGAAGTCATGTCAAACCGATCTATACCGCGCTTGTTGCAGACGCCCGCCGTCGTACTCTTGTTGATCTGGATGCTGATCCCGCTGGGTATGACGCTTTATTTTTCTTTCATCCGCTATGTGCTGAACAACCTGCGCCGCCCCGAATGGACCAGTCCTTCGATCAGCAACTGGCGCGGTTTCGGTAACTATGAATTCGTTCTCAATTCCAAAGACTTTTTACTGGCGATCCAGAACAGCCTCTTCATCGTCTGCTCAATCCTGTTCCTGACCGTAGCCCTTGGCATTCTGATCGCGGTGCTGATCAACAAAGCCTTCCCTGGACAGGGTATCGTGCGCGTGCTGTTGATTTCGCCGTTCTTTGTAATGCCTGCGGTGAACGCGGTGCTGTGGATCAACATGATCCTTGATCCGGTTCTGGGCCTGCAGGGGCTGGCCGTGGGCGGCATCAACGATCTGATCGCCTCCTTGCAGGATGCGCCATTGGTGGGCTGGTTTTTCTCTCTCTGGCCGCAGCTTGAGCCGATTTCATTCCGTGCCACGCAGACCTCGGCCATTGCGGTGATCATCATGGTCACATGGCAGTGGACGCCCTTTGCCGTGCTGATTTTCATGACCTCACTGCAATCCGAAGACCAGCAACAGAAAGAAGCCGCCATTCTCGACGGTGCCGGCACGTGGTCGCAGTTCCGCTTCCTGACCTTGCCGCACCTTGGCCGTCCAATTGCGATTGTGGTCATGATCCAGGCGATCTTTCACCTGTCGCTATATGCCGAGATCGAGATCGTGAGCCGTGGCAACGGCAACAAGAACCTGCCCTATCTTATCGGCGAGTTCGCCAACAACAACATCGGTGCGGCCAGTGCGACCGGTATCTTTGCCGTCATCCTTGCCAATATCGTCGCCATCTTCTTGCTGCGCATGATCGGCAAGACGTTGATGGAATAGGAGACAAAGACCATGGCTATTGTTGCCCAACAGACCCGTTTCAGCCGATATGGCCGCCCGACACTGGCGTGGCTTGTGGCGCTGCTGTTTTTCTTTCCGATCTTCTGGATGGTGCTGACATCGTTCAAGACCGATGCAGATGCGGTAAAGCCCGAATTCCTGTTTTTCTTCACGCCCACGCTTGAGAATTACACCAACATGACCGCCAACTACGACTATTGGCGCTTTGCCACGAATTCGGTCATCACCTCGGTCTTTGCGACGTTGTTCGCGCTGGTGGTCGGCATTCCGGCGGCCTATGCGATGGCGTTCAATCCCGGCCGTGCCACCAAAGACGTGCTGATGTGGATGCTCTCCACCAAGATGCTGCCGGCGGCAGGGGTGCTCTATCCAATGACCTTCCTGACCAAGAGTGCAGGCCTGTTCGACACCCATTTTCTGGTAATCCTCGTGCTTGCGCTGATCAACCTGCCCATCGTGATCTGGATGTTGTTCACCTACTTCAAAGAGATCCCCAAAGAGATCATCGAAGCAGGCCAGATGGACGGGGTCAGCACATGGGGCGAAGTGCGCGAGATCCTCATCCCGCTTGCGTGGGGCGGCATCGCGTCGACAGCGCTATTGTGCTTCATCTTTTGCTGGAACGAGGCCTATTGGACTGTGCGTCTGACCACGACCGAAGCCGCTACGCTCTCCAAGCTGATTGAGGGCAACCGCGCGCCCGAGGGGCTGTTCTTTGGCCGCTTGTCCGCCGTATCTGCGGCAGCAGTGGGCCCCATCGTCGTGCTGGGATGGTTCTGCCAGAAACAACTGGTGCAGGGCCTGACCTTTGGCGCTGTGAAATAAACGGAATTCAAGGATACCTACATGGGACGCATTGTACTAGAACGTATCACCAAGAAGTTTGGTGACATCGAGGTTATCCCGCCACTGGACCTCACAATCGAGGACGGTGAATTTGCGGTATTTGTAGGCCCGTCGGGCTGCGGCAAGTCCACGCTGCTTCGCCTGATTGCAGGGCTGGAGGAAACCAGTTCGGGCCGCATTCTGATTGATGATCAGGATATGACCGAAATCTCGCCTTCCAAACGAGGGCTGGCGATGGTGTTCCAAAGCTACGCGCTCTACCCGCATATGACCGTGCGCAAGAACATCGCCTTTCCGATGCGCATGGCGGGCCTGTCCGAGGACGAGCAAAACAAACGTGTCGAGGCGGCGGCGAAATCGCTGAATCTGACCGACTACCTCGACCGCAAGCCCGGTCAGCTGTCGGGAGGTCAACGCCAGCGTGTTGCTATCGGCCGTGCGATTGTGCGCGATCCTTCAGCCTTCCTGTTTGACGAGCCGCTCTCGAACCTTGATGCGGCCCTGCGTGTCGGGATGCGTCTGGAAATCTCGGAAATGCATGCGCGTATGAACACCACCATGATCTATGTGACCCACGATCAGGTCGAGGCGATGACCATGGCAAACAAAATCGTTGTTCTGCAGGCGGGTGTGATCGAACAGGTGGGCAGCCCGCTTGAGCTTTACCACAAGCCGCGCAACGAATTTGTTGCGGGCTTCATCGGCTCACCCAAGATGAACCTCATCAAAGGGGCAGAGGCGGAAAAACAGGGTGCTGCTACCATTGGCATTCGGCCCGAACATACGGACGTCAGCCAAAGCGACGGGCTGTGGAAAGGCCGCGTTGGCGTGGCCGAACATCTGGGCTCGGATACCTTCATCCACGTCCATGACACAGGCCTTGCCGAGATGATCACCGTGCGGATTAACGGGGACCTTTCGGTGACACATGGCGATGATATCTATCTTACGCCCCAGCCGGACAAGCTGCACAGGTTTGACGCGCAAGGGCTACGGATAGGATGATGCGACTGGCTGGCAAAACAGCTTTGATCACAGGTGCCGCGCGCGGCATCGGGCGGGCGTTTGCTGCGGCCTATATTCGCGAGGGGGCGCGCGTGGCGATTGCCGATGTTGACGAGGCAGGCGCTGTTCAAACTGCCCGTGAACTGGGCGATGCGGCCTGGGCCGTGAAGATGGATGTGAACGATCTGACCAGCATCGAGGACGCCGTCCGCCGGACAATCGATGCTGTCGGGCACATCGACATCTTGATCAACAATGCGGCGATTTTCACGGCCGCGCCCCTCGCCGAGATCACGCAAGACGAATATGATCGTGCCTTTGACATCAACGTCAAAGGCACCTTGTTCACGTTACAAGCGGTCGCGCGCCATATGATTGCACGCGGCGAGGGGGGCAAGATCATCAATATGGCCTCGCAGGCCGGCAGGCGCGGTGAGCCATTGGTCGCGGTCTATTGCGCTACCAAAGCGGCAGTGATCAGCATCACGCAATCTGCGGGGCTGAACCTGATCGAGCATGGAATTAACGTGAATGCCATCGCCCCCGGTGTTGTGGACGGAGTGCATTGGGACCGCGTCGATGCCTTCTTTGCCAAATTTGAGAACAAACCCCTCGGCCAAAAGAAACGCGAAGTCGGCGCGGCAGTCCCCATCGGACGTATGGCCACAGCTGACGACCTGACCGGCATGGCGATTTTTTTGGCCTCGAGTGATGCCGACTACATTGTCGCCCAGACATATAATGTCGATGGCGGAAATTGGATGAGCTGATGAAAGATCTACCGCAAGGACGCGCCCTCATGAAACTTGGTAACGCGACATTAAACCAATTGCCTGAAACCGTGCTTCGACCGCACTATGACCGCGCGGCGCTCAGGCCCGGTATCGTGCATATCGGCCTTGGCAACTTTCATCGCGCACATCAGGCGTGGTATCTGCACCGATTGATGCAACAAGGCTGCGCACTGGATTGGGCAATCATCGGCGCAGGCGTGCGCCCCAACGATGCGCGCATGCGCGAGCACCTGCTGGCCCAGGACTGCTTGAGCACATTGATCGAGCTTGCGCCAGAATCGTCAGCAGCCGAAGTTATAGGCTCTATGATCGACTACCTGCCGATCGAAGAAAACAATGGCGCGTTGATCAACCGTATGGCCGCGGCGGACATTCGCATTGTTGCGATGACAGTCACGGAAAGCGGCTATTTTATTGATCCCGCCACAAAAGATTTTGACCAGAGCCACCCTGACATTGTGCACGACAGCCAGAACCCCGACACGCCGCGAACCGCTTTTGGCGCGATTATCGCAGCGCTGCGCCTCCGGCGTGATGCAGGCACAGGCCCGTTTACTTGTCAGTGCTGTGACAACCTGCTGGGCAACGGCAATGTGTTGCGCCAGACGGTTGTGTCTTTGGCCCGCATGTCGGACCCCGAGCTTGCCACATGGATCGAAACGCAGTGCAGTTTCCCCAATTCGATGGTTGACAGCATCGTGCCCGCCACCGGCCCGAATGAGCGGGCATTGGTCCATCAGCTTGGCATCGACGATCAGGTCCCCGTTACGCACGAAAATTTTCGCCAATGGGTGATGGAGGATGATTTTTGTGCAGGCCGTCCGGATTGGGACAAAGTCGGCGCGACGTTTGCCAAGGATGTGCATGCCTATGAAGCCATGAAAATCCGCATTCTGAACGGCGGGCATCAGGTGATATCGGTCGCGGGCGAGTTGTTGTCGGTGGACACGATTGCAGGATGTATGCAGCACGGCCTGATCGGTCCGCTTTTTGCCAAAGTCGCGCGCACAGAAATCGCGCCTTTGGTCGAGGCGGTTCCGGGCATGACACCGACAGATTATGTCAGCCTGGTTCACAGCCGGTTCTCGAACCCGAAAATCGTAGACACTACGCGCCGCGTGGCCTTTGACGGCTCTGCCCGCCACCCGGGCTTTGTCATCCCCTCCATCCGTGATGGGTTGGTGCAAGGCACACCTGTAGAGGGCCTGGCCCTTGTCGAAGCGATCTGGGCGCGCATGTGCCAGGGCACACGCGAGGACGGCACAATGATTGAGCCGAACGACCCGTCTTGGGATATGCTGACAGCAAAAGCCGAACAGGCGCGACGCACGCCATCGGTCTGGCTTGAGATGCGCCAGTTTTACGGTGATCTTGCGGATGCACCGCGGTTTGCGGACAGTTTTGACAGATACCTTCGGTTGATCTGGCAAGACGGGCTGGAAGCCGCGCTCTCCACTTATTTGGCAAGCTGAAAGATACCTATGATCCTGTGTTGCGGAGAAGCGCTGATTGACATGATCCCCGAGCCGACTTTTTCGGGCGACGACGGGTATGTGCCGCATACAGGCGGTGCCATTTTCAACACGGCGATTGCTCTGGGGCGGCTGGGATGCCGCACCGGATTGCTGAGCGGTATTTCGACAGACCTTTTCGGCACGCAATTGGTCGGCGATCTACGTGCAAGCAATGTCGAGACGGATCGCCTGATGCGCTCAGACCGGCCCACAACGCTGGCCTTTGTCCAGCTGACAGACGGACAGGCGTCCTATTCGTTCTTTGACGAAAACTCGGCAGGACGGATGATCGAACCATCCGATTTACCCCAAACCATTAACGATGTCTCCGCGCTATACTTCGGCGGGATCAGTCTTGCCTGCGAGCCGGGGGCAGATGTCTATGAGCGTTTTGCCCAGGCCCATGCCCAAAACTGCATAGTGATGCTGGACCCTAACATCAGGTCGGGTTTCATCAAGGACGAAGCGGGCTTTCGCCACCGTATCGAGCGAATGATGCGTCTGTCCGACATCGTGAAAGTGTCGGATGAGGATCTGCACTGGATATATTCGGGCGACGCCAGTTTGGACGACAAGGTCGCGCAGTTGTGTGCTTTGGGGCCGTCAGTTGTCATTCTGACTCGTGGAAGCGCCGGTGCACAGGCATGGCTACCGGACGGACAATCTGTGTGTGTCCCAAGCCGCAAGGTCGAGGTCGTTGATACAGTTGGCGCAGGGGATACGTTCAATGCAGGCGTCCTCGCGCATTTGTCTGATGCGGGGCTGCTCACAAAAAATGCACTTGCAACAGTGTCAGCGCAGGATCTTACGGATGCGATTGGTCTCGGTGCACAAGTAGCTGCTATTGTGGTATCTCGGGCGGGGGCCAATCCGCCGTGGAGAAGTGACCTTTAATTTATCTTCTTTGGGTTAGGCGCTGCTTACAACGTCCTGCGGCTCCGCTTGTTCACCGGATCGAATTGCCAAGATCAGGATCTTTTGGAAGGGGTCCGAACAGAGCCTGGGGATGATCTGTTTTGGCGATTTGCATGAATGACCGCTCTCTCCGCAGCTTTGGTGTGACGCAGCGAATGTGTCCCATATCCGCTGGGTTCCAGAGCAATCGCCGTCACCCCCTCACGCACGAGCCGACCATATTGCCGCGTTGAGATGTGCAGGCGGCCGTGGCGCGGCTCAGAAACATGTCGCGCAATTGATCATCATAGGTGATCTTACCCACGCAGTTTGCTCTCGATCGCGATATTGAACAGCGCAGGATCGCGTAGATAGCCAGCAATCCCAAGGCGTGCGGGCGGCACACTTGTTCGGCAACCCGGAGACTGCTGTTATTGCAGCGCATTAAGCTATGGATACAGTCAAATCCGCGCCCAATGGTCCCTCACATAACGCGACGCAGCTTTCGGCGAACGTCTGAACCAGTTTTCGTTTCGGTCCTGGTGCAAACCCCAGCGAGAGGGTGACGCCGCTGTTGCTGTCCTGGATCGGTAGGCAGCGTAAGCTATTTCCTGCATAGGTCGGCACGTCACGTGGTTTCATGTTCAAAAGGGAAATCCCGATCTTCGCGGCGACAAGCGACCGAACCATTTCGGTCGAATTTGCGGTTGCCACGATACGAAGGGCTTCTCCATCCTGTTCAAGAAGCTCCAGATAATACCCACGTGCAGCAGGGCGGTCCAACAGGATCAGCGGTTCGGCCACGATTTGGGACACGCGCACCGTGTTCTGCCGGGCAAGCGCGTGATCGGTTGCACATACGCAATACGTGGGGGCATGGATAAGCGGTTGCGTCTCGATTTGCGGATTGGGCAGTTCTTCGACAAACAGGATTACATCGAACTGCCCGTCCACCAGTCCAGTCTGGACAGAGTTGTTGTCGCCTTCTGTCAGGGTGAATGTCACGCTGGGATTGGCTTGCAGCATTTGAGCGGCAAGCATTGGCAAAAAAGCCGGAGCAATGGGTGCGTTGTATCCGATACTTAGATTGCCGGAGAGGTTTGATTGAAGGTCAGAAATGCCTGTGAGCAAGGCATCATACCGTTCCAGCAAATCATCGATACGCCGTCCGACATCACGGCCTGCGGCGGTCGGAAAGATGCCCTTGGCCCGCGCACGTGTGACAAGTGCCATACCGAATGAGGCTTCGGCCTGATCCAAAGCAGCAGCGATAGCCGATGGCGTCACGTGGGTGGCCTCGGCCGCGCCCGTGATGCTGCCGTGCATCAAAGCGGCCTGAACGTAGCGCATTGCACGCAGAGACAGTGACATAGCAATACCTCGGTTTTTGTGAGGATATATCAAGTATAAAACTATTTTTCAAAGGATTATACATTTGCCAGAGTATCCAGTGAAAACACTTGGGAGTCTGACATGAAAACACGGACCAAAGTCGTCGTCATTGGTGGCGGCATTGCTGGCTGCTCGACGTTGTATCATCTTACGCAGGAGGGATGGTCTGACGTGGTCTTGGTTGAACGTGATGAACTGACGTCCGGGACGACGTGGCATTCGGCGGCTCAGGTTACGAATTTCGGCATGACGCAGACGATGGTTGGTCTCAAGTCCCACTCCATCGCCCTTTACAAGAAACTACGAGACGATCCTGAATATCCCGTTGGCTATCACCACGGCGATGGCGGCATCCGCCTGGCCAACACAGAAGAACAGATGCAGGGGTATCGCCACTTTGCATCAATGGCGCGCGGTATGGGTGTAGAGTATGAGATTATCGATGCCGAGGAATGCGCGCGCCGCCACCCGCTGATTTCAACCGAGAACCTTCTGGGCGGGCTGTGGGACGGCGAGGACGGTGATATTGATCCTGCCCAGCTATGTCAGGCGCTTGCGTTTCATGCACGCAAGGCCGGGGCAGAGGTCTATCGCAATACACCTGTCACTGCGTTGACCCAGCACAAGGATGATACGTGGACTGTCCACACCGAGCACGGTGACATCGATTGCGACATCGTGGTCAATGCGGGCGGATACCGCGTGAACGAGATTGGCCGGATGATGGGTGTGCAGCATCCCGTCGCGTCAATGGAACATCAGTATTTCATAACCGAGGATATCCCCGCGATTGCGGAGGCCGGGCACCGTATGCCTCTCCTGCGCTGCCCTATCTCGGACTATTATTCCCGTCAGGAAAAGGGCGGCCTGCTGGTCGGGTTCTACGAACAGGACTGCAAAACCTGGGGGATGGACGGGATCAGCCCCAGCTTTTCGAACGATCTGTGTCCCGATGATCTGGATCGTGTGATGGACGTGCTGGAAGGCGCGTTCGAACGGATGCCTACCTTGGCCGATGTCGGCATAAAGCGGATCGTGAATGGCCCGATCACCTATACGATCGATGGTGCGCCTTTGGTCGGCCCGATCCCCGGAAAGCGCAACGCCTACTGCATCATCGGGTTGCGTGCAGGGCTTGGCGAAGGGGGTGGCCACGGATGGCTTCTGGCGCAGCAGATCGTGCAGGGCGAGGCGTGCTATGACACGTGGGTCATCGATCCGCGTCGCTTCACCGGTCATGCGACCGTCGAAATGACGGCGCTCAAGGCGATAGAGGACTACCAGAACGAATTCCGGTTTCACTTCCCGCACGAACATCGCCCCGCAGCACGAAACGCGAAAACAACGCCGCTGACGCCTGTTCTGGCCGCCGAAGGCGCTGAATTCACGGTCGTGAATGGATGGGAGCGTGTCGACTACATCAAGCCATCGCCTGACTTTCACCCCTCGCTGAGCTTCAATTTCGACGAGGCCTTCGATGTGGTCGCCGCCGAGGTCGCCAATGTCGCAACAAATGTAGGTCTGGCCGAAGTGAATGGTTTCAACCGTATCGAGATCACCGGAAAGGATCGTCACGCTTTCCTTGACCGCATGATCTGCGGGACCGTCACCAAACGCGACGGCCGCGTCGGGCTAGGGTATCTGTTGAACGACCACGGGTGCATCAAGGGCGAGGCTACGGTTGCCAATCTGCCCGCCACGGACCGCGGACCAGACAGGGTCTGGTATGGATCAGCCGCTGCGTCGGAGTACCACGACATGGATTGGCTCGCCGCGCATCTGAAGCACGACGAAGATGTGCACCTGCGCAGCCTGACCAACGATCATACGATATTGGTTCTTGCCGGACCGAAGGCGCGGGCGGTCCTGTCTGACTGCGCGCGCGGCGACTGGTCCGCCAAAGCATTCCCATGGCTGTCGGTCCGTGAATGTTGCATCGGCTTCGCACCAGCTGTGGTGATGGGCGTCAGCTTTTCAGGGGAATTGGCATATGAAATCCATGTGCCGAACGCATCGCTTTATGCAGTTTACCTTGCTTTGCGCGAGGCTGGACAGGCGCATGGTTTGAAACTCTTCGGCGCGCGCGCCATTGAATCCATGCGCATGGAGAAGGGGTTCCTTCACTGGAAAGCCGACCTGATTACCGAGTTTGACCCATTCGAGACGGGCCTTTCACGTTTCGTGAAGTTAGAAAAAACGGACTTTATCGGCAAAGCGGCCCTGCTGGAACGGCAGGCCGCCGGACCGCAAAGCCAGCTTGTCACGCTGAAGATTGACACCAACCACGCCCCGGCACATCCGGGCGCATCGCTGATGCAAGGCAACACGGTGGTAGGCACCATCACGTCCGGCGATTTCGGCCACCGCGTCGAAATGAACCTCGCATACGCGTTCGTAAAACCCGATTTTGCCACCGTCGGGTCAACAGTGCAGCTTGATCTATGCGGAGAACGCATCGCTGCGCATGTGATCGATAGCGGGCCCTATGACCCCAAATTCGAACGCATGCGGAGCTGAGAAGTCTTTCCAGAACCGTCCAAAAGCAGCCATTGGGCTAACCGCAGCGAACTGGCAATTTGTGCGCGACCGGCAAATTGAACGCCCGATCTATGCTGCGAATTGTACGAATGACCGCGAGTTCTACTATGCGGCGGCAAGGAGTTCTTCGCTGATGCCGCATTATTCGCGCTACGGGCGGACGCAGCGAGACATTTGAATTCACAAAACGGGTCGTTGAGGCTGTCTGTGATCCCCGATGATGACACAACTCAAAATTTGAGAGACCCAAAAAAAGAAGGGCCCGCACAGTTTTGCTACTGTGTAGGCCCTCTTTGTCTAGGGAAACAATTGCGTTAAGCGGTACGGCGCAGACCTGTCGCAACATCAAACAGGTGTGCCTTGCCGGGCTGAATGCGGAATCGCAGGTCTTCACGATTGTCGGCCATCAAGTGCACCCCTTGCTGGCTGACGGTAAAGCTTTGTGCGCTGCCTGACAGGCGGCCGTGCATCAGGGTGTTTGCTCCCAAAGGCTCTGACATTTGCACGCTGACCGAAAGAGGACCAGTGTCGTCGCGGTCCAGATGTTCGGGGCGCACGCCCAGCTTTACCGGGCCGTCCGGGCCAATCGCATCCGCTATGGGCTGGTCACCTATCATGACCTTGCCACCCTTCACGTGAGCATCGACGATGTTCATCGCAGGGCTCCCGATAAATTGGGCAGCGAACAGGGTGCGGGGCGTCTCGTAGACCTCTAGCGGCGTGCCGATCTGTTCGGCCACGCCCGCGTTCATCACGATCATGCGGTCGGCCATGGTCATCGCCTCAACCTGATCGTGGGTCACATAAAGCGAAGTGATCCCAAGCTTTGATTGTAGTTCCTTGATCTCAAGACGCATCTGCACACGCAGCTTGGCGTCAAGGTTCGAAAGGGGCTCATCAAACAGGAACACTGCGGGTTCGCGCACAATCGCGCGCCCCATCGCCACACGCTGACGCTGCCCGCCGGAAAGCTCTCTTGGCTTGCGGTCCAGTAGCGCGTCAAGCTGTAGCAGGCGCGCAGCCTCGGTCACTTTTTTCTCAATCTGGTCTTTGGGCAGCTTGGCGATTTTCAGGCCATAGCCCATGTTCTGGCGCACGGACATATGCGGATATAGCGCATAATTCTGGAACACCATCGCGATGTCGCGGTCCATCGGCTCTTTGTCATTTGCACGCTCCCCGCCAATCAGGATGTCGCCCGACGTGATAGTCTCCAACCCCGCAACCATACGAAGAAGCGTGGATTTCCCACAGCCAGAAGGGCCAACGATGACGATGAATTCGCCCTCGACTATTTCGGTGCTGATCCCGTGGATCACATCCGTTTTGCCAAAGCTTTTCTTGATGTCTTTGAGGGTAACGGTCGCCATTGATTATTTCTCGCTATCGACAAGGCCGCGAATGAACAGCCGCTGCATGCTCACTACGACAATAACAGGGGGGATCATCGCAAGGATGGAAGTTGCCATGATCACAGGCCATTCAGCCACATCATCGCCCGACGGGAACATCTGTTTGATGCCCATCACGATGGTGTTCATTTCGGGGTCTGTGGTGATCAGCAAGGGCCAAAGGTACTGGTTCCAGCCATAGATGAACAGGATCACGAACAGGGCGGCAATATTGGTCCGGCTCATCGGAAGAACGATATCCCAAAAGAACCGCATAGCGCCGGCACCGTCCACGCGCGCCGCTTCGGCCAGCTCATCCGGAATGGTCAGAAAGAACTGGCGAAACAGGAACGTCGCGGTGGCGGATGCGATCAGTGGAAAGATCAACCCGCTATAGCTGTTGAGCATACCAAAGCTTGCCACAACTTCGAAAGTCGGGACAATGCGTACCTCTACCGGCAGCATAAGCGTCAGGAAAATCATCCAGAAAAACATGTTTCGCCCCGGAAACCGGAAATACACAATCGCGAAAGCCGACAAAAGCGAGATCACGATTTTGCCAATCGCAATCCCCATCGCCATGATGAGGCTGTTCAGCAGCATCGTGGCCACCGGCACGTTCACGCCGGAAAACAGCGCCTTCGTGTAGTTTTCGACAAATTGGTTGCCGGGCCACAGGGGCATCGGCGGTTTGACGATTTCAGGCTGCGTCACGGTCGATGCAACGAAGGCAAGCCAGATCGGGAAGAAGATCACCAACACGCCGAGGATCATAAACACGTGCGTCAGCCACAGACCGGCGCCACGTTTTTCGACCATACCATGGGTTTCACGGGCCATCAGTAATGCACCCTTTTCTCTACAAATTTAAACTGGATGATGGTGAGAAGCCCGACAACGAACAGCAAGATTACAGACTGCGCCGAAGAGGCGCCCAAATCCTGGCCGACAAATCCGTCCGCAAAGACCTTATACACCAGAATGGTGGTCGATTGTTGCGGCCCGCCTGCCGTGATTGTGTGAATGACGCCGAATGTCTCGAAGAAGGCATAGACCACATTTACCACCAACAAGAAGAACGTGGTGGGCGACAGCAGCGGCAGAACAATCGTCCAGAAGCGCCGCCAGAATCGTGCGCCATCAATCGCCGCAGCTTCGATCACCGACTTTGGCACGGCTTGTAACGCCGCGAAAAAGAACAAGAAGTTATAGCTGATCCGACCCCAAGAGGACGCAACAACAACAAGGCCCATCGCCTCGCTGCCATTGAGAACGTGATTCCAGTCATAGCCAAGCTGGCCAAGGTACCATGAAACCACGCCGACGCGGGTGTTGAACATGAAAAGCCACAACACACCTGCGATTGCAGGGGCCACGGCATAGGGCCATATCAGCATGGTCCGGTAGGCACCGGAGCCTTTTATCAGGCGGTCCGCCAGCACCGCGAGAAAAAGCGCAGGAACCATAGAGCATAGGGTAACGAGGATCGAAAAGATCGCTGTGGTCACAAAGGACGCGCGGTAGAACTTATCTCCCAGCAGGTATTCGAAGTTGCCCAAGCCCACAAATTGGGAGGACAGGCCGAATGGATCGGGGATGAACAGCGATTGCCAGATTGCCTGACCCGCTGGATAGAAAAAGAACACCACAGAGATAAGGACCTGCGGTGCAATCAGCAGCGCAGGCAACATCCAGCCGCGAAAGATCACGCGTTTTTCCATCAATATGCCCCTAAAAATGAAAAGCAGGCCCGCAACGGGGCCTGCTCTTGGTCGTGTTGGTTAGCGATTGGCAGCTTCAAAACGGCGAAGCAACGCATCGCCGCGCTCTTTCGCGCTGTCCATGGCTTCCTGAGCGGATTTGTCGCCCGCCCAGATCGCTTCCATTTCTTCGTCGATGATGCCGCGGATCTGATCAAAGGAGCCCAAACGCAGACCTTTGGAGTTTGCTGTTGGCTGGTTCGCCGTCATCTGGATCACAGCCACATCGGTGCCGGGGTTTTCGTCATAGAAACCGGAGGCGCGGGTGGCTTCGCCTGCCGCAGTTGTGATCGGCAGATAACCGGTATCCTGGTGCCATTTCGCCTGAACATCGGAAGAGGACAGGTAGCTGAGGAATTCACCAACGCCTTTGTATTCTTCGGCTTCATGGCCTTCCATAACCCACAGCGACGCGCCGCCGATGATAGTGTTCTGCGGGCTGTTGCCGACACCTTCCCAATAGGGCAGGGGACGCACGTCAAATTCGAACTCTGCTTCGGACTTGATGCCCGCGTAGCCAGCCGAGCTTTCGGTGAAAAGCGCACATTCGCCAGACCGGAAGTTCGCGCCACCTTCATTGCGGCGGCCGGTGTAGATGAACTTACCATCCTTGGCCCACTCACCCATCGCCGTAAGGTGGGCCACTTGGGCTTCGCCGTTCAGCATCAGTTCGGTATCCGTCCCCGCAAATCCGTTGTCTTTGGATGCGAAAGGTACGTCATGATAGGCCGACAGGTTTTCGAGGTGGATCCAGCTTTGCCATGCGGTAACCAGCGGGCATTCCTCGCCACCAGCTTTCAGCGCCTCCAGTGTTTCGCCGACTTTCTGCCATGTGGACAGATCTGTGTCGGGATCTACGCCTGCCGCTTGCATTGCATCGCGGTTTACCCAAAGCACAGGTGTGGAGGAGTTGAAGGGCAGGGACAGCATGTCACCGTCTGTGGATGTGTAGTAGCCTTTGACCGCGCCGATATAGGCGTCCTGATCAAACTCGGCACCGCTTGCTGCCATGACTTCGAAGACAGGGCGAACAGCCCCTTTTGCGGCCATCATTGTTGCTGTGCCGACTTCGAACACCATCAGGATATGAGGCTGCTCTCCCGCGCGGAACGCTGCAATACCGGCGTTAAGTGTCTCGGAATAATTACCTTTGTGATTCTGGACGACGACATATTCGTCTTGGCTGGCGTTGAATTCTTCAACCTGAGTAGCAACCAATTCGCCCAAGCGGCCCGTAAATGCGTGCCAGAACTGTACCTCTGTTTCGGCCATTGCCGCGATGGGTGACAGAATTGTGGATACGGCAAGCGCGCCGATTAATGATTTCTTCATATTTCCTCCCTTTCACCAAAATGGTGATGTGTCATGAGATGCTTTGAGTCACTGACCTGCATCGGTTTTCGACTTCGAAACGATACACTTGCTTTGCTATAATTCAAGACCGCAAAATATTGAAAAAACATAACACCGTGTTATGGGTGCGGCGTTCTTCATAAGAGGTCTATTCATAGTGAAACAAATTCCGCGGTTACGTCAGCTTGAGGCCCTTATGGCGGCGGTGCGTTACGGTTCTGTGACACGCGCCGCAAAAGATTTGGGAATTAGCCAACCCGCGACCAGCAGGCTTTTGTCCGACCTTGCGCAGTCATTCGGATTTGCCCTTTTCGACCGCCGCGACGGGCAGTTGGTGCCGACGCAAGAGGTGCGGTTCCTGCAACCAGACATCCAGCGCGTCCTTGAACTAATGGAACAGATCGGTGAGGCCAGCCAAAGCATTACTGAGCGCAAGGCGGGTCATATACGTATTACGTGCCTGCCCGGGTTTGCCACCAGCCATCTCCCGATCGTGGTGGCGCAATTCTTGAAAGAGCGTCCCAACCTCAGCATCACCATTGAGCCCGACCGACCGGAGCGCATCCTTGAATGGATCATCGGAGAGAAGTTCGATTTTGGCATCACGGACAGCTTTGAGGGGCATCCAGCGGTGCAGAGCAAGGATATCGATGTGCGCACCGTGTGCGTGTTCCCCACCGGACATAGGTTGGAGACTTGTAAGGTCGTGACGCCTGCCGATCTGGACGGTGAACGTATCATCCACACCCGACGCGACAGCGCATTTTTCAAAAGCCTGTCTGACCTATTCAAGTCACAAGGATACCAATTCAACACGCTTGTAGAAATCCGTCAGTTCACGGCAGCCTGTGCGTTGATATCGCAAGGCATCGGTGTCGCGGTGATAAGCGAGCTGGATGCAGAAAAGATCGCGTCGGATGCCGTGCAGTTGCGCCCATTTGCTCCGACTCTGCCGCATCGGCTTTCGCTATTGCAGCCAACCTTAATGCGCCCGTCCTTGGTGGTGCAGGAATTCATTGAAGCATTCGAAGCCAGCCTTGAACCTTATCGTGTGACACCCTCAGGCGGCTGACCGTCATATTTGCTGATTAATTGATAGGCGTTGCGAAATTTAACTGCCTAATTTTCTGGCAGATGTCATTGGTGGGCCGATGAAACATGATGAATCGTGGCATAGGTTTTCGGGCTGGTTCTAACTGACGCTGCCCATCAAGGGCAAAACTGCCGCGTAGAAGGGCGTCCGGGAAGACTTCTCCCTCTACGCGACTGCAACAACACTGCTGCGCTATCTGGCTACACTGTTCAGAACGCTTTTGGAAAGTGCTTTTGGCACCTCTGAAAGTGCGCGCGGCGACAATAGGGATAAAAAAATGACATTGAAAATCACCTCTCTCTCGCTTGCTGTTCTGATGGGGACAACATCATTTGCCGCTGCTGAATGCGCTGATCCGATCAAAGTGGGCGTTCTGCATTCGCTATCCGGCACAATGGCAATCTCCGAAACGACCCTGAAAGATACGATGCTGATGCTCATCGAAAAACAGAACGCCGCCGGTGGTGTGCTGGGCTGCCAGATTGAACCGGTCGTCGTCGATCCGGCCTCTGACTGGCCGCTGTTCGCCGAAAAAGCACGTGAGCTTTTGACGGTGTCGGACGTCGATGTGATCTTTGGCAACTGGACGTCTGTGTCGCGCAAATCCGTGCTGCCGGTCATCGAGGAACTGAACGGCCTTCTGTTCTACCCTGTTCAGTACGAGGGAGAAGAAAGCTCCAAAAACGTGTTCTACACAGGTGCAGCGCCAAACCAGCAGGCGATCCCTGCGGTAGATTACTTTCTTGAAGAACTGGGTGTAGAGAAGTTCGCGCTGTTGGGCACAGACTATGTGTATCCCCGCACGACCAACAATATTCTTGAGCAATATCTGCAAGACAAAGGCATCGCAAAGGAAGATATCTTTGTGAATTATACGCCCTTCGGTCATTCCGACTGGGCGACAATCGTCGGGGACGTCGTCGCGCTGGGCGCAGATGGTAAACAGGTGGGTGTGATTTCCACCATCAATGGCGACGCGAATATCGGCTTCTATAAAGAACTCGCCGCGGCAGATATCTCTGCTGATGATATCCCCGTGGTCGCGTTCTCTGTCGGTGAAGAAGAGCTGTCGGGTCTGGATACCTCCAACCTAGTTGGCCACCTTGCGGCATGGAATTACTTCCAGTCGGCCGATACCCCTGCAAACGCCGAGTTCATCAAGGAATGGAAAGCCTTCGCTGGCGAAGAGCGTGTGACCAATGACCCGATGGAGGCGCATTACATCGGCTTCAACATGTGGGTGAATGCGGTTGAAGCGGCAGGCACCACCGATGTGGATGCCGTCCGTACGGCAATGTATGGTCAGGAGTTCCCGAACCTCACAGGCGGCACAGCTGTCATGCTGCCAAACCACCATTTGGCCAAACCAGTCCTGATCGGTGAGATCACCGCAGAGGGCCAGTTCGACATCATCTCTCAGACTGAGGAAGTGCCGGGCGATGCATGGACGGACTTCCTGCCCGCGTCAAAGGTTCTGACCTCTGATTGGAAGGACCTTGGTTGCGGCATGTACAACACTGAAACCAAGGCCTGTGTCCAGCTGACATCCAACTACTAAAACACCTCGCGCGGGGCCTGTATCCATGGGCCTCGCGCATCCTTAAATTCCGAAAGTCCCGCCTTATGCGCCCCCTTTTTCTGGCTCTTGCTGTTTGCCTTGCTTCCGTGACCAGCTCACAAGCTCAAGACCTGCAAGCCATCCTGCAAACCCATGCGGACGAGCTTGCCAAACCCTCGCGCAATTCGGTGGGGGTGGTGCTGGACGATCTGGTCGCTTCCGGTTTGCCGCAAGTTCCGACGTTTCTTGAGCAGTGGTCAGAAAAGAATGTCTGGCAGCAGGAAGATGGCATGTTCTTTATTGCACGTGAGCAGGGCGATGATCTGGCCCTGCGCGATGTTGATACGGGGGCGGAGACAACACAGCCGAAGCACAGCTTTACCCAGCTCAAGCCGAACGGAGGCGTGCGGCGGGTGATCGGAACGGCCCTTGTCCAGTTCCAGCTAAGCGATCCCGATCTGGCGCGGCGCGAGACGGCGGTTGCCTCAATCGCGCGCAGGCCGGATGCGACCCAGCTAGCACCGCTTCTTGCATCGATTGAAGGAGAGGTGGATGCCGCCCTGAAGGCACGCAAAATCCAGTTAGCCAATTTCATGTCTGCCAGCTTTGCCGATACACAGGAGCAGAGGATTGCGGCGATTTACAGCCTATCGACGGACACCAGTGTCGAGGCGCGCGCGGCGCTGAATCAAATCCTCAGCACAAAAGCAGGGGTGGCAACCAACCTGCCAGATAGCACCGAAGCTACACTGCCAGAAGGCAACATTGCGCGGGTAATCGACCCGACTGATACGCCGCTAGCCTATTACGCCCAAGCGGTAGAGGCTGGTCTCGCCCCGCAGATGACCACTCGGCAAATGATCCGCACCGCCTTGGAGGCGCACATCGATAATGGCCGTGTGGGTGGCGTGCCGCTGGCACAGTTGGACACCGATGACATGCGGGCCAAGGCCTACGCCGCGCTGGCCGAGGCAGAATTGGTCCCGCCTTTGGTTACAGAACAGACCATCGCATACACACTGCCATTCTACGCTTTCTACGAGATTTATGATGAACCTGACACCGCCGTGACAGATGCAGCAGAGGCAGCACTCGCGTCGGTCGAAGCGCGTGTCGGGGTGGCCCAGACCGTTGATCTGGCGCTTGATGGTCTGTCGCTTGCCTCGATCTACTTTCTCGCGGCCATTGGCCTTGCCATCACATTTGGTGTGATGGGGGTGATCAACATGGCCCATGGCGAATTTATTATGATGGGGGCTTATACGGGCTATGTGGTGCAGCTGTTCGTGCCCGATTACACCCTGTCGATCATCATTGCCTTGCCGCTGGCGTTTGCCATCACATTCGGGGCCGGTGTCGCGATGGAGCGGTTGGTGATCCGCCACCTCTATCACCGCCCGCTAGAAACATTGTTGGCCACCTTCGGCATCTCGATTGCCTTGCAGCAGTTGGCAAAGAATATCTTTGGCACGCAGGCGCGTCCGCTGACCTCCCCTGAATGGCTGGACGGCGCGCTGGTGTTTTCTGACGTAATCCAGATCAGCTATATCCGCATCGCGATATTTGTTCTGGCTCTGCTGTTTCTCGCGCTGATCCTTTTCGTGCTCAAACGCACGCGACTGGGGCTTGAGGTGCGCGCGGTCACCCAGAACCCCGGTATGGCCGCCAGCATGGGCATCAACCCCGACCGCATCAATATGATGACCTTCGGTCTTGGCTCCGGCATTGCGGGGATCGCGGGCGTGGCTATCGGGCTTTATGCCAAAGTGACCTCTGAAATGGGCGCAGATTACATCGTGCAAAGTTTTATGACCGTGGTTGTCGGCGGGGTTGGCAATGTTTGGGGCACGCTTGCTGGTGCCTCGATGATCGGCTTTTTGCAAAAGGGGATCGAATGGCTCAACCCCTCCAACACATTGGCGGCACAGACCTATATGATCCTATTCATCATCCTGTTTATCCAGTTCCGGCCAAAGGGCATCGTTGCCCTCAAGGGTCGCGCGGCGGCGGATTGAGTATGCGCATCGTAATTCTCCCCGCCCCGACGCCAGCTTTTGAGCATCTGGTCGATACCCACACCGTCTTTTGTGACAGTACCGCCCCCGCCGAAAGCTGCCATCGCTTGCCTGTATCGGCATTGTTTGGTCCTGATCTGACAGTCTGGGGCGCGTATGAAAGGGATGAACTGATTGGCATGGGGGCCCTGAAACGGCTGTCTGCCCACCATGGGGAAATCAAGTCCATGCACACGCGCGCCACTGCCAGAGGCAAGGGCGTGGCGCGTGCCATCATCCAGACCATCGTGACTGCCGGCCGCGAAGAGGGGCTCAAAACGCTTTCGTTGGAAACCGGCGCGCATCCCGCCTTTAGCGCGGCGCGCGGGCTTTATGCCGCGCACGGCTTCACTGAATGTGACCCATTCGGCGACTACGTTACCGATCCCCATTCGATCTTTATGACCATGACTTTGGAGGCGGATCAATGAACCGCTCTTTTATATCCCAAAACCCCAGTGTGATGTACTTTCTGGCAGCACTCGGGGTCTTTACCCTTTGCGTCGCAATGCTGTCCGAAGTCACTGGCATCGGCCTGATCTCTACCTCATTCGTCAAGGTCTTGGGTAAAACACTGTGCCTGTGTCTGATCGCGATCGCGATGGATGTCGTCTGGGGCTATTGCGGCATCCTGAGCCTTGGGCATTTCGCCTTCTTCGGCATCGGCGGGTATGCCATTGGCATGTGGCTGATGTATGCACGCACGGAAAGCATCGTGCTGGATAACCTTGCCGCGCAAACCATTCCGCCCACGCCCCAAGAAATATCAGACGCCATCGGCAACCAGATTTTCGGCGTCGTCGGCAGCGCGGAGTTCCCTCTGATCTGGAGCTTTGCAGACAGCCTGTTTCTGCAACTTGCCATGGTGGTTCTGGTCCCCGGCCTGTTGGCGCTGGTCTTTGGCTGGCTGGCCTTCCGGAGCCGCGTTACTGGCGTCTATCTGTCGATCCTGACCCAAGCCATGACGCTGGCGCTTTCGCTTTATCTTTTCCAGAACGACAGCGGGCTGCGGGGCAACAACGGCCTGTCGGGACTGCAAAACATTCCCGGCTTTGAGGATACCCCGCAGGCTGCCATATCGATTGTGTTCTTCCTTGCGTCTGCGGCAGCACTGGCAGCGGGCTATGTATTTTTTGCTTGGGTTGTCTCGGGCAAGATGGGCAGCGTGGTCAAAGGCATCCGCGATAACGAGGCGCGCGTGCGCTTTCTTGGCTACCACGTGGAAAGCTACAAGCTGTTCATCTTTACCATCACCGCTGTCGTCTCCGGCATCGCCGGTGCGCTTTACTATCCGCAAGCGGGCATCATCAATCCCGGTGAAATCGCACCGATTGCATCAATCTATCTTGCCGTCTGGGTGGCAATCGGCGGACGCGGGCGGTTGTACGGAGCTGTGATCGGCGCTGCATTCGTTTCGCTTCTCTCAAGCTGGTTCACCGGCGGCGGGGCACCAAACATCAACTTGGGCTTCTACACAATCCAGTGGACGGATTGGTGGCTGGTTCTGCTTGGCTTCAGCTTTGTGGCGGTCACTTTGTTCTTTCCCAAAGGCATTGGCGGATTGTTCGACTATTTGGTGAGGAAGCCGCAATGAGTATGCTGTTGGAAGTCTCGGGCGTCAGCGTCAGCTTTGACGGGTTCCGCGCCATCAACAATCTGTCAATCAACTTTGCCCCTGCCGAATTGCGCGCCATCATCGGGCCGAACGGCGCGGGTAAAACGACGTTCATGGACCTCGTGACAGGTAAGACCAAGGCGGACGAAGGCACCGTTATCTGGGGGGAGCGTAATATCTCGCTGCTGGGCATGTCAGAAAGCCAGATCGCGCGCGAAGGCATTGGCCGCAAGTTCCAGAAACCCACAGTATTCGAAGAACAGACGGTGCGTCAGAACCTTGCCATGGCATTGAAAAACCCGCGTGGACCATTTGCGGTTCTTATGCACAAAAAGACCGCTGGAAATGCCGCACGGATTGAGGAAGTCGCCGAAGAGATCGGTTTGTCTGATAGTCTGACCCGTCGCGCAGGTGAATTGAGCCATGGTCAAAAGCAATGGCTTGAAATCGGGATGTTGCTCGCTCAAGAGCCGCGGTTGTTGCTGGTGGATGAACCTGCCGCCGGTATGACAGTGGAAGAACGTGAAAAGACGACAGATATCCTGCGCCGCGCGGCACAGACGCGCGCCGTGGTGGTGGTGGAACACGATATGGAATTCGTTCGCCGCCTGAATTGCAAAGTGACCGTGCTGCACGAAGGCTCCGTTTTGGCTGAGGGCAGCCTTGATCACGTCACCTCAAACCCGCGTGTGATCGAAGTTTATCTGGGGCGTGCCGATGCTTGAAGTTCAGAACCTTGACCTGAAGTACGGGCAAAGCCAGATACTGTTTGATGTCTCCATGACCGCTGCAATGGGTCGCATCACCACCGTGATCGGCAACAACGGTGTGGGCAAAACCAGCCTGCTGAAGGCCATTGCAGGGCGGCATCCGGTGGCAGGTGGCACAGTGAGCGTAGAGGGGCGCGCGGTCAGGCTGGCATCGCCTGTGGATGCCGCACGCGCTGGCATTGCTTATGTCCCGCAGGGGCGCGAAGTCTTTCCGATGATGAGCGTACTTGAGAACCTAGAAACCGGATTTGCCTGTCTGCCAAAATCCGATCACGTCATCCCCGAAGCAATATTCGCGCTGTTTCCCGTCTTGAAAGAAATGAAGTCACGGCGCGGCGGCGACCTTTCCGGCGGCCAGCAACAGCAACTCGCAATCGCGCGGGCACTGATCACCCGTCCACGTGTGTTGTTGTTGGATGAACCGACAGAGGGCATCCAGCCCAATGTTATCCAGCAGATCGGGGATGCCTTGCAACACTTGCGCGCGCAAGGTGAGATGGCGATTGTGCTGGTCGAACAGAACGCCGACTTTGCCTTTCAGCAGGGCGACAATTTTGTGGTTATGGAGCGCGGGATGATCAAGCGGACCGCCGATAAAAAAGATTACTCCATTGCCGCCCTGAAAGATGATCTGGCTTTGTAACCCGGCAAAGGACACGTCCTTTGCGGCTTAGGAAGCGTCATCCAGGATCAGGTCGGACGCGCGATGCGCGAGCATCATCGTCGGCGCATTGGTGTTGCCGGATGTGATGTTGGGAAAGACAGACGCATCAACGACCCTCAGCCCGTCGATCCCGTGGACAGACAAGCGGGGGCTGACGACAGATGTGGCAGCGTCCGCCCCCATCCGGCAGGTGCCGACCGGATGAAACACCGTGCCGCAGCGTGCGCGAAAGTCGGCCAATATATCGTCTGGTGTCATGCGGAACAGATCGGGCTCCATCGCGCTTTGAACCAGCTTTTTGAGCGCGTCGGTGTTCATCAGTCTTTGGCACAACTGCCCGCCGGCGATGACCTGTGCACGGTCCTCATCGGTGGCCAGCGAATTGGGCCGGATCAGCGGGGGCGCATCCGGATCATTGGCGCTGATGTCGATGCGCCCGCGGCTTGTGGGCCGCGATGGCTGGAAGCTGATGATAAAGCCGGGGAACGGGTCCGGTTGCACCACGCTGCGTTTATCGCTGGGCGATGTAGAGTAGCTGACCGGATTGAAGTAAAGCTGCTGGTCGGGACGGGCAAGCGCCGTATCCGACCGGAAATAGCCGCCGCACTGGTTCACTGATAGGGCCAAAGGTCCACGCCGCTTCAACGCATATTGCAGTGCGGCAATCACCTTACCGTGAAACGGCCGCAGCGCATCATTCAGCGTCGCCTCAGTGGCGCGGAAGTAGTAGTTAACGCCAAGATGGTCTTGCAGATTGCCGCCCACGTGGGGCGCGTCCAGCAGAGGTGAAATGCCCAGTTCCTTCAATCTGTGTGCAGGCCCGATCCCCGATAGCTGCAAGATACGCGGAGAGGTGACAGCACCGGCTGACAGGATGATCTCACGTCCTGCACGCAGGGTTACTGTTTGGCCTTTGTGGCGCAGTTCAACGCCGGTGGCACGTCGGCCTTCAAACACGATCCGGTTGACCATAGCGCCCGTTAACAGGGTTACATTGGCCCGATTTAGCGCTGGTTTCAGGAAGGCACGCGCGGAATGCATCCGCCTGCCGCCACTGGTATTGATCCTGTAAACGGCAGCGCCTTCGCTCTGCGCGCCATTGATATTTGGCGTTCGCGGCAGGCCCAATTCCTCTGTCGCCGCAAAGAAGTGGCGGTTTACCTTGTGGATCTGGTCCGAGACATCCTGCACGTGCAGCCGCCCGCTGCCTGTACGACTGCCATCGGTGCCTAATTGGGTTTCCATTGCATCATAGGTGTCACGCACCGCAGACCAGTTCCATCCGGTGGCCCCAGCTGCTGCCCAGTCGTCAAAGTCATGCGGCAGGCCGCGTGCATAGACCAAGGCGTTTATCGCACCAGAGCCACCAACGACCTTTCCGCGAGGCCAATAACCGGCACGCCTGTCCAACGCCTCTTCCGGAGCGGATTGGTATTTCCAGTTCACATCTGGGTCAAAATAGGTTTTGCCATAGCCCAGCGGCAGTGCGATCCAGGGCGATCGACCGCGCCTGCCGGCCTCAAGAACAAGTACCTTGTGGCGGCCTGACGCACTTAGCCGTTCGGCCAGCACGCAACCCGCAGATCCGGCACCAATGATGATATAGTCGTAGTCCGCCATAGCTTCGCCTGTTCGTCTGATATCCAAAGAACCAAACCCGAAATCTATGGGCAATTGCCAGCAAAAAATGACCATATCGGCAGTAGTTTCCGCAAGGTAGGATATAGATCGAGGCAGCGGTCAAAGCGCGATGGCGTCACTTGGACTGTGTGGCGATCTGGTTGCGCGCCACAGACATCGCTTTGAGGATGACATGCACCTCGCTTCCGGTTTCGAGCGCAAGTGCCTGAACCGCGCGTCGGGTGATGCGGGCAAGGATTTGATCCTCGCCCAAGGCCAGTTCGACCATGACGCCTGGGCCATCGCCGGGGCGGATATCGGTAATAGTGGCAGGAAGAATGTTCTGTGCCGAAAGACCAGTTGGCCGTTCTCTTGCAAGGAGCACCTCGTGGGCCAGAATGCGCACCCTGACGCGCGCGCCAACCGGTGCTTCAATCCGCGGCAGCCAGATCGGCCCCGTCGCTGTATCAAGGCGGGTCATACCGTCCTCTTCTTGTTCCGCCACTAGGGCAGGCAACAGGGCGGCAACTTCGCGGATGCCCATTGTGCGCATGGCGTGTGGGTCAGACATGACCTCGGCTGTCGGGCCGTAGGCGACGGCGCGGCCCTCACGTAGGACAAGCACGCGATCTGCCAGCAGCTGTGCTTCGTTCATGTCATGGGTGACGATGATGGTCGGCATCGAGAGATGCTCCCGCAGACTGATGAGACTTGCCTGCAACTGTTCACGGGTGGCGCGGTCCACTGCTGAAAATGGTTCGTCCAACAGCAATGCTGCGGGGCGGCGGGCCAATGCGCGCGCCACTGCAACGCGTTGCTGTTGGCCACCAGACAGCTGCGCAGGCTTGCGATCAGCCAGATCATTCAACTGCACAAGGTCAAGCAATCGCAGTGCCTCAGTCATGCGCTGGACAGGCGGTAGATGATCGATAGATGTGATAATGTTACGGGCCGCGGTCATGTGCGGGAACAAGGCGTAGTTCTGAAATACCATGCCGACCCGTCTCTTGTGCGCTGCCAGATCAATACTTGCGCCTGTATCCAGCCAGGTTGCGCCGTTTACAACAATCCGCCCGTTATCTGGATGGCAGAGGCCGGCAATGCTGCGCAATAGCGTGGTCTTGCCAGAACCAGAGGGACCGACAAGAGCCAGCACTTCGCCGGGTGCCACGCTGAAGTCGACATTCAGAGGAATAGGACCATCTGCTTTTGCCATCACCTCAAGCGTCATGACAGCCGCCGTCCGACGCGCGCAGACAGCCAGTATGTCAGCGCAATGGTGAACAACGATATCGCAACCAGCGCTGCTGACATGACAGCCGCGCCGTGGGTATCAAAGGCTTGCACACGGTCGTAAATAGCGATGGCAATTGTACGCGTCTCACCAGAGATCGAGCCGCCAACCATCAAAACAATGCCGAACTCACCCAAAGTATGTGCAAACGTCAGCACCATCGCGGTCATCACACCGGGCCATGCCAGCGGCAATTCCACCCGCCACAGACTGCGCAGCGGGGACAGGCCACAGCACGCGGCGGCCTCGCGGACCTCGGGGGCGATCGCCTCAAACCCGCGTTGGGCGGGCTGGATGGCAAAGGGCAGGTTGAAAATCACCGAAGCAACAACCAGTCCTTCGAACGAAAAGACAAGTTGCTGGCCAAACAGGTCTTGCCATATCGCGCCAACAAATGAATTGCGCCCCAGCGACACAAGCAAATAGAAGCCCAGAACCGTCGGTGGCAGAACCAGTGGCAGCATCACCAGCGCCTCAAGCAGGCCCTTGCCCACAAAACTGCGGTAGGCCAAAAGCCGCCCCATGAACACCGAAACCGGCAGCAAGATGACTGCGGTCCATCCCGCCAGTTGCAGCGATAAAAAGAGGGCGCTCCAGTCCAATGCTTAGTCCTCTGGCCGCTTGAAGCCGTAGCTTTCCATGATGGCGCGTGCCTCCGGGCTATTCATATAGTCGTAAAATGCTTCGGCGACGGGGCCTGCGTCCTGTAGCAAAACCATGCGCTGGTGCAGCGGCGCATGCCAGTCCGCAGGGATAAGCGCATAGGTGCCCAGCGCCGACACCTGCGGCGCAAGTGCCAGCGAATAGGCAATGATCCCGCCCTCGGCATTCCCTGTCGTTGCAAACTGCGCGGCTTGGCTCACGTTTTCACCTAGCACCAACATCGGTTGCAGCGTTTGCCACAGTTGCTTGTGCTTGAGCGCTTCCATCGCGCGCACCCCGTAGGGGGCATGATCCGGGTTGGCGATAGCAAATCGCGTGATCTGTCCCTGCGCAAGGGCATTAGCCAGACCATCCATATCACCGTCCACCGTCAGTGCTGAACCGTGCGGGGCAATCAGAACGATGCGGCCCTGGGCATAGATAGCGCCGTCATCATGGGTTAGCCCATCCTGCGCCAAATCCAGAACGTAGCTTTCGTCGGCGGCCATAAATACTTCAAACGGTGCGCCTTCGCGGATTTGTCGTGCGAAATTGCCTGTCGAGCCAAAGTTCAGCCGCACGCGGTATCCGGTTTGCGCCTCAAAGCTTGCGGCGATGTCGGTGACCGCGAACTGGAGATCAGAGGCCGCAGCGATGATCGGCTCATCCCCTGCTTTTACCTCTGCACCAAAAGCGCAGAGACTGATCACACAGGCTGTTATCGCAAAGAGCAGGCGCAGGGTCATGGAGGTTCCTTGGAATATACCGCAGAACATATCAGTGACTGGGTAGCTGAAGGTCAATCGTTATTTCTTTCGGAGAATATCCCCCACCATGGATTTAAGCGTTTGAAAATGCGGTTCGGTTGCTTTGGCAGAGGCCGCTTCGGCGCGGCGGTATCCGGTCAACGCGGCGCGCCCTGCATCTGTCAGAACCGCGCCACCACCACCGGGGCCACCTTTGCCGCTGTGCAAGACGGCGGCGCGGAACATGGCATTAAGGGTTTCGAGCAGCATGCGCCAGCTTGTGACTCATGCCCATTTCACGCTCTGCTGCGGCGAGTGATCCGGTGGCTTCGATCCACTCTGACAGCTCGGTCTTCCGGGGGGCCGATCTCTCACCCTCGCCAAAGACGCTGCGCATGCGCAGGGCAGGGCGAAGTGTTTGTCTATCAAGTCGCTATCTTCCGTTGGTTCCACCACAAGGATCAAGTGCCATTCTGTGCCATCGGATCAAATTTCGATTGACGGCATTTTGTGGGACACGCACTTTCATACCAGATGGATAAACATATTTCCCCCCCGCTCATTCCCCTTTGGCTGCTGATCTTTCTTCAAGCGGCCATTTCGGCGTCCAGCCTTGTGGTTGAGATCGTCGCGGGCCGGATGATCGCGCCCTATGTCGGTATGAGCCTGTATACGTGGACCTCTATCATCGCAGTTGTGCTTGCCGGATTTTCGGTCGGGCATTGGTGGGGCGGGCGTATTGCGGCGCGCGCCACGGCGTCAGCCCTGAGGATGACCGGATGGACCATGGTCGCTGCGGCGGTCTTCACTGCGGCTGCGACCCTGCTGTTGCGCGCATTTGCAGGACCGGTGGTTGAAGGGATCGCTCACCCGCTTGTCGCCATTACCGCGCTGACGTCGCTGGCCTTTTTCCTGCCCTCTCTTTTCGCGGGTGTGCCTGCGCCGGTCTTGACTGTGGCGGCCATGCGCGGTCGCGATCAATCCGAACGGGCGCTGGGCGCAATGTTTGCATCAGGTGCGATTGGCGCTATTGCGGGCACGTTGATGGCAGGGTTCGTCTTTGTGCCGCTGCTGGGGTCGGTGACGACTTTGTTGGTGATTTCGGCGATCTATACGATTGCAGCGATGATGTGCTTTCGGTTGGGCGCGGTATCGCTCCGCGGTGCTGTGGCGCCCTTGATCGCGATTGCGATAGCAGGTTTCATCGGTATGCGCGCGCTGGCCTTGCCCGCCATCTGTGATCATGAAAGCAGCTACTATTGCATCAGAACTGTTGATTTGTCGGAAAATCCCGCCGATCCGGTTCACTTGATGGTGGTGGATCATTTGGCGCACGGCATCAGTGCAAAAGAAGCACCGCGCGTAATGTTCACACCGCATGCAGCGATGCTGGATGCCTTGCCGCGCATGCGGATGGGGTCTGCTGCCTTCACGTCCTTCCATATCGGAGGCGGATCATACTCGGTTCCCAGATCGTGGGCAGACCGCGACATTGCAGGCATTACCATCGCCGAAATCGACCCCGAAGTGACAGCCACCGCGATCGACAACTTCTGGTTTGATCCCACGACCGTGACGATCCTGCACAGCGATGCCCGCGCAGCATTGCGCCAGAGCGACCAG